>OY781976.1:4040000-4746250 GCA_963677465.1 uncultured Desulforhopalus sp. | reverse complement strand
ACCAGATGTTTGGCATTTTTTATATCGTAGGCAAAATCCTTTCGTCCGACACCGTTGATAGAGAGGCTGGCGTGGTGGGTGTTGCGGCCACAGGTGCAGTCATGATTAGTGTAGTTGGGCGAACCAAAGGCGTGAATAAAAGCTTTGTACATTGCCTGCCATGGACCACCGCGGGAAGAAAGAACCGCCGACTCCGGACCATACTGTTTTTTGATGGCCGTCATTTTATCGGCAACGTAATCGAGGGCTTCGTCCCAGCTGGCTTCCCGCCAGCGGCCGGCGCCACGGGCGCCAACTCTGATCAGGGGCTGCTGTGGTCGCTCAGTGTCTTCCAGTAAGGCTTGTCCTGCCGTACCTTTGGCACACAGGGCACCGCCAAGCAGATGGGGATTCCCTTCGATCCAGGTGATCTTGTTGTCTTCGGACTCCACGCGAATGGGGCAGCGAACTGTGCACATGCCACAAATGGAGTAGACTGATTTTTTCATGCAAATCTCCTCGGTTTTTGTTCTTCTTGTTTAGCGGGCTAGTACTTCTGCCACCTTTTCTTCCAATTCAGTTTTATCAATCGGTTTTACACAATATTCCCCGGCGCCAAGTTCAATTGCTTCCCGCGCGGTTTCAATGGTTGGGTAGCCGGTGAGCATGATGACCTTCATCTCTTGGTTCTGGCGTTTCAATTGTTCCAATACCTTGATACCACTCATCTTTTTGAGTTTGATGTCGAGGATGGCCAGGTCGATGTGATTCTTGCCTGCGTAACCAATGGCCTCTTCTTCCTCAGTGAAGGTGTGGACAGTGTGACCCTGTTTGGTGAGTATTTTTTTGACCAGAATAACTGCATCCAGTACATCGTCTAATACCAGTATTTCAGCCATATTGCAGGTGCTCCTCGGTTGTAATGTTTTCTGTTTCGGTCGCCGGAAAGCGGATGTGAAAGGCTGTTCCCTGTGACTGTTTGCGGCTTGTTGGATCAATTACCGGGCTCTCGACGGCAATGGTTCCGCCATGTTCCTGAACGATGCCATAGGTAACTGACAAACCGAGACCGGTGCCTTTGCCGACCTCTTTGGTGGTGAAGAAAGGGTCAAATATCTTGCTCTTGATGGTATCGGCAATGCCAGTGCCGTTGTCCTGGACAGAGACCAGTACCTGCTCTTGATTTTTGCTTGTCTGGATACTGATCTCACCACCTTCCGGCATGGCATATTGAGCATTGTTGAAGAGGTTGATAAACACCTGATGGAGTTTTTCGGTATCGCCGTAGATAAGAGGCAGCTCAGGGGCGAAGCGGCGCACAACCTTAATCCGGTTGATATTCAGGCTGTGCTCGGTGACCGAGAGAACTTCTTCGATGGTTTTGTTCAGGTCGATGGGTGCCTTAACGCTTTCGGCCTGGCGGGAGAATTTGAGCAGGTCGGCAACAATGCGGCGACAGGCCTTGGTCTGCCGCTCTATCACCTGGAGACTGGCGGATGTCTCCGACTCCGGCCCGAAATCATCCTGCATAAGTTGGGTATAGCCAAGGATTATGCCGAGTGGAGTATTGATTTCATGGGCGACGCCTGCGGCAATCTGGCCGACAGAGGCCATCTTCTCATGGTTGATAAGTTGTTCGGTAATGGTTTTGAGCCGGGTCATATCCTTGCCGATACCTTCGCAGCCGATTATATCGCCATTCTGGTCGTAGAGCGCGTTGGCAGAGAGAAGAATATGGCGGGTTGTGCCGTCTTTGCCGGTACATTCCATATCCAGATCACTGATAAAGCCATTCTCGCGCAATTCGGTTAAATACCGATCAAGATCATCACTATTATTAAAGAGCTCATGGAAATTGACTAAGTTATGTGGTGTGTCAAAGCCCAAAAGTCGTGTTCCGCTGGTATTGATGTTGGTGATGTTGCCGTAATGTCGCAAAAATAAATGATGTCTTTGGAGTTCTCGAAAAAGGTCCGAAATTTCTTCTCTGATTCAGAAAGGTTCCGGGTTCGTTCGTCCACCATTTCTTCGAGGTGGGTGTTGAGTTGCTGGAGCTGTCCGGCACTTGTGGCCAGTTTGGTATTTGCTTCCGTCAGTTTTTCGGCCTTGTCCCGGATGGCTTTGTAGGCCTCAAGACCCTTGTGGTAGTAAATTGTTACCGCCGCGACGGAAATCATCAACATGGTATTGAAGCCGCCAGAAAAAGGAGAGAGTCGTTTCCATAATTCGCTATGGTCGCTGTAAACCAGAATAATACGGATTATATGGCCCACACCCCGTGACAGAGAAAAAGCCGTCATGGCGATGCAAAAATAGAAAAGAAAACCCCAGATAAAATTGTTCGGTCGCAGCCTGACGAGCAACCAGGCGAACCAGAATGCCATGAAGGAAAGCAAAATGGCTAAACCGGAACCGAAAAATTCGACAGTGACCGCTGGGAGCAGAGGGAGGCCATTCATATTTTTTCCTCCGCAAGCACTTCCAGATAAAAAGTTCTCAGGCTGATCACCAGGGCGAGCAGGGCAGGTACATTGAGGAAATGATCCATTTTGGTGATGAAATAGAGCACTTTGATAAAGGATAGGGGCGCCGCTATTTGTTCATTCCAGCTATTTTTATCAATAAAGTCGCTGGGGGAGAGATGCTCAAATGCTTCGTGGCCGGCAAAGGCCAGCAGGTTCCAGCAAAACAGAAGTATGCAGAAGAGTTGTAGATATTTCCAGCCCTTGCTCGCAAAAACTGGGGACCTCCGGGTATGCCAGTAGAGATAGGCCAGGGCGCCCATGAAAAGGAGGTGAGCCATCTGGTGAACATAGATCCCCTCCGGCGCACCATGCGACTGGAGTGCCCATGCGCTCTCGGTCTGGCCGAGTACGAGAAGAACTATAAGGCCAATGGCTTGTATGTAAGTATTGGATTTCATTATCTGCTTTATTGCACCTTCTATGCCCGTCAATGAGGCAGGGTTGAAATAAATTTGAAAAAGTGATTTATTACAGTTGGTTACTGGGGTGCTTTCTGGCCAATATTCAAGTCATTAAGGGGAATACGATTTAGTCCTTATGAGCATGCGCAACTATTATGTTGCACATCTGAGGATGGCTGAGAGGAAGAGAGTCAGGCTGCTGGCCAGGTCACCTCACATTTCTGTAAAGAGAAGGGGGGCAGAAGAATAGTCCTTTGTGCAACATATAAGATGCAGTCGATATAAGATGAATGAAAAGGGGAGGTTGCATGTTTTGTTGCAGCGATGAGGTGTCGGGCTTGCTGCAACAAATCTGTTGCTGCTGAATTACCAAGAAAGGCAATAGCAGTTGGATTGAGAACCTACGTCTCGTTCATCAGCCGTTTTGCTAACTCACTTTTTATTCCCATGAAATAACACTATAATTGAATACCATGAGAATAATTTTCGTCTGAGATTAGGTTTTATCGCTGGAATGGATTACAATGAAACCTTCGCAAATCGATCTTAAAAACAGAGGGTTTTATGAAAACCATAACCAATCCTGAGCTTCCACTGGATACTGCCATCGTTATTATTGACATTCCACCGTATGGTCGCGTTAAGCTGGGTGATGACAAAAAGACTGCCTTTCCGGAACTGAATACGCTTATCGCTGATCTCTATCTGCAGGTAGACTGTTCATCCGAAGAGGGCTTTCCATCAGTTACCGTGGCCAATCTGTTGATTGACAAATATGACGGTGAGATCACCCGGATTGAATACCCATTTGCCGGTGGAAAAGTTTATTGAGGCGAAATTTTAAGTAAATCGCCAAGACCAGTTGGGTATGTCAGAGAGAGACTCATTACCAATTCTATCTACGGGGGATACCTTTGATGATTGGATTTCTGCGGTGTGGTGCTTTTAAGCTTATGAAACAGTTCATCCTCTTTGCCTTTTTCTTTTGCATCTTGAGCAGTAGTAGCGTTTTGGCGGGTTTTACGGAAGGTGTTGCTGCCTATGAAGAAGGTAATATACCGCTTGCTGTCAAAGAATTTCGTGCAGCAGCAGAGCAGGGTCACGCCGATTCCCAATTCAACCTGGGCTTAATGTATGAGCAAGGTATTGGCGTCAGCAAAGACGAACGAGAGGCGATTGCCTGGTATCAAAAAGCAGCGTTACAGGGAAATTCCAACGCGCAGTACAATTTAGCGGTATTGTACGAAAATGGTCGCGGCAGTGACGTTAATTTCGCTGAGGCCAATCATTGGTATCGTAAGGCAGCAGTGCAGGGCGATGGCCTTGCCATTGGCAATCTTGGGATGCTCTATTTAAGGGGTCAGGGAGTGCCACCTGATAAAATCGCTGCTTTGGCGCTGCTCATGCTCTCCGTTTCCATGGACAATTCCCCTGAAAACCATGCCAAGCGTAACATTGCCTTGACCAAAGGTTTGACTCCTGAGATAATCGCTGCGGCACAGGCACTGTCGCAGGAGATGACCAAGGCTCCAAATCTGCTGGAGCCATTTGATCAATACATAAAAAACACCACCTCTGCCGCCGACAAGTCCAAATAGCCGGACTTTTACTTCGGGCAATTAGCAAAGTAAATATTCTGTGGAAGAAATGAATGTAATTTACGAAGAGCCCGAATTTGTCGTGGTGGTAAAGTCAAGTGGACTTCTCTCAGTTCCTGGACGTGGGCCGGAGAACCTGGATTGTGTCAGCGAGCGGGTGAAGGCTCAGTATCCCGGCTGCATCGAACAGCCGGCAGTTCATCGCCTTGATATGGATACTTCGGGCTTGTTGGTGGTCGCACGAACCAAAGAGGCACATCGTCATATCTCTATCCAGTTTCAAGATGGCGGGGTGAGTAAACGCTATATCGCCATTCTTGACGGCGAATTAGATGGCGAGGAGGGGATCATCGAGCTTCCTTTCCGCCTTGATATTAATAACAGACCTTATCAAATTTATGATCCGGTTCACGGCAAAGTCGGCATCACCCACTGGAAAAAACTCCTGGTAAAAGATGGCCAAACACGAATCGAGTTTAAACCTCTAACCGGAAGAACGCATCAGCTCAGGGTCCACGCTGCTTCCGAACATGGCCTCGGCATTCCGATTGTCGGCGATCCGCTCTACGGAACCGGAACTGGTCCGGGAATGCTGAAACTCCATGCCTGCTATCTTTCCTTTGCGCACCCGCGGACTGGTGAGATTCTCGAATTTCACTCAGAACCTCTGTTCTAACTATTAATGCCCGATCATGTTGTTATGAAAAAGAGTCCCGAGATAGACCGCATGATTGCTGCTCTTCCCGAAGACGCAACCTGTTTTGGGTATTGTACCGCATGTGATGAGGTTCATTATCTGACGGAGGGAAATGGCCGCAAATATGCGCTGGAGCTAATGGCAGAACTCGAGCAGCACAAACGAATTGACTTCCATAGCCCGGAACCCGATCCAATATTTTCCACAAACTGCCTCTGGGGGAAAAGGGGCGGACAGATGTTTGGTGTATTGGAATGTGTCGATGCCGACGGCAATATCGTAGTGCTTCGGGCATTTTCCGGCCAGTTCAACACTCGTTGGCAGGCAGAGGGCTGGGTTTTACCGACCTTTGACCTGGACGGATATCACCAGTTTATGTCAAAAATTGACTCGTCGATTGATCAGATGACGGGCGACATCGAATCCTGCAAACAAAAAGCCGATCAGTGTCAACTGAAGTTTAAAGAAGCCATGCGTTCTGGTGGTCGTTCGGCCCAAAAAGATTGCCGCAGGCAGGTGCGAGAGGCATTGAAAGCGCTCATTCTTTCAAAGAAAAAACGCAGAACATATTCGCAATCCATGATGTCTGTTTTTCTGGATTTGTACCAACTGCAAAACTTTAAAGGTGATCAGCATTCCATCCTGAATGTCTTTTATGAAGACCGGGGCATTCCCACCGGTTCCGGCGACTGCTGCGCCCCAAAACTTCTCCACGCCGCTGCCCAAAACGGGCTGACGCCTCTCGGCCTGAGCGAATTCTATTTTGGCAGGGAAAATAAATCTTCGACCAAGCACCACAAAGAATTCTATCCCTGCTGCGAAAACAAATGCCAGCCAATTCTAGGCTACATGCTTTGCGGCCTTTGAGTGATTCAAAGCAAGTTAAGGTATTCTGGGACCATTGGCGGTTTGAAAATGCTTGTTTTTGTAATACAAACAAACCATATGGAAGTCCAAACAAGCTCAGGGCTTCCATATGGTTCGTTGTCCGTATCAAAATGCAAGGCGGAAACCAATGTTATAGTACGAAGAAGTTTTTGGCCTATGGTAACGAAATGCTGATCGGCAGAAATGGGCACTTGCATTCCATGCTCCACCTCGATAGACCTTTTCGACGGTGCTTTCATCTATCCACGCGGTACCGTCTTCTGGCGCACCTTTATAGCTGTTGTGCCAGGAGTCTTCGCACCACTCAAAGACATTGCCATGCATATCGTAAAGACCAAATCCATTTGGAGGATGGATGCCTACCGGAGAGTTTCGGCATGAAACTTTCCCGCCATAGTTCACTTGTTCTACGGTGATGTCATCCCCGAAAAAAAAGCGGGTACTGGTCTTGGCACGGCAGGCATATTCCCATTCCGCCTCACTGGGCAACCTGTACTGCGTATTATTGATCGCGTTCAATTTCTTTATAAATTCCTGAGCATCTTCCCAGCTTACGCCATCGACAGGGCAATTCTCGCCAACAATATCACTTGGGTTTTCGCCCATTATTTTCATGTACTGTTCCTGCGTTACCTCTAAACAGGCCAGGTGAAAGGCATCAATATGGACTCTGTGTTGTGGGCCTTCCTCTGGCTGTCGGCCTTTTTCTGTTGCGGGACTTCCCATGTTGAAATCACCGCCCATTATTGGCATGAATTGTATTCCAGTAACTTCGTCGGTAATAATCTGACTCATGTTTTTGCTCATGATGTGAACCTCCAAAAAGAATAAAAATGAAACCGCTCAAGCGGTGTTGGTTTTTTTGAAAAAATCCTCTTGCTCCTTTATTTGCAAGGACCATGCCGCACTCTTGTGTATGTCTCAATCCACCCAACACGTTGAATACATATATTGCAGGTAAAAGAGTGGTGGAAAACTACGACACTATTTTGGCAATAAGGAATGAAAGGCAGCAACGTAATATCGTTTTTAACGGAATGTTGAGTTGTCTTTCAACGGAATACCGTTTATCCTGCGGTGAGGATAGTAGGGAATCGATGGCCCCTCTACTTAATGAGTTCTATTTTTTCCAACGTCACCCTATGGATGATATGGTTGATCAAACGTCGTTTATTTTCAGTAATGAGGCAGTGCACCAGCTCCTCTTGGATATGGCTAAGCAGCGAACGACAAATAACCTGTTTGACGTGGTCGTAGCCCGGCTTGCAGAGTTCTCCAACGTTGCTCTTGCCAGGATCTGGGTTTTACGGCCAGGTGATATCTGTGATGCCTGTCCGGTTAAGTCGGAGTGCCGGGATCGCAGAAATTGCCTGCATCTGGTGGCCAGTGCCGGGCGATCAAACAGCGATACAAATATCCAATGGAACAATATTCGCGGCCAGTATAGCCGATTTCCTTTGGGTGCCAGAAAAGTCGGCCATATTGCCGCTACGGGTAAACCGGTTGTTGTGGAGCGGATTAGCAAAGAATCAAAATGGATCGCCGATGTCGACTGGGCAAATCGCGAACAGATTCAAGGCTTTGTTGGCCAGCCACTGGTTTTTCAGGGAAAGATCCTCGGGGTTTTGGCGGTCTTTACAAAGCTCTGCCTGACCCATGGTTCCCTCAATGTGCTCAGGGTTATTGCTGATCATGCCGCAGCGGCCTTGGCAAATGCCTTGGCTTTTGAGGAGATTGAGCAGCTAAAAAATAAACTGGAACTGGAGAATACCTATCTCAGAGAAGAGCTTTTCGATGTGGCCTCCATGGGCGGTTTTATCGGTCAGAGTGCTTTGTTACATCAGGTTCTCAATCAAATTGACGTGGTTGCACCCACTAATGCGAGTGTGTTGATTCTTGGAGAATCGGGAACAGGCAAGGAACTTGTGGCGCGGGAAATCCATCATCGCAGTTTGCGCAGAGATAAACCTCTGATCAAGGTCAATTGCGCTTCAATCCCAAAAGACCTCTTCGAAAGTGAGTTCTTTGGTCATGTCAAAGGATCGTTTACCGGGGCGCTCAGCGACCGGATCGGCAGATTTGGTGCGGCGGACGGCGGAACGCTTTTTCTTGATGAACTTGGCGAAATCCCGCTGGAACATCAGAGCAAACTGCTTCGTGTGCTACAGGAGAGGGAGTACGAGCGGGTTGGCGAAAATCATACGAGGAAGACCGATGCCCGGATCATCGCGGCAACGAACAAGGATTTACAGGAAGAGGTGAAGGCAAAACAATTCCGTGAAGACCTCTACTTTCGCCTTAATGTTTTTCCCATCAGAGTTCCACCGCTGAGAGAGCGCATGGAAGATATCATTCCCCTGGCCAACCACTTTCTGAAAATGGCCTTAAAAGATATGAATCGTTCTGAACAGCGATTTACCGGGCAACAACTATCACAACTGCAAAGCTATGACTGGCCCGGAAATGTTCGCGAATTGCGAAATATTGTCGAGCAGGCCGCCATTTACGCCCATTCCGGCCCTCTACGGTTACGGTTTCCGGAAACATCAGAGACAAAGGCTGTAAACCTTATTACCAAAGAACTCTATCAGACAGCTATGCCTGATGGTGCTGAGAGAACAGCAGCAGTTCTGTCCGAGAAAGAAATGCTTGATCTGCAACGGCAAAACACCAGTGCAGCGCTCAGGCAATGCAACTGGAAGGTTTATGGCAGTGATGGTGCAGCCGCGCTTCTCGGTATCAGGCCAACAACGCTTGCAACCAGAATAAAGAAATTGGACCTGCGGCGTCCTGTCGATTGACCAAAAAGATCGTAATATTTAGCACCTTACAGCTTAGTGCCCTGTTTTTCGTTCTGGAGTAAAGAGGCCAATCCGTACCAACAAGTGAAAGAGGAAGAAAACAAGAGGAACGTTTTTTGCTAAATGAGCCATGCGACTAACGTAGTAAATCTATTCAGCCAGACCCTTTCGGCTGGATTCCAAAACTTAACAAAAGGAAAGAACGATGGCTCTCAGTTACAAAGAAATGCAGCACACCTTAATGGAGGAACTCAGGCTCTATCACTTCCCCATTGCAGTAAAATTCTTTTATAACCCGACAGAGGTTGAACACTTCAAGCAACACCATGAGTATTATGAACCGGTAAAACCGATGACGTTTTGCCAATGGGAGATTGCCGCCCGTATGAAAGGCCAGATTGTCTATGCTGAACAGGCGAGTCTGGGCTGCAGCAATGCGGCATATTGCTTCGGCTGGAAAGATATCGACGAAAACGAAATTAAAAGCCATCGTAAGTATGTGACAGGCGATGAATGGGCAGAAAAAGCTATTCTTTCGAAACCGCGCCTGGGGCAAGGGCTTATCGGGGTTGCTGTCGCACCGCTGGGTGATGCCAAGTTTCTTGCCGATACCGTACATTTCTATTGCGACAACATGCAGGCCTACCATCTCGCCGTGGATTGGATGGCCGTGTCCGGTGTACACCCGATGAAATCGAACATTACCATTAACTCTTCTGCCTGCGGCGGTAATGTCTACGTTCACAATGAAAACCTGGCGAATATGTTGCCAGCCTGTTCCGGTTCCTACAATGCCGGTAAAACCGAGAGAGGTGAGATTAATTTCATCCTTCCCGGAGATCATCTGGAACATGTTGTCGAAAGACTGCTCCAACGCAAAGAAGAACTGGGCAGCGCATCCATAACTCGCCCCGGCGACGGCTTTCCCGGCGCTGACATATGTAAGAACTGTCCTTTGATACTTTTTCGCAAAGCGAAAAAAGATTGATGAACAATACAACCCGTGCAGTGGTCCGACGGCCGGATTACTGCACGGGATGATCGTACCTGACTTTTACCCCTCCTCGGCATTGGCAAGCCTCAGCAAAGAAACCCATCGATACAACACTTAAATCTTATGCATATCATTCTTGAGACATTTCTCAACCCTATTTTCCCTATCTTTTCGATCATGTTTGTGGGAATTGTCCTGGCCAGATTTTCGTTGTTCGACGTCTCTGCGGCTGAGGCGATCAACAGCTTTGTCTTTTATGCGGCGATGCCGGCCCTTATCTTCAATCTCGTTTGTGAAGCTGATTTTTCAATTATTGGCTGGAAAATTCCTCTTCTCTATTTTCTCTCCGAGTTGACGGTTTTTACTCTCGGAACGCTCTTATCGCGTTGTTTTTTCAAGCGCAGCCTGGCCGAATCGCTTTTGCTCGGGATGACGGCATGCTTTGTCAACCATGCCTTTTTTATCCTGCCCATTGCGGCAATTATCTATGGTGGAGAGGCGGTTGCCTTAATCACTGTGATAATTGTCATTGATACCTCGGTGATTTTTGGCGGCATAATTACAGGACTGGAAATTGCCCATTATCGCCATCTATCTGTTTTAAATATCGTCAAACGGTTGCTGTGCAATCCAGTATTGATAGCAATAACTTTTGGTCTTCTGGTCAATCTTCTCGGCATTCATCTCCATGAAGGAATACACACCTATGCCTCTTTTGTCGGTAAGGCGGCAGCGCCTGCCTCTCTCTTCTGCTTAGGAATTATTTTGGCATCGTCCTGTGCCAAGAAGCCGGATCACGCTGCTCTCTGTATCACTTTTCTCAAAATAGTGGTTTTTCCGGTGATTGTCTGGATTTTCGTCTCCCGCTTAAACGGCTTTCAGCCTGTCTTGCGCGGCACATTAATGCTCACCGCAGCGGGCCCATGCGGTGCCATGCCTTTTGTTTTGGCTATGCAATACCGGGTCAATCCTGAAAGTATCGGGTTCGCCATTCTCTATTCGACGTTCATTTCACTCCTAAGCCTGCCGATTGTCGCCTGATATCCCGGAAAGCGACACGATATTACGTTGTTTTTGCAACGGTATATCGTTTTTAACGAGATACCGTTGTGCGTTTGATGTGGTAAGGTGAAAAAAAACCCATAAATACAGCGCAATAGTCGTGATCTTCTTGTTTGGCATCATGTTTGCTCTACGGTGGTTGACGTTTTTGTAATCACTTAATTATCGGGCTATCGCCGGCAACTGTGACACTGCATTTCAGCGGAAAATCTGACTCTGGCCGGTTATGTCTCGGAATGAGGGGGAGACTTTTGGTGCGGGACTGCCCCGTATTCAAAACCTTCTTCAAATGCTAACCAAAAAGGAGCAGCGTCCATGGAAGATTCACGTCATTCTCATGATTCCCACGATCACCACGATCACCATCACCACCATCATCATGATACCGGTTTTACCGATTACCTGACCGCGATCAAAGAGTATCGGAAGTCTTTCGCCAGCAAAAAAGATGTCATGGAGCAGGCTCCCGACCCTGCAGTCCGGGAAATGCTTGCCTATATGGAGAGCAATGGCCTTGAAAACTGCTTTGACCGTTTTGACAAACAGAAGCCGCATTGTACCTTTGGCCTTGCTGGTATTTGCTGTAAAGTCTGTTCGCTTGGACCATGCAAAATTACTGAAAAATCCCCTCGGGGAACATGTGGCGCCAATGCAGACCTTATCGTCGCCCGTAACATGGTTCGTGCGGCCGCAGGCGGCGTTGCCGCCCATGGCGCACGTGCCCGCGAGGTTATGCTGACGCTCAAAAAAGCTGCAGCCGGTGAAGTCGATCTTCCTATCATCGGTAAAGAAAAGGTGATGGGCGTTGCCGCGACATTTGGCCTTGAAACTGAAGGTAAAACAGTTGAAACACTGGCTGGCGAGATTGCCGATATCCTGCTGGAAGATATGAGCCGCACTGTGCCCGGTCCGCATCGGACACTGAGTGCTATTGCCCCACCTGAGCGGCAAAAAGTCTGGGAGGAACTGGGGATAATGCCCATCAGTTCTTATCATGAGGTCTTTGAGGCTTTGCATGCCACTACGGTGGGTACCCAGGGTGACTGGCGTAAAGCCATGGATCAATTCCTGCGGCTGGGCCTCACCTTCTCCATGAATAGTGTCGTGGGTGGCTCCATCGCCGGCGACTGCCTCTATGGTGTCCCAGGACGCAGCACCACCAAGGCGAATCTCGGAGCGCTGACAAATGATCACGTCAATATCGCCATTCACGGCCATGCCCCTATGCTTGCCGCAGAAGTCATACAAGCAGCGAGGACAGAGACATTCGTTAAAATGGCAGAGGACGCAGGAGCTAAAGGAATTCAGTTCTATGGAATCTGCTGTTCCGGCCTGTCAACACTGTACCGTCTCGGCGGTGTTATTCCTCTCTCCAATGCCAACGGCTCCGAACTGGTTGTGGCAACCGGCGCGCTCGATCTTTGGCTCGCCGACATTCAGGAGGTCTTCCCGGGAATTATGGATGTTGCTGACTGCTATAAGACCGTGGTTGTTACCACCAACGAGTCAAATAGACTGCCTGGTGCGGAACATATTGGGTATAAGCGGGATCTCTCCGATCTGAACAAGCTGCCGGAGCTGGCAGAAAAAATTGTCACCCGGGCGATTAAGAGCTTTACCAACCGCCGGGATGTAAAAAGGCATATACCTTCCCACGAAATTGAGGCGGAAGTGGGATTCGGCCTCGAATATCTCACCGAATACTACGGTGGCAGTGTCCAACCCATTGCAGATGCTCTTCAAGATGGAAGGATTCTCGGAATCATTAATATGGCCGGGTGTACCAACACCAGAATTGTATATGAAAAGGCCATTGTCGATGTTGCGGATATCCTGCTGAAAAACAATATCCTTATTTTCACCAACGGTTGCGCAGCCTTTCCTATGGCTAAACTTGGTTACTGTTCAGTGAAGGGCCAGGAAAAATGCGGGACCAGTCTCAGGGAATTTCTTGGTTCCAATATGCCCCCGGCATGGCATTTTGGCGAGTGTATCGATAATGCCCATGCAGTAGGTACCTTTGCGACAATTGCCGGACTGGTCGGTCATCCGATCAAAGACATGCCGTTTGCCGAAGTCACTCCGGAATGGTCGAATGAAAAAGGCGTGGGGGCAGCGCTCGCTTTTCGCATGCTCGGCTTTGATTCGTATCACTGTGTCCATGCACCAGTTGAAGGATCTAAAAAAGTAAAAGACTTTTTGTATGGTGGTACGAGAGCGATTTTAGGTTCGTGCATGAATGTAAACCCAGATCCGGTAAAGATGGCCAATATGATTATCTCGGATTTCAAGGAAGCAAGAAAAAAACTCGGCTGGAAATAGATAGAAAGCGTGGAGTTACGTCGGTTTGGGTTTTATCTGGGCCGACGTCTTGGGCAAAATCGATTCGACAGGGGAAAGAGCGTGCAGAAGAAACTGAATTCAGTACACATTCGACTTTGCTCCATCAGGCGCAGGGAGTTTCAGCGAGACGTCTATCGTCCCGGTGTTATCTCCCTGTCACGTATCGTTTGGGGGTCCCTGGGAGGCGGCCTCTTGCTGACAATCATAGGGGTTTTATCAAAATCAACTGGAATTGCCGTGCTTTTTCCACCCTTGGCTGCCACCTGTTTTATTAATTCCACCTGTGTCTATTTACGTGTCGCCCGTCCAAAATCTGTCATTGTTGGTCATTTTGTTGCTTCAATAGGCGGTCTGGCTGGTGTCTGGGCCGGAGAGTTTCTTGCCGGCGGGACGGACTTTGCCGTTTCTTTGAAACTTGGCCTGGCGGTTCTTTTTGCTGCGGTCCTTATGCAGATTTTTGATGCGGATCACCCTCCGGCTGCCGCCACCGCAGCCATCCCTGCAATCTTGCCATTACCCATGTCGATGTATCTGTTTCCCGTATACATGGCCTGGGGGGCAACTATCACCGTGCTTTTCGCTCTGGCCTGGAATAGAGTGTGGTTTGAATATCCGGCCAGTGATGAAGAGCATCGCGTCAGGTATGCTGGCCTATATATGAATAAAGCGCAGATTTTAGGTTTGGGCCTATGCGCCATGAGTTTTGCGTTGATGTGTTGCAAGGCGATTGCAGCAAACCTTTATTATATCGGGATTTGCCTTATGACACTGGGCGTTGCCGTCTTAGGTTTACATCATCTTTATGAATTGTTACGTATTGATAGCAATGCAGGTGTCAACGAAATACAAAGCTTTTGCGAGAAAAGCTGATGTAACCCAACTCATCCGTCTCCTGAAAAAAAGTTCTCCTCAGCTATTTTTTTAGAAACGTACTTCAACCTTTGCTTTATAGATTTAACTTCACGGCTGAATGAACTGATTCTAATGGAGACGGATGTTTTTTTTACTGGCACTTCAGAAGCTAACCTGAGTGGCTCAGAGTTGTCGTCTTTCCGCCTTTGATCTACTTGCTACTCCCGGCTACAGAATCTGTGCCGCGGGTAAGATAATACGCTCCTAGGATAGGAATCATGGTTGCCAACATTACCAGCAGGGCAACAACGTTGGTGATGGGCACATCACGAGGGCGGGATAACTGATTCAGCAGCCAGATCGGCAGAGTACGTTCAGCTCCCGCTGTGAAGGTGGTGACGATAATCTCATCAAACGACAGAGCAAAAGCAAGAACCCCTCCAGCCAGAAGAGCCGTGGCGATATTGGGGAGGACGATGTGGAAAAAAGTCTGAAAGCCATCCGCACCCAGATCCATGGAGGCCTCTATCAGGCTTTGTGAGGTTCGTCGAAACCGTGCTATAACATTGTTGTAAATAATCACCACGCAGAAGGTCGCATGGCCGGCGACTATTGTCCAGAAATTGAGATCAATACCAGCCATCTTAAACGCTGACAGCAGGGCAATACCAGTTATGATGCCCGGTAGGGCGATTGGTAAAATAAAGGCCAGCGTAATAGTTTCCCGACCAAAGAAATTGCGGCGGTAAAGGGCCGCTGCCGCCAATGTGCCAAGTATCATGGCTATGACTGTGGAGGTAGCTGCCACCTTCAATGATAACACAATTGCCTCCAGCACATCCTCACGGGCGAATGTTGCTGTGAACCATTTCAAAGTGAAGCCTTTCAACGGAAAACTAAAGGCGTTTTCTTCGGTATTAAAGGCATACATGGTAATGATAATGATCGGGAAATGAAGAAATGCTATCCCGCCAAAAGCAAACAACCTGAGCCAAAATGGGCTGTTCTGTTCAGAGTGCATTGAATGCTCCCATACGTTTTGCAAAAGTGAGATAAGCACCAACCACAATAATCGGCACGACTGTGAAGGCAGCCGCCATCGGAATATTGCCAATTGCCCCTTGTTGGGTATAGACCATCGTGCCGACAAAAAATCCTGACGGACCGATAAGGGTTGGAATAATGTAATCGCCGAAGGTGAGGCAAAACGTGAAGATTGAGCCGGCGACAACACCGGGGATAGCCAGTGGCAATAATACTGTATAAAATGTCTGACTCGGCTTTGCTCCTAAATCTGTCGAGGCTGTAAGTAAATTCGGGTTAATTCGCTCGATTGACGCTTGAATTGGCAAGATCATGAATGGTAGCCAGATATAGGTAAAAACAAGAAACCGGCCAAGGTGAGACGTGGATAAAGTATTGCCGCCGATACCCGGTATGGCGAGAAGGAAATCGATTGCGAAGCTAAGCCCGAGATGATTGATGAACCAGTAGAGGACGCCTTCTTTTGCAAGGATGACCGTCCATGAATACGCCTTGATGATATAGCTGGCCCACATGGGCAACAGCACTGCAATATAAAAAAAGCCCTTCTGCCATCCCCGTGCATAACGGGCCATGTAATAGGCAATGGGAAACCCGATGAGAGCACAGGCTATGGAGACACAGACGGACATTGTTAAGGTGCGTAAGACGATATCTGCATTGGCTGCAGCAAAGAGATTTTTGTAATTTTGAAGGGTCAAGTCTGGCAAGATTGTCATCGAGAAGTCATCAAAGGTATATACACTTTGCACCAGGAGAGCAAAAAGTGAACCAAGATAAACTATGCCAAACCAGAGTAACGGTGGAATGAGCAGCAAGAGAAGATACACATTACCATGGAAATAGAAGAACGAAGAGATTTTGCGGCTTAAACCGCTGAGCGAAAGTGCTTTATTCATATCCCCGCCCCTCATCAGGCAAGCAAGCCATTTCAGAAGACGGCCAGCTTAAGATAACCCGTTCGTCAACCTTCGGCAGAAGTCCTTCGTTTCCACTGGTACACGGTAGCTGCACGGAGAAGATTTGCCCATCTTCAGTTTGCACCCCGTAGCGATTGTGGGCACCGAAGTACTGGATATCCACAAGTTTACCGGATATTTTGATGTGGTCGTCAGGTGATTCATCAGAGACAAAGCGGATGTGTTCCGGCCTTATAGATAAGGGATTCGGTTGACCAGATATCTGCTGGGCAAGTTTGCCGTAGACGATGTTGGTGGTGCCGACAAATCCTGCAACAAAGATTGTCGCAGGATGTTTATAAAGGTTTTGCGGCGTATCAACTTGTTCTATTCGACCAGCATTAAATACCGCAACCCGATCGGACATCGAGAGCGCTTCTCCTTGATCGTGGGTTACGTAAATGAAGGTGATTCCAAGTCTTCTTTGCAGGGCTTTCAACTCAATCTGCATTTGTTCCCTGAGCTTTAAATCAAGCGCCCCAAGAGGCTCATCTAGTAGCAACACGCGTGGGCGATTGACCAAGGCACGAGCCAGGGCAATTCGCTGGCGCTGGCCACCGGAAAGCTGTGCTGGGCGACGGTCTCCGAAATCGGGAAGCTCGACCATTGCCAGGGCATCTTTTGCCCGCCGTATTCGCTCAGCTTTGGCAACTCCCTTCATTTTCAGGCCGTATTCTATATTTTCCTGGTTGGTCATGTGCGGAAAAAGGGCATAGTCCTGAAAGACAGTGTTGACGTCGCGATTGTAGGGCGGGATGCCGCTCGCGTCTTCACCATGGATCACAATCGATCCGGAGGATGGCGCTTCGAAACCCGCAATTAGTCGGAGGCACGTTGTTTTTCCGGATCCAGATGGTCCGAGCATCGAAAAAAACTCACCTTCGTTGATGGTGAGCGATATCTGGTCCACGGCTCGTACAGTTCCATACAGACGGGATACACCTTGAAGTTCTACAGCTGTAGGCATACTTGAATTTCCTAAAATGATTCATTGTTAGAAGCGAGAACCATATGGCAGGGTGAGGTATCGGTAGTGCAGGTGACTACACTACCGATTGGATTTCTGTTAACGGCCGCCCATAATAGCAATATAGTCCTGGGTCCAACGACTATACGGCACACATTGATTTTGAGATGAGCATTTTGATTGCGGCGTCTTCCAGAATCGAATCTCAGAAAACTTGTCAAAACCGTTGCTGCCACAAAAATCAGACCCACCTGGTGCTTTGGCCTGGCAGGCATCAGCTACAGCAGGATTGGCGCCGAACCACTCGGCCAGTGGTGCCTGAACTTTGTCATTAAGGGACCATTCGAGCCACTTGTATGCACAGACCGGATTTTTTGCAGAAGCACTCAACATTGTGGTGTCAGCCCAACCCGTAGCGCCTTCCACTGGGATAGAGGAGGCAATAGGTTGATTATCTGCCTGCAACATATTTACCTGGAATGGCCAGGCACCAGATACGACAACTCCTTCATTTTTGAAATCAGACATCTGGACGTTATAGTCGTGCCAGTAGCGATGAATGAGTGGATGCTGCCTCCGAAGAAGCTCTAGAACCGCCTGGTATTGAGTTTCATTCAGCTCATATACGTCTTTGATGCCAAGTTCAGGTTGCGTTGCCATCAGGTAAAGAGCAGCATCGGCAATATAGATTGCGCCATCATAAGCCTGAACCCTCCCTTTGTTCGATTTGCCATCTGGCAAATTCTGCTCTTTGAAAAGCACCGCCCAGGATGTTGGCGGTGTTTTAAAGACGGTTGTGTTGTACATGAGCACATTTGGTCCCCACTGAAAAGGCACACCGTAATGCACGCCGTTTACTGTGTGCCAAGCCGCATTCTGAAGACGCTTGTCCACCTTGTTCCAACTGGGGATTTTGGTAACATCGATAGGCTGCACTTTCCTGCCAGCAACAAGACGAAGCGATGCATCACCGGATGCAGTGACCAGGTCATAACCGCCACTATTCATCAAGGAAACCATTTCATCTGAGGTGCCGGCTGTTTTGACGGTAACCTTGCACCCAGTTTCTTGTTCAAATTCAGTCACCCAGTCGTAGGCCTTGTCTGTGTCTCCACGCTCAATATAGCCGGGCCAAGCAACGATACTCAGCGCCCCTTCTCCTATTTGATCTGCGCCTAATACCGAATTCTGGGTGATGCCGATAGCCAATACCGCAATTGCAGTCGACATGAAAAGTGGTTTGAATATAGCGCGCATACAGTCCTCCTGGGTTGAATGTTTTTGTTGCTACATATATGTAACATCTGTTCTTTCAAGTGTGACGTTTACGTTGTAATTAATATATCTTCGATCTATATAAAAGCAATAGGAATGAATTGCGGGAAAATGGTAGGGAACACCTACCAGTGGTGCGTAAAAAACATCTAAATGCGTATCTCATGAGGACAACCGAATCCTAAAATATCATTTTGAAACCTGTGTGGTATACGGTAGTACTGCTAATGGGCTGTCTACCAATCAGCGCATTTGCCCCTGTGCTTCGCCAATAAGCACTTACGGTACCACAGCGGGCCAAAATTTCTTCGGCCGACATTGGAAGGAAAGACAATATGCGAAACACTATTCTTACGGTTGATACACTTGTAGCCGAACTTTCGTATTCGCTTGCAACCAGTAAGTGTTCCGTTGAGGGTATGTCGAATATTGTGTCGAATTATGCCCGAACGGTGACCCAAAGCAAGAACAGTTATGTTTCTCTTCTTCATGAGGAGAGTGGAGACAACATTTGTTACACCTTGACCGGCATGATTGGCAACAACTGTCAGATGAAAGAAAATGTGCAGGGAATAGTCTTTCCAAAAGGAAAAGATGGGAGCTATCCCTCACTCTGGGGCCATAGCCTCAATACACGTAGAGCGTTTTATACCAACGATCCCAAGTCGCACTTCGCCTCACGGGGGCTGCCCGAAAATCATATCATTATCCGCAATTTCCTTTCGGTTCCGGTTATAATGGGGGATACGCTTTTGGGGCAGATTTCCTTGGCAAATTGTGACAGCGGATACTGTGAAGAGGACGTGAGGACTATTCAGCGGATATCCACACATTTTGCCTTGGCAGTATACCGTCAGAAGGAACTCGATTTTTTGCAGGATACCTACAAAAAGGAGCTGATGGAAGAGAAGATCAAACAGCTGAAGACGATCGGCAGCCCATTCAAATCTTTTGAGAATAATGATGTGTTCAAAGAGTTAAAGGATGAAATTTATGTATTAAACATGTTGGTGAAACGAAAGGATGCTGATAGAGAAAAACTAGAGTCAAGTATTCGGGAGAATATCACAAAGCTGGTTCTTCCTCATCTAAACCAATTACGTGAACAAGCAGAAGATCCTGATACGAAAGCTCGCCTTGATATTCTCTATCAAAATATTCTGGAGGTGTTTTCACCGCTGCCGAACACCTTCGTATCCATGAATATCCACTTGACTCCGCAAGAAGCGCAGATTGCCCTATTGGTAAAAGCCGGAATGCCGACTAAGGAGATTTGCCAAGCCATGAACCTTTCTGCTAATACCGTGAATTTTCATCGAAAAAATATCCGCGCAAAATTCAGTCTCACCAGCAAAAAAATCAATTTGAGAACATATCTTTGTTCTTTGGAGGAAAGCCATCAATCTTTGCATTAAATCCTTCTATAAGGATAAGATTTTCAGATTGACAATTCCTGATCGCTCCATCAACTTCCAGTGACGACAAAAAGATGAAGCTCTCTGGGGCCATGGGCACCGTGAACCATAATCAGTTCGATATCTCCGGTCTTGCTGGGCCCTGAAATCAGCGAGAGGCAGTTTGTCAGTCCCTCTGCCTGCTCCGTTGGATCCCATTTGAGGAGCGTATAGAGCTCCTCGAGGGTTGCCAGCATCTTTTGCAATTCTATAACGACAACATGGATGGATGGCACAAGTGAGACTGAGCGGGCTTGACCGGGCCTGCTTTTTTGAGCAAGTGTTGCCGTAGCTGCAACGCAGTAGTCTGCGGAAGTAATCCCGATAAAAGATTTTTCGACCTGATCCCTGACTGTCTGTTTCATAGTGTGGGATGTGGGGCGGTCAGAATCTCCTGCATCGACGCATGGTGTCGTATGGATGGCAATCCCCTGCAGAGATGGCAGTGACTCGAGTTTGAGGTCGTTGATCAACGGGTAATCCCAGCAGGCAACATTCTTCTCGGTACCCCATTCAGGGTTCCTCTGCAGTATCAAATCACCAATGCCCTGGGCCGTCTCTTGCAAATTTTGATGGAGATAGAGATCGATATGAAGCGGTCCGGTGACGGCTTTGAGCACCTCCAGTAACTCCATCTTTTCCTGGTTGCTCCGCGACTTGATTTTTTCAAGCAAAGCAACCTGTTCAGGTGTTGGACGGGTGGTAAATATATTCTTGGCAGGGGCAATACCCTTTTGACGCCCCAAAGCTGCGCGAAGAGTGTCGATAAATTCGTTTTGGCCGTGCATCAGGCTTTCCCCCTCTGTTTTTCTTTCCATCGTTGCATAAATGTTTTCGCTGCCAGAGGCTTAAGATTCCGGTTCCGGGTCCAGCCATTGAACGGATACGGCAGCCAGGAAACCATACCGTTTTGGCAAGGAAGTAATTTTTGCAGATAATGAGCAATATGTAACAAGAAATCGTAAATTTTGCGGTTATTGTTCATCAAAACCCAGCCATTAAACAGCATTTTTTCCATCTTTTTGTTCGATTGAACATCCCACTTAGGATCGCCTTCAGAGAGTTGCGCCCGCATGGCAAGGAGCATCCGGGGAAGATTGATTTCAAGTGGGCATGCCTGGCGACAGGCGCCACACAATGTTTCACCTGAGCACAGATCTGATGCTTCATTAATGCCAAAAAGAAGCGGGGTCACGACGGCTCCCACTGGACCCGTATAGGCTGATCCGTAAGAATGGCCGCCAATTTTACCGTAAACAGGGCAGACATTTAAGCAGGCGCCGCAGCGCACACAACATAGCATCTCTCTAAACGTTTCATCCGCAAGAATTTTGGAGCGGCCATTATCAACAATAATCAGATGAAATTCTTCAGGCCCGTCACAGTGATCGGCTTGGGCTGGGCCGCCAATATAGCTGACATAGCCGCCTATCTGCTGGCCTGCCGCCCCCATGGACATGAGCCTGAGGATAGATTGTTGTTCTTCGAGATTTGCGACAATCCGTTCCATCCCCATAAATGCCACATGCACTTTAGGCAGGGTCGTCGCCATACGGATGTTGCCCTCATTGGAAACAGTCGTGATATGGCCTGTTTCGGCACAGGCAAGATTGCATCCCGATATTCCCATATCTGCACCCAGGAATTCATGGCGCAAAGCTTTACGAGCATCCTGCGTCAGTGTTGGCGGATCATCAGTGTATGGAGTGCCAAGTTTCTCGGAAAAGAGTTCACCCACCTGCTGCCTGGTTTTGTGGATGGCCGGTGCGACAATATGCGTAGGCCGTTCACCCGCCAACTGAATAATGTATTCACCCAGGTCGGTTTCGGTGACGTGAATTCCTTCCTTCTCGAGTCTTTCATTAAGCCCGATCTCTTCGGTGACCATGGACTTTCCCTTGACCACGGATCGCACCTTATGGGGTCGGGCTATTTCAACACAAATGTTGACAGCATCCTCATCGGTTTTGGCGAAATGGACCTGGCCACCATGGGCTCGCACCTTTTCGGCAAGAGTTTCCAGCAGTAGATCGAGATTATCGACAGCCTTTCTGCGAAATTGGTGGGCTTTTTTCCTCAGTTCTTGTCCTTCGGGCAGATTTTCATACAGGTTCCGGGTCGCGGGGCCCAGCCTTCTCTGCAGGCTGTCCAGTGCGGATTGCAGCACCGGGTCGGCAATGGCTTTGTTGGCGCTGTTGGTATATTCTTTTGACGTTATTTCACTCATTTCATTTTCCAGCAAGGAGTTGTGCGATATGCATTACTTGGACAGAAGCGTACTTGCGACTCAGCATCCCCTGAATGTTCATCAGGCATCCCATATCGCATCCGGTGACGACTTCTGCTCCTGAATCGATGATGTTGTTAACTTTTTCTTCAAGAATTGCCTCGGAGATCTCCGAATACTTAATGGCAAAGGTGCCGCCAAAGCCGCAGCACCGGTCGGCATCACGCATTTCTATAAGCGTCATGTCACTGATATTTGCCAAAAGTTTCCTTGGCTGCGAGTTAACACCTAAAAATCTATTCAGGTGACAGGATGCATGGTAGGTCACTTTGCCGGGAAACCGTGCGCCGACATTTTCGATCTGCAGAACATCCACCAGAAATTCTGTAAATTCAAATGTTTTTGCAGCCACCTTTTGCGCTCTGGCCAACATGATCGGATCATTCTTAAAGAGTTCGGGGTAATGATGCCGCACCATATTCACACAGGAACCAGACGGTGAGACAATAGTTTCGGCATTTTCAAAGACGTCTATGAATTTTCTGGCGGCAGTGCGTGCCACCTGCTGATGGCCGGCGTTAAAGGCTGGCTGGCCGCAGCAGGTCTGATTTGTCGGACAGTCAACGACCATACCAACCCTTTCAAGGACATCCACCATTGCATCAGCGACTTCTGGATACATGGTGTCGACAAGACATTGCACAAAGAGCGTGACTTTTCTAGACAGGTTCATAAGGATATTATGTTAATTAATCAAATAAGAAGGAAGCCAGGTAATGATTTGCGGAAAGATTACCAGAAGAATAATAGCAAATACCTGGAGTCCCACAAAAGGCATGACACCCCGGTAAATATCAACGGTTTCGATGGAGGGAGGCGCGATTCCTTTCAGGTAGAAAATTGAATAGGCAAAGGGTGGTGAAAGAAATGAGATCTGAAGATTAACCATGACCAGCACGGCAAACCATACCGGATCAAAACCCAGTTCAGCAGCAATGGGGGTGATCAGAGGGACAATGATAAAGAGGATGCCCATCCAGTCGATAAACATGCCGCAAAAAACCAGAAGCAGCATGATCGTACAGAGAACGCCCCACTTGCCCATGGGAAGCTGCATGAACAGGTTGGTGATCACCTCATCGCCGCCGATGGCAACAAATACGGTGGAGAAAAAGCTCGCACCGACGGCAATCATCATGATCATGGCGGTGATGGACAGGGTCTGCCGACATGCGTCCTGGACAACGTTAAAATTGAGACGACCATATGATACGGCAAGCAACATACTGGCAATAGCTCCAACCGCAGCAGCTTCGGTTACAGCCGCTATACCAAAAAATATACTGCCCAGGACCGAAAATATAATTATTGCCGGCGGCACAACTGACGTCAACAGTATAACCAGTTTCTCTTTGCCGGATTTCTGCCGCTCTTCCAGCGGCATGGGAGGGCCATCTTCTGGTCTCAGGTAACATCGGATTCCAATGTAGAGCATGTAGAGCACAGTGAGCAGAATGCCGGGCAAGAGCGCACCGAGGAACAGTTTGCCCACAGAAATACGGGCAATGGGGCCGTAGACAATGATCATTACACTTGGTGGGATAAGGATACCAAGGGTTCCGCCAGCACAGATCGCCCCACAAGCCATGGATTTATTATAATTTTTAGCCAGCATTACGGGCAGAGCCATGAGGCCGATAGTAATCTCAGAGGCACCAACCACACCGGTCGCAGCGGCAAAAATGGCCGAAATAGCAATGGTGGAAATACCAAGACCTCCTCTGAACCGTCCCCACAAAATATGCATGGCGTTGAAAAGCCGTTCCGCCATACCTGATTTTTCCATGAAAACTCCCATGAAAAGAAAGAGAGGAACGGCAAGCAGGGTATAGTTCTTCATAAGGCCAAAGAGGCGGGCGATAAAGAGTCCGAAAATATCAGCCCCCATCAGGTCCAGACCAAAAAGCAATGCCACACCACCAAGAACAAAAGCTGTGGGAAACCCGAGAAAGATGCCGGTGAAGAGGGCTACGAACATGAAAACAACAGTCATTTCAGGACTCATTGGGCCTCACCTCCACCAAACACTACCTCGACATTGCGCAATACTTCAGCACCACCCTGAAGGAGCAGGAGGAATACTCCAATGGGCATGACGGTTTTAAAAGGGTAAATGATCGGCTGCCAGTAGCCCTGCATTGATTTTTCTCCCATATCCCAGGAAAAGAGAACATAAGGAATCAGGGCATAAAGAATTCCGATCCATAGAGGAAAAAACAAAAGAAGGTAAAAAACTATATCAATGATAGCCCGACCTTTGGCTGAAAACCGATTATAGAAAATATCGATTCTGACGTGTTGTTTTTCTTTTAGGGTCCATGCTTCACCGAGCAGAAAGAAAGTACCTCCTATCATGTAACTAAGATCAAAAGCCCATTTGGTCGGCTGATTGAGAAGGTAGCGGGAAAAAATTTCATATCCGATAACCAGTGTAAGTACCATTACCAGCCAAATGATGGCTTTGCCGGAAAACTCACTGATCGCGTCAATGATTTTGATGATGCGTCGTATCACTTTCATCTTGGAAAAACCTGTTTTAAACAAACAAAGGAGTCGCCCGGTTTACTCCGAGCGACTCCTTTGTGGAACGGAAAAAAAATGTTTACTTGTACGAGGGGGTCATGAGGGCTTTATAGCCGTCATAACCCGCACTGAATTTTTTCTGGGATTCATAGACCTTTTTGAAGAAAGGATCCGCCTCACCCTTTTTCACCATGAGCTCATCCGTTTTCTGGGCAAGAACTTTCTGGATAGCTGGGTCAAGATACTGAATTTTAACACCTTTCTCTTTGAAAAACTCAAGAGCAGGTATGTCTTGACTGATACATCGCGTAAGCAAATCAAGTGTCGCTGCCTTTGAGGCCACCCGAACGATTTCTTTCAGGTCATCAGGAAGCTTATTCCAGGCATTTTTGTTCACTTTGAGGTCGAGAATAGTGCTGGTCTGATGGATTCCAGGGACCAGAAGATATTCTGCTATCTCGTAAAAAGCCAGATCCTTATCCATGCTGGGGATGCTGAACTCCGCTGCATCAAGCATGTTTCTCTGTAGAGCTTCATAAACTTCACCGGCTGGAAGCATCATAACCGATGCTCCTGCCGCAGTCAGGATCTCCCCCCAATACCCGGAGGTACGAAATTTCAATCCTTTGAAATCCTCAATTTTGGTGATGGGTTTATTCGACCAGGCCAAGTCTTCGCTGGGAATAATGCCGCACGGCGCAACGTATCCGTAGTCATATTTTTCATACAATTCTGATAAAAGTGCGGCCCCTTCACCTTCATACATCCAGGTGAGATATGGGATAGCTTCCATCCCAAACGGAATATAACCAAACAAGGGAGATGCCGGAAGTTGTCCTACTGAATACGCTGGTGAACTGTGGGCCGCTTGAATAACACCCGTGCGTACAGCGTCTGCCACCTCAAGTGCACCCATGAGCACACCGGCAGGATAGCTTTTAATGGTCAGGCGGCCATTGCTCATTGTTGTTATCTGCGCAGCCAGGTCGTCTGCCGCTTGCTGGAGAATGGTCCCGGCAGGCCATGAACTTGCCATTTTCCAAACAAATTTATCTGCACTCAATACGTTTGTGGTGCAAACAACAGAAAAAAAGAGACTAACCAACAAGGCCAACATTGTTCTCTTAATTTGCATGTTAAGAACTCTCCTGTAGCTGAGGTGATAAATAATCGTTTTTAGAGGGCCTTAAAAGGCCGCCCAGTCACAACTTCCTGTTCCGGCAACGCCAGAACGTCATTTTGTAATCGGTCAAACAGAATTTTGCAATTTATTTCCTGACTATCTCTGTTGGATACTTACAGCGATTGCTTCCTCATGCTTAAGGCCATTACCTACAAGAAAGATGTGTTTGCTCAAATTTTAGATCGACACCTCAACAGCCAACAAATTTAAAAGGGTTAATGGCATTGCTAACTGTTATAGTGTGTCTTGCCATCAAAACTTTCAAGTATACCATACGCTTCCGGTCTTCTATCTCGAAATAATCCCCAGCCTGCACGCATGTTTTCAATTTCCCGAAAATCAAAACTGGCAATTTTAATATCTTCGGTTTCTCTATCACATTGCTCTAATATTTCACCGGTATTGCCGGTAATAAAAGAGCTGCCATAAAAGGTCATTTTTACACCTTGATCTTCTTCTGTGCCAATGCGATTGGAAGCACAGATAGGAATAACATTGGCGGCGGAATGGCCCTGCATGGTTCGCTGCCAATGGGGCTGGGAATCATAGTCTGGCATCTTTGGCTCTGAGCCAATTGCCGTTGGGTAAAGGAGGATATCAGCCCCTAAAAGGGCCATGCTGCGGGCAGCCTCCGGGAACCATTGGTCCCAGCAAATGCCAAGACCAATAGTGCCGAACTTCGTTTTCCACACCTTAAAACCGGTGTCTCCCGGGCTAAAATAATATTTTTCTTCGTAGCCCGGTCCCTGGGGAATATGGGTTTTACGATAGATGCCTAAAATAGTACCATCGGCATCAATCATTGCCATGGAATTGAAATAGGCTTTTCCGGCCCTTTCAAAAAAACTAATGGGCAATACCACGCCAAGCTCACTTGCCAGACGGCTAAAATGTTTCAAGAGATCGCTGGACTCAAATTCCTGGGCCAGCGAAAAGTATCTGAAATCTTCAACCTTGCAAAAATATGGCCCGGCAAAAAGCTCTTGTAAGAGAATTATCTGGGCCCCATTTGCCGCTGCCCGGCGAACAATATCTTCGGCCTTCTGAATATTTGTTTGATAATCATCTGAACAGGCCATTTGGCTTATGGCAACTTTCACTTCTCCCATCTTCTCTCTCCTGTGGTAAAGCCTAGGAACCTGTCCGAGAATGCCCTTTTGCCCAAACTTTTCGTTATTTTCATAAAAATAATGCTTGCAATATTAATTATATAGCTCCGCTTATTTTTATGAAAATGCCTCAATTTTGAACAAAATGTCTATTCTCGGGCAAGCTCCTAGAACGGTGGCAGGGCTATGCCCTTTGGCTGTTGCTGAGTAATGCAATGAATGCCTCCACCTCCTGCAAAGAGTGGCAGCGAAGGTATTTGGATTATTTTTCTTTCTGGGAAAATATCCTCCATCATTTCTTTTGCCTGGTCATCTGCCGCATCGTCAAAGGAGGACATGATTATAGCACCATTGGCCATATAGAAATTGATATAGGAAAGATCCAGACGTGTACCATTTCGGAATCGTGCTTTTGGCTGGGGAATTTCTCGTATCTCTATCTTTCTTCCGAGAGCATCCACCTCTCCCTCAAGTCTTTTTCTGGCATCTTCGGTGACTGCAAAGTTGCGATCATTTGAATCTGTACAGCTATGAAGGAGGAGAAGACCGGGACGAGCAAAGCTGGTGAGAATATCCACATGACCTGTGGTTTGATCACCATCCAGGCCATTACCGAGCCATATTGTTTTTTCGATTCCCAGATAGGTATGGAAAAGAATTTCAAACTCCGCCTTAGTCATTCCTGCATTACGTTTTGGATCGAAGAGACATTGTTCGGTGGTAATAAGAGTACCCTCGCCATCAACATGGATGGACCCACCTTCCAGGATAAAGGGGGCCGCATATCGTCTCATGGCAAGTGAACGAAGGATTTCAGTGGCCATAACCTCATCACATGGTCCGGTTATGGGATGATGGCCCCAGCCGCTGAACATCCAGTCAATACCCGCAATATTGCCGTTACCATCACGAACAAAGGTTGGTCCACTGTCCCGGGCCCATGAATCAAAACAGGTGCCGGAGATAAGGGTTACAAAGTCACCGCAAAAACTTTTCGCCTCTGCCCTTTGGTCTTCCTTCACCACCATGTAGACCTTTTCAAACTTGGCGATGGCCTCGGCAACCTGTGCGTAGCACTTTTTGGCGTCACTCAATACTTCTTTAAAACACTCCTCAGAGCAGGGCCACACCATCCAACAGGCATCATGCTCTTCCCACTCGGCTGGCATTGTTAATCCATCACTCTGAGGGGTGCGAACAGGAATGGAGTAGAAACCGTTGCGGGGCGCGCCCGCCAAAGGATGGCTTCCTTCTATCTGGATGAGCATATTCATTTCTGACTATCCTTATTAAGAAAGATGACAAAGCGGGGCGCGTAGACCCCGCTCGTAAATACTCACAACTCGGAAGCCACTTCTAAAGGGTGGTGTTAATCATGACATGCTTGGTCACAAGATAATCGCCCATTGCCTCGGCCGAGAGATCTTTGCCAAAGCCGGACTGTTTGAAACCGCCGTGGGGAGCCTCTGAAACAAGAGGGAGATGATCGTTAACCCACACGCAACCGAATTCGAGGGCCTTGGAAACCCGCATACTGCGGGCCACATCGCTCGTGAACACAGAGGAGGCAAGGCCAAAAACACAATCATTGGCCATGGCCAGCGCTTCAGCCTCATCTTTGAAGGTCTGGATGGTGATCACCGGGCCAAAGACTTCTTTTTGAACAATTTCAGAATCCTGGCTGACATTATCAATAACAGTTGGCTGGTAGAAATGTCCGGGGCGATCCAGCGGCTCGCCGCCACAAAGAATGCGGGCACCCGCCATTTTTGCCCGTTTGACGAAACCATCGACAGATTCGAGGTGAGATGCAGAGATCATTGGGCCCATCTGGGTTTCGCTGGCAAAAGGGTCACCGACTATCACCGCCTTCATGGCGGCAACAAGGGCGTCTCGCACCGCACCCACACAGGATTCATGGCAGATGACACGGGTAGCTGCAGTGCAATCCTGACCGGAGTTGCAGAAAGCACCGACAGAAACTTTTTCGGCAACCAGCGCAGGTGAGGCGTCTTCAAAAACCAGAACGGGAGCCTTGCCGCCGAGTTCAAGGTGCACTCGCTTGATGGAGTCAGCAGCACTTCGCATGATGGCTGCTCCGGTGCTGGTCGCGCCGGTAACAGAGATCATCCGAACATCTTTATGGCTGACAATCTCAGGGCCTACGCTGCCGGTAACAACGTTCACAACTCCGTCCGGGATACCTGCTTTTTTGCTGAGTTCACCAAGCATAAGAGCGGTTCTCGGGGTAAGTGATGCCGGTTTGAGTACCGTGGTGCAGCCTGCGGCCAAAGCAGGTCCGATCTTCCAGATGGCCATGAGAAGTGGATAATTCCATGGTGCAATCTGACCAACCACGCCCACTGGTTCACGTCTGTAGATGGAGGTATAGCCTTCGGCATATTCGCCTGCATGGTTGCCGCCATTTTCACGGGCAATACTGGCAAAAAACCTCAGGTTATCGATGCAAAATGGAAGATCAACTCCAAGGCTGAGAAACTCATAGGGCTTACCGGTATCCTCGCTTTCGATACGGGCCAATTCCTTCATGTTTTCTTCCATTAAATCGGCAAGCTTCCATAACAGCTTTCCCCTTGCCCCCGGAGTCATGCCGCTCCAGAGAGGAAATGCTGCTTTGGCAGCAGCAACAGCCTTATCAACATCTTGCTTACCGGCCTTGGCTACTTCGGCAACGATCTCTCCGGTTGCCGGGTTTTCCACCTCAAAAGTTCCAGCTTCACCTGCAACCCACTCACCATTAATCCATAGTTTCATAATTTTTCTCCGTCATGAATTGTCCCCAATTTTCAGCAGAGGGGTGTGATATAACTACGCCTTAATTCCTTTAATAACCTCTTCCATAATGGTCAGAGCCTTATCGAGGGTTTCCATTGGAATTGTCAGGGCAGGCTCAAAACGTATACATTTTGCATTCGTAAGAGTTCCAGCGGTGATAACCCCTCTGGCAAAGAGTCCTGAGGCCAGCTGATAGCCCATCTCATTGGAAACAAATTCCATACCGATAAGAAGCCCCTTGCCGGTAATTTTATGAAGGACCCCTGGATATTTGTCTTTGAGCTCATTGAGTCTTGCGGTTGCGTATGCACCTTTTTTCTTTGCTTGGGCCGGAAGCTCCTCTTCCTGCATTACGGTGATAGCGGCAAGGGCCGCGGCACAGGCGATAGGGTTGCCGCCGGTGGTCGTGGTGTGCATGAAGGGGTTGGGTTCCATGACCTTCCAGATTTCAGCCGTGGAGAAGAAGCCGGACATGGGTACAACACCACCACCCAAGGCTTTACCAAAGCACATGATATCGGGAGTAACACCCCAGTGATCGACACCAAAAATCTCACCGGTACGACCAAAACCGGTTTGAACCTCATCGGCAATCAGGAGGACCCCATACTTATCGCAAAGCTCACGAAGACGTGGCCAGAAATCATCCGGCGGTACAATGGCTCCCGCCTCGCCCTGAATCGGCTCAGCGACAACAGCAGCGACGCCATTACCCACAGTGGCGTTTGCTTCAAGGAGTTTTTCCACAGCATCAGCGTCACCAAAGGGGGCATGCTGAACGCCTTCCAGGAGAGGGAGAAGGGGTTTGCGGTAATCAGTTTTACCCATAAGGGAAAGGGAGCCGAGGGTTTTACCATGAAAACCCTTGAGCATAGAGATGAAGCCCTTTTTGCCGGTGTAGAATTTGGCAAGCTTCATTGCCCCTTCAATAGCCTCGGTACCCGAGTTGGCAAAAAAACCATACTGAATATCGCCAGGGGTAAGCAGACCGATGACCTGGGCGAGTTTTGCCCGTAAAGGATCAAGCATTTCCTGACTGTACTGCGGGCTACGATCGAGCTGTGCCTTGACCGCCTCAACAATTTTAGGGTGCCGAATGCCGTAGGAATAGAGGCCAAAACCACCGAGTAGATCGATGTATTCACGGCCCAGGATATCGACAAGTTTTGAGCCCTGGCCAGTCCATTCAGTCACTGCAAAGCTTTGTTCTTCGGTAACTGATTTGCGGTACTCCAAAAAACCTTTATTGACATGGTTTCTGAAGTTTTCCACGGTCTCGGTGGCGACCATTTCACGCTCTGTCTGGGTAATGTCGGCATCATCCTTACGTATCAAGTCAACATATCTATTCGCTTCTGCAAATGCTTTTGCGATATCTCTGCTCATTTACTTCTCCATTGTTATTTTTATAGGTCTTCAGTTTTATGAAGAGTGCCTTTGGCAAATACTTGTTCGATGGTGATCTTGGAAATTTTTTCCGGTGCGACACTGTACGGATTTTGATCAAGGATTATAAATTCTGCCTTCATTCCTTTTTTGAGACATCCCCGCTCATTTTCTTCAAAAACGCTATAGGCAGCAGCAGTGGTAAACATCTGCAAAGCCTCGGTCAGGTTCACTCGCTCCGGCTCATAGGGGTGACAGATGGCTGCTTGAATACCGGCAAGAGGATCATAGGGTGTCACCGGTGAGTCGGAGCCACCACAGATGGTAATTCCAGCATCCAGAATTGTTCTGTACGGGTGCAAGCGCTTGTGCCGGCTTGGGCCGAGCATGGCCTCGAAAAGGTTTTGATCTTTCATGAGATAAGGGAAAAATGCCGGTTGCATGGAGGCGATGATTCCAGCTTTGGCCATTCTCTCAATTTGTCCATAGGTCGGCACTTCAAAATGCTCAATACGGTGGCGGTGATTTTCGCGGGGATACAAGGCCAGAGCCTTTTCCATTGAATGCAGAACCTGCTCAATGGAACGATCGGCCTCGCAATGAACAGCAACTTGCAAGCCCTGGCGATGGGCCTCAATAACAAAATCATCCATCTCTTCCTGCGTGTAGGTCAGGGCGCCGTAATTGTCAGGCTGGTTACAATAGGGCTCAAAGAGCGCCGCCGTATAACAATCAATAGCGCCATCGGCAAAGACACAGCCACCAATACGATTGAGGTCAAGTTTGGTGCTGGCCGTGATATTACGGGTCTGGTTCCAGAATACGGTATGGATGGGCAAGGTCTTCTGGTGTTGGTGAAAGAGGACAGCTCTTTCTTCTTCCCCATCCTTACCTTCAAGGCAATGAAGACAAGTGATGCCCCGTTTTATGGCGGCCCGGGCAGCCAGATCAAACCCCTTTAAGATGGTCTCTTTAGGAGTAAGTTTATTGATTTGGGGCAGTGCCACCTTAAAAGATGCCGGATCGCGGACTACGCCGGTAGCCTCACCTGCCACTACATCTACCCCCTCCATTTCCGCCTTGATGCCAAGGGCCTCAATACCAAGGGTATTGAGTGATAAGAAGTGGAGGGTGGTATGGATGAGAGCGACCGGAGAATCAGCACAGACGGCGTCAAGCTCGGCTGCCGTTGGCATTCGGTTTTCTGCTAAGTTTTGATCAAAAAGGCAGTAGGCCAAAACCCATTCTCCGTCAGCGACTTTGCTTCGTTGTTCTCGGATAAGGGCAAAAACATCATCAAACTTTGTGCAGGAAGACAGATCAGCACTGCAGAGAATCTTTCCAGTCATTTCAAGATGCTGATGGGTGTCAATAAATCCAGGCAGGATTGTTTTGCCACCCAGATCAATTATCTGAAGAGCTCCCTCAGGGTAGCCTGCGATGAGATCGTTTGTACCGACGGCTTCTATTGTTTCCCCGTCGACGACAATGGTGTCGAAAAAGGGATTCATCTCATCCAGGCTAATGCCCTTAGCGTTTGTAAATATTATTTTCATATATCCAATCTTTACGCAGAAAAGCGCTCAAGTTTCACAATCAGTACTATAGCAATATGGCAATATTTCTATAGATAATACCGGTTAAATACATGGGTAAAACAGTTACGGGATCACCTCGCCTTAATCATGGTCCAGACTTGATCGTACATACTGGTGTCTTTGCCGACATCTATAATGAAATGAAGCTTGGCCTGATAGTCAGCTGGAGGATAAACACCAGGATGATTGAGAAATTCAGGATCGATAAATGGTTTGGCCGCCTTATTAGGGCTGGCGTATTTGGCAAAGTTAGATACACCGGCACCAATCTTCGGATCCAGAATCCAATTAATGAATGCATAGGCATAATCAGGGTTTGGTGCCTGAGCGGGAATTGCCATATTGTCAGCCCAGGCAACTGCGCCTTCTTTTGGATTAACAAACCCTAAATTACATCCGGGATTGGCCGCAATGTATTTGATTGCCGCTCCATTGTAAGTAGTGCCGATATCTAATTCCTTGCCAGAAACCTTAGTTCTGATTCCGTAGCTAACATCAAAGCCACTGAAAAGAGGATTCTTTTTTGCTGCTATAAGTACATCAGCAGCCTCTTTAAGGTCATCAAGTTTGGTGGTATTGACATCTTTACCAAGATAGCAAAAGACCAGAGACATGGTTTCACGGATGGAATCAATTACCATGAAATGGGTGGTGTTTTTCTTGGGATCAAAGATGTCCGCAAGTGTTGGTTCGGTTGCAAACTTTTCTTTGTTATAAAAAAGACCTACAGTTCCCCACTGATAGGCAATTGTGTATTTATTGCCTGGGTCATAGGCTGGGTTGATGAAAAAATCATCGAGGTTCTTCATATTAGGAATCTTGGAGTGATCCAGTTCCTGAAGAAGTCCTAATTGTACCATAGCGGTGACAATGTAGTCTGAAGGAACCACTAAGTCATATTGGCTAACACCACCCGCACGTAGTTTTGAAACTAGTTCCTCCATGGACTCATAGTATTCAAGACGCACTTTAATTCCCGTCTCTTTTTCAAACTTTGCCGGATAATCTTCCGGCATATAGTCGCTCCAGGTGAGAATTCGTAGTTCATCCGCTGCAAAAACTTGAGCACAACTGAGTAGAAAAAATAGACATCCGAGAAAAACCTTTTTGGAAAACATATCGAAAAACCTTTGGCCTTTGCCTTTAATGTGAAATTGAGGTGGCTCGTTGAAGGGCCACCTGTTGTGTATAAGTAAATTATTTATCGTGTTTTAATCATGGTCCACAACTCGTCATAGTAGCGATTGTTTTTGCCAAGATCGCTAATGAACTGCAGCTTACTCATGGTTTCTGGCGTTGGGTAGATAGCCGGGTTTTTGAGATCTTCCGGAGTGATGAACTCTTTTGCGGCCTTATTGGGAGTTGCATACTGCGTCCAGTTGGAAAGTTTAGCGCCATTTTTCGCATCAAGTACCCAGTTAATAAAGGTGTGGGCATATTCGACATTTGGTGCCTTGGCGGGAATGGCCATGTTGTCTGCCCAGATTACGGTTCCTTCCTTCGGGTTGGCAAAGGCAATTTTCTCTGGGTTATCAGCGACTGCGCGGAGGGCGTCGCCATTGTAACAGAGTGCCGCCACTGCGGTTCCTGCGACAACCTTACTGCGTCCGCCTGTACCCACATCGAAGCCGGCAAAAACGTCACTGGCCTTGGTTTCAATCATCATGTCAGCGAGGGCTTTCAAGTCATCAGTATTCAGGGTGTTGACGTCTTTGCCCATGTAACGGAGTCCGATACCAAGCATTTCACGGATGGAATCAATCATGACGACTGGTCCTTTCCGTGAAGCGGGGTCAAAATAGAGCTTAAGAGATGGCTCATAATCAGCGCCTAAGGCTTCTTTGCTGTACAGCATCCCTACGGTTCCCCATTGATATGGAGCGGTGTAGGCATTACCAGGGTCATAACTGGGATTGATGAAGGCCGCATCCACATTCTTGAAATTTGGAATCTTCGATTTATCGAGCTTTTGCAGGAGGTTTAACTGCACCATTGAATTGATTACGTAATCAGATGGCACAACTATATCATATTGGCTAACCCCGCCGGCCTGTAATTTGGCTATTAATTCCTCAGTTGATTCGTAAAGCTCAACACGGGTTTTGATGCCGGTATCTGCGGTGAAATTATCCATGAAATCTTCAGGCATGTACTCGCTCCAAATAAGGACCCGAAGTTCATCTGCGGCAATAGATTGTGTCGGCAATTGCAAGAAACAAAAAAATAAAAGCCCTAACAGTAGTGTTACTTTTTTCATGTTTTCTCCTTGTGTGGTTTAAAATTCCTTTTTCGAGATGCGATTAGACAAAATGACCAGAGATATTGTTGCTAAAAGACCTATGGTCGAAAGAGCATGGATTTTGGGAGTAATCCCTCTGTGGACTTCGGCATAGATATAGAGGGGTAATGTCACTGAGGTTGGCCCTGCTGTGAAAAAACTAATAATAAAGTCATCAAGGGACAGGGTAAACGCGAGCATGGCACCTGAGATAATTCCCGGCATCATTAGTGGCAGAAGTACATGCCGGAACGTATACCAGTTTGAGGCATAGAGATCGCGGGACGCTTCTTCAATTTCATTGTTAAAGGATGCCAAACGACTGCGGACAACAAGAGCCACAAAGGCAACCTGAAAGGTGACATGACCGATCATCATCGTGAACATTCCCGGCTCAAAAACTGACGAGAAGTAACGCAAACAGGAAAAGGCGACCACCAGGGCGCCAGCAAAAACTATTTCGGGTGTAATTACCGGCAAATAGAGATTGATGTCAAAAAAAGTGGTGACCTTTTTTGACCATGGGAAACGACCAAGGCCGACAGCCAGGGCAGTTCCCAAAACCGTTGCAATGCAGGTGGACACTACCCCAAGAAACACCGTATTCAGGCAGGCTTCAAGAATCTGCTTGTTGTGGAAAATGACGTTGTACCAATCAAGGCTAAAGCCGCCCCAATGGATGCCATAGCGGGATTTGTTAAAGGAGTAGACGACCACCGCAAACAAAGGCGTGTAGAGAAAAAGGAAGGTCGCCATGGCAAGGAATTTTATGCGAAATCCGATTTGAAACATCAGACTACCTCCATTTCCTGGTCTTTTCTGCGGAAGACCACAAGACCTATGAGGGTGAGGGTCATAAGGGCAAGACTAACCGCCGCGCCAAAGGGCCAGTCCCTGCTTTTGCCAAATTGTTGCTGAATAAGATTGCCAACCAGCATGTAGCGGGCACCACCAAGCAAATCGGGGATCAGAAACATTCCCATCGCCGGAACAAAGGTCAGGATCGCACCAACGGATAAGCCAGGCAGCGTCTGTGGCAGAATTGCCTGGCTAAAAACCCTCCACTTCGTGCAATACAAATCGTTGGCCGCCTCAATAAGGCTCCAGTCAAGTTTTTCTACGCTTGAGTAGAGGGGCAGGGTGACAAAGGGCAAAAAAGCTGAAATCATGCCGAGGTACACCGCGAAGGAAGATGGATACAGTGGCGTTCCCGGAGGAACAATATGCAGCGTCGCCGCAAGTTCAGCCAGGGGCAGGCCCGGAGCTAAGACGATCTGCCAGGCATAGGTGCGAATGACCAAATTGGTCCAGAATGGGATAATCATGACAATGAGCCAAATGTAGCGTGTGGACTTTGGCCGGGAGGAGATAAAAAAAGCTAAGGGATAGGACATGATGATACAGGCTACCGTGGTAACCAAACCAACAATGACTGAACGCAACAGGATCATCAGGTAATCCGGACTCCAGCCAAAGAGTCCATAACCGGCAAGCCTTTTAAAGTTATCCAGGGTAAAGATCCATTCGATCTCGCCATAAGATCCGCGAGTGGTGAAACTCAAGATGATCAATGAAAGAGCTGGAATGGTGAGAAAGAGCATGATCCACAACATACCTGGGGCAATGTGAAACATCCCTTTTGTCCGAATGATATCAGGGGTGGCGAGCTCTCCGTAGAGTATCTGTCTTTTCTTAGTCATCGATGGTCACCATGGCTTCTTGCAGCAGTTCAACCCAAATTGTCTCGCCCACCTCAATTTGCCGATGGGGAGCAGTCCTCATGCGAAGTTTTCCTGTCTCAAGGGTGATGTCGAAGTAGGTGCCTCGGTAAAATTTTTCAATGACCTTGGACTGGATGCCGTTCTGCTTTGGCTTGTCAGGCCGCAGGCGGATTCCTTCAGGACGAATCACCACTGATCCTTTCTGCCAATTGGGCATTTGGTTCGGGACAAAATCGCCGATCGAAGAGCGCAGGATATCACCTTCTCTTACGGTATCGAAAATGTTTGCGGTGCCAATGAACTCAGCGACAAAGCGGCAATTAGGTTTATTGTAGATTTCGGTGGGACTGCCACACTGAAGCACCTTTCCGTCCTTCATAACAGCGATTCGATCAGAGACAGTGAGAGCCTCTTCCTGGTCGTGGGTGACAAGAATAAAGGTCTTATTGAGTTTTAATTGCAGGCGGCGGAGCTGTTCCTGGAGCTGAACACGAAGTTTAGCATCAAGGGCAGACATGGGCTCATCCAAGAGAAGGATCTCCGGTTCACAAACCAGCGCCCGCGCCATGGAAACTCTCTGTCGTTGACCACCTGATAATTGATTAGGGTAACGATCCGCAAAATTTCCCAGCTCAAGCATTTCCAGCATCTTGGTTACCCTTGGTGCAATTTCAGTCTCAGGAATCTTTTGCGAGCGCAGGCCAAAGGCAATGTTGTCGTAATTTTTAAGGTGAGGGAAAAGAGCGTAACTCTGGAATATTGTATTTATGGGTCTTTTGTTGGCGGGAATATCAAGGATTGAGCTTCCGTTTAGCATGAGATTGCCGTCACTTGCTGTCTCCAGGCCGGCGATTATCCTCAATAGGGTTGTTTTGCCGCAACCAGAAGGTCCAAGGAGGGTAAAAAGCTCACCTTTGCGAATTGCCAGATCTACTTCCACGAGGGCTTGCACGTCTCCATAATTCTTGTATAACGCATGAGTTTCAAGACACATTTCCATATTCTTAACCCTTATAAGTCTTTTCAATGTTTTTAAACGTTGATTCGCTCGTCCTGGAAATTTCAATGCCTGCGCACCAAGCAAATGTCACTGGCAACAAAAATATTTTTATTAACTGTTTGGTCAGTTTAAAATTTTCTGGTGCTTCGCCTTATTGTTAACAGGAGTTGCTTTGTCGCTATCCACCAGTAAATGGCGGTTTAATTACACTGTTTTGTTTTGCAATGCCGAGAGAGCAATCTTTTTGGCAGTTTCCGCAAAATCCTCAAACGGTCGACCTTGTCCAAGGAAATGCGCATGAAACTCCAAGCCTTCCATCAGGGTAACAACGAATTCAGCGGCTTTTAATTCGTCATTTACCTGGATGATGCCCTCTCTGTTGTAAACTAAAAATTCCTCATACAGGTAATCTCTCAACCAGCGAAACATGTCGCAAAACAACTCGGAAACCTTTTCATCACGAAAGCTTTGATAGTAAAAGCCGAAATGGACTCCGGGGTCTACTGTACGGGACCATTCATAGCTGAAAATCAAATCCATAAGCGCAGTAAATCGCTCTGAATGGTCATCTAAACTCTTGAAATTGAGCATGTTGGTTGACTTGAATTTACATATCATTAAGTCAATCAGGGCAAGTCGCAGATTGTCTTTATTCTTGAAATAGTGGAGGATCAAGCTGGGGTGAATGTTCAGATGTTTTGCGATCTTACCAATGGAGGTACCTTCCAATCCTTCCTCAATAAGAACGCGATAGTACCCTTCAAGAATTTCGGGTTTTCTCGTTTCTGCATTTTGATTTTTTCGAGCGGCCATTACAGTCCTTTTGAGAAATAGAGATTTACTTACAATTATGTGATGACTATTGTTTTTAATATTTCATTTTTGTTTTGTCAACGCTATTTACTGAATGGGCAGTTAATAATTTTCAAAGGTTTGTTTGTCGCGCTGTTATTCCAATAAAAACATGGACAAACATGATATATGAGAATAAGAAGAGGAAGTCTTTGTGGTGGGTTCTTTTGTACTGAAATCGTCAGAAAAGAATAATTGAATAAAAACTCCAAAATAATAAAGAAGGTAGGGGATGCACCGAGAAATCAGATTAAAAGAGCGTGCGGTTGATGGGAAAAGGGCCATCGAAATTATAGAAAAGGGCTCGTATGGTGTGTTGTCAACTATCAGTAAGGATGGTTACCCTTATGGCGTGCCGCTACATTATTCATACTGGAATAAGTGCATTTGTTTTCACTGTGCTGAGCAAGGACACAAGCTGGAGAACATCGATTTCAGCAGTAAAGTATCGTTTTGTGTAGTGACTAGATCAGACGTTCTTGCTAACAAATTTGACACAGATTATGAAAGTGCCATAGCCTTTGGTTTAGCGATAGAAGTTACGGATAACTCAGACAAAAAAGAAATCTTAATGTCTATACTCAATAAATATTCTGCAAATCATATTGAGGCCGGAGGAAAGTACATGGAAAAATACTGGGATGAGACCAAAGTTATAAAAATAGAAATCGATCATTTAACAGGAAAAACACGTGTGTAACGTGCAAAGTGGCAGTGTCACTTTGCCGGTGATCGCTATTGTTTCGGGCAGCCGCACGATTGCCGGATGATTAATTTTGTTTTGAGAATAACCTCACGATTTGAACGTGTCGGATCCTGAATCCTTTTGATGAGCAGCTCAGTGGCCGTTCGGCCAATCTCATAGGTGGGTTGTTCAATAACGGTAATCGCTGGTTCAAGCAACTGAGCACAGGTCGTATCATCGAAGCTGGCGAAAGCAATATCTCCTGGAATTTGCAGGTTGCTTGCGCGAATCGCCAGCAACACGCCTGAGGCCAAAAGACTATTACTGGTGAGAATAGCGTCTGGTTTATCCACCATTTCAAATAGTTTCATGGTGGTGGTAAAGCCGTCTTCCTCTCTGGGGTTGGTGTACTTTATCAGCTCGACAGCCGGCTTAATGTTGTGATCTTTCAATGCCTGTATGAAACCTTCCCGACGTTCCTGGCCGGTGGTGCTGCCCATACCGAAAAGTCCGCCGATCCGCCGATAGCCGTGCTCAATTAAATGGCTTGTTATGGTGTGGGCTGCTTGAATATTGTCGATAAGAACATTATCAATGTCTAAATCATTGGCACGCCTGTCAATTACAACCATCGGCATGTGAGGGGCTGATCCTTCAGCTAAATTGTCGATAGTTTGACGTGTTGGCGATAAAATAACACCGGCAATATTTTCGTCCCGAAGAAGATTGAGGTACGCCTCTTCTTTCGCGTGATTTTCATCTGTATTGCACAACATCATGCTATACCCCTGTTCATAGGCAGCATCGTCTACCGCTCGACTTACCCTTTGGAAGAAGGGATTTTCTATATCGGAAACAATTAAGGCTATGATTCTTGAACTGTTGGATCTCAGATTTTGAGCAACACGATTTGGCCGATAATTAAGTGACTGTACTACCTGCATTACCCGTTTTTTTACTTCAGGCCGGACGTGGGGTTTGTTTGCTAAAACCCTTGATACTGTCGCTGTTGATACACCCGCGGCATCGGCGACGTCTTTAATTTTAATCATGCTAATTTCTCTCTTATATTGGACATTCTGTACTGTGAATGATCATTTTAATGTAAACGTTTACAATTAGGTAGTCAAATAAATTTTTGTTTCACGGGTAATGTTTTGGGCTAAAGTTGGCAAGTATTTGCCGATGAGGGTGTATAACGGAAGAATTTTATGCAAATCTTGCAAGAAATACAATTTTCATTGTAAACGTTTTCTTGTTCAATGCCGCTTAGTACAAAAATACAAGCGAATAGCGTTCAAAATGTAAAATATCTCAAAAATAAACTATTCGTATATGTATTGTAATATTAAATATATGTTGTGTTATGCATGGCAGGAAAAGATTTTGTCTAACGAAAACTGATTGACAACAGTTTATGTAATCGATTACAGTATATTTCACGATACAAACGATATGTAGTTATCGACCAAAGGAGGCCAACCATGATGAAGCTGGAAAGCAATAACGTTCAATTGCACGCCGAGGCAAGGGACAAGATCGAAGCCATCCGTAAGGTGGGTAAGATGTTGGTGGAAAGTGGAAACATAAAGCCTGACTACATAGAGAGCATGCTGAATAGGGAAAAGGTAGCCAATACCTTTTTAGGCAATGGTATCGCGATCCCCCATGGGCTGCCAAAAAATCGCGAGTCTATCATACGCACCGGCATTGCCGTGATGCAGGTTCCGGCCGGTGTGGAGTGGAATCCCGGCGAAATAGTCTATTTGATTGTCGGGATTGCGGCACGCTCCGATGAACATATTGGCATCCTGACTAATCTGACGCACATCCTTGATAATGAAAAACTCATCCAAAAACTCTCCTCGACCGAGAATGCCGAAGATATTTATTCATGCTTGAGCGGCAGCAGAGAGAATTCACCATCGCCTGCTGCCAAGGGTCCTGGCCTTCAGGAGTTTGAAAAATTTGTCGACCTTGTAATAAAAGGGTCACATGGCCTGCACGCCAGGCCGGCAACTGCCTTTGTTGAGCTGGCAAAACAGTTCAAATCTTCAATCCACGTTCGTCATAAAGAGACTGTTGCCGATGGCAAAAGCCTTATCTCGCTGCTAAAACTTGGTGTTGGTGAAAACGCAACCCTTCGCGTTATGGCAAGTGGTGACGATGCCGATGATGCCTTACTGGCCTTGGAGGCTGCGGTGCTCGCGGGTCTTGAAGACGAAACAGAAGCTGCCGAAGAATCACAAACGGATACAGCCGACCATGGTTGGACACCATCAGAACCAACGCTCACTATCCAGGGACTGAGTGCCTCCTCCGGCCTAGCCATAGGCCCACTCTGTCATTTCAAGAAAAGTAAAATTGTCGTGGCAGCAACGGCCAAAGATCCCGCTGTCGAAGAAAAGCTACTGCATGGTGCAATTGCCACTGCTCAAAGTGAGCTTGAGCAGATCTATCTGGAAGTTAAAGCCCAATCCGGTGCTGGAAAAGCTGCTATCTTTAAGGCACATATCGAGTTTCTCAGCGATGAGGAAATGATTGCTGACACCCTGGCTCTTGTGGCAACCGGACACAGTGCCGGCTGGTCCTGGCAGAAGGTGATTAAAGAACGGATAGAGGACTTGGCGAAGCTGGATGACCCGGTATTGCGTGGCCGCGCTACAGATATAAATGATGTGGGTACCAGAGTACTTCGTCACCTGGCGGATGTCGTTGAAGATACAACTTTTACCGTCCAAACGCCTGTGATTCTCGTCGCTGAAGACTTGATGCCATCTGATACCGTCAACCTGGATCCAAAAAAAATATTGGGTTTTTGCACCACCGCAGGAGGACCCACCTCCCACACAGCAATTATTGCCCGCTCCTTAGGTATTCCGGCCATCGTCGGAGCTGGCCCTGCGCTTCTCAACCAGGAAAATGGTACTGAGGTCATTTTGGATGGCACTTCGGGCAATCTCTATATTAAACCCCATGCATCGGATGTTAAGGCCGCACAAAATATTCAAGCCATTCTGGCTGACCAGCGCAACATTGAGCATAAGACTCGTTTTGAACCGGCGATAACTACCGATGGCCATCGAGTGGAAATCGCCGCCAATATAGCCAATGCCACGGAAGCAGAGCTGGCGGTCAATGGCGGAGCAGAGGGTGTTGGCCTGATGCGAACGGAATTTCTCTTTTTAGATAGATCTGAAGCACCCACAGAGGAAGAGCAATATCAGGCCTATAGCCAGATGACCAAAGCCTTGGGCGGTTTACCCCTCATTATTCGTACTCTCGATGTTGGTGGGGACAAAAATCTGCCGTATTTGAAACTTCCACCGGAAGATACCTCCTTTATGGGAATGCGTGGCATTCGTCTTTGTCTTGCAAAACCAGAGCTTTTTCGGCCTCAGCTGAGGGCAATTTATCGCGCCGCAGAGCATGGCCCTATTAAAATCATGTTTCCGATGATATCGACTCTCGAAGATCTGAATGCCGCCAAGGATATGGCCGAGGGAGTACGCCAGGAACTTGGCGCTGCTCAACTGCCTTTCGGGGTGATGATTGAGGTCCCCTCTGCTGTGATACTTGCTGCCGAATTGGCTCAGGAAGTTGAATTCTTTTCCATCGGCACCAACGATCTGACGCAATATACCCTGGCCATGGACCGACTCCATCCTTTGCTTGCCAGGCAAGCCGATGCCCTGCACCCTGCTGTCCTTCGCATGATTGACCTTACTGTGTCGGCGGCAGATGCTGCCGGGATATGGGTTGGTGTCTGTGGTGGAATGGCAGCCGATCCTCAGGGGGCGGCGATATTGACCGGTCTGGGCGTGAAAGAACTCAGCGTCAGCATACCAAGTGTTGCGGCCGTAAAAGCCCAGTTGCGTAAGCTATCACTTGCCGACGCACAATCATTGGCCAAGCGAGCACTGGCCTGTCGTAATGCGGCCGAAGTCAGGCGGCTCACTTTAGCTGAGGCGGGAGGCAAAAAATGAAATCGGAGACATCGAAGATTATAACGACAATTACGTTAAATCCAGCCATCGATCAGACTGTAACCATCGACAATTTTACGGCTGGCAGCGTCAATCGGGTGCAGGAAATTCGCAATGATCCAGGAGGGAAAGGGGTCAATGTCGCCTCTGTTCTTGCTGATTACGGTCTACAGACGGCTGTCACCGGTTTTTTAGGCAAGAAAAATCCTGACATTTTTGAGCGTTTATTTGCCCAAAAAAACATTCAGGATCGATTTGTTCGCCTGGGCGGTTATACCCGCACCGGCATTAAAATTATCGACTCAACCCGGCAGGAAACGACAGATATTAATTATCCCGGATTGATGCCAAGTGCAACTGATGTGCAGGCATTATTCACGTTACTGGGCGATATGGTTTCAGCGGACAACTGGTTTATTATCGCCGGTAGTATTCCGTCAAACGCTACTGCTGACATTTATTATAAATTGATCAGTGCCATCAAAAATAAAGGCGGGAAGGTTGCTCTTGATGCCAGTGGTGAGGGCTTTCGACAAGCTGTGCCTGCCATCCCTACACTTGTAAAACCAAATATCGACGAATTGCAGGAGTTTTGTGGTTATCAATTGACCGACCAGGCGCAGGTAATAAGCGCCGCAAAAGCTCTGCTCAATCTGGGGATTGAAACCGTGGTTGTTTCCATGGGTGCGCAGGGGGCACTTTTTCTCGAAAATGATCTTGTGATTCAGGCGACACCTCCGAAAGTAGAGGTCAAAAGTACAGTTGGCGCCGGTGATGCCATGTTGAGCGGTATGGTGGCTGGTAAGATCGAACATAAATCTCTCAGCGATTGTGCTCGACTGGCAACAGCTTTTTCCGTCGTAGCGGTTGCAAATATTGGAGCTGGGATACCGTCACTGATCGGCTTGCGCGCAATTAGGGATCAGGTGAAAATTACTCAAATAGAAGGGTAAAAGAGGAGAACACAATGGCAAAGATTATTGCAGTTACTGGATGTCCCACAGGAATAGCCCATACCGTGATGGCTGCCGAAGCCTTGAAAAAAACCGGCGCGGTTCTGGGGCACGAAATAAAAGTCGAGACCCAAGGAGCAGAAGGGGTAAAAAACGCCCTGACCAGCGCGGATATTGCCGCGGCTGATGCGGTCATCATAAGCTCAGATATCCATGTTGATGTCAAACGTTTCTCGGGTAAACCGATGATCGCCGTAACCACCAGTGAGGCCATTCGGAAAACAAAGGCTGTAATCGAGGATGCCCTGGCTGAAGTGGTTGAATTCGCTGATTTAGGCGTGGTGGCTGAGGCAACCGAATCCAAAGAAAAAACTGCTGTAAAAGAGCAAGTGTCGGCCCCAGTCGCTGCGGCGCAAGGAGGTGTTAAAAAACTGGTGGGAATAACCTCTTGCCCCACGGGAATCGCTCACACCTTTATGGCGGCCGAAGCTCTGCGTAAAGGCGCCCAGGCACTCGGTTACGAAATTAAGGTTGAAACCCAGGGCTCGGTGGGTGCCAAGAGCGTCCTCACCCCGGAAGAAATTGAGCAGGCGGACGCCGTTATCATCGCAGCAGATGCCTATGTCGATACCAGCCGCTTTGCCGGTAAGCGTCTTCATGAAACCTCCACCAAAGATGCGCTGCATAGCGGAGTTGCTGTCATCGAAGCAGCTTTAGCCTTACCGGAACCGAAGAAGGCCGACCTGATGGGCAAAGTCAAAGAGCTGAAGAAAGCGCGATCAACAACCAGAACCGGGCCATACAAACATTTGATGACCGGAGTTTCCTATATGTTGCCGATGGTTGTGGCTGGTGGTCTGCTCATCGCCCTGGCGTTTGCCTTTGGCGGTATTTATGCCGGAAAAGAAGAAGGCAGTCTTGGCTGGGCTCTGATGCAGATAGGCGGAGCGACGGCGTTTACCCTTTTTATTCCTGTGCTTGCCGGTTTTATCGCCTATTCGATTGCCGACCGGCCCGGCATCACTCCCGGACTGGTTGGTGGTATGTTGGCTTCCACGCTTGGCGCTGGGTTTTTGGGCGGCATCCTTGCCGGTTTCATGGCCGGGTATTTAACCAAGTTCCTCAACGACAGGATTCATCTTCCTGACAACCTCCAGGGCCTCAAGCCGGTTCTCATTTTGCCGGTTCTCTCCACCATGATCATTGGTTTGCTGATGATCTACCTCATCGGACCTCCGGTGAAAATTGCTCTGACAGCTCTTGAAACCTGGTTGACGGACATGCAACAGTCCAGCGCACTGATCCTTGGACTTTTGCTCGGTGCCATGATGGCCTTTGACATGGGAGGCCCGGTAAATAAAGCTGCTTATACCTTCGCCGTTGGTCTGCTTGCCAGCAAGATCTATATGCCTATGGCGGCGGTAATGGCTGCAGGTATGGTACCGCCTTTAGGACTCGCTTTGGCCGCGACAATTTTTAAAAACCGTTTCACCGCTGAAGAGCGTGAAGCCAGCAAGGCCGCCTACGTCCTGGGAATTTCGTTTATTACTGAGGGGGCGATTCCCTTTGCTGCCCGTGACCCCTTTCGGGTAATTCCCAGCATCATGGCAGGGGCCGCCATTACCGGTGCCATCTCGATGGTTTTCGATGTTCATCTGCTCGTCCCCCACGGCGGGATATTTGTTCTTTTAATTCCTAATGCAGTAACTCATTTGCTAAGTTATGTCGTTGCCATAGTCGCAGGCACTCTGGTAACTACCGGGATGCTTTTCATTCTTAAAAAACCGGTGGTGGAAACGGAATTAATGTAACATGCAAAATAAATATCGATAGCGATGGGCGTCCTGCCATGACGGCCATGATCTGAAGAGGTTTCCGGCTCTATCGCAATTGACAACAGGAGAAGTTATGACAATCCGTATAGGAAGGAATGAATGGCATTGGTAATAGGTAGAGTTGGTAGAAAAATATTTCGGGCACTGGTGAAAGATGCATGCTTTACTAATCTTCGCAGTGTTTATATTGAGTTTCAAGGGGACAGCCGCTGGTCTATTGTTGATGGACAATCGAGCAAAGTCATTGGCAAAGCAGTCAAGGTAATGAGTTGGTATGGTAACGGGTAAGGGTATTCCAAGCGAATACTTGATCTCATTCTCCATATGCATAACTGCCAATCTTTATAAGTTACAGGTCGCGAAAAGGGGTCCTGATGATAATGAAAGATGTCTTAGGGTTAATTATGGGAGGTGGCCGGGGAAGCCGATTATATCCCTTAACCCATAAACGTTCAAAACCAGCTGTGCCCTTTGGTGGAAAATACCGATTGATTGATATTCCCGTCAGCAATTGTCTGCATTCCGGTATCGATAAAATCGCTATTCTCACCCAGTTCAATTCGATGTCGCTCCATCGGCATATTTTTCGCACCTATCGACGGGATATGTTCACCGATGGCTGGGTGCAGATATGGGCCGCCGAGCAGACGCCGGACAGCGCTGGCTGGTATCAGGGCACTGCCGATGCGGTGCGGCAACAACTGGTTGAGATTAAAAGCTCAGGTACCAAATATGTCATTATCCTGGCCGGAGATCATCTTTACCGGATGGATTATCGTAAATTTGTCCAATATCATGTGGAGACTGAGGCAGATATTACCCTGGCCGTACAACCGGTGGGCGCCAGGGAGGCGTCATCGTTTGGCATCCTCAAGAGGAGTCCCGACGGTGCAATAGTCAGCTTCACCGAAAAGCCAGATAAGGAAATCCTGGGTGGGTTAGAAAGCGCCCCTGATTCCGATAAGCCGTTTATGGCCTCAATGGGAATATATGTTTTTTCCACTGAGCTGCTGTGTGAGCTGCTGGCCGCGCCGGGTGACGATTTTGGCAGCGATATTATCCCGAAGGCCCTTTCGCATCATCGAGTTATGGGGTATGTCTTCGATGGTTACTGGGCTGATATCGGCACCATTCGTCGTTTCTATGAGGTGAGTTTGGAACTGGCCAACAGCCAATCCTTCAACCTCAATTCTCCCAGTCAACCGATCTATACCAATGCCCGCTTCCTGCCACCCACTGAAGTCCAGGGAGCCAGGTTATCGAAGGTCCTGCTGGCTGAAGGATGTGCCATTGCAGATGCCGAGATTACCAATTCGGTGATAGGCATTCGCAGTATCATTGGTTCCCAGGTGGTCATACGCGATACCGTTATGATGGGATCCGACCGTTATGAGACAGACGAACAACGTGCCGAGAATAAACGTAACGGACGGCCTGATATTGGGGTTGGCGCCGGTTCAGTCGTTGAGAGTGCAATTCTCGATAAAAAAGCTCGAATTGGCCGCAATGTTCGCATTCGTTTTTTGGCCGACCGCCCCGATTCTGACAATGAAAACTGGCTGGTCAGGGATGGCCTGGTGGTGGTTCCTAAAAGTGCAGTGATCCCCGACGATACTGTGATTTAATAGTCTTAAAAAAGTGCCTGATTTAACGTAAATTAAAGGAGATAGTCTTGAATAATGCAACCATTTTAACCGATTATGATCAGTACCTCATGGGTGAGGGAAGCCATGAGAGAACCTACGAAAAAATGGGGGCACATCTGGTTGACTTGAACGGCGAAAAAGGGGTCCATTTTGCCGTGTGGGCGCCTAATGCTCGCCAGGTCTATCTCATGGGTGATTTTAATCAGTGGCATGGAACAAGTCACCCGCTCAACTCCAGCGACAGCGGTATCTGGACCCTGTTTGTCCCAGGTGTGACGGAAAACTCGGTGTATAAGTACCGGGTTGTGAGTCAAGCCGGTGACAGTTTTGAAAAGGCCGATCCCTATGGCTTTGCCATGGAGCAACGGCCCAGGACTGCGTCGGTTGTCGCCGAGTTGGACCGCTATCAATGGTCTGACGGGGATTGGGTCGCTCGCAGGGGCGAGTATCAGGCTCTGGATCGGCCCATCTCCATTTATGAAGTACATTTGAGCTCCTGGCGCAAGGTCCCTGATGAAAAATGGGGCTCTCGTTATCTGACATACCGTGAACTGGCCGACGAGCTGATCCCCTACGTGGTGAAGATGGGCTACACTCATCTGGAGCTGCTTCCCATCGCTGAGTACCCCTTTGATGGTTCCTGGGGGTATCAGGTGTTGGGCTTTTACGCTCCCACCAGTCGATTTGGCACTCCGGAAGATCTGATGTATTTCATTGACCGGTGTCACCAGCAGCAGTTAGCCGTCATTCTTGATTGGGTGCCCGCTCATTTTCCAAAAGATGGTGCCGGTCTCAACTATTTTGACGGCACCCATCTCTACGCCCACACTGATCCCCGGCAAGGGGAACACAAGGACTGGGGCACCAAAATTTTTAATTATGGCCGAAACGAGGTTCGGTCTTTTTTGATCAGCAATGCCTTGTTCTGGATTGATAAATATCATTTTGACGGTCTGCGCGTCGATGCTGTGGCCTCGATGCTCTACCTGGACTACTCGCGGGAAGAGGGGGAGTGGCTGCCTAATGAATTTGGCGGACGGGAAAACCTCGCAGCCATTAGTTTCCTGCGTAAAATGAACGAGGTGGTCCACGGAGTTTTTCCAGGAATTTTGACCATGGCAGAAGAGTCGACATCATGGCCAATGGTTTCCAGACCGACCTACACCGGCGGTCTCGGCTTCAGTCTCAAGTGGAACATGGGCTGGATGCACGATACCCTTGGCTATATGAGTAGAGATCCCATTCATCGTAAATATCATCAAAATGATATGACCTTCGGCCTTCTTTATGCCTTTAATGAAAACTTCATTCTGCCCCTATCCCACGATGAAGTGGTGCATGGCAAGGGCACGCTGCTGACCAGAATGCCGGGGGATGAATGGCAGAAATTCGCCAATTTGCGGGCCTACTATGGTTTCATGTGGGCGCACCCCGGCAAAAAGCTGTTGTTCATGGGTGGGGAGTTTGGCCAGTGGCAGGAATGGAACTTCGATACCAGCCTGGAATGGGCCGCACTTGAGGCACCAAATCACCTGGGGATACAGCGAGTTGTTCAGGATTTGAACCAACTCTACAAAAATGAACCAGCTTTATATGAAATCGATTTTGAAGCAAGTGGCTTTGAATGGATCGACGCCAGTGATACCGACAACAACGTCTTATCGTTCATGCGCAAAGCCAAATCCACTGACGAGTTCCTCGTTGTCGTCTCCAATTTTACACCCGTTCCCTGGCAGGGGTATCGAATTGGCGTTCCCAGGGCAGGGCGCTATCATGAAGTTTTCAATAGTGATTCCAGCTATTATTGGGGCAGCAACGTTGGCAATGAAGGTGGGCTGGCCACCGATCCCGTCCCAATGCATGGGCATCCACAATCCTTAGCACTAAGATTGCCGCCGCTGGCGACTATCATGTTAAAGCTGATGGCGGCGTAAAAACGCTTCACCTGCTTCGTCGTTGCCATTTCTGTCATGCAGAAACCATAAGCGGTGCTTGGACAATTCAGATCAGTACTCAGTGATGATTGAATCGTAAGATAACGGACCCGTCAAAAAAGACGACAACCGAAGATGAGGATTCTGACACGGTAATTGTCAGGGCTTCGGTTGTCGCCGTCAGTGCAGCTGCAGCTGCATGTCTTGCGCCGAAACCTTTGAGCATGTTTGTTTTATCGCTTGCCGGTGGATTGAGGTAAACACCGGCTTTTTCTACCACCCCCGCATTATCAACAATAAACGCCCCATCAAGTGCAGCAAACTCACGTATTGTTTCAAAAAAATCATTATCATGAATGTTACGGTGTTTTTTTGGATGCCCTTTGCAGGGATTGAGTACCAGCTGGGTCAGGTATTTATCGAATTTTTTATAATCACCAAGTACAAAAATTGTGCCGATTTTCTTACCTTCACGTCCTTGGCTTGCAAGCCGTAAGGCAATGTCGAGTAAACGAATAAACTCCTGGGACAGAAGGACTTTTTTAGGAATTTTCTCATACGTATGCTTCTGGAACCATTTATTATCCCGTAACAAATTGGTTATCAGCAGATTGTCCAGCCGAAGAGAGCCTACCAGGCCGGTAATACAGAGGACGGTTTCATCATGCTCGACCAGATTATGCAAAACAGAAATGAGCAATCCAAGCTGGAACTGGTCTGAACGTGACAGGCTTTGACCGGGAAGAGGCAGAACGGTGCAATGAGGCAGAAATTCCTCCCGAATTTTTGCCTTATCTTTGGTGAGCAATATTATCGTCTCCTGCTCCTTGTTTTCCAGAATGTAGCGCTGGTCCAGAACCGACTCAGCAAACACCAGAATCTTGGTAATGCGCAGCTGGCGAGCAAGAGCAAAGCAATGATTGACCAAAAGTTTCGATTCGCGGTTTTCCGATGGCTGTACTTTGGTGGTATTACTTTTAGCTGTCATTGCTTATATTTTATTCCTGTTAATTGCACTCTGAGCAGTTCACCGTTCAGAGAGTTGTATTCGTTAAGCGATGCCTTGATAAGAGAATACTCTTTTTCAGGTCCTATCACATTCTCTTCTTTTTCAAAGGGAGATGAAAGACGTATAATGCACAATAAGCTTTGCGACCGATAATTCTAAGGGAGAAAATTGTGAATGTTTATCCAGGCCTGGAAATAAATTTCGCTGCCATTACAGATTTATTCCGAATTGCAGAGGAAGAAGGGCGCAGCTTTCTGTTCGAATATGAAGTCTATAATCTCCTTGCCCGTTCCGGCTCCGAGACCCCGCCGCAATGCGTTCTCATTCCCCCCGGCGCCCGTTCGTTTGAAAGCGAACTTATGGCCTTGCCGGGAGAGAAGGTCGTGTTGAAAATAGTCTCCCCGACGATCATTCATAAAACCGAAGTCGGCGGTGTGCGTATCGTCGCCAAAGACATAAACAGTATTCGTTCTGCTGTACGTCGGATGCTGTACGAGGTCCCGGAGAATTATGCCCGGTGGTTCAGCCAAAACCCTGAGGCCGTGCACGAAGCATATCGGGGACTCGCCGGCGAAGCGCTGGTAACCGCCATACGCCGCGACGTGAAAGGCGTACTTATGGTACAGTTCATGCCGCCGGATTCCAGCGCCTTTGGTAATGAACTTATTGTCGGGTTGCGAAATACCCGAGAGTTTGGGATGGTCATCAGTGCGGGGCTCGGTGGAACGGACACCGAACTTTACGCCAAACGATTCAGGAAAGGGCAGGCGATAATTGCCGCTTCCTGTGAACTTATCGATGGGGAGAGTTTTTTTGAACTTTTCAGAAAAACGATTTCATATCGAAAACTTGCCGGGCTCACCCGTGGCCAGCGCCGGATTGTTACCGACGAGCAATTGGTGGAATGTTTCAGCTCCTTTATAGAGATGGGACGGAGGTTCTCTCATGCAAATCCCGGGGCGGAATATATAATTGAGGAAATGGAGATCAATCCTTATGCCTTTACCGATTATCTTATGGTACCGCTTGATGGCATGTGTCGCTTCTCTCTGCCAAGGCCTAAGGAGAATCATCGCCCGGTGGCAAAGATCGAGAATCTCATTCATCCTCGGACAATTGGCATCATCGGCGTTTCTGCCACCCGTAAAAATTTCGGACGCATTATTCTCGACAATATACTCGCTGAAGGGTATCGGAAAGAAAATGTCATTCTGATTCGGCAAGGTATTGATGCGATCGATGGTGTCAAATGTGTACCCGATCTTCAATCACTACCAGGCAAACTCGATCTTTTGGTCGTTGCCATAGGAGCGCAACAGGTACCGGAACTGGTGGATGAAATCATCGGTCTTGATGCAGCGAAAAGTGTGATGCTTATTCCCGGTGGCATGGGTGAAAATGAAGAAAGCAAAGAGCGTGCTGCACGGGTCGTTGTCAGGATTGACGAGGTGCATGGCACCGCACAGGGTGGCCCGGTATTTCTCGGGGCCAATTGCATGGGAGTTGTTTCTCATCCAGGAAAGTATGATACCTGGTTTATTCCTGCAGAAAAATTCCCCAAAGATCAGACTGTGCCCTACCATCGTTCTGCCCTGGTCAGCCAGAGCGGTGCATTTATGCTCCATCGCAGCAGTCAGTGCCCGGAACTTGCACCGGCCTATATGGTTTCCATGGGCAACCAGACCGATTTAACTCTCGGCGATATGGTTAAATATTTTAAGGACTCCGATCAGGTTGATGTTATTGCCGTCTATGCAGAAGGTTTTAAGGATTTGGATGGCCTTGAATTTTGTCGGGCGGTGCGCGAGGCCGTCCTTATGGGTAAAGAGGTTGTCTTTTATAAAGCCGGCCGCACTCCGGAAGGAAAAAGTGCAACCAGCGGCCATACTGCCTCCCTGGCCGGTGATTATATGGTCTGTGAAAGTTGTGTCCGGCAGGCCGGGGCGATTGTGGCCCGTTCTTTTACCGAGTTCCAGGACCTCTTTTTGCTTGCCGAAAACATGAGCCAGAAAAAGATTCAGGGCAATCGTCTTGCGGCTATGAGCGGCGCTGGCTTTGAAGCCGTTGGTATGGCAGACTCCATTCAGTCTGATGATTACCATATTCAGCTCGCCACCTACTCTGAAAGAACAGTTACGAGAATAAACGAAGTCCTGGTCGCAAAGCGACTTGATACCCTGGTCACCGTCAGCAATCCCCTGGACATTAATCCTTCTGCGGACGACGAAACCCATGCCCTTATCGTCGATGTGCTGGCACAGGATGGGGCGGTGGATGCTATTGTTGTCGGCTTGGATCCTTTATCTCCATCGATGCACACACTCTTGCAGACATCGGTCCAGGCTTTTTCAATGGCTGCCGAAAATAGTATTGTTCGCCTGATAGGTGAAGTTGTTCGGCGAAGTGAGGTTCCTATTATCGCAGTTGTTGACGGTGGTCGACTCTACGACCCTTTACGTGATGCCTTGCTGCGCCAAGGCATACCGGTGTTTCCCGTGTGCGACCGGGCTGTTGCTGCGGTTGCTCTTTATATTGAAAGTCGTCTTTTGGCCGAGAGACTCAGGGTAGGGTCGGTAATCTAAAAAACTAACTGCTATTATTCCATACCGCCATTGGTCAGTAGATTTCCAATTAAAAATATTGTAGGGTGACCATGTCAGGCATACTAAGTGTAAGGAAGGCAACTAACTGGTTTTGCATCTGTAATATCGATCGAGATGCTTTCAGTGGAGTTGGACTGGTTTGTGACTATCACAGGAGATACGGGAAGATGATGAATAAGATATTCATTTTAATCATGGTAAGCTTTGCTTTAATGTTAGGGTCTAGTGCTGGTGCGTCAGACATTGAAAAAGGATTCTTCAAATATATGTGGGGTGACAGCGCATCCAAATATAGTGGCTTGTTAGAACTTGGTGATAAAGGGGACGTGAGCTATTACAGCAAGCCCGGAGAGTCGTATACGGTCGGTAATGTCTTGATTGACAAGGTTATATACGGATTTTATCAGGATCAACTTTTTGGAGTATATCTCAACATAGATTCTCCTGAGGTGTATGACAAATTACTTGATCACATGAAATCTCAGTACGGGCTTCCTGCTTATCAAACAACAGCAAACGATCTGGTTGTATATAAATGGAAACAACAAGATGTCACTATCAAATTAAAAATGAACAAATTGACGAAGAAGATGAAGCTGGCGTTTTATTCCCAGCCCTTTTCCAGTGAATTGAAGGCGATACAGTGGGAAGAGCTTGACACTTCTTCTTTCCGGTTTGTCCCTATTGAGAAGGGTAAAAAACCGGAGAAGTTTGTCCTTTTTACATTTTAATCCGAAATTCCTCCCCGGAGGACAAATCATTGCCACATTATCGAAGCGGCAATGATTTCAGTACAACCGCAAAATCGTTTATGCGATAAGGTTTAGTGATGGCTCCAATGAATCCGTAATCTCTATAATTGGACATGACTGCATCGTTTGAGTAACCGCTTGATACTATCAGACTGGCCTCCGGAAACTCAGCAAGGATTTGTTCCGCTGCTTGCCTGCCGCCAAGTCCGCCTGGAATTGTAAGGTCCATGATGACACCTGAAAAAGGTGCACCTGCTTCACATGCCTTTCTATACAAATCGATTGCTTCCTTGCCATGGTCGCATGTTGTAACCTTAAAGCCGAGATGGTTAAGCATTGACTCGGCAATTTCTCTGACTACTGCCTCATCATCCATTACCAGAACCGAACCACAATGTTGAAGGCTCTTGGCTTGTGATGATAAAACTGCCGGCTGTTGTGGATATTGTTCACCTGTAGAAGGTAAGTGTATTGTAAAAGTTGTGCTTTCACCAATTACCGAACTGACACCAATATGACCTCCATGCTTTTTTATGATTGAATAGGCAGAAGCAAGTCCCAGGCCATTGCCGGTAGGTTTGGTCGTGAAATAAGGATCAAATATTTTGGTGATTTCATCGCCTGGTATCCCGCAACCTTGATCTGCTATTGTTAAACATAAATACTGCCCAGGTAAAAGAGCCAAGGTGTTGTCGTCACACAATGTTTTGTTTCTTGCAATTATTGTAAGTTCGCCACCTCCTGGCATCGCATGTTGGGCGTTGATGATGATATTGTGCAGCACCTGGCTTATCTGGCCTTCATCAGCCTCAAAAGATTGAATTGAATCAGCTATATCGACAATTGCTTTTACATTTGATCCGTGTAATACGAGAGAAAGAGCTTCATCAATAATATGGTGAGTTGAAATAACTTTCTTTATTGGTTCACCGCCGCGGGCAAATGTCAGAAGTTGGTGGGCGAGTTCTCCCGCACGGGCAGTCGCTTTTTCTGCAGCAATGAGAGGCTTGGCTGATTTATGGTCACTCCCTAGAAAAATCTTCGCCAGGGAAATATTGCCGATGATACCTGTCAAAATATTGTTGAAATCATGGGCGATGCCTCCTGCAAGAATTCCCAGAGATTCGAGCTTCTCGATTTTCAGCAGTTCTCTCTCATGCTGTTTTCGTAAAGAAATGTCCCGTGAAATTGTGATGATATGCGGAACACCCTTTAAGGTAATGACTCTGGTTGACATCAAACCAGTAAATGACTTGCCATCTTTCCTGCAAAACGTTGCTTCAAAATTATCATGAAAGCCTTTTTCCCTGTGACTCTGAACCAGTATTTCACGATTGGCCGGATCAGCCCAAAGGTTGAGTTCTAATGACGTTTTCCCTACAACCTCCTCACGCGTGAAGCCAGTAATTCGAGAAAAACCTTCATTGACATCGACGAAGAGATCATCTTCAAGACGGCTAATACTTACGGCATCAGGATTAAAGTTGAACGTCAGGCTAAATTTTTCTTCACTTTCCCGCAGTTCTTCTTCTCTTCGTTTTTGATTAGTTATATCGCGCCAGATGCAGTGATAAACAGGGCGTGAGCCAACGGCGATCACTTGTGCCAGTACATGAACTTGCCTTACTTCACCATTTTTAGTACGGTGAAGTGTTTCGAAACTATCAAATCCATCTTTAATTATGTCTTGAACGTGAGTCTGAATTTTGTCGGCATCTTCTTTAACTTCTATGTCAACCAGTCGCAACTGGGAAAATTCCTCACGAGAGTACCCTAATTGCAAACAGACCTGATCATTGAAATCGATGGCCTTGGTTGTCTCCGGATCCAGGATCAGGACACCATCTGACCCATTTTCAAAAAAAGCATGATAATAATTTTTCGCTTCTTCAAGAGCCTTTTCTCTTTGTCTTAAAGAGCGGATTTCTTCTGATAATTCTTGAATCTTAAGTTCTAAATCTTCATACGTTGGGCAGGCCACGAGCATTTTCTCCAAAATCAACAAATGAACTAACGTGCTATTAATTCGTTTTTTTATGAATGAATTTTTGAGGTATGTATACCCCGTAAGTGGGTACTGAACATAATCCCGGCGTATTTGCCGTTTACCGGGGGAGCTTTGGCATTGTCCCAATTGTCACACAGTTTCGACCATTCGCCTTAGAGGTATAGAGCGCATCATCTGCTGTCTTGAGGAGCGCGTCAATTGCCCTATACCCCCAACTCCCATTGGTGCTCGACGTTCCAAGGCTTATAGAAACATGAACCTTTTTTAAGGGGTCTCCTGTCGGGATAATTGGTGAACCAGCAACTGCCTGGCGAAAGCGTTCGGCACTCTTTCCCACCTCTTCCTGACAGCACGGATAGAGCACCAAAAGGAATTCTTCGCCGCCATATCGCCCCAACTTGTCACTCTCACGCAGTTCTGACTGCAATCGACTTGAGACCTCGCGTAATACCTCGTCACCGACGAGATGACCATGTCGGTCGTTAATAACTTTAAAAAAATCGATATCAGCAAGGATAATGCTCACCGGCTGGCCTTCTCTTTCTGAGAGGGCAAGATACGATTCCAAATATTCGATTATTGCTCCCCGGTTATATAAACCTGTCAGGGCGTCTTTTGAAGCTTTTTCTATTAAAGCTTCCGTCATATGTTGACGAAATAAAATACCGGAAATTTTATCTGCAAAATGAGAACCAAAAATGTAGTTAAATTTGTTGTCCAGATCGCTGAATGGTTCATGGCGAGTGGCCACGGTTAAGAGGGCAATACGCGTTTCTTCGTGCGTGAAAGGGAAGACCATAATCTCTTCAGTCCGTTTACCTGTTAAATGCTCTGGTGGAGATGGCCCTTCGTAACTGTCCAGGTCTTTTATGGTAATAGTTCGTCCCAGGGTATTAAAATGAGCATCCCATGAGGACAGTTGCTGCAATTCCTGGATATGAGCCTCTCCACGGTAACCGTCGATCACCAGAGACTTGCTTTCCTGAAAAACAACCATCCGCCAGCTACTGACACTGGCAAAGTATTTCCATTGTCTGGCTACCCGATTTGCTATCAGGGTGACGTCGTCTGATCCCTGAATATCATCAAGAAGCTTGAAAAGAGCTTCATATCTCACCAGTTGTTGAGCCGTAAGCTCTTGCCACATTAACCCGCTTTCCATGGTCTACATTTTCCCTTGCCTCATTTTCACTATAAAATAGCGCGATAATCGGGATCAAGATCCAGTCGGAGGGTGCTTGTGTAAACGTTGAACATGGTCGCCAAATCAATTACAGCTATAATTTCGCAGATCTCTTCTCTGCTAAAACCTTCATCCATCAAATTGTCAAAATCACTATCTTCAATGGCGTTGGCATCTGCGACAACTTTTGAAGCAAAGGTTACTACACTGTTGTAGTAAGGTGGCATTTTGAAATCAGTGTCGGACTGAACGGCCATTTTTAAGTCATCTAAAGTGAGTGCTTTATCGAGATTTAAAACGCATTGGGCATGACAGGCGGAACAATAACGAGCCCCATTTTGTGCAGAGACAATAAAAACAATCATCTCCTTCAGCGGCAATGGCAGATTTCCGCTGAACAGTGTACCTTTGGCTCTTTCCCAATATGCTTTGGCAAGTGCGTGGCTATGGCCCAGACTTTTTAACCATATAGGTACTGATGTAGCTCCCGTGGCGCGTAAATAATCATCGTATACAGCCTGTGTTTCAGAAGAAGCATCCTCGTAATCCGTTAATATGTAGCGTTGCATTTTGGAATCCTTAGCTTGTAGGCCGTCTTTTGGATAACGGTATTTTTTTTGTAAAATCAAGCAGTAAGTAATTTAAAAATGTTGAATCTTGATCCAGGTATGTTTATACAAATTCAAGATTATCATTATGCATAATGATTGTCCAATATGGAATTGGTTGCAGGAGCCTAAATCGCTAATGCTGGAAGCTCTGCCAGACAGGGAGCAAATCGCATAGTTTTTTGACTCATTGTCTGGATACAGAGTGATCTTTTAACTCTTTATGATCGGCAGGAGAAGATAGATGAGTACTCTATTACATATAACCAGCGGTGACATCGCAGGCGAAAGCCTGGCGAAGGTCGGTCTTGCCGGAGAAATATTTGTCTGGCACGACATTCTTTATGATGGCCCCCGGCAGCCAGGGTGGCCGAGTGAAAATACTCTCAGTGCTCGTGCGCATTTTCTTGAGGAATTTACCGGAGGCGGTTTGCATAGGGATTACATTCTGAAGACATTGAATGATCAGTATCAAAAACTTGCGGCAGCAGCATCTTATGAGAATATCGTTCTGTGGTTTGATGCCTGTCTTTTTGATCAGTCTATGTTTGGCCATATTCTCACCTGCCTGTCTCATAAAAAAATCTTGCGAGCAGAACTCATCTGTGTTGATGCATTCCCTGGAATCGAGATATTCCACGGACTCGGTCAGCTGCAACCTGAGCAACTTGCTTCCCTCTATAAGAGCCGACTTCCAGTCACCGATGAGCAATTTACTTATGCGGCTGTCGTGGACAGGGCATTCGCTACGAATGATACCGCCTTGCTCACCGAACTGTTAAAAGCGACTGTGCCCCCTTTGCCATGGATCCCCGCGGCGGCGGCGCGATGGCTTCAAGAAATACCGGACGCTAAAACCGGTTTGGGGCGACTCGAAAGCCTTGCCCTTGATGCGATTCTTGCCGGTTGCGAAACGCCAAAACAGATTTTTGAGTCAGTGGCTGCTGCGGATACTCCACCGCAATTCTGGGGAGATACGACACTGTGGGCAAAAATCAATGGGCTTGCACACCGTGTGGTTCCGCTTGTACGGATCGATGGGCCTGCGGCCCGACTGCCTCAATGGGAGAGTACAGTGGCGCTCAAAGACTTCAGGATAACGGCTCTGCCAAACAAACAGTTGGATTCGAAGTGAATGGCGCACATGGACGGATGTGCAATATCCACTGAAAATGAGCAGAACCACGATGTTTACCTGTGTCAGGTGAGTGAAAAAGTATCCTGCGGTGCCTGTTGTGGTCTATATAATTTGCCGGAGCTCTCCCGCGAAAAACTTGAGGTTCTGCTGTTAAAGCGAACCGAGGATTTTGCCTCGGTTGCCAGAACGGAAGACGAGATTTTTGAATTTCAAAGAAGAAATAAAGGACCACACAGGTTATCACGGCCTTTTCCTCAATTTCATCACTGTCCTTTTCTGGGGTTGATCGGTGGCGAGAATGGCCGCGTTGGCTGCCTCCTCCACCCGGCAGCGTCTGGTAACAAGGGCGAAGACTATCGCTCGCTGAGTTGGTACGGTGAAAAGGCTTGCCGCACCTATTTTTGCCCCACAACCAATAAGCTGCCCAGCATTTACCAATCGATTCTTATACAGGTCATTGACAATTGGTATGATTTTGGACTGATTGTTACAGAGTATCCCCTGGTGATAGCCTACTTCAAGGAAGTGGAGTCTCGTCTTGGACGGCGTGTTGCCGTAAGTGATTATAAGCAGAATCTTCCGGCAAAGAGCGCTTTCCAGGAATTTGTCGGCCTCAAGTCGACATGGCCTTATCGACGGCACGATGCCCCCGGGCCTTGCAACTTTTTCTTTGAGAACGGCCTCTATCCCAGGCCAGCTGTTTTTCGGGCTACTGCGGATATTCGTCTCTCCCCCTATGAAACTATTTTTGGCGAGCTGGATACCGGTTTTTCATCTGCACAAGAGGTTGAGGTGGCAGAGCAGGTATTGGATGATGTCTTTCTTAAGGCCGTTCAGGTATTAATGTAATCACACATTCCTGGTGAAGTGAACACTCCTTTTCATAAATTCCTATGGAATGATGAACCTCCCCCGTCCGCGGAAAAACTGGCATGGCGAATCGATGATTCATTTTTCTTTTCGTTGGCATTTTTTTTGTTTATGTGTGTAAATTAGGTACTGTAAATACAGATGAGTGATCAACAATTTGGATTGGGGATGTGTCGTTGAATCCGATTGAGGAACAACAAAAACGTACTATTGTTGATGAACATATTTGAACTGCGGAAATGAGTTTTCCTTGATTCTTTCCATGCCGTATCAATCGACAGTTATAGCCCCAAATCCTAAGCGCTATGTTGTAGCGCACTCTAAGTAATTCTTTTCCCTGTTGTCTTCGACTTGGTCGAAATCTGGGAAACCTCTCTCTTGTCGTGCAGATAAACCTTCTTTGAATGATCATTGTTGAATATTTTTATCTTTGGAATGTAAAAAAAAAACAGGAGTTTTCAATGAAATTTTCAAAAGTTATGCTGATATTCGTATTGAGCATGATATCTTTCTCTTTACTTGCCAAACCAACGCGTTTGATGAGCGTTGAACTTAAACAGTCCAAGAAAGAATACTCTTTCGCGGTAATTCCCCAAGGCCCTCCTGAAAAGATGTACAGGAATTGGAAGCCATTTATCGATCGCTTAACTCTGGACACGAATCTGGCATTAAAACTCAAACTATATGAACGAATGGAAGACTTTGAGGAAGATCTGCAAGATGGAAAGGTTGATTTTGCATATTTGAACCCCATCCAGGAAATAAATGCATGGCATGCCAGTGGTTACATACCGCTCGTGAGGAATAAAGAAATCATAAGAGGTATCATTTTTGTTAAAAAAAATTCTGATATTAAGACTCTCCACGATTTGAATGGAAAAGAAGTTGTTCTTGTGGGCTCTGCCAATGTATGCAGTATCGCTCTGAAACATGACATACAGGGATTGAACATAACATCGCGCTATGTCGGCAGTACAAGCAATGTATATAAAAATGTTGAGATCGACGAGAGTAGCGCGGGAGGCACTCTCGACGTAGTGTTTGATAGGGATCTCCCGACACTGGCCGAAGAATTTCGAACGATTTATACGACCGATTCATTGAGTTCTCATCCCATATCCGTCCTCCCGTCGGTTTTACCGAATGTTCGTTCTCTAGTCGTGGCCAGTGTGATGAAATACTCAAAAGATAAAAACTCTCAAGATCTACTCAAAGCTATAGGAATGCCAGATCCTGTAATGGCCAATTACCAAAAGGACTACCAGCCTCTTGAGGAGAGATTGATTAAGAGTTCAAAGACTCATCGTTTGGATGGACATGGAAAAATTTAAACCCCAGAGGCTATACAACCAGATAGCTTTTCTGCTTTTGGTCATTATTGTTGCCGCCTTCTTCGCTTTCGGGTTGATTACCGCAACAAAGCAGACAGCATTGCTGCAGAACATCATGACAGAAAGTGCAGCTAAAATGACGAAAGGGCTGGCGGATAGCTGTATCCGCTATTTCCTCATCTCAGATTATGCCGGACTCGATGAGTTGCTTGCTAAGTTTATTATCATGTCGGGGGCTGAACAAATCCAGGTGTATCGAGAAGATGGAAAGCTTCTGAGCGAAGTAACCAACAATACTTCAACACCACAAGGTTTAAATTCTTCTCTGAATACAAATACTGATGTTCCTGATGGAGAAAATATCAAAATCAAAGACGACCTCATGAACATCTCGCAACCGGTCGCATCCATCAACGTTCTGGGCTGGGTTCGCATTACCTTCAGTCTCAAATATATTCATCAGATGCGCCATGAAATATGGTTAAGTACTGGACTGTCGGCTCTATTTTGGTCCATACTCAGTGTCACCATTTTCATGTTTATTCTTAAACGGTTCTCTGGGGTAATTACCCAGATCTCGGATTTTGCCAGAAATCTCGGCAACCTTAAAGGGGAATTAATTGATGTCCGGCATAGTTCATATGAAATCCAACAACTCTGTCAGTCTCTCAATTATGCATCAACTGATATCTTCAATAAAGAAAATGAACTGAAGTTATATAGAGAGGATCTGGAAAAGCTGGTCACGACCCGCACGGCAGAACTTGAGAAAGAAATTATCGAGCGAAAGAGGGCTGAGGAGGTGCTCAAAGAAAGCGAAGAACGTTACCGCCTGCTGGCCGAGAACGCGACGGATATCATCTGGACCCTGGGCAAAGACATGCAGATGACCTATGTCAGTCCCTCCGTGACCCATTTGCTTGGATTTACCCCAGAAGAAGTAATGGCACGGGCAATAGAACAAATATACACTCCAGCTTCTTTAGAAAAAGTCCGGGCACTTTTTACTCAGGCATTTGCCAAAGATTGGTCGAACGATCCCATACAATCCAAGGTGTTGGAACTCTCGCTGATCTGTAAGGACGGGAATTCTCTCCCGGTTGAAGGAAACTTCAGCATCTTATACAGTGCGGCAGGCCAACCCCAAGGCCTCCTCTCGATTAACCGTGATATCTCTGATCGAAAGATAGCTGAACAGAACTACCAGACATTGTTTCAAGAAATGCTCGACGGTTTTGCCCTGCATGAGATTATTTGCGACAATGCCGGAACTCCTGTTGATTACCGTTTTCTGGCCGTTAACCGGGCATTCGAACGAATGACCAACTTGAAGGCAGCAGATGTCGTAGGTCGAACGGTCCTGGATGTTTTGCCAGGCATTGAGCACCACTGGATCGATACTTACGGCAGGGTGGCACTGACAGGTGAACCGGCATACTTTGAAAACACTAGTGAGGACCTGCATAAACATCTCATCGTTACTGCCTTCCGTCCTGCTCAAGGTCAGTTTGCCTGCATTTTTTCTGATATTACCGACCAGAAAAAAGCAGAAACTGAAAGAGAATATCTGCAATCTCAGTTGATTCATGCTCAGAAGATGGAGGCAATCGGCACTCTTGCCGGTGGCATCGCCCATGATTTTAACAACATCCTTGGCGCAATCCTGGGATATGCGGAGATGGTTCGGGAAGATAGTCCTGAAGGGTCACTGGCAGCAAGAGATCTGGATCAGGTTCTTATTGCCGGCCACCGGGCAAAAGAGCTTGTAAAACAAATACTCGCCTTCAGCCGACAAACAGAAACTGAGAGGATTCCACTCCAGCTTGCAATAATCGTCAAAGAAGCAATTAAACTGCTCCGAGCCTCAATTCCGACCACGATCGCTATCGAACAAGACCTGGACATGCAATGTGACCTTATCCTGGCTGATCCCACTCAGGTTCATCAGATACTCATGAATCTCTGTACGAACGCCTTCCATGCTATGGAAGCTGATGGTGGTACCCTCTCTATTTCACTGAAGATGAAAACACTTAGCGACAAGGAGCTTTTCCATGAGCCGCAATTAGTACCTGGGAAATACATACAGTTATCCGTAAGAGATACCGGCACAGGGATAGAGCCGGAGATTCAGAAAAAGATTTTTGATCCCTATTTTACCACCAAAGAAACAGGCAAGGGAACCGGCATGGGCCTAGCCATTACCCACGGCATAATAAAAAGTTATGGTGGATTCATCACCTGTGAGAGCCGACTGGGAGAGGGAACGGTTTTTACTATTACCCTTCCTGTCTCAATGGAAAATATCCTGCCTGAATCAAATGTTGATAATCCGATGATCACCGGTACCGAACGGATTCTCCTTGTTGACGATGAACAGATGCTGGCAGACATGGGCAAAATAATGTTGGAAAGACTTGGTTATAAGGTGACAGTGCAAATGGACAGTCTGGAAGCATTGACCACCTTCCAAAATCAACCGGATGCTTTCGATCTGGTCGTCACCGATCAAACCATGCCGGGAATGACGGGTGCAGACTTGGCCCGGAAGATTTTGCAAATTAAACCCGAATTGCCAATTATTCTTTGTACTGGATATAGTAGTATGATTACAGAAGAAAAAGCCCGCTCTCTAGGAATTAAAGGTTTTGCGCTAAAACCTCTGACTAGGAAAAATATCGCTCAGCTCATCCGTAAAGTAATGGAGCAATGAAGGTTGGTATCTTCAGGATTTGATTTCACATAACGATTTTCCCGTTCTTACCATGCTCCTTTCAAACTGGCATTCCATAACTAAAAAAACGACCCACTCCCTGCGGTGAGCACAACGTCGTGCCAGACGGGAGTGGGCCGTTGGGGGAGATTTTTGCTATTCTGCCGCCTGGATTTTATCCTCCGTCGATGCCGCTTTTTGCTCTGTCGGTTCGGCTGCATTGTTTGTCGATTCGATTTTATTTTCCGCTGCTTTTTCGACCTGCACCAGTTTATCGCGAGTTATATTCCGTACAGCATCGACCAGCGAGCTCTTCACTTTAAAGTAGAGGTCCCGATCCGAGAGCTTCATTACATAGAAGTCCTCCTTGTCCTTACCAAAGAGGTATTCCACCTTCCGGCCATCCTTGCGGATGGTTGTGAAACGAAACGCCGGTTTGTCCAAAAGCTCAGCTCCCTTTGTTGGGTCAAGCACATCCTCAATGGACATGCCGCGAGCTTTGGTCACTAAGGCAGTTATTTCCTCTTTGTTCGCCTTCTCTCCTTCGTGCAACCCTTCAAGCTGCCAGCCGTCAGCTGTTTTTTTCAGGTCTATGTCACCAATAGTCAAACCAGTCAGGTCATCATCCTTGATGATTCCGACCGAGGTGTCGAGCCATTTATCGACTGTCGTTTCCAGTTCAAAGCTCGAAAGAGGGATGGCAACAATCTGGTCACTATCATTACGTCTTGCGTGGATCTGATGAAAGGCCGGCGAGGTACCGACATAAAAATCAGCCAGTGTTGTATCGGCACTTTTCAATACGACATGATCTTCAAAACTTCCGCTATCAACCTTGAACCGCTTGGCGGCATCAGCGGTATTGGCCACGACAAAGCCCTGTTTTATCCCGGCCAATTTATCAACCAGCGCCTTCACTTTAGTGGTGTCCACCGGAGCCGAAAAATGCGCCGGTACAATCCAGCCATCTTTGCTTTTCTCGATGACCAGGCTCTTTCCCTCACCATTGGTGATTTCAAGCGAGTGCACCATATTCGGCGAAAAAGTGAGGAAGAGCGTATCGGGTGTTCCGGTGCTTATGCCTTTCTTGCTTATATTTAAAGCCAGTGCAAGGCCTATCTGGGCGACAAGCAGCACCATGGCCGCAATAATCATTTTTTTCATCTGTAATCCTCCAAAAGCCTATTGCAGTAATGCCAGATAGTATTGTTTCGATCTTTTTCTCATCACTCTCCGCACCAGCCAGACGACCAGGAGACCGAGCAGCGCCAGGCCATAGTTGAGATATTCCCAGAAAAATTGAACGTCTCTGGTCATGGGCAGCAAAGTGCGCGAAAAATGCCCCCGTCCTCGGATTGAAAGCAGGCCACGATCCTCAAGTGACCAATCCACACTGTTGGCCATCATCTGTACAGGTCCAAGATAGCTGCTGCGCATGACACTGGAGCCGATTCGAAGCATCGCATCGTTGAGGAAACTGTTGGAGCTTAACAGGATAATACGTGCTGATTCCGGTGATTTGTCGATCTGTCGGCTGATAACCTGTGGTTGAGCCTTCTTCTCTGGCTCTTTACCTTTATCCTCCTGTTTTGCTTCCTTTTGGTCCTTATCCGCCAGCAGTGGTGATGGTTTGCCGGAAAAGTACGAGGTAAACCGTCCCTCAACCGCTACCCCGAGAAGCTGTTTTCCTCTCTCGCCGGTTGGGGCAAAACCAAGCTCCCCGTAGGCGGAGAAATTCGGTTGAACGTTGGTTGAGTCGGAGAGCCAGCTGTCCTTGGAACTTTCCAGTAACCTGGTTACTTTCCGCTCCTTGTTCTTATCCATATCGATACTGATTGGTGAGGCCCAGGTCATGGTTAACTGGTTCAAACCTGAGAGCATACCGTTTTCCTGGTTCATGCCGTCGGGCCGGATATCGACAAAGTAAGGATAGCTGACCAGCTTGGTTTCCTGGACAGTAAAATTGCCCACCTGCCGCTGCACGGGAACCGGGAAAGCGCTATTCTGCGGATCAAGCACCAGTTGTTCCCCTATGGAGATTCCATTGAATTTCAGCCAGTCCTCCAGACCCGATGGTTCTTTTACAACATCCAGTTTCTGCTCCATCTTGACTGCAAAGGGCGAGCTGGCGAGAATGACGGTGCCGCCTTCCATTAAAAACTGATCCATGGCAAAGAGTTGTTTCTGGTCAACGGATTCCGGTGCAACCACCATTAATAGATCCGTGTCATCGGGTACCCGGCCATTGGCCAGATCGGTGTTGACGACGCCATGCTCTTTGGCGAGCAGTTCCTGCAACATTTCAAACTGCGGACCCCTGCCTGGTATGCCATACTGGGGCATGGGTGGCGTTGTTTTCGGGGTATCTAAAGCCACTGTTTTGGTAAAACCGGTGGCAAATCGCTTCAGCCCGGCGGCAAGTGATCGCATGAGATTTTCCCTGGAAAGGTCTTCCGGCAAAGGCACTTCCGCTCTCTGGTCGCCACTTTGCAGGGTCAAATAAAACCAGAAGGTATGCTCATCGAAAAGACTGGCTGCCATAGGTCGAAAACCGTATTGGTCAGCAATCGTTTTGGCGACAGCGCCACCATTTGCCTCGGGATCGACAATTTCACTGGTAAAAAGGCCATTGCTCTTCTTCTGCATGTCGGCAAGAATGGTTTTAAGCTCTCCCTTCAACTGGACAAGTTCTGTGGGCAAGCTGCTGTCGGGTGACATATAGCCGATAAACTTCACCGGTTTGCCGATATCGGAAAAGAGATCGCCTCCACCCTGGTAGCTGTAGAGTACCTTTTTGATGGCCCTGGTAATATCATATTCCGGGTTGCGCAGTTCAACATCCAGATCCCCTTCGCCCCTGGCTTTCACCTCAATCAGGTCGCGAAACCCCAGGGTCTCGAACTGGTCGCCATACTGAATGAGGATGTCAAAATAGGAATTGGTGACCGAAGCCTGATACTTGCTTGCCGTCTGGAAAGGCACCGGCCGGATACCGTATTTCTGCCCGGCCTCCTGCTCGAGATTGGGGTGTTCCAGGGGATCGACAAACTCGACATGAACCTTGCTGCCGCCCGCCACCGCATATTCCCTCAGTAAATCACGAATGCGTGGCACCAATGGGGCCAGCAGGGGATGGGTCTCTGCTGAAAAATAGCCGCGGATAAGCAGCGGCTCTTTTAATTGAGAGAGATAATTCCGGGTGGTCTCCGATATAGAATAAATATGGCCTGTGGTCATATCGGCACGCAATGCGTTGACCGGAGCCAGCCAGAAATTGGCGACCAAAAAGTTGGCGACTACCAAGCCGCAGAGCAGGCGCCAGCGATTGTGCCGAATATTGGCCGGATTATCCACCCAGCGTATCCTCTCCAGGCCATAGACATTGAGAGTCAGAAATATGCCCATGATGGCCAGATAGTAGTAGAGATCCCGCAGGTCGATCACTCCACGGGTAATCGAGGCAAAGCGTGAGCCGGAACCGAGTAGCTGGAGAATTTCCGCGCCCCGGTTACCAAAAAACGAGACCAGGGTCTCTGAACCGATCAGGTAAAAGAGAGAGCAGACAAGAACTGTTACGATCAGACTGACGATCTGATTGTCCGATTTGACACTGACATAAAGGCCGATGGAAATATAGGCCGCAGCGAGAAAGAGAGTCGCCAGGTACCCGCCGAAAACAGGCCCCCAGTCCAGTGGCCCCATAAAACTTACCGTTATGGGAATCGACAGGGTAAGGGCCAGAGATAAGGCAACAAGGCAAAGACAGGCAAAAAATTTACCCAGGACCAATGCCACAGGAGAAACCGGAGAGGTCAGCAGCAACTCCAGGGTACCGGTTTTCCTCTCTTCCGCCCATAAACGCATGGTCACTGCCGCTGAAAGAAAGATTAAGAGTATCGGCATCCAGGTGAAAAGAGGTCGTATGTCGGAGATATTACGGGAGAAGAAGGTCTCCACCCAAAAAAAGATAAAAAGGTTTACCGCCAGAAAGACCCCGATGAAGATATAGGCGATCGGCGAACTGAAAAAAGAGCCGAACTCCTTGTGGATCACACGCAAGACATTTTTCATTGTTCTGTACTCCTTCCTCATTGCGCAGTTATTTCAGTGAAGATTGTTTCAAGATTCCGCGACTCGAAATGCATACCATAGATCCGGTAACCGTTTTCATGCAGGTTATGAGCTATGTCGGCCGCGACCTCCCGTCGGTTGGCATCATCACCTACAGAGACTGCACAATTGATGCCCGACCGGAATGGCTGAGCACTATCGACCAGAAGCGCTGCGGCAACACCTTGACAACTCTCGATCAATGGTCGAGGGTCATCAGCTTTATCGCCAAGCTGTAAAAGCAACCTGCCCTCGGTTTGCAATTCATCAAGTTTTGCGTCAAGCGCCTTCTGGCCGTTTTTGAGAATGATGACCCGGTCACAGATGGCCTGCACTTCATGGAGGACATGGGTAGAGACAATGACGGTGGAAGTTTTGGCCAGATCGGTAATGAGTGCCCGCATCTGCTGAATTTGAGTGGGGTCAAGGCCGTTGGTGGGTTCATCGAGGATAAGAATATCCGGTTCATGCAGGATCGCCTGGGCCACACCGGTTCGTTGACGATAGCCCCTGGACAGGGTGGCAATTGACTGAAAGGCTTTGTCCTTCAGACCGGTACGGCCAATAGCCGAAACGACCAGTGGTGCTCGTTTGCCTTCGGAGAGCCCATGCAAAGACGCCATATAGTCGAGGTATTCGACCACTGTCATCTCCGGATAAACCGGGCAGTTCTCCGGCAGGTAACCAATTTCTTTCTGAATTGCCTGGCGATCAACGCCAATCTCTTTGCCATTGACGGTGATTGTTCCTTCAGTCGGCTCAAGAAAACCGGTAATCATTTTCATGATGGTGGTTTTTCCGGCGCCGTTATGACCGAGAAGCCCGACAATTTCGCCCGAATTAATTGTTATTGAGACGTCATCAACCGCCTTGAAGTTTCCGTATTTTCGTGTAACATCTACCAACTTGATCATCTTTTGACTCCAATCAAAATTCGGTAATTAAAACAAGTCGCTTGCCAATATTTGGACCGAAATATACTCCTCAAACATTACCTCAATCTTTCAGTTCCATTACAAGGCTGTAATCTTAGTATCTTGCCGATTGTTGACTTGGCTTTTTAAGAAAGTAACCTGCCTAAAGGACTTTAGAAGGATAGGCTCAAAGAGGGAAGGAGGGTGAGGAGGAGGGGGCTCATATTTTCAAGAGCCGCCGGAGAGTGCGGTGGTTCCCAAAAAAAGAAGGTCTGCGTCAGGGGATCAGGCGTAGACTTTCTTCAGAAATTGTCTGATCCGGATGTCATCTGACGCCACAAGGGCGTCAAAGGTATCATCAAAGTGGACCATGCCTTTGTCCAAAAAGAGAACCCGGGTGGCGAAGTCCCTGACCATATTCATCTGATGGGTGACCAGGATAATGGTGATGTGCTCCCTGGAAAGGGCTTTTATGGTGTCAAAGACTTCATAGGCCAGTTCAGGGTCCAGCGATGAGGTTGGTTCGTCAAACAGCATAATTTCAGGGGACATGCTCAAGGATCTTGCAATGGCTAGTCGCTGCTGCTGCCCGCCTGACATGGAGTGAGGATACTGGGTTGCCTGATCGGTCAGCTTGACCTTTTCCAGAAGAGAAAAGGCCAGTTTCTCAGCTGTCTGACGGGACATTTTCTTAACCACCCGGCAGGGTTGGACTATATTCTCAAGGGCGGTACAATGGGGAAATAGATTGAATTGCTGAAAAACCATTCCCACCCGGCCCGCCACAGAAGAAGTATCATTTACTGGAATGCCGTCAATGGTTACCTGCCCCTGATCCACCTGCTCCAGACCGTTCAGGCACCGGATCAGAGTACTCTTTCCCGAACCGCTGGAACCGATGATGGCCAAAACCTCTCCCCGGCAAATGTCCAGGCTGATTTCCTGCAAAACCTTGTGGCCGGAAAAAGATTTGGAGATCCTCTCGATCTGAATTAAAGGGTCCATTTGGCCGTTCTCTTTTCTATCCATTTTGATACCAGGGCCACGGAATAGGTCATGACAAAATATATGGCACCGATGGTGAGGTATATTTCAAAGGGGCTCAGGGTCCTTGCATATATCTGGCTGCCAATGCGGGTGATTTCGGCAATGGAGAGCACCGATACCAGGGAGGTCTCTTTGATCATGGTTGAAAAATAATTCATGAGCGTGGGCAGGGCGACCTTAAAGGCCTGGGGAAAGATCACATGCCAATAGACCTGTGGCCGGGTGTAGCCTAAGCAAAGGGAGGCCTCATACTGCCCTTTGTTCACCGAAGAGATGGCAGCCCGAACCACTTCGGACATATAGGCTCCTGAGTTAAGGGACAGGCCGATAACAGCTGCCGTTATAGGCTCCAGCAGAATGCCGAAGGTGGGCAGGCCGTAGTAGATGAAGAAGAGCTGAATTAACAGAGGCGTTCCCCTGAAAATTTCCACATAAATGCCGAGAAAAAAATTCAAGACCTTGGGTGGACGGCCGGACCGGATTACCCCCACAGTGACGGAGACCAGGAGTGCCGCCCCAAAGGACAGCACTCCAATGATCAGCGTAAGCTTTGACGCGGCAAGTATCTGGGGCAGATAAGGGACCAGGAACGAAAAATCAAGATTTTTCAAGGTATTACAGAGAGAGCCACTTGTCTTGGACCTTATCGAATTCGCCGTTTTCCTTGACGGTTTCAATGGCCTGGTTGATTTCTTTGGTCAGTTCGTCGGTGCCGTGGTCCATGACCACTACGATGTCCACTGCTCGTACCGGATTATTGATAATCTTCAAATCCGGGTTTCCCTTGATTTTGGTGGCGGCATAGGCAAGACCAACCACCACAGCATCTACCCGACCATTTTTCAGGTCGATGAGGGCCTCGCTGTTCCGGTTGTACCGCCGGATATCCTTGGCCACAATCCCCATATCCTTAAGGCTGTCCACGGCCACCTCACTGGAGCAGTTGGCCTGAACTCCCACTATCCTGCCGGAAAGATCCTCTTTGGAATGGATATCATCCACCGAAGTCCGGGTGACGATGATTTCGCTCAGGCGAATGTAAGGAATGCTCATGTTGACGTTTTTTGACGCCTGAGTGGCCTCTTCAGGAGACATACAAGAAATGATGATATCATGGTCGCCTTTTTTCATTCCGGCCACAAGCCCTTCCCAGGCCGTATCTTTCATCTCCACTTCCAGGCCAAGCACTTTGCCCAGAGCTCTGGCAAAATCAGAATCAAAACCTTCTACCTTATTATTGGTGTCCTTAAAAGAAAAGGGTGGATATTCCGGGCAGTTACCCACAACAAGTTTCCCTGATGCTTTGATCTGTTCCCACTTGGTCTGCCCGCCAAGGGCAAGGCCAGGGAGCAGGGCGATGGATACCAGCAGGCCCATAAGTTTAAGGCTAACGTTTTTTTTCATCTTTAATACCTCTTTCACCATAAATAGTCTTAAGTTACGGCCTTGCCGGGAACTTTTAACGGCAGGCCTTCCAAACACGTTCAACAGCAGCCTGGGCATCGTCCGGCGTCTTGAAGCGATTTTCAAACAGGATGTACAGCCCATCCGGTCCCAGGGTTTTTGCGGCGAGGACTCCATCTTCCACGTTGTGGCAGACAATTTCCAGGCACATTCCTTTTTCTTTGATCTTTTGTAAGACCGGCAAATACCCCCTGATCCCATCGAGATAGGGCTCTGGGTTCCAAAAGATACCGTCAAGGGAGGGGATGGTAGCCAACTGGTCCAGGAACCTTGCATGCTGGACCGAGCACATGTTGAACAGAGTGTAATCCATATGGTCGCAGACCTGGATCAGTTCCGGCATGACAAATTCGTCAAACAAGTCAGGGGACAGCATCAGACTGAAGTCACACCGGACACTCTCGAATTTGCCTTCTGCAAAGACCTGGAACCAAGAGGCTGATTCCCCATAGCCTTTTACTTTTAAGTGGTCATAGAAATGATCGTAAAATGCCAGGTAAGTTTGGGTCATTTCCCGGACCCGTTGCTTAATGAGCTCTTTTTTGTCGAGCATGTCCATGAGGAAGGTGGAACTGCCGCACATGGCGTATAGAGAGGATAGGGCGTCCAGAGTCATGGGGGTGTTGACCAGGGCATCCTGTCCAACTCTTTGAATGACCCTGTCATAACAGGCCATAAGATCTTGTACCAGAGGGTGGCCCGGATCAAACCCGGCGACGGTTTCTTCAAGTTTAAAGCGGCCTGGTTGAAAACCTATAAAATCGTTCGAACTACTGTAGTCATAGTCGCCCCCGGCCAGAATCGTTGTATTAACAATATCCAGTCCCACCATGAGGCTGGCAACGGGCATAGCATCTCCGCAGAAACAATTGCCGTAAAGGTAGTTTTCCACCATGTTCACATGCCAGTCCGGGGAAAGATCCCAAGCCTTTCTGGGCAGGGGTGACTGCCAAGGTCTGGGGGGGAATCCGGGCTTTTCCGCAAGGGCAAACACCAGTGGCGTCCCAAGCGAGTCATTGTGCCAGAATGCCTGGTGCCGTGTTCTGCAGAGACTCTCGTTTTCTTTCAGCCCATATGTCAAAACTACCCCCACAGGTAATGGTGCTAAGCAATTAATTGTAATTATCTTCTACTACTCTTTGGTTATGCAGAATTTTCCTGATGAAGAGAGACAAATGGAGGCTCTATTCCCTCTGCCCTGAGCAACTCTTCGAGTATTTCCATAAAAACCCCTCGTCCAACCACCATTTCAAGATCGCTTCCGAGGTTCTTCTCATTACTGGAACAAATCTCGCCACCATGGTACCCAATGCAAGTTTTGGTGATACCGCAATTTGGGCTGCCGTCCATCCCTGCCACTCCTGAGATGAGGTATCCGGCTTGAGCGTATGCTTTAATTTGCAGCATAACAGGATGCAGGATCATTTTGCAGAAATCCCGAAAGGCCTGGTGATCGTATTGCTCTTTCGTCATCCCCCAACGGTTTAAACCAAGATAGCAAGTTTCCGGGCAAGGTAACTGCACCAGACCGACGCCTTCCTGTATCAGGGGTGTGATGTCGTCCGCATAGACACCCTTCGTATCTGCCAGAGGATAAATTTTTGCGTTGCTGTTCAGTAGACAATGACAAACGATGAAGACATTTTTTCCACGTTTCATTGCTCTCCGGCTAGTTTCTAATGGGTTGTAATCAAGAATACTCAGGACTGTACGCTCTTATGGAAGACTGAAAAACATATGTAAACGATAGACTTTGAGGAGTCAAATTGGAAAATACTATTAATAAATTGGCGCAGATTTGTTAATCTGATGGGTGGCAGAGGCAATAGAAAAAAGGTCCTATTGGGCTAACCCCGGTAAATGCGAAATAAGCCGGGAGTCTTTTCAGTCGTCATGCTTTGAGAATGCTGTCTCTTACTGACGATACGTCTTCATATAGGATAATTTTTCAATACGGCTTCGCGCCGATCAAACTCTTCAATTGTCCGGTGGTATTGTTCGCTTCGCCGGCATTCGGTAAGTAACAGCAACGCAATAGTGCTATGGATGATTATTATAATTGTAGTATAGAAAACGGCGGGATGGCAGGCCTGCCAGGTTAGATGGCCGAAGAGGGAGGAAAGTACTACCAATCTGAGAGGCCGAATCCAGTTTTTGCAGAGAACTGCCCGGTGCCGGTCACTATACCGTTTCAGTAGATGATTGCAGCAGGATGTAATCTTCATATAGTTTTGATGTACTTGATTTTTGGCGAAAAGTTGGGCACAGTCGCAAAAGGAGCGCCTGTCCCACTGGCCCATTTTCGTAGATTCGTCGTCCGAAAAATGATCTCATCACCAGTTGTGCACGGATCGGTAAGAGCCGGTAGTGCTTGCTGATGGTTAAATTGTCAAACGAAGAGAAGATAAGGTCTCAGTTTCTTTTCGGTCAGCAAGAGCAAAAAGTTTAATACCTCCTTATATGTTTGCACTTGTAATTTAAATTATGAGACAAACCTTTTTTAGATGCGAATTGAAATACTCGACCATCACCGGCGAATTATTCTCGATCCAGGTGAATATTATGCATCCAATACTCCAGTGACTATTTCCACTCTTCTTGGCTCATGCGTGTCAGCATGCCTTTTTGATCCGGTCAACAAGGTTATGGGGATGAACCATTTTATGTTGAGCCATCGGCGGTATGCCAAAGATATACCGATGACTCAGTCTGACGCGGGTCGATATGGCATCCACTCTATGGAGTTGCTCATAAATGAAATGCTTAAACTTGGTGCAGAAAAGCGTTTTATTAAGGCAAAGGCTTTTGGTGGAAGTACAATTCACAGTCATTCTGAGGATACGAGCAATTTCTTATGCGTTGGATCGGTGAATAGCAGATTTATTCGTGAATTTCTTGCATACGAAAAAATTCCTCTCCTGGCCGAGGATCTGGGAGGAAAGACTGGACGGGTTATTCATTTTTCCTATGGCGATTTTGTTGTTTATATGCGCAATCTTAGAAATATAGACAGAAGCAGGCGAATAGCAATGCGCGATCGAGAGTGCTGGCAGCATGCTATTAATGAACAAAATAGGCGCGACTCCACCACGGATAATGTCGAATTATGGGAATGAGAGTGACTGTTTAAAAAACTCTTGGTTCTTCTTGGTTTATTGCGGGGAGAAGAATAAAAACGTGGACCACCAACTGCTCCCAAAAACATCGGGGAGCAGTTGGTGTACCTTGGCAATCGTCCACGACCTGTCTTGTAACCATAATAGTTACGCGATCAATCCGATATTTTGCATTTCAAGAAGCAGGCGCTCTTTTTCGATGGGTTTGACGATATAAGAAGTAGCACCTCCTTTGTAAAATGCCTTCATCACCGTTTTTGCGTCATCCAGAGCCGAAAGCATAATGACTTTAACTTCCTCGGGACCCGAAACACCCAGAGCTTTTTCCACTTCCCGGATTTTCAACAACGCCTCGTGTCCATCCATAACCGGCATCATGATATCCATGCAGAGAAGGTCATAGGGCTGCTCTTTGCGCCAGGCCACCCGAAAAGCCTGCACGGCTTCTTCTCCATTCACTGCGATATCCACTATGGCCCCATTTTGCTCCAGGATATCACGAAGAACCTGCCTCACCATAAAATCATCTTCAACTACTAAAACTCTCAATTTGGCATCTATTTTTTTTGGCATTTTCATTCCCCCAATAACGACCGTATCTTCGGATCGTGACGAAAAGTTTCGAATTCACTTGCTGCTATATCTACCTGACCTTCCTTGATTGTTTGGTTATTTCTGAGATTCATCAACAGACTGAAGAGTTCATCGGCAACACTGGTAGCCCCTATCTCCATTGCCTGTGCATTTAAACGGTGGATCTCCTGCTCTAAAAAAGTTCTCTTTTCAGCAAGGATATTCTCCCGCAACATGTTAAAAGATTGCGGCATTGTCTGTAGAAAGTTTTTGATCCTTTTAACCATTTCTTGAGAGTCACCGCAGGCTTTTTTCAGTGCGCCTTCCTCATTAAAAATTTCTCCAGCAAGGATAGAGGTCTTTGCTGCTATTCGCTTTTTATCCCTGCCCGTTTCCATCGTCATGTTTGAGCCGGAATGAAGCTGTTTTCGTACTTTCGTAAAGAACTGATCTGCCATAAACGGTTTTGCGATAAAATCGTTCATTCCGGCATCCAGACATTTCTGCATTTCCTCTTTGCCGGGAGAACCGGATATGGCAATAATCGGCAGATGTTGACCTTCTTCAACACCTGTCGCCCGCTCGTGCTTTCTTATCTGATGGGCAACTTCATAACCATTCATTCCGGGCAGTTGCAGATCCAGCAAGAGGAGGTCAAAGCGTCTCTTGGCGATTTCTGCCAGCGCTGATGCTCCATCGGACACATTCACCACTGCATAATCCTGCTTTAAGAGCAGTTCTCGAAAAACCCATTGATTGCTCTGGTTGTCTTCCACCAGTAAAATAGTCAAGGTTTTTGGGTCTTTCGTTTCCTGCAATACGGGCTGTCTGTTGATGGTTGGTCCTTCTGCTGCTTCATTTGCAACATGGTCCCGGCCGAGTCTGCAGGTAAAATGAAAAGTGCTGCCCTGGCCTGGTTCACTGACGACCCATATCCTTCCCCCCATCATCGCTACGAGCTTACTGCAGATATTCAGACCAAGTCCTGCTCCACCGTACTCTCGCGTCGTCGAACTGTCCGCCTGGGAAAAGGCTTCAAAAATGAGATTGGTCTTCTCTTTGGAAATGCCGATACCGTTGTCCTTGACCGAAATATGCAGGAAACTGAACTGGTCATCTGACGAGGACAGCTCGGCAATCTCGGTTGCATTTTCGCAATGGATGACAACTTCGCCGTAGTGGGAAAATTTTATCGCATTCGATACCAGATTGAGGATAATCTGCCGAAGGCGATTCGGGTCGCCGATGACCGTAGCCGGCACATCGGTATCAATTGAGACGACGAGGCCGATCTTTTTTTCTTCGGCCTGAAAATGCTGCAGGTCCACAACCGAATCTATGACCTTTTTGGGCTCGAAGGATATTGACTCCAACGTCAGTTTTCCGGCTTCAATTTTTGAAAAATCCAGGATGTCATTAAGCAGGTTGTGCATGACGACGGTTGACACCCTCGCCATTTCCAGATAGGTCTTTTGTTTGGGGAGAAGTTTGGTGTCAAGGACCAGATTAAGCAAACCGATTGCACTGGTCATCGGGGTGCGAATTTCGTGACTCATGTTTGCCAGAAACTCACTTTTGGCTTTGTTGGCATCTTCTGCCAGCACTTTTGCTTCCCTGAGAGAAATCTCCAATTGTTTTCGCTCCTCAATTTCTTTCCTTAAAGCCTGGTTTACCTCTGTGAGAGCTTCCGTTCTTTTTTCCACCAGTTCTTCTAAATGATGGCGGTATTGTTCCAGTTGTTTCTGTTTTTGATCTACCTGCTGGAGCAGCTTCCTCTTTTCCAGACCTTTCTGGATGGTGATATCCAACTCGTCAAAGTCGACAGGCTTAGGCAGATAATTAAAGGCTCCGGCGCCCATGACATAGATGGCGTTTTTGAGATCGCAATAGCCGGTGACCACAATGCTTTGGAGCATCGGGTCAATTGCAATGGCTTTGGTGATGAGCTCAGCTCCATCCATGCCCGGCATCTGGAAATCGGTAATGAGCACATCAACCGTTTCACGCTGAAGACTTTCCAGGGCCTCGACTCCAGAAGAAGCCGGGTACACCTTGTAAGAAAGCTTCTCCAGTCTTCTTGTCAAAATCAGCAGGAGAATCCTTTCATCATCTACAACAACCAATGTCGCTTTAACCATGTGTACCCGTAATTACTAAATATAAGGGGATAAAAGACCCCAAAATGTTTTCCGGTTAATTGCTGCTGGACCAAAAAAATAAAATCTTGCATCAAGATGCTTTCATTTATTGTGAATATGTTTTGCAATAAGCATGTCAAGTTGAATGGTGTTTTATATTAATTAATTAATACAGTTGGTTGTGTTATTCTCGTCAACAATTAAAGATCGGCAATAATAAGATCGAAGGAAGGTGAAAACATTTTGACTCAAGCGGGAGGTATCTTTACCTCCCTGGCTTTTGCTCGAGAGAATTCGTTGTTTTCTAGTGGCTTGCTCTTTGTAATTAGCGATGAACACCACATGAGAGAGGATGAGGTGCATGAACTTGTCGAACAAATAGATTTTGAGAAAAGCGACCTCTGATAGAAAGGAGGTTCTGTTACCTCCACTTGTTATAAATGAGCCTCTTTGTAAGTCTATATAATGCTCTCTCAGGCAGATACTTTAGACCCCCTACGGCTGTAATCCGCAACGTGCATGAATTTTTTATAAAGGGAGATGTATTTACCTCCTGTGCTTGTGAAGAAGCAGCTTGCGAAAACTGTTCAGCGGTTCATCTGTAGCTTCTAACGAAAATTGGAAGTACTCCGTCATCTTTTGTCCCTCATTTAGCCATTTTCAAATCATAAAAAGTGTGACTGCCGAGAAAGCCGGCTTGATGCGGACCATCCACGCCCTATGCCTCTGTTGAACAACGTCAACAGGCGCATGAAGCACTCGTCGAGGGAAGAAAGGTCTACGGCGCGGCGAAAACAGAATTTCTGGCTTTGGATTTTGCCGCGACGGTAAAACCTGAGTTGGAGAATTTCTCAAATAATATAGGTAAGTGGGCTACTATTAACAATAAAGCCGTCGAAATGTCTCAACACCTCATCGATCAGGAGATGACGAACCATGCGAAGTTGAATAATGACATGAAAGATTTTGAAATTGCTCACCAGTCACTTTTGGCAAAGGTCAGCAAATCTGAGCAGGCATTGCAGCGGGTGGATGAACTGGGAATTGCCGCCAATGAGATCAGCAAGGTGACGGAAGTCATAACTGAGACTTCAGTACAAACGAATCTTCTTGCTCTGAACGCCACCATCGAAGCAGCAAGAGCCGGTGAGGCCGGTAAAGGTTTTGCAGTTGTGGCAAATGAAATTAAAGATCTGGCAAAACAGACCGCACAGGCCACCTTGGATATTAAAACATAAATTTAGGGAATTCAGCTGGCAACAGGCATAACAGTGACGGAAATCAACGATATTCAGAAATACGCTATTGTCGATAGTACTCAAATATTTCTCACCGTCTTCTCTGGCAGCACTGGTTGTTCTCTCCATGAAAGAATCTGTGACGAAGAAGGTGTTCCTGTTGGTTATCGTTTCTTAACCGTAAATCCCTCATTTGTCTTGAATGCAGAGACTCGTTTCCATCCTGAAACGACCCTTTTGGCCTAACTTTTCGTTGTTCTCAAAATTTAATCTTTGGAATTTCGTCCATATGCCTGTGTTTAAATGTATCGAACCCAACGATTTAAAATAAAATCAAACGTTTAAGGATGAATAAAAGACGAAGAAATAGTAGTGCTTGTAAAAAATGGAATTCCCTCAGCTCCTGCTAAGAACTTGACTTCGCGTTACCATTTCAGTAAAATTTAATGACCATGAGGCTGACAATTAGATATCTCTTCTTCTCTATGGGCGGAACATATTCTATTGATTGTATTGCTCATCCCATCCGAACTTTATTCGCAAATTTTATCAGCAGAATACAGCTACAAGTTTTACCTATAAAAATGAGGGACGGCTATCCATACACAGGAAGCAAACCAGCTAAGACCTGCAGTTGAAGCACTGGCCCAATGGCGTGAGCACATCTTTTCCGCTATTTTTTTGAGTATCGTTGTTTTTGCCTTCATACCTTTAGTTCAGAGTTCTTTGCATTCCTTCCAGACGCAGAACTGGGCACTCCTCTTTATCCATTTTATCGGCTACCTCAGCACTGTTGTAATTGTGCTCTTCCGTCGTATCCCCTTTTCCATACGAGTGCTGACCGGCCTCCTGGTTATCTATGGTGTTGGGCTGGCAGCACTTGTAATCCTTGGGCCCGAGAGCAGCGGTCGAGTCTGGCTGTTTTCTTTTTCTATTGTTGCAACACTCCTTTTGGGTTTGCGGGCTGGCCTGACCTCTATTGTCATCAATTCAGTAACTGTTTTGGCAGTGGGGTATCTCCTATCTCATGGTATGTTGAATTGGGCAACAGGAGATTCGACCCATATCAAGGTCTGGACCATCACCGCCGTAACCTTCGTTTTTCTCAATTCTGTTGTGACGATTTCTTTGGCAGTTCTGGTTCGTACTCTGGAAAAAAATCTGGTCCATCAGCATTATGTCGCAGCAAAACTTCAAAAAGCCAACAATGAGCTCAAGGAAAATAATGAAAAAAGAGAAAAACTTGAAGCTCAATTGATCCAGGCCCAGAAAATGGAATCAGTGGGCCGCTTAGCCGGTGGGGTGGCACACGATTTCAACAATATGCTCGGCGTAATTTTAGGCCATGCAGAATTGGCAATGGACGAGTTGGATCAAGATCAGCCTGTCTATAACGACCTGCTCCAAATCCAACAGGCGGCCAATCGCTCCGCTGATATTACCAAACAACTCCTGGCCTTTGCCCGAAAACAAATCGTTTCGCCCAAGGTGATCGATCTAAATGAAACCGTCTCTGAGATGTTGAAGATGTTGTTACGACTCATCGGTGAGAATATCGAATTGACATTCCTTCCAGGAAAACGGCTGTGGCTGACAAAAATAGATCCATCGCAGGTCGATCAGATTCTGGTCAATCTCTGTGTCAATGCCAGGGATGCTATTGCAGGTGTGGGTAAGATTACTGTCGAAACGGGCAACTGCACGCTCGATGAAGAATACTGTTTGGCTCACGCTGGCTTTGCCCCCGGCCAGTATGTGAAAATAAACGTGAGTGATAATGGCCGTGGCATGGATAAGGAGATATTGCCCCATATCTTTGAGCCGTTTTTTACGACCAAAGAGGTAAACGAAGGTACTGGACTTGGGTTGGCAACTATCTATGGTATCGTCAAACAGAACAACGGTTTTGTTAATGCTTACAGTGAACAGGGACAAGGGACAACTTTTTCGATTTACCTTCCCCGATATTTGGGCAAGACCAACCTGGAAGAATGCAATATCGTCGCTGAGCCGGCAATACACGGCGACGAAACCATCTTGCTGGTGGAGGACGAACCGACGATTCTCGATATGACCACAACAATGCTGCAACGCCTTGGCTATACAGTGCTGGTCGCCGGCACCCCCAGTGACGCCATCCACCTGGCGGATGAGCACTCCGGGCAGATTCATCTTGTCCTGACTGATGTCATTATGCCGGAAATGAATGGCCGGATTCTAACGCAAAAACTTATGGAAAATCGACCGGGATTGAAATGTCTCTTTATGTCAGGATACACCGCCAATGTCATTTCCCATCACGGGGTGTTGGATGAAGGCGTCAGTTTCATTCAGAAGCCATTTACAAAAAGAGATTTAGCTGAAAAAATTCGGCTGGCATTGGGTCAAGGGTAAGGTTACTTTACTGAAGCGACCCCGCTCAGGCTCATGTTGCCTTTTCGAAGGGTTGGAAAATAGTCAAAAGGCCAAAGAGAGAACCCATGACGATCAACGATTATCATTTCGAAACAGGTAATTACCGCCCCCCCAGCGAAGGAGGCAGCGCCTCTCTTCTTGTCCGGTTTACCCGCAACTGCCCCTGGAACCTTTGCACCTTTTGCGCCATGTACAAAACAGAAAAGTTCCAGCTGCGGCCCCTTGCGGAGATCGAGTCAGATATCAATGCTATGGCCGCCCTGGCAAGTGACCTGAAATCAGAATCCCTTCGCCTGGGCGACAGCGGTCAGATGAGCCGGAAGGCCATTCTGGCCCTCTTTGACCGCGTTCCTGACCTCAGTTATCACCAAGGGGTTGACATGCTTATCCAATGGCTGCTTTCCGGCGGGAAAACCGCCTTTATCCAGGACGGCAACTCCTTGATCATGAAACCCCGGGACCTGATTCATGCCCTGACCCATTTGAAAACCATCTTTCCCTCCATTAACAGGATTACCACCTATGCCCGGGCAAGAACCATTGCCCAAAGGTCCCTGACAGATCTGCAAGCCATCAGGGCAGCCGGACTGGACCGGGTCCATCTGGGCTTGGAGACCGGGGATGACGACCTGCTTAAGCAGATTAAAAAAGGAGTCGATGCCCATGGCCAGATAACCGGGGGCCAAAAAGCTATGGCCGCAGGATTTCAGGTTTCAGAATACTGGATGCCGGGCCTGGGCGGCAAAGAGATGTCTGAACAGCATGCTCTCAATACGGCCAGGGTTCTCAATGAGATCAATCCCCACTATATCCGATCCCGCCCCTTCAGACCCATTGCCGGTACCCCGATTTGTGACCAGGTTCAGGCAAAGAAATTGACTATGTTCACCCCAAGAGAACAGCTTTTGGAACTGAAACTGATGATATCAGCCCTGGATGTCACCTCAAAGGTTTGCTTTGACCATGCGGGTAACCACTGGCGCACCCCCAAAGGTGAGTTGGTCTTTAGCCATGCATATGAAGGCTATCAGTTCCCTGATGACAAAGAAAAGGTACTAAAACGGATCGATCTGGGGCTGACCTTTGGCCAGAAATCTGGCTTCGCGGATGATTTGAAAGAATGAGGTGCTTACAATGATTCTCAAAAATTGGAATTATTGTAAGCACATTAGAAATTCATTTCTTGTTTTTTACCCCTCAAGGGGTACTGAAAAGAGTCCCGGCTTATTTTTCGTTTACCGGGGTTAGAATAATGTCCGGAGCAGAAACGTGATTGGTATGACCGGCGCAGATCTTGCCCGTCGGATGCTGCAGATACGACCTGACATTCCAATTATTCTCTGCACTGGTTACAGTAATCTCATTGACGAACGTTCCGCCAAGGCTCTTGGAATAAAAGAATTTGCCTTAAAACCCCTCACCAAAGAATTGCTCGCCAGGTTGATTCGCAATGTTTTAGACAAGCGGTGATGTCGGTTTTATTACAATGGAATAAGGCTGGAATCGAGAACTCGCCGTTTATTGCGGCGTTATATGTGAAAAGGAGAAAACTGCTAATAGTCTCTTTAAAATAACGCGGGCATAAAAGCGACGACAAAAAGACGCCGCACCTTAGCCCGCGTTATAGTATGAACCTGATTCATCTTGAATGTAGTCATTTACTACTCAGATAACACCACCATTGGCGCGCAGAACCTGTCCGTTGACCCAGCCGCCATCAGATCCGGCGAGAAACGCGACCGTACTGGCGATGTCTTCGGGTTGCCCTAGTCGCTCAAGTGGAGCAAGCTTGGTGAGCTGGTCGATGACCGATTGTGGTTTCCCGTTGAGAAAGAGTGCCGTGGCAGTGGGGCCGGGGGCAACAGCATTGACGGTGATATTTCTGCCCCGCAACTCTCTGGCGAGCACTTGCGTGAGTGCTTCTACTGCGGCTTTAGTTGCTGCATAGATGCCGTAGGTCGGCAGATACAGGCCGACTATGCTTGACGATAAATTAATTATCCGGCCTCCATCCCGCATTCGCCTGGAAGCCTCACGCATGGTATTAATACTGCCTTTAAGATTGATTGCGATTATTGTGTCTATCTGCGCGTCATCAACCTCGGCGATGGACGCAAGCCTCAAAATGCCTGCGTTGTTAATGAGTACATCTATGCCGCCGAAGGCAACTTCCGATTCCTCAAACATCCGTGCCACCGCTACAGCATCGCTGACATCGGCTTGAGCGGTAACCGCTTTGCCTCCTGCCTGTTCAATTTCCTCAACTACTTTTTTGGCAGCTCTGACATTACTGGCATAGTTGACGACAACCGCAAATCCATCTGCGGCAAGACGTTTGGCGATCGAGGCACCAATTCCCCGGGAAGCACCGGTTACTATTGCGACCTTTTCGCTGTGACCATTCATGGAATTTCTCCTTGGTTTCTAAAGTTGGTGGAGTTAGTTGTAGCGATCCGCAATGATAAACGCCGAGACCCGCAATAATGATTAATCTGGGCCCACATTAAATGAGGATAAGATGAAACCCTTTAAATATCGGGCTTACGGACAGTCTGTTTTCCTTGTTCTAAAAAAGATCATTTAAGAAACAACGGCTGTTTTCATCCGAATTTGAAACAAACCGAACGATAATCTGTTCCAAAACAATGTTCCTAATTGTACGTTCTGTCAATGTCAGAAAAAAACGTTTTAGGAATAGCAAGGGCATTTGTATAGGAGAGCAATAAAGTATAGCGGTTGATACTGATACGAAAGTACTATCGGTTTTTCGATGATGGAAGAATGGAGCAATTATCTCGGTTGATGTTGTATGAAAAATCTTCTTCTTGGTTTCTGCAATCCTGATTGTTGATGGGTTGAAAACAAGAATATTTGGCAATTCCATCATTTTGTCCAATGTTTGGCTTTTTTTATGATAGGTAACTATCTGATATTTCAATGCTGAATCTCAAAACATTAGACATAATAATTCCTTCTGTCTAATGTTTTGTAGTCGATGCTGGGCTGAAAAAAATTTAATTTTGAAATAAGAGATGGTTCCAAATTATGCTTGCTGCTTACTTTGAGAGGAGTGGCCCACAGTGTCAGGCATCGTGCAAGATAGTAACTGAAACACGATACAATCTGGCGAATCGGTACCCACACTGCTATGAATCAAAACCCATGAAAGACCTAAGCCTTATTCTCACTTAAAGTGGGCCCAGAAGTAACTTGATTGCGGGTCGCTACAGTTAGTCGGTAGCAATTCATACTATGGTGATTGCAAAATAAATTTAATCGATCTATTCGAAACGAATAAAGGGCACAGCATTGATGCAGCGGATGATACATCTTCGCCATAAAAAGCATCAAAAAAGACAGTCAGCCGGTCAGGACCGATTCAGCCTGTTCATATCCTTTTACAAACGCAACGATCAGCTCTGTTTTTGCATCCAAGCGTGTTTATCTTGTTAGAACAGTGGGACACTTCAGATTCAAAAAACTTCATTACCGATGGATATACTGAGTAATGCTCAAAAATGACAGATTGAGCGCTGCTTATGGAATATCGTTCTGATGAATACAAACTGATCAGGAGGTGACAGATGAACACTGCAAAAGATCATATAAAAAAAGAAATTCTGCTCAAAGCACCCGTTTCCAGAGTCTGGCGTGCACTCTCAGATGCCGAGGAATTTGGTGAATGGTTCGGAGCAGCACTTAAAGGAAAAACCTTTACTCCAGGAAGTCGTGTGCTGGGGCAAATGACTGCTTCCGGTTGCGAAAATATCGCCTTTGACGTGCTCATCGAAGACATGGAGCCTAATCGATTGCTCTCTTTCTGGTGGCATCCATATGCGGTTGATCCATCTATTGATTATTCGAAGGAACCGACTACGCTGGTCGTCTTTAGCCTGAAGGAAGTGGAGGGCGGTACTCTACTGAGTGTTATCGAATCGGGTTTTGATAAAATTTCGCCGTCACGAACCGTGGAAGCGCTTCATATGCACAGCGGTGGATGGGATGAACAGCTGAAGAATATTGAAAAGTACATTTCCACTTCGCAGACCAACGTTCAAGACCATGCCGGTTAATCTGCTGTGACAGAGAATCCAGTTGCTTGGGAGCATGTAATTCATCTCAAAATATAAATACAGGTTTCCGGACAGAAGAAAGAAAGTCAGCTGTCTGGAAACCTGATGCGTTACTTGCGTTGTACGGCCTTGAATCAACTACTCATGGGGATGATGGTGATTTCTACCCTGCGGTTCATGGCGTTGTCTGATGAGATAGGTCTGCTTTCACCGTAACCAACGGTTCGTATTCTTGCTGGGTTAACACCTTGCTGAACCAGTGCATTTTTAACGGCTTCAGCCCGGCGCTCTGACAACTGCTGGTTGTACTGTTCTGAACCTGTGGAGTCTGTATGGCCACCAACCTCTATCTGGGTTTGATTGTACCTGTTCAGGACACCGGCAATACGAGACATTTCAGCAACGCCGCCGGGTAAAAGTACGGCAGAATTGTTATTAAAAAAAGCCTCTCCTTTAAATGTGGCGGTCAAAACATCCTGGCTGCGGCTAATACTGGCTGCATCTGAGCTGGCCATAACATTTCTAAGCTCCTGCTCCTGTCTGTCCATATATGCACCCATCTGATTTCCGGCCACTCCGCCAAGCACTGCGCCAATTCCTGCCCCAATCATTGTAGATTTGGTGTTCCGGCCAATGGCCTGGCCCAGGATGGCTCCCACTCCTGCTCCCGCGCCAGCTCCGATTGCTGTGCCCTGTTTCTGGTTCGTATCGAGACCTGCACAGGAGGTTAGCGATAAGATTAAGGTGGAACATATAAGAAAGCGGGATAGTGTTTTGTTCATGATTGTTGCTCCAGTAAAGAATTTTGCGAAATTAATTTTTCTTACAACTTAAATGATGCTTCTGTATGGACGGTATCATAGTAATGAAGTCTTGTATTGTCCATGCCATATGGAGAGATGTCGGGGCGGCATCGGGCTATGTTGACGTTTTCTCAGTGACTGGGGTTTTCTTTTTGAGCCTGTTTCTCAGATGCTTTAAGTTCATCGAAAATCTGTTGTTCCAGATCATTAAATATAACCATAATACCCGATTCCGTGTCATTGAGCAGAATGTCCTTTAATTCCAAGAAATAGTCAGCAATTGATTGTCGTAAAATTGGCCGATTTTCTTTCTTGGTAATGTTGTGGTCCCAGATATCCCAGACAAGCACGCCAATGCCGACAATCGGACCAAAGAATTTTCCTCCGCCTTTGGCGGCCACCTTTGCCCCGGTTTTGGTGGCAATCTTCGCTGCCGCTTTGCCGGCAGATTTGACCATGACCTTGCTTGATAGTTTGCCGACCAGAAGCTTCATTTTACCAACGAGTAAGACAGTTCCTCCGGCCGTTGTCACAGTCAGGGCCTTCAGGCTGATATCTGTCTGCCGGTTGCCATCAGATCCGTATGTGGTAAGGGCGATTCCTGCCATGTATCTGTCCCAATCCGTGTGTGGTATTTTGTATCTGGTTGGTACCACCGTAAGGTTTTTTCGAAGCTCGGTGACATAATATTCCGCAGTGTCCCGGACGATACGTTCCAGTACAAGTTCGGCAATTTGCGGACGTAGGACCCGCTTGGAGAATTGCTGCTGGATTTCTTCGGTCAGTTTTTCGGCGGCGGTGGGTTGGTTCTTGAAAAAATAATTGACCCCGTATTGCCATAGGCCTTCGAGGCCGAGTGTTTGTTGGGTCCAATAGCTGAAATACCAGTCCAGGAAATCTGTATCAACCCGTATCATGAGGCTGTCGATCCATTCATCAATCTTTTGGCTAGCAAAGAGTTCTGTTGCTTGTCGAGTTTCGGTTATTGCTGCGACCACAGCCTGATCGACCTCAGTCCAGGCGATAGCCTGGACAAGAGGTTTTTCCTGAACTTGTTGTAATGTCGGTTCTCTGTCCTCTTGTAAAACAAGATAGCGACCGGTGCCCGCCAGAACGACAATCACTATTATGAACCAGATCAGCCTCATGGAGTTCTTGAGCAGAGAATCAACAAACCTCCCTGGTAAGCTCTTTTTGTCTTTATTCATAAATCGTAAACCGTCCTGGTAGCAGCGGGTTTCTGGACAAGCCCTTGTCTCACAGTTGTAGTATATTGCCTTATCTTGAATTTGTCTTATAGGTGTTGGAATATTAACAAAAATCAGAAAAATTCCGGCGCGGAGTCTTTTTGCCATGCACTTCAAGTATCCTTTACTAACCACAAAGTGTCCACTTTTTTATAATAAACTGCAAACAGGTGACAAGTATGAGTAAATCCTTAAAATATTTTATGATAGCTGCTGCTTCCCTCGGCATACTGGCCGTGGTTGCCGTCGCGGTTATTACCACCCTCGTTGACGTTGAAAGCTATAAACCCAAAATTGAACAACTGGTCACCGAAAAAACCGGTTACCCGCTAACCCTTGGCGGGAAGATCAGCCTTTCTCTCTTCCCTTGGGTTGGCCTCAGTTTTGCCGATCTGAAATTAAACAACCCCAAGGGTTTCGACAGTAAAACATTTGTCAGTATCGACGGCTTTCAGGCGCGGCTGAAGCTGCTGCCATTGCTGTCACGAAAGGTCGAGATCAGTAAGTTTGTTATGACCCGCCCTGAGATATTCCTTGAAAAGAGTCCCAAAGGCGTCTGGAATTGGCAAAAATTAACCGAAGTCAGCCAGCCGGCTAAAGCCCAAACTAAGGCTTTAAAAAAGGCTCCAGCTAAAGCTCCAACTGACGACAGTAAAAATCAGCCATCGCCGTCAGGTAAAGAGCAGGGTGGCTTTGCCTTACAGTCACTTGTTGTGGGCGAGTTTTCCATCACCGATGGCCGGATTCAGCTCAATGATTTGCAAAACAAAGTGAAACGCGAGGTTTCAGATTTCTCACTTCAGCTTGAAGACGTTTCGCTCGATAAACCAATCAAGCTGAAGATGGCTGGTCTGCTTGACGGCAAAGCACTGAATCTCAAGGGTTCAGTTGGACCTGTTGGCCCGGACCCAGGAGTTGGTCGAGTTAATGTAGACCTGGTGGTCCAAATTCTTGATACACTGAATATTAAGACGAACGGTTATTTAACGGACCTTAAAGGGCAAAAGAAATTCCAGTTGTCTGTAAATATAGAATCATTTAATCCCAGAGAAATATATACAGGCCTGGGTTTGGACTTTCCGGTGAAAACCACTGACCCGAAAGTTCTTGAAACGGTCGGTTTTAAGGCAGATATCGCCGGTGATGTAAGCCATGTTGTGCTCTCGGACGCTAATGTCCTCCTTGACGATTCGTTAATTAAACTGACGGCGACCGCCAAGGATTTTGCCAAGCCAGACCTGATTTTCAATGTCGAACTTGACTCAATCGACCTGGACCGCTATCTGCCTCCTGGTTCGGCAGAGAACAAAGAAGCCCCGCAAGTCACCGCGGCAACCGGGGCACCAGCCACAACTCCAGCCGGCACAAAGCAGAAGGCACAAAAAGCTGCCATTGATTACGGTCCCTTGAGGAAACTGGTGCTGGTGGGGACCATGAAGCTCGATAAAGTGAAAGTACACGGCGGTACCGTCACTAATGTTGCGATGAAGATCACGGGCCGGAATGGTCTTTTTGCATTAGAATCTTTTGGGATGGATCTTTATGAAGGGAAGATCGCTGCGACAGGGAAGGTGAATGTTCAAAAGAATAGGCCGGTCACTGCTCTTAACCTTACTGTTAAAGATGTCCAGGCAGGTCCCCTGCTGAAAGATTTTGCAGGGAAAGAGGTGATTGAAGGTCTTCTGAAAGCAGACGTCGCCCTTACTTTGCAGGGCGACAACGCCGACCTCATTAAACAATCGCTCAATGGTAAAGGGGATCTGGTCTTTCAGGACGGCGCTCTGATCGGTCTGGACCTTGCCCAAATGGCGCGGACCATCACATCAGGGTTTAGTCTCGAACAGCAGGGCGAAAAACCGAAAACCGATTTTGCCGAACTGCATGCCCCGTTTACCATTTCCAATGGCCTGGTGAACACCTCGGGCACGACCCTGCAGTCACCCTTTATCAGGGTGGCAATCACCGGTGACGCAAATCTGGTCAGCGAGGCGCTTGATATGAAAGTTAAGCCAACTCTTGTCGGTACCATCAAGGGCCAGGGTGATGCAGAAAAACGAGAGGGCCTGACCATTCCGGTCAAGGTCGGCGGGACCTTCAAAAAGCCTCAGTTCAGTCCCGATCTTGGATCTATAGTTAAGGATCGGATGCCCAATGAACAAGAACTGAGCGAAATTATCAAGACGGGAAAAGTTCCTGAAAAAAGAAAAGAAGAGGTTGAGCAGGTTAAGGGTCTGCTCAAGGGGCTTTTCGGTAAATAAAAACGCTCATTATAACGTGGAATCTTTAGCATGTGCTCAGGACGTTCTGTCCTGAGCACATGCTATTTTATCTCTTCATCGTCAATTTCTCGGCAGATATCTCCTCTGTGGTAATCTTTGCCCGCAGTCTCTCTTATTTGTTAGGTCGAGAACCTAGCCGATACCAGCTTAAAGCTGAATGTAATATCATTTTTCAGCCGATTGTCTTGTAAAACTCCTCGTATATTATACAGCCAACAGTTAACCAGCCGTCTGAACGTATTGCCTCTCGACCAGCAATTCTTGCACTCCACGGTCTCCACGGTACGCAACGTTCGCCAGGTTTACAGCTTCGCTGGTTTGCTTCAACTCTCAGTCCGGTGTGACAAACTCTGCTGGCTGGAAAAGATCCGTTAGAACATCCGCTTATCATGGGAGGCCTGGTCACTGCTTACTGCTCATCACCTGGGGGCTGCTGCATTCAGACGAGTTCTCTTCAAACACATAACCCTGTAGAAAAAGGAGTAGTGAGATGTCAAAGGACCATACTTTTGTAACCCCCGGACCGGCAGGCCTCGGGGCGCTGGCGGTAGCCTGTTTTGGTTTTGGTGCTGTCTTTTCCGGCAAAGTCGGGCTTGGCGGGCTGCCTCTGCTGGCAGCCTGGTTGGTTGGTGGCGGAATCGTTCAGTACACCGTGGCTGTGATGGAACTGAAAGATCACAATATAACCGGCGGTAATGTCTTTCTCTTCTTCAGTGCTTTTTTTATGTTCGGCGCAGCTCTCTCCGTCCTGGCTAAATTTCTCATGCTGGCCGGAATAATAGGAGTGGTAAAACCCGAATCCATGGTGGAAGGATTTTGCTGGATGGCCGGAGCTTCGTTTCTTACCGCGGTAACTCCGGCATATCTGAAAAGTCCTATTCCTCTGTTTTTAATAGTTTTATTGCTCGACGTAATCCTCTGGATGATAGTCGGTTTGGATATGGGCAAGTTTGGGGCAGAATTGAAACCAGTGGTTGGCTATCTTCTCTACGCCGCAGGTTGGATTGCTGTCTACCTGGTTGCGGCAATCGTCAACAATAATGTCTTTGGCCGGGTGGTGCTGCCGACTTTCGGGTCAATTATTAAATAGTTTCCATCCAGAAACGGCTTTTTTTCCTGACTTTGCTGAAAAATACCATTAAGGAGGAAGTTAATGAATGCACCGAAAGTAATGAATGCACCGAAAGTTTATTATGATGTTTTGAGCCCCGTCAAATTCCTTGAGCGTAGTGCCGCTGTTTACCCCGATAAAATTGCTGTTGTGCATGGTGATACCCGGACAACCTATCGCCAGTTTAGCGAGCGGGTGAACCGGCTGGCCAATGGCCTGAAAGTTATGGGGATTCAAAAGGGCGATAAAGTTGCCTTTCTTTGCCCTAATATTCCACCGATGCTTGAGGCCCATTACGCAGTACCGATGATTGGAGCGGTGCTGGTCAGCATTAATGTCCGCCTGTCACCGGGTGAGATTTCCTATATCGTCAATCATTCCGATGCCAAAGCTGTTTTCGTTGATAATCAGTTGGCCGCTTCAGTGCTGCCGGTGCTGGATGAACTGAAAGACGTCGAATTCTTTATCAATATTTGCGATGAAACGACAGAGACACCGCTGGCTGGTCAGGATTATGAAGCCTTTCTGGCCACAGCCTCGCCCCTGCCTGTTGAGATAGATGTGGATGATGAATATCAATTGGCGACAATCAACTATACCAGTGGTACCACTGGGCAGCCGAAAGGGGTCATGTATCACCACCGCGGAGCCTATCTCAACGCCCTTGGCGAGGTCCAGGAAGCGGCCATGACCAGCGATTCGGTCTATCTCTGGACCCTGCCGATGTTCCACTGCAACGGCTGGTGTTTCACCTGGGCGGTCACCGCCGTGGGTGGTACCCATGTCTGCTTGCGGCAGGTCGAAGCCGGGACGATTTTCCGATTGATCATGGAGGAGAAGGTTTCCCATCTCTGTGCTGCCCCGACCATCCTGATCATGATGGTCTCCTATCCTGAAGCCAAATCTTTGCATCTGGACCGGCCACTGACCATACTCACGGCCGGTGCGCCGCCTTCGCCCACGGTGATTGAACAGATTGAGGCCATTGGTGCCAATATCCTTCATGTCTATGGACTGACCGAGGTCTACGGACCCCACAGTGTTTGCGCCCGACAAGACTCCTGGGCCGAGCTTGGCAAAGAGGAGCTGGCCAGAGTAAAATCCCGGCAGGGCGTGGCCTATGTCACAGCCCTCTATATGGACGTGATGGACCCGGTAACAATGCAGCCCGTTAAGCGGGATGGCAAGACCATGGGAGAGATCGTCATGCGCGGCAACAACGTGATGATGGGCTATTATAAGGATGAAAAAGCCACCGAGGATGCCTTCCAGGGAGGATGGTTCCATAGTGGCGATCTGGCGGTGATCCACCCCGACGGTTATGTTCAGATAATGGATCGAGGTAAGGATGTTATCATCAGCGGCGGCGAAAACATCTCGTCGATTGAGCTGGAAAATGTCATTTACCGGCACCCTAAGGTGCAGGAGGTGGCAGTCGTCTCTTCGCCCGATCCAAAATGGGGAGAAGTGCCCAAGGCCTTCGTTACCCCTAAACCAGGGACGACTCTGACGGCCAAGGAAATTATCGATTTCTGCAAGGAGAATCTGGCCCGCTTCAAGGCTCCCAAAGAGGTCGTTTTCTGCGAATTGCCGAAGACCGCCACCGGCAAGATCACCAAGTTCAAGTTACGCGACAGTGAGTGGCAGGGACGTGAGCGGAAGGTAAATTAAGATGGCGTCGTAAAAACTCTTCACCTGCTTCGTTGTTGCGAAGCAAAAAAGGGCTGAGAGGTTAGACAACCTCTTAGCCCTTTTAATTTTAAGGAGCAGTATTTTTTACAATGCCAATAGCTTTTCAGTGAGCACCGGCAGCAACTGTTTGAGATCGGCCACGGCAAAGACATCGGCGACATCGCCAATCGGCGCGTCTTTATCGGTATTGATGGCCACAATAAAATCTGATTTTTTCATTCCGGCAAGGTGCTGGACCGCCCCGGAAATCCCGCAGGCGACATAGAGTTTCGGTGAGACGGTCAGCCCGGTGGTGCCGACCTGGCGGTTGTGTTCAACCCAGAGCGAGTCGACAACCGGCCGGCTGGCCCCATATTCGCCACCAAGGGCCTTGGCGAGTCCCGCCACCATGGTAATATTTTCCGGTTTGCCTACCCCGCGTCCGGCGCTGACAATGATTTCGGCCTTGGACAGATCAACGCCGCCAAGATCGGCCGTTTCGTAGCCAAGCAGTTCAATTTTGCCTTCCACTTCGCCGGTAACCGGGATCACTGTGGGGCTGCCTGTTGCAGGTGCGGTAAGACCAAAGGCTCCGGCCTGGAGGGTGACAATGGTCATGGCACCGCGACTTTTCAGGGTCCGGCGTAATTTGCCGTTGCAAAGAGGTGCCACCAGGGCTCCATCCTGCACAGCCACCACCTCGGATACCTGTGCCGCCTTCAGGCTCACAGCCAGCCGGGGAGCAAGATCCCAGCCGTAGGAGGAATGTGGCAGGACGATCATGTCCGGTTGCTCTTTCGCCACCACCTCAAGAAGAGCCTTTTTATGGGCATCGGGATTATATTCGCCCAATTGGGCAACATCGGCGAGATAGAGTTGGCCATCGAATTTTGGCAGACTGTCTGCGCCATTACCAACCAGAAACATCGCGCTTTCAGCACCCATGGTTTCGGCAAAGGCCAGTAACTCGGTATAGCTTTCCTGCAGTTGTCCCTGCCTGTACTCAGCAATCAATAGTGTTTTCATGGTGTTCTCCTGCTCCTAGGCCAGTATGGCGGTTTTTTCTTTGAGTATGCCGATCAGCCGATCAGCAATGTCGGCCACTTCGCCTTCAAGAAACAGTCCCCCGCTTCTTTTTGCCGGGAATTCGATCTTCATCGTCTCCTGGGTTGCGTCTTCTTTGGACAGGTCGGCTGCGGCGAGGCTAATCATTTCCTTCTTCTTGGCCTTCATGATATTGGGCAGGGTAGGGTAGCGCGGGGTATTGAGGCCCAACTGGCAGGTGACCAGCACCGGCGGGGTGGCGACAACCTTGGCCTTGATGCCGCCTTCCAGTTCGCGTTTGACTGTCACCTTGCCGTCCTCCAGGGCGAAATCGACGATGGTCGTTACCGCCGGGATGGACAGCATTTCGGCCCCCATGACGCCAACCTGGGCACTGCCCCGGTCCTGGGACTGCATGCCGGTAAAGATCAGGTCAAAGTCCTTGTCCCTGGCAAAGTCGGCAATCATTGAGGCGATCTCAAAGGGGTCTTTGAGGTGGCTCTGGTCGTCGACGATATGCACCCCACGGTCACAACCCATGGCCAGAGCCTTCTTCATGGTTTCCTTGACCTGCTCGGTGCCGATGGACAGTACGGTGAGATCGGCACCGCTCTGTTCTTTGGCCTGTACCGCCTGCTCAACCGCATATTCGTCATACTCATTCATCCGCCAGACGAGATCACTGCGATCATACCAGAGCGCGTCCGCACCGATTTTAAATTTTGATTCCATGTCCGGAACCTGTTTTATACACACCAGAAGTTTCATCGTTTTCCTCCAAGAAAAAATTGTTAATGTCAGTTCGCTCAGGCAACCTGTAACCGCTCCGCCAGTATTTCGGCTATATCCCGTGGCCGGAGGCTTGCTTCCAGGTCCGCCCCCTTGACCCCATCTTCAAACATGGTCAGGCAGAAAGGACAGTTGGAGAGCAGTTGGTCGGTGCCTGTTGCTGCAGCCATCTTTACCCGTTTGATATTGATCCGCTGGCCCAGCTTTTCTTCAGCCAGGATGCGGCCGCCGCCACCACTGCAGCAGAAGGCCTGGTCACGGTTTTTATCCATTTCGACAATATTTCCCCCCGCAGCCTTGATGAGACTGCGTGGCGACTGGTAAATGTTGTTGTGGCGGCCAAGATAGCAGGAGTCGTGGTAGGTACAGTCGAAGGATTCCCCGTTTACCTTGAGTCTGCCCTGCTCAATAAGCCCCGCCAGAAAGTCTGGATGGGACAGTATCTCACAATCGAGGCCGAGATCACGATAATCCTTGTTTAGGGTGTTGAAGCAATGGGGACAGGTGGTGACAATTTTTTTAATGTTGTAAGCCTTGAGCAGTTCGATATTTTCAGTGGCCAGGGTTTGGTAGAGATACTCGTTGCCCATCTTCCGGGCAGGTTCCCCGCAGCATTTTTCTTCTTTGCCAAGGATACCAACTTTGACACCGGCGGCCTGGCAGAGTTTTAGAAAGCTTCTGGCGACGGCAATATTACGCTTGTCGAAGGCGGCATAACAGCCGACAAAATAGAGGATGTCTATGTCCGGTTGCTCTGCCAGGGGTTTGACGCCAAGACTTTCAGCCCATTCGCCCCGCGAGGCATAGCCCATACCCAGCGGATTGCCGTTGACCTCGAGCTGTTCCATGGCGGTCATCACCTCTTCGCCGGGAAATTCTCCTTCCATGAGCACCAGATTGCGGCGCATCTCGACTATTTTGCTGACATGTTCAATCGCCGCCGGACAGATATCCTGACAGGCAAGGCAGGTGGTGCAGGACCAGATTGCGTCCCGACCGACCGCGTCAAGGAGATCCCCGTCCGGGCCTGCGGCAGCCAGATCGCCAATCCGCCTGACGACCTGCATCGGTGACAGGGGTTTTTCCGTCGTATACGCCGGACATCGGTCCTGACAGCGTTTACAAAGGGTGCAGGCATCGGCATCAAAGATATCCTTCCAGCTAAGATCGGACACCTTGCTCGCCCCGAAGCTCTCGGTCTCTTCGTTTTCCAGATCGAGGGTGACGAGCTGGCCAACCGGCCCACGATTGGCCAGGAAATAGTTGGCGCTGGTGGTGAACAGATGACGGAATTTAGTGAAAGGAATAAGGCCGATGAACAGCATTGCCAGCAGCAGATGGAACCACCATAGCCCCTTGTGCAGGGTGAGAAGGAACTCGGGACTTGCAGAATTAAGGCCTTGAGCAATCACCAATCCCACCGGTGACCAGAAGGCAAGCGCAGTTCCCTGCTCGGTGACCGCCATCCGCGCTCCTTCAATGACAAAACCGGTCGTGAGAATCAACAGCAGGAGAGTATGCATTATGATATCATCACGGCCGGTTTCGAGCCCGGTCGGGCGCACCAGCCAGCGTCGCACGAGGAGCCCCAGCAGCATGACCATCGCCACCAGCCCGGCCAGGTCAAGCACGATGCTAAAAATCTTGTAGAAAGTGCCCTTGAGAAAGACATAATCAAAGAATAGATGAGTAAAATCTGCCTGAATGACAATCAATACGGTGCCGATGAAGAGCAGGGCAAAACCCCAAAAAAAGAGGGAATGGGCAAGCCCCGGCCCGGTGACGCGAATCACCCTGGTCTGGAGCAACATCTGTCGCAACATGGACATGGTCCGAGCAAACGGCTGGTCGGTGCGGTTGACCTGCTGACCCAGACGGTATATCTTCAACCGCTGGGTAAAACCATAAATCAAGATGCCAAAGGCCACGGCTGCCAACAAATACATGGGCACAAGAGTTGCCGGACCATGGCCGATATTCCAATATATTTCGCGGGTAAATTCCATCGCGGTCTCCATTACCGGGAAAATTTTTTCAGGGTGCTTATCAAAGAACAACGATAGGAGATGTTTGTATTAACCATCTCCTATCGCCGGATAAAAAGGGGGGGAGTTCCCCTTTTTAACGGGTTAGTGCGGCTCCGATGACCACCCTCTGGATCTCACTAGTACCCTCGTAGATCTCGGTGATCTTAGCGTCGCGCATCATTCTCTCAACCGGGAAGTCCCTGGTGTAGCCATAGCCTCCGTGCAGTTGCACCGCCTGGGTGGTGACCCGCATGGCAGTCTCACTGGCAAACAGTTTGGCCATGGCCGATTCCTGGGAATAGGACAGACCGGCACTGGCGCGATAGGCCGCCTTGTAGACAAGCAGGCGGGCTGCCTCTATTTGGGTGGCCATATCTGCCAGCTGGAACTGAACGCCTTGAAAAGCGCTGATTGGTTTATTGAACTGCTCCCGTTCTTTGACGTAGGTTGTGGTGGCATCGAGTGCTCCCTGAGCAATACCAAGGGCCTGGGAGGCGATGCCGATACGGCCGCCGTCCAGGGTCTTCATCGCTACCTTGAAGCCTTTGCCTTCTTCTCCCAGCATATTGGCATGGGGTACCTCGCAGTTTTCGAAAACCAGTTCCATGGTTGGTGAAGAACGGATGCCCATCTTTTTTTCTTTTTTGCCAAAAGTGAAGCCGGGGGTGCCTTTTTCAACAATAAAGGCGCTGATACCGTGATGCTTTTCGGCGGACCTGTCGGTCCTGGCAAATACAATATAGATTTCCGCCTCGCCGGCATTGGTGATGAATATCTTGGTGCCGTTTAAAATCCAGTTCTTGCCTTCGCGCATGGCATAGGTCTTGGTTCCTCCGGCATCTGATCCGGCAGCGGGCTCGGTAAGGCCGAAGGCACCCATCGCCTCGCCGAGAGCCAGTGGTGTGAGGAAGGTTTTCTTCTGCTCCTCGGTGCCGAACAGGTATATAGGGTTACTGCCAAGGGAAAGATGGGCGGAAAGGGTGACGCCGGTGGAGGCACAGACCCTTGACAATTCCTCGACGGCAATAGCATAGCTCAGATAGTCAGCCCCGCCTCCGCCGTATTCTTCTGGGAAAACGATGCCGGTCAGGCCAAGCTCGGCGAGTCGGCCGAACATGAGGGGCCGGTCGAAATGTTCGGCTTCATCACGCTCTGCGGCAGAGGGTGCGACTTCGGTCTCGGCAAAGCTTCTCACCATTTCGCGGATAAGATTTTGTTCTTCAGTTAGTTCAAAGTTCATGATATTACTCCAATAGTTGTGTTTTGAATGAGAAACAGAACTCACCGATTGATCCATTAAGGATCTGGGTTACACCGTTAATAAGAAAATTATTTTAAGCCGTCCAGGCCGTCTATGTTGCTTAGGTTGCCACAGGAAGCTGGACCATGATCACCCGGCCGGTGGCACAAATTGTCTCTCCGGCCAAAAGCTTCAGATTCACTGTCACCTTGCGGCCTTTGATCTCCGTGACCTGGCCGCGGATCTCCAGCTCTACGCCGAGAGGAGTGGGTTTTTGGAAATCAACATTGAGGGAGGCGGTGACAAACCGAGCCACCGGTTCGCCGGTTTCCCGGGATTTGGCAGCCGCGGCTGTGGCCGCCCCATGACAATCAATTAGCGAGGCAATCATCCCGCCGTAGAGAAAACCGGGAACTCCGCCGGTATAGTGGAGCGCCGGTGTATGGTGGCAGACACATTCGTCGCCCTGCCAGTAGCTTTTTAGCTGCAAACCCTGCTCATTATTGCGGCCACAGCCATAGCAGTTGGCGAAATCTTCCTGGTAAAGATCCTGAATCGCAGTTTCACTCATCTTTCCCTCATCTGTTGCTGGTTTGTTGATCCTGTCGGCGGTCATCTCTGAGACGCCGCCGCTCAGTAGCTATAAAATCCCCTGCCGGTCTTTCGGCCCAGCCAGCCGGATTCGACATACTGGCGGAGGAGTGGGCATGGTCGATATTTGGGATCGCCAAGGCCCTGGTGCAGGGTGTTGAGGATGGCCAGGCAGGTGTCGAGGCCAATCAGGTCGGCAAGGGCCAGCGGCCCCATGGGATGGTTCATGCCGAGCAGCATGACCGTGTCGATGGACTCCCGGTCGCCAACGCCCTGATAGAGGCAGAAGATCGCCTCATTGATCATCGGCAACAGAATCCTGTTAGCGATAAAGCCTGGAAAATCATTGGCCACCGCCGGAGTCTTGCCCATCAGCTTGACCAGATCGATTGTCGTTTGAAAGGTCTCCTGGGAGGTGGACAGGGCACGGATGACCTCGACCAGCTTCATCACCGGCACCGGATTCATGAAGTGCATGCCGATGACCTTGTCGGGTCTTTTGGTTCTCGAAGCAATACGGCCGATGGGGATCGAGGAGGTATTGGAGGCAAGGATCGCATGGTTTGGGCAGATCTCGTCCAGTTGGCTAAAAATCTTGAATTTTATTTCCTCGACCTCGGAAGCGGCCTCGACGACAAAGTCAACCGCCTTCATACTGACAAGGTCTGTGCTGAGGGTGATTCGGCCAAGGATCGCCTGCTGCTCTTCTGTCGACAATTTTCCCTTATCGACGCTTCTTTGCAGGTTCTTGGTGATTCCGGCTATGCCCCGGTCAACGAAATCGGCGGCAATATCGTGAAGAATAACGTTCATCCCGCTGGCTGCCGCCACCTGGGCAATACCAGCGCCCATCTGGCCGGCGCCGATGACCCCGAAGGTCTTTTTGTTTGTGTTCATCTGCTCTTGCATGAGATCTCTCCCGCTTACTTATTTACTGTTATTGCTGACCAACATGGCCATGCCCATTCCGCCACCAATACACATGCTGATGAGTCCGGTGCCCAGGTTGCCCCGTTGCATCTGGTTGATGGTGGTAACCATCTGCCGCGCGCCGGTACAGCCGACGGGATGGCCCATGGATATGGCGCTTCCCTGCTGATTCGGTTTGTCAATATCGATATTCAGTTCCTGCATGCAGCCTATGGCCTGGGAGGCAAAGGCCTCGTTCAGCTCGATTAGATCGATATCTTTGATACTCATTTTTGCCTGATGCAAGGCCCGCTTGATTGCCGGCACCGGTCCGAGACCCATATAGGCCGGATCGAGACCGCCGGAGGCAAAACTCTCAATGGTCAGCAGTGGTTTGAGGTCAAGTTGCCGGGCCTTTTCTTCACTCATCAAGAGCACTGCCGCTGCGCCGTCATTGATGCCCGAGGCATTGCCGGCGGTGACCGACCCGTCTTTGGCGAACACTGGGCGGAGTTTGGCCAATTTTTCCATGTCGGTGACCATTGGCCGTTCGTCGCGATCAACTGTTATCTCTTTCCGGCGTGAAGTGAACTTGATGGGGACGATTTCGTCGGCAAAATAACCTTTCTCCATCGCCGCCATGGCCCGGGCGTGGCTCATACAGGCCAGACGGTCCTGATCTTCCCGGCTGATGCCGTACATATTGGCGATGTTCTCGGCTGTTACCCCCATGTGGTAACCGTAGAAAATTTCATAAAGGGCGTCAAAGACCATCAGATCGTGTACTTCACCGACGCCGGTGACTTCCATCCGGTAGCCCCATCGTGCCTTTAACATGGCCATGGGAACCTGACTCATGTTCTCCTGACCACCTGCCAGCATGACATCGGCCTGACCGGTCATGATCGACTGGGCGGCAAGGGCAATTGCCTTCAAGCCTGAACCGCAGACCTTGTTGATGGTAAAGGCCGGAGTTTCCTTACAGAGACCGGCGCGGATCATCGCCTGACGGGCGGGATTCTGGCCCTGACCGGCCTGCAGAACATTGCCCATGATCACCTCGTCAATGGTGATCTCTCTGGCATCTGGTGACCAATCGGCATATTTCTTTTCCAGTTCGAGTTCGGTCTGGCTCGCCAGTTTAGCTGGGACGGTGGTTGCGAAATCAACTGGTCGCGCTGGCCGTAAGCCGACTTTCTGCAGGGTCTCGCGTAACACTGCAGCCCCTAAGTCCACCACCGGTACATCCTTTAAGGAGCCGCCAAAGGCCCCCACAGCCGTTCTACATCCGCTGACAATGACAACTTTATTCATTTGATAGTTCTCCTTTTGAACTCGGATAGATTTTTGTGTCCTTGCTATTTCAAGATAAAATCGTAAAAAGTCCTAATTCGAGATGGCTAAGTAAAAAGCTTCAGATGCGAGGCGTAAGATTTTTCTATCATTTCGGCGTACTAGGGTACGTCGTAATGATAGAAAAATCGCAACAACGAAGCAGGTGAAGAGTTTTTACGACGCCATCATTTTAAGAGTTACGACCGCCGGTGAATCTTGGTTTGCGTTTTTCCAGAAAGGCCGTCGTACCTTCCTTGGCATCACTACTGGCAAGGCACAGACCAAAGGCGTCGCGCTCAAGTGCCAGTCCAGTCTGGAGGTCGACGTGCAATCCCGCACCAATAACCTCTTTTGCCGCCTGGAGAGAAGCGCGGCCTTTCTGGGAAATTGTTTTGGCCACAGCCAGGGTTTCCGGTATAAGCTGGTCGGCAGGAAAGCAGCGATTGACCAGGCCGATTTCTTTTGCTTCGGTTGCATTCAGCATCTTTCCTGTATAGATCATTTCTTTGGCCATATTAGATCCGATCAGTCGGGGCAGGCGTTGGGTGCCGCCAAAGCCGGGGATTATGCCAAGGCCGATCTCCGGCAATCCAAAGGTCGCCGTTTCCGAAGCGAAAATAAAGTCGCAGGCCAGCGCCATTTCACAGCCGCCGCCCAGGGCATAGCCGTTTACTGCGGCAATCGCCGGAATGGGGAGCCGTTGGAGCCGGTCGATGACCGTTTGGCCCAGGCCGGCGAAGTTTTTTGCGGCCAGCGGTGAAAGACTTTGAATTTCGGCAATATCTGCTCCGGCGATAAAGGCCTTCGCCCCAGCTCCGGTCAGGATAAGGACCCGGATATTTTCATCCTCGGCAACGATCGTAAGCGTTTCGGCCAGTTCGTTCAAGGTGGCACTGTTCAGCGCGTTCAGAGCTTTTGGCCGGTTGAAGGTAATGGTTGCGATGCCGCTTTCATCCTGATGTTCAAGTTCTATATATTCCATTTCATTTCTCCTAATCATTAGTCGTTTGCGGTAGCCTCAAAGGGGCTCTGGCTCCTGCCTAATCTTCAACTCGGCTTAACGTGGCTTCATTTAGCTGAGCTTCCATTTCAGACCCTGCCATTCTTTGTTGCGCAACCTGGATTTAATGGTTTTGCCGGTGGCCGTCTTCGGTATCTGACCGAATTCAACGGTCTTCGGAGCCTTATGATGGGCGTGGTGACTGCGGCAGAAATCGATAATGTCTTCCTCAGTTAAGGTCCTGCCCTGTCGGGGCACGATGAAGGCCTTGGGGACTTCGCCCCACTCGGAGTCCGGGGTTGAGACCACCGCTACCTCTAGCACGTCGGGGTGCTGGTAAATGATATCTTCAATTTCGATGGAAGATATCTTGTCGCCACCCCTGACTATGAGGTCGCTCACCCGGTCGATAATCTGTAGATAGCCATCGGGGTGGACCACACCCAGATCGCCGCTATGAAACCAGCCATCCCTGAAGGCATAGTCGGTTGCCTGCTGATCCTTGTAGTAGCCGAGCATGACATTATGTCCCCGCATGACCACCTCGCCCATAGTCTGGCCGTCATGGGCTACCGGCTGCATGGTTTCGAGGTTGATGACTTCCATATGCATGCTGGTAATCGAGGCCACTCCCTGGCGTGCTTTCAGTCTGGCGACGACATCCGGGTCAGATTCGATCCATGAAGCCTGCCAGGCGCATATGCTGTGCGGACCATGCAGTTCAGTGAGACCATAGACATGGGTGACATCTGCCCCAATCTCTTCCATCCCCTGAATGATGACCGGTGAAGGAGAAGCTCCCGCGGTGAGCACCTGCAGGGAGCGGCGTAATTTCACCGCGGTTGCTTCTGGGAAACAGATCATCGTCAATAGGACGTTGGGGGCGGCGCAGAGGTGGGACACGTTTTCTTTTTCGATTAGGCTGAAGATCTCCTTCGGCTGGCAGTACCGGAGACAAACATGGGTGGCCCCCACAGCGGTCACTGCCCATGGAAAACTCCAGCCATTGCAATGAAACATCGGCAGGGTCCAGAGATAGACGGAATCAGCGCGAAGCCCTGAATCGATAATCTCACCCAGGGTATGCAAGCAGGTGGCTCTGTGGCTGTACATAACCCCTTTGGGTGCGCCGGTGGTACCCGACGTGTAATTGATGGCGATGAGATTGTTTTCATCGAAGGTGCCGGTTACCTCGGGTGAACACGCCGAGGCGCCCGCAAGAAGGGCTTCATACTCCGGGCCATCCAAAAGAGAAAAATGGCTACGGTCGCAGATATTGACAAACAGTGAAACCTTCGATAATTTTTCGGCAATAGACTCTATCTGGGTGGCAAACTCGTTGTCGACAAAAACAGCTGCTGCATCGGAGTGGTCTATTAAATATCGATATTCTTCACTGGAGAGCTGGGTATTGACGCAGACCAGAACCGCACCAATCATCGGAATTGCGAAATGGGCCTCGAGCATGGGCGGAGTATTGGGACAGATGAAGACGACCTTGTCGCCGGACCGTATGTTCTTGGCGATCAGGGCGTTGGCCAGCTGATGTACTCTCGTTTGGAATTGACTGTAGCTGTAGTTCAAATCGCCATAGACTACGGCGAGCTTGTCGGGATAAACACTGGCTGTGCGGCTGAGAAATGAAATCGGACTAAGTATATCACTATTAACTGCTGGTCTGAACATTGAACTGCTCTCCATGAGTGGCTTGCTTGCAAGCGGAAAATCCTGAATGGACCGGGGAAACTTCCAGTTCTTCAGACAATCATTATGATCAGAAATCATAGATGATGCCGGAAAAACTGACAATCGGCAGTAAACTTATTCCTCTATGGAGAAAAAGCTGATCTTGCCCTAGGCTTAGAACCTAGGAGCCTGTCCGAGAATGCCATTTTGCCCAAACTTTTCGTTATTTTCATAAAAATAATGCTCGCAATATTAATTATATAGCTCCGCATATTGTTATGAAAATGCCTCAATTTTGAACAAAATGCCTATTCTCGGACAAGCTCCTAGAAGGTAGTTGGGTAGGCTCATTGTGCTTTGGTGGTTCCTAAAGAAGAATTTTGTCTGACCAGTGGACAGCAAATTTAACCAGGCCGGTGAAGTGCTTGAGTTTCAGCTTTTCTTTGAGGTTTTCCCGGTAGGTACCAATTGTTTTTATGCTGAGATGGAGCCGGTCGGCAATCTCCTTGGTCGAGAAGCCCTGACCGATCAGTCTCAACACTTCGAGTTCACGGTTAGTGAGAATATCGAGAGGCGTTTTGCTGCCCGCGGTCTGCGGGTTCATCAAACGTTTAAAAACCTTTTCCTTGACCGCATTGCTGGCGTAGATTTCACCCTGCAAAACATAGCGGATCGCTTCAACAACCTTAGGGATAGCCTCCTGCTTCATGATGTAGCCATGGGCGCCGGAGAGCAGCGCGCGCTCGGCATAGAGTGATTCGTCATACATGGACAGTACCAGCGTGGGCAGTTCCGGATACTCTTTTTTTATTTCCTCGACAAGGTCCAGGCCATTGCCATCTTTTAGAGAAATGTCGATGATGACCAGAGCAGGCTTTAGCTCGACAATCGCACCACAGGCCTCTTTTTTCGATTCAACGGAGCCGCAAACCACCAGATCAGGCTCTCTGTTGATCAACTCGCTCATGCCGAGACAGAAAATGGGATGATCGTCGATAATCAGTACTTTGTTTTTTTCTCGTGACACCATCGGTTTTCTCCGTAGATTCAATGTTGGTGCTGAATCATTTCCTGCTTTTTCATAAATATATGAATTGTTGTGCCCTTTGTCTGGCTGCTGCTGATTTCAAGAAAGGCGCTGATGACCTGCACCCGGTATTTCATGATCTGTATGCCCATGCCTGTGCCGGGCTGCTGTGTATCAAATCCAATTCCGTCATCAACTATCAACAGGTGGAGGTATTCGTCCTGTTCATGGAGCGAAATGTCAATAGTAGAGGCCCCGGAATGTTTCACCGCGTTGTTCACCGCCTCCTGCACTATATAATAGAGATGGGTCGCGAGGGTATTGTCGGTGATATTCAGGGAATCCTCGCCACTAAATGTGCAGTGGATATTTGATGTGAGTTCAGTGTGCTCAGCAATCTGGCTCAGCGCCGAATGCAGTCCGTAGGCGACCAGATGTACCGGGCAGAGCCCCTGCGACAGGCTGCGGGCCTTGGTTGCCGCATCTTCGATCAAATTGACAATCATATCTGCCAGAGCGGCACCTTCGCTGTTGTTCTCCTTCAGGGTCGATTGCAGGGCTGTGGCCAGGCCACCAATACCAATGAGGTGTGGACAAAGATCGTCATGCAGGTCCTGGCCAATGGTCTGGCGAACATTGTCGCCGATATCCATCAGTTGTTTGGTCAATCGCTTTGTCTCGGTAATATCCCGCAGAATGACCACACTGCCGGCAAGCTGCTCATTATGGTCTCGAAGAGCCGCACCGCTGATACTGACATTACGGATTTTCCCGGATTTGGTCGAGCGTTTTGACTCGGTCCCTGACAGAGCACGGCCCTCTTTGATGGCATTTATCATGTCCAGAGTTTCCGGCCAGTTTTCATGAGGCACAAAGTGGTCCATTTTCTTGCCGAGACAGTCAGCAAGCTCCCAGCCAAAGACATGGCAGAAAGCAGGGTTAAAGTAGGTCACCTTGCCTTCCATGTCATAGGTGATGATTGGGTCAGCAGCTGAGGCCATAACCGAGCGATAGCGCTGTTCACTCTGCCTAAGACTGTTTTCCGCATTTTTCCTGACTTGTATCTGTTGCTTGAGGTCGTCGTTGTATTTGCCGATTTGCTGCATAAAACGGTTGAAATACCGGGCCAGTGTCCCTATCTCATCGTTTGATGTTACCTGCATTCGCAGGCTGAAGTCGCCGTTGCTGGCCTTGTCGAAATGCTCCATCAGTTTTTCCAGCGGATTGGTAATCGAGTTGCTGATCCTATAGGAAAACGACAGGACCAGGACCATGGTTAACAGAAAAATACCGAGGATGAGGGTGCCGATGGTTCGAAGGGGCTGGTAGAATTCATCTAGATAACTTGCTGCTGCGACAATCCAGTCGTACTCTTCGATATAATTAAAAACACACAGTTTTTGCCGAGGATTATCTTCGCCGGGATTTTGCCAGGGATAGATTATTCGGCCATTTTTCTTTTTGATCATCTCGGCGAGATATTCATTTGGCAGTCCGTCCACCGACAGGATATTAGTACCGCCAAATTTAGGGTGGATAATTGCCATACCGTCCGTGTTAACAACAAAGGCATAGCCGGTTTTGCCGAACTTGAGGTCGAGGACACTTTGTTTAAAATCATCAACGTTGACCAGTCCCTTGAATTCTTCACGGTAGGAGGAAACGGCGATGATCCAGTCCCAGGGCTGGAAGTGAAGCATGTAGAGTGCTTTGGGGCGGGCAATCTTCTCGCCTGGGTTCTTCCAGTCATACTCCAGATAGCCTTTTTTGCTGATCAGGACATCCTTGACGAAGCTAAAATTCGAGACATCCGAGCCGATCAGGCTGGGTTCCGGGTGGACCACCACGATACCGCTGCTGTTTAAACAATAGATATAGCCCGATTGGCCGATAGTCTGGCTAAGCAGGACTACTACCGCCTGCTGCCGCGCCTCTTCGTCGGTTAGTTTGTCCTGCTGACTTTCCTGATAAAAGCCCTCAATTATTTCGAGGTTCTTTTCGGCGGCACCCCGCAGATAATTTTTGATTGATACGGTGGCTGAAGTTTGAACCAGATTATAGATGGCTGTTGTGGTGTTTTGCAGCTCGCTTTCAATGTTTTTTTGCAGGGAGTCGTGGATTATAAAATAGACGGCGGCAAAGCCTACGGAGAGAGACAGGGCAAAGAGAAGGGTGTAGTAGAAAAGGAGTTTATGACGAATTTTGGTCAAGGCAAACATATCTTTCCCGCTCTCTCCTCGATAATAGAAAATTTTCCGGCCATCGGTGCCCCGTCTGAATTGCCCCCTGCAGTTTAAAAAGGACATTAACCGCCGGTTTTTGGTAAGACCAGGACCCCTGTTTTAACAGAAATAAGCTGGCAATAAAAGATCTTGTCACTGTGTCTGGTTAAATAACTTTTTGTGTTTATGCGCCTGGTCTGGCGGACGAAGCTTCTGGCATGGTGAGATGGAGCGGCAATCTGCCGGAGGGCGTGGAAAAAAAATGATGCGGCAGGCGCGAGATGGCAAAAAAGGTGAAGGGCAAAGACGACCCAATGCAGGTTTGGGTTGTTTGGTGACTGGATGGATCGCCTTGCCAAAAGATACAATGTCGTCTTTCCCCTTCATTTTCTAAACTGCACCACTGGTATTGCGAGTGCAGTTGGTTCTTGAATCACATCTGGATATTCATCCTTTTGGCATGTTCGTTCAGCTCGTCACGGAAATCGGGATGGGCGATGGATATCAATGCCTTGGCCCGCTCCCAGGTGGATTTCCCCTTAAGATTGATCATGCCGTATTCGGTGACCACGTAATTGACCATGACCCGGGGCAGGGTGGTGATGGTTCCCGGATCGAGAAAAGGTTTGATCCGCGATTTTCTGGTGCCATCTTTTTCCACCACCGAGGAACTCAGGCAGATGAAGGCTTTGCCGCCACGGGAATGGTAACAGCCATAGGTGTAGTCGAGTTGCCCGCCTGTGCCGGAAATTTGTCTGGTGCCACAGGATTCCGAGGAGACCTGGCCAAACAGATCGATCTCCAGGGCGTTGTTGATGGCAATAGCTTTTTCATTGGCCGCGATTTTGGTCAGTTCGTTGGTGTAATCCACCGGGAAACTGCTGCAGGACGAGTTGTGATCGAGAAAATCGTAAAGTTTTTTCGAACCGAGGGCAAAGGTATAGACAAATTTACCGGTATCATTTTTCTTTTGCCGATTGGAAATACAGCCGGCCTCATAAATATCGACGAAGCTGTCACAGAGCATTTCTGTGTGTACTCCCAGATCGCGCAATGATGAGGCGGCAATCAGTTTGCCGATGGCGTTTGGCATCGCCCCGATACCCAGTTGCAGGCAGGAGCCGTTTTCAATCTGGGAGACAACGATCTCGGCTATTTGCTGATCGATATCGGTGATAGTTGGCTCTGGAAGGCAGAATAAATCTTCATTTTCACTTTCGACAACGGCATCGATTTCGGAGATATGCACCTGCTCCTCATTGCCGCCGTAGCAATATGGTATATTCTCATTGACCTCGACAATAACCTTTTTCGCCGATTTGATTTGGGCCATGGTGAAAGAATTGGATACCCCAAAATTGAAATACCCTTTACTGTCCATCGGGGTGGTACGAAGCAGCATGACATCAGTGCTGACATCGCTTTTTTCATAATAGCCTGGGCCTTCATGGTAGAGCAGCGGAATATAGTTACAAACCCTGCTGTCGTGGAGTTTACGGTCAGCGCCGGTGAAATGCCAGCTATTGTAGCTGAAACTATGTCCTTCCGGATCTACCTTGGCAACAGCCGCGAGACCGGGAAAGCCAAGAGCTCGGATTTTTACATTTTCCACCTCACCCGCTCTTTTGGCAAGCGCCTTATCCAGGGTGATAGGAGTGGCGAGAAAACAGGCGTAATCCACCCAATCGCCTGATTTTATTGATTGTACTGCTTCACTGGGCGACATCAACAAGTTGGCATATTCTTTTGCGTATTTCACTGGATTCTCCTTTAAAGTGGAAAACTGTTACATTCTGCTATGCGGGAAAAGATAGTTGATTTGGCCGCCTGTCTGCAATCGGCTGGAGACTGATTATGGATAGGGTGGTTTTCCGAGAGGGTCTAGGTTTTACACCTAGAAAGAAATTGGAAGAGTTTCGGTCTTGTCGTTACAGCAGGAAAGAAAAAGGTGGCAATCGTTGTCCAACGATTGCCACCTTGCCCCCTCCTTCATTTCAATAAGCGATATTTTTGGTTGTAAACCCGATGCAACAGTCAGTGTTTTATAGCGCACTGATTTTTATTGTTCTTGGTTTGGCTGACTCTGCTTTGGGCAGATGAAGCCTTAGCACCCCTTCTTTCAGTTCGGCGTGTACTTTGCCAACATCTATTGACTGGGGAACTGAAAAAACTCTACGGTATTCAACATCGGCGAATTCCTGCCAGGCGTCATTACCCTTTTTGTCTAATTTCCGAGTTCCGGAAATTTCTAATCGGCCATTATCGACGTTGACTGTTACATTTTCCTTAACAACACCGGGCATGTCAGCATGCAACAGGATCTCGTCCTCGTTCTCGTATATATCCACGGCAGGTGCAAACTTCGGTAATTCCCGTCGCTTTTCCAACATATTTTCTTTTTTTGTCGTTAGATCAGTGGTCTCATTCATAGCTCAACCTCCAAAAGACTTTTTTTATGCAGTTTATAAGGATTACTAGCTGATGCTAATTTGTTTTGGTTTTGCCTTTTCTGCTTTCGGTAAAACGAGGGTCAGCAGACCATCTTTTAAAACCGCTTCGATTCTGTCGGCATCAACATCAGCAGGCAGGGTAAAGCTACGTGTGAATGAAATAGCATCCCGCTCAACACGATTGGCCTTATAACCTTTGGGAGTATCGGCTTTGCGTGAGCCGCTCAATTCTAAATAGTTGCCCTGGATTTTGATATTGAGATCGTCTTTTGTCAGTCCGGGAACCTCAGCCATAAGTTGGAGAGTATCGCCACTGTCACAAAGATTTGTCCGGGGTGAATTATTAAGGACTTTCCAGCCGTACTCTTCACCGTAAGGTTTGTCGTAATCCAGGAACACCCTGTTTAGATTGGAACGAAATAAGTCCATAGCATCGAACATTCGATCAATCTCATTTACTCTTGTCCACATGACCGTCCCTCCTATGAATATGGTTGTTATTGGCGGTTCCCTTGAGGGCCACCGTCGTTCTTTTTTCTTTTTTGTCAGTCGAAAAGATTTCCATGATGAATTCGAAAAGCTCTTCTGGAGACCAACCTCCTTCTCTGTCCAGAAAAATAAATATGCAAAAGACGTATGTCAATATAGTAAAAAAATTATTTTGATAATTTTTTACACATTACTATATGGCCATACTGTTGACATAGTAATGGATGTGGTGTAATTTGCAGGAAAGGAGATTTGCAATGGGTAGAAAAAAAGATGGAACATCCCTAAATAACAAGGAAATAACATTTGATGAATTAAGGGAGAAACAGTCTGTTCGGGTTACCTTCAAACTTCCCGAAGAGACTATCGATCTCCTAGGGGTTATTGCCGGACAGCTGGGGATAAAACAAAAATCTTTGCTTGATCAGCTGATGGAAGACACGTCCCTGCTCGCCAGACTGGCTCAGGAAAGTGAGCACATCGAGCAAGACCAGGTGGCGCGTCGTCAAAAGACCTTTGTTATAAGCAGAAGTTCATTGCGATCGATCAATGATCTCGCCAAGAAAGAAAATATTTCCAGAGACACCCTGGTGGACATTTCAATTAAAAGGCTTTTGCCGATTATTGAAACGGAGCTGGAAAAGCATATTGTCAGAAAAACAATTGCCAAAGAGATGAATAACAATTTGAAACTTACAGAAAAGCTTCTTGAAAAGACCCAAAAACTGCTTGGCGAAAATGATGTGCTCTACGACTTGCTTGAAAAGCAGGTGAGTCTTGCAGAAAAAAATATAATGGTTGTTGATTCTATTATCGAAAAAGGGATGCCAATGGAAGATTGGTGATAATGCCAAAAATAAAAGCCAGCGTGCCACAAGGAGGGGGCTGAAAAGAGTCTCGGCGTTCTTCCTGTCAGCCGGGGTTACATCAAAGAGAACACGAATTGTTCAGAACATTCTTCGGAATCTAGTATTTTTTCAGGAGGATCTGACATGCCCAAAAACTATTATTTCATTTTAGGAATTCCCTCAAATTCCACCCAAAACGATATCAAGGCGGCCTATAGACGACTCGCCAAAGAATTCCATCCTGACTATTATGGGAAAAACCAGGCTCCTTTTCAGGTTATTCATGAGGCCTATTCTGTACTCCGTGACCCGAAATCCCGCCGATCATATGATGATTCAATGCAATCTTCTGATAGAAGACGACAAACACGCCATGTTGAGCCGGTGAGTTGTTTTTACAGGGAAGAAGCTGAACCTCTTGTTCCTGATGACAATACGACAATTCTCGGCAGAATGTCGCCACAAAAATCATTTCACCATTTCTGGTCGGCCTTTGACAGCATGTATGATGATCAATATTTTGGCACTTTCAGGGATCATCGACAACAGGAAGACATACCGTTTAAAGGTATAACAATAGAGATCACACTGTCACCCGAACAAGCGCAAAGGGGAGGCAATGTCCGTTTGAATGTACCTTTTCAGATGCGTTGTCCTTCCTGCTCCAGGTATGAAATTTCCAGACATTATCATTGCTGGCGTTGTAATGGCGCTGGAGTTATCTCAGGAGAGAAAGCGGTTATGTTAAGTTACCCCGAGGGGATACAGGAAAATCATACACTTCAGTTCACGCTGGGACCATCAAGCATGGGAGAAATGAATATCACAGCAGTTTTTAAAATCAGATGAAATTGACAAATGAGGAGAAAACGGGTTTTTATGAGGAGAGGTGGCGTATAAAAAAAATTTCGCTCTGGAAAAGATATCTCTGTGCACTTTTCTTTCCACCATGAGTTGGCTTGCCGGCGCAAGGGTTGTTTCCACATAGAAAGGGGATTTGATGTCAGAACCAAAATGGCAGCAGAAACTGCCTGGGGATAAGATTGTAACCAAGGAAGCAGCGCTTGCGTCAATAGGCAATGGTTGTCGGGTTTTTCTCGGTACCGGATGTGGTGAGCCTCAATTTCTGATTCATGCAATGGTGGCTGATAGAGCTACCCAGGACATCACGATTTACCAGATGTTCTCTCATACCCTGGCGCAATATGTTAATGATCCGGCGTTTTCAAAACGATTTTCCCTGAAACTGTTCTTTATCAGCGAGCCGATGCGCAAAGCTGTTTTTGAAGGGAAAATAGATTATCTTCCCACCTATCTCTCGCAGATCCCCAAATTGTTTGCCAGCCGTCGTATTGGGCTGGATGTTGCTTTAATTCAGGTCAGTCCACCCGACGATTTCGGCTATTGCAGCTTAGGCGTTTCTGTTGATATCACCCGTTCTGCCGTGGAAAACGCCGAACTGGTGATTGCTCAGGTTAATCCGCGTATGCCACGCGCCTGGGGCGATAGTCTGGTGCATGTGGATACCATCGACTATTTCGTGCCGCATGAAGAGCCGCTGGCGACCTATGACCTCAATGTGCTTGGCGATCATATTACCCGCCGCATCGGCCATTTTATCTCACAGTTGGTTCGAGATGGGGATACCCTTCAGATAGGGTTCGGCACCCTGCCAAATGCAATTCTGAAACACCTCGTCCATAAAAAGGATCTGGGTTTGCACACCCAGCTTATTACCGATGCCATGTTGCCTCTTTTTGAGCAGAAGGTTTTCACCAACAGGCTGAAGACCCTGCTGCCTCGTCGGGTGGTTGCCTCGCTTTGCATGGGGACAGAGAAGCTCTACCGTTTTATTGATGACAACCCCTTTTTTGATTTCAGGTCGTCGGAATTTGTCAGTGATCCCCTGGTTATTGCCAGAAATGACAATCTGGTTTCCATAAGCTCAGCTTTGGAAGTGGATCTTACCGGACAGGTGTGTTCTGATTCTCTGGGCTATCGCTTTTACAGCGGCATCGGTGATCAGGTCGACTTTATCAGAGGGGCTGCCATGTCCAAAGGTGGATTTTCCATCATTGCCCTGCCGTCCACCGCACTGGACGGTAAAATTTCACGAATTGTTTCCCATTTGTCAGAGGGGGCAGGGGTGGCCACAACCAGGGGCGATGTCGATTATGTCGTTACCGAATATGGTTATGCTGACTTACAGGGTAAAGGTATTTATCAAAGGGTCATGGCGCTTGCGCAAATTGCCCACCCTAAATTTCGTGCTCAATTAATCGATGCGGCCAAAAAACATCATTATATTTTTGCCGATCAACTGCCGCCTCCGGAACGGGATCTCATCTTTCTTGAAAAATACAATTGGCGGGTAAACTTGAAAAGTGGCCAGATGGCGATCATAAGGCCACTCTATCCAGCCGACGAGTTGGAATACCGCAACTTTTTATATTCTTTGCAAGAGGAGACAATTTATCGAAGATTTTTTTATCCAATGCGACTATTTTCCCATGAGGTGGTTCAAGAGCAGTGGTCCGAGGTAGATTATCATAACAATATGTCCCTTATCGGCCGGGTGCAAAGAGGAGACCATTACGAAGTGATTGCCATTGGCTCATACGTCCAGGGAAAAGATGGTTATGCCGAAGTGGCCTTTATGGTGCACGATGATTTCCAGGGGCAGGGGCTTGCCAGCCAGATGTTAGATTTTCTTGAGCAGATAGCTAAAGAAAATAGCTTTGTGGGTTTTGTGGCTACGGTGTTGGATGAGAATCAGGCGATGCTGAAAGTATTTAAAAAGCGCTATCCCATGGCGGAGTTGAACGTCAGTCCGAGTGGGGAAGTGGCTGTTACCATGCCGTTTCTGGATGAAAATTAGTTGGCATAGCAATAGAAATTTAGGAGAGAGGTCGATGAAAACTGGTTTTTGGCGAGTAGTATTGGCAGCAGTGGTTCTTGCGGGCTTGGCGTTGTGCGGGGCCGCGATTGCCGCCGATAGTGGTGAGACAATTCACTTGAAATTCAGCACCTGGCATCCGCCTGCCAGTCGTGAGGTTCAAACTGTCTGGATTCCCATGCTCGAAGAAATGAAAAAACGCAGTAACGGCAGAATAACCTATACTCTTTACGCTGGTGCTGCGTTGGGTAAAGGTGCTGCTCATTATGATATTGTTAAAGACGGTTTGTCCGACATGGGGTATTTCACCGCTTCATGGACGCCAGGACGTTTTCCGGTTTCCGATGTCCTCTCTTTAGCAACCTCCATAAAAGGAAAAGACGTTGCCGTTGATATTGGCCACGAGATGTATGAGAAAGCTCTGAAAAAAGAATTCGAAGGTGTAAAGGTACTCGAGCTGAACGGTTGTATCTCCTCATATCTCTGGACCAAGAAGCCGGTTCACACCTTAGCTGATCTGAAAGGTATGAAAATCCGTACCCCCGGAGGGTTCCAAACGAATTACATAAAATCACTTGGTGCAGAGCCGGTGTTTATGCCGCTTGGTGATGTTTATCTGGCCCTTGAAACAGGGAGCATCGATGGTGTCGTTACCTGTCCTCCTTTGGTTATGGCGTTTAAACTTCATGAAGTTACTAAATACTGTGTTGTTGCAACCTTTGGTTGTGTTACAGAAGGTGTTATTATGAACCAGCAAACCTGGGATCGAACTCCGGAGGATCTGCAGAAAATTATTACAGATGTGGCCAGTAATCCTTTTGCGATTACAGGTGGGCTTGATCATAATGTTTACGGCCAGCTCATAGACGATATTAAGGCCAAAGGTGTTGAAGTGTATACTTTGCCAGCTGAAGAAGCAGCTATATGGTCAACGGGATTCCAGAATGTGACCAAAGAGTGGGTGACTGAGCTTGAGGCACAGGGGAAACCTGCAAGAGAAGCGGTTGAAATGTACAAGAAAATCGTCGACAGCGAAGGCGTGCAATGCCCAGCTTACCCCGCAGAGTGGCATCAATAACCTGATAACTTGCTATAACTCAGACACACGTTTCTTCCCGGATATTTCTAAGTAGAACGAAATATCCGGGAAATTTTTTTGGCAGACAATGCATTGATACTCTGCAATATTTACATTCAAAATCGGATGGCTAAGGGAATACTATGGAGTGGCTTGATACACTCGCCAAGTCTATAAAAAAGCTGAATTTCGGGCTCGCTTTTGTGGGGATGTTTCTCCTCATCCCCATGATGCTTATGACAACAGGCGATGTCATTTTCAGAGGAATATTCAACCAGCCACTCACTGGTGTTTATGAATTGTCCAGCTACCTCCTTGCAGGGTTTGTTCTGCTTGGCATTGCCTACACCTATCAGGTTGGAGGGCATGTCCGTATTGATTTTTTGGTTTCAAGATTGCCGAAACCCATTGCCAATGTGCTGGATATCATAACTATCTCACTGAGCATGCTCATTGTCAGTATTCTTGTCTGGCAGGGCTGGAAATTAGGAATATCAGAAACTACCGTATCTGAGCAGTTACGGATCCCGCAGATGCCATTCAGGCTACTGGTGCCGCTTGCAGCGCTGACTCTCTGGCTGGTCATGTTTACCGAACTGCTGGGGAAAATTTCCGAGCTGTTCCGGAGGTAAGGTATGTTGGATCCGGTTCTTGTTGGCACCCTCGGTACAGTAAGCGTTTTTGTGCTGTTGCTTATTGGAATGCCGATAGCATTTGCTTTGATGCTGGTCGGTTTTACCGGTATCAGTTACCTCGCATCGTTGAATGCAGCCTTACCGGTTGTTGCCAGGACAACCTATGAGGTGGCGTCCTATTATCCCTATACGGTCATCCCACTGTTTATTGTTATGGGTGGCTTTGCCGGCAGCTCAGGGCTGACCAGGGAGATGTATAGTGCTTTTGAGAAATGGTTGCGCAAGCTTCCGGGAGGCTTGGCCATTGCAACAATCGGTGCCTGTGCCGGTTTTTCGGCAGTCTCAGGTTCATCCGTCGCTACTGCCGCCACCATGGGTACTGTCGCTCTGCCCGAAATGAAGAGGTATGGCTATCATCCTGAACTTGCCACTGGTAGTGTTGCCGCTGGTGGAACCCTTGGCTTTCTAATTCCACCGAGTATAGGTTTTGTCGTCTATGGAATGCTCACTGAACAATCGATAGGTAAACTACTGGTTGCAGGTATGCTTCCCGGTGTGCTCCTTGCTTTTGCCTATGGTGTGACCATTTACATCTGGGTGAAAATTAATCCCAAGATGGCTCCAGCGCAGCTGGAACCGGTTACCTGGCATGAGCGCGTGGTGGCAATTCGTGGGGTTTGGCAGCCAATGGTTTTGTTTGCCATTGTCATGGGCGGGATTTATCTCGGCTTCTTCACTCCCACAGAGGCTGGTGCAGTCGGCGCAACCGCGCTGTTTCTTGTAGCTCTGATGAAGCGGACACTGACATGGCAGAATCTTATCGCCGCACTATTTGAGTCGATACGAATATCAGTGATGGTTCTTTTTCTGGTCGCCGGCGCAAACGTGTTTAGTTATTTTCTGGCCCTCTCCACCATTCCCATGGAGGTCGCAGGCTGGGTTGCAGGGCTTGACGTCTCTCCGTATTTGATTCATGTTGTGATTCTGCTCATCTATTTGTTTCTCGGCTGCTTCCTTGACTCAATCTCTATGATGGTCTTGACGATGCCGGTGATTTTTCCGGTAATCCTGGCTTTGCATTTTGATCCTATCTGGTTTGGGGTTATCGCGGTGCTTATGATGGAGGCTGGTCTTATCACGCCACCGATGGGGCTCAACATTTTCACCGTGGCTGGGGTTTCACCTGATGTGAAAATCCATACAATTTTTAAGGGTGTTCTACCCTTTATTTTTTCGATCTTTGCCGTGGTCGCTTTGATAACCTTTTTTCCTCAGTTGGCATTATTTCTGCCTAAGATGATGTTGAACTGATTTTGGTTTGTGATGGTATATAGTATCTTGTATAGCATGAAAAAGTTTGCCGGGGTCAGATAGATGCCAATGATTGTAAGGGAAGGTGGTTATGGCAACAATAGATCTTGAAAGGGTGGTTATCGGCATTAAGGGGGCGGGCGATATCGCCAGTGGTATCGCTGTTCGCTTAAAGAAATCCGGGTTTTCGAAAATATTCATGATGGAGGTTGCGGAGCCAAAGGCAGTGCGGCGTCTTGTTTCATTTAGTGAGGCCATTTACCAAGGAGAAAATACCGTCGAGGGAATCAAGGCGGTGATGGTCTCTGAGGCGTCAGAAATGGCAGCTGTCTGGGAAAAAGGTTACCTTGGCGTGATTGTTGACCCTGCGTGGACGACGCTGGTCAACATTCACCCAGATGTTGTGGTGGATGCCATATTGGCTAAGGAAAATCTCGGCACGCGGATCAACGATGCGGCTTTAGTTATCGGGCTTGGGCCGGGGTTTGAGGCTTCAGTTGATGTCGATGTGGCAATAGAAACAATGCGTGGCCATAATCTTGGCTGTGTTCTTGATAGCGGCAAAACTCAGGCTAATACCGGTGTTCCAGGGCCTATCAATGGCTACACAAAGGAGCGAATTCTGCGCTCTCCGGCAACTGGCGTTTTCAATTCTGTTCTTAACATTACCGACACCGTAACCGCTGGTGCAGTTGTCGGCACAGTCAACGGCGAAGAGGTTGTCGCGCAGGTTGGCGGTGTTTTACGAGGTCTCATTCGGCCCGGTATCCATGTCCAGCAGGGAATGAAAATGGGTGACATTGACCCCAGAGGGACTGTCGGAAACTGTTTTTCTATATCAGACAAGGCCCGTGCAATTGGTGGCGGTGTCCTTGAAGCGATATTGATGACCTGGTCTAAAAGATAAACTGCTGTTGTTCTTTTTAATGAGCTGCAAGCTGTCCTTTTTGACGTTTTCTTTCTTTATTGTAGGAGATCACCTCAGTCTACCGCTATCCGCGTGCCTCGCTACTGTTGAAAATCTCGTCTTAACGTGCTGTTTTGTTAGTAAAAATGATCAATCCGTCGACTTGGCTTAAAACTTGTAAGGCACAATAGAATTAATGTCCGTTTGTGTAGACAATTACAGTTAAGCCGAGGGGAATGATCATGGCGCAGTTCATCTGTCCGAATTGTGGGTCAGAATATTTTCTGACCTCCAAAACAGGTCCGAAAACGATTTTCAAAGTAGCGTCTGAACGTGAAGTGCAATTGATACAATCGGCAACAGGGGCTTGTGCTGGTGATATTGATTCTCATCATATTTGCTGCGGCGCCTGTAGCTGGCAAGGGAGTTTAGACGAACTGGTGGAATCGCATAGAGATTGACTGCATGGAAAATCGAGTATTTTACATGCATTAACGAGAGGGAAGAACGTGGCTTGTATCCAATTTTTTGAAAAACCCGGTTGCATCAATGGCGAAAAGCAGAAGCGCATTCTCATCGAGGCCGGAAATGTCCTTGAATGCGTCAATATCTTAGAACACCCCTGGACCCGGGAGGAACTGGCTCCGTTTTTTGCGGGCAAAGAACCCTCCCTGATCATGAATTACACCGCACCGGCAATCAAAAAAGGCGAGATCGTGCCTGCCAAGCTGCAATATAACGAGGCCGTTTCCCTTATGATCGAAAATCCAATACTGATCAAGCGGCCGCTGATTCGAGTTGATGGTCTTTCTATCCAGGGTTTTATGGATAAGCGCCTTATTCCCTATCTTGGTTCATGGAACGGGCAGGATGATGTTACCACCTGCCCGAATTTACAGACCATATCCTGTGATGAAAGCAAAAAAACAGTTTGATCTAAAATCACCTCAACTGCGCTTTCGCCGTTTGTTTTAATATGCTCAGCGCTATGCTATGAACTTGATAGCAGCATCTTTGGGGAGTGCAAGCCCTACACTGACCTCGAGTGCCTTCAGGATACCTGAAAGTACAGGACAGGACACATGGGGAATAGATTTTAAGGCCGTATCAATCACCTTTGAATTGACAGTTCCGGTCTCTTTGTCTTTGAACAGTTCTTTCATGATATCAAGCTCTTGATTACCAAGAACATCGTTGATTTTCCGCCAGTTTGGGCACTCACTGTCCAGGGTGAATGATGCCGTATAATCCTCTCGATCCTGAGCCTCAATAAAGGTAGTAAATCCACAGATTCCAGCAAAGACTTCAACTTTTGTCATTGTATCAGCTTCCAATCAATTAATGTGTTTCTCTTTTAACAAAGGGGAAATAGCGTCGATGTTCTACGCGATTACCCCCGTATTCTTCCTTCTGTAGCTATAAATACTTTATCTTCTGAAGAGTATCAACAAAAGAGATGGCTCAAGCCCCAGGCATCATCGAACAGACGCAAGGGGTAGTTTTGCTCAGAAAGATTCAAGGAATCTTACTGTCCATATCCCTTAAGAAAAAACTACCGGATTGAAAATGAACTGCCACTGTGGTATAGAAAAATCGTTGCGTCGGTTGAATTTCATTGCCAACCGGCGAAAACGAATAGGCTTTCTGAACGTCCTGTGAAAGGACGGGGGCATAACTGGTATTTATCCATTTTGCCCTGGCAGGGAACCCGGCGAAATTCCGGGACGGACCCACCGCTGTGAGTGAGGACGAACGCCGCATGATGCCACTGTACGATGACAGCTTCCGTCGAAGCCGAAACCGTATGGGAAGGCGCGGTCATTAGAATGATTCACGAGTCAGAATATCTGCAGGAAAAGCCATAAAACTTCCCGGAGAGAAGGTAAATCCCCGGGCCGATTTTGCGTCGGCCTGGTGAACTACTCTGGCCGATGTCTCTGACATAATGGGAGGTTTTATGACTGCGTATCAGATGTTTCTTCTTTTTCTCACTCTCTACATCGGTATTTTGATTGCCATCGGGCTCTATTTCAGTAAGAGCCAAAAAACACTCACTGATTTTTGGCTGGCCGGCAAAGATGCAAGTGGGCTGTCCATTGGTTTTTCTGCAGCGGCGTCATGGCTTACTGCCGGTGCTTTGCTTGCCGTGATCGGCTTTTTTCTGCTTCTGGGCATGGGGTCGATATGGGGTTTTGTCGCCCCCAATATTCTGGCTCTTCTGATCATTGGCCTGTTGGTTAAAAAAATCAAGAAGCTGCCTGCCATTACTCAACCAGAGCTTCTTGAACTCCGATACGGCAGCTTTCTGCGTTTACCCGTTGCTCTGATCATAACCGTAGTGATGATTCTCTTTGCCGTGGCCGATATAAAAGGTTTTGCCATGGTTCTGCAGATTTTTTATGGAGTCAACCCTGTCCATGCAGCCTTGATCGTCGGTCTGGCGGTTGCTGTTTATGTGACACTCGGTGGTTTGTCGGCGGTAATCGCCACAGATGCTATCCAGTTTCTCTGCCTGGCCTTTTTTATCCTGATCATGGCCGTTACGGTATTATCCGGTGCGACAGAAGTCTCAAACCTACCAACAACCGAGCTGTTTACCGCCATGCCGGATTCATGGTGGAATCCGCTCTCTATCGGCATGCCCATGGTTCTGATCTTTGTTTTTGCCATCGTCCCCGGCTGGATCAGTGAGCAGGATCCCTGGCAACGGGTCTGGGCCGCAAAGGATGAGCTGGCGGCGAGAAACGGCATGTTTTTCGGCGCGCTGCTGGTTGCTTTGGTGTTCGGTGGCTGCATCCTTATTGCGGTGGGGCTGAATACTATCTATCCGGAAATAGCAGCAATGGGATTTCCCATGGGAATGGCCAAGGCCGAGCCGGCACTTTTAAATTTTATCATGGAAAGCGGCTTTTCTGATATAGCTGTGGCCTTATGCGCCGTGGCGCTTGCGACAGCAGCTATGTCCTGTACCGATACCTTTGCCACTTCCGGTGCCTCGTGTATCGCCAGAGATATCTATCAGAGACATCTGCATCCGGAAGCGACCATGAAAGAAATGCAGTTTGTCAACAGGATCTCTGTTTTGGTTATTGTGGCCATGGCGACCATCGGATCCTTGTATATAAACAGCATCATCGATGCCATCCATATCGCCACTTTTATTGCCAGTGCCTCGTACTTTTTTGTCCTTATGGGTGGTCTGTTTTGGAAACGTGCCACAAGCGCTGGTGCTTCAGCGTCGCTGTGTGTGGGTTTTTGTTTGCAGGTTGGCCTGGTACTGATTGATCTTGTAAAGACTGCTCCAATGGCTCCGCCCTACCTTGAAAGCCTCCATCCTATTCTCATGGGCCATGGGGTTATTGTTGCGATGGCTGTCTCCGGATTTGTCTTCATTATAGTTTCTCTTGCAACAGAGCCCTCCATGCAGATACGACTGGTGCCCTTCTTTTCAGACGAAGGGAAGGCGTTTGCAATGTCTGTTCAGGGCAGTCTTTATCCCGCTTCTTTCCAAGAGGTTGGGTTAATGGACAATATTGATGTCAGAAGATGTGGGACCACCGTTCGCTTGCATCATGCTGCAGAATTAGCAGGCGAAATCAATTGGCAACAACTGATAGCCAGTTTATCCAAATCCGGCGAGAATTGGGTTTGTATGGCCGGGGCCGATTCCATTCAACGATTTGGTTGCGGAGAGTTTGCTGAGTTTGTCTCCTGTGTTACTGTCACTCGTGGCGAGAGTCCCTCAACCCTTTGGTTTGAGACCGAGGGGGATGCAAAACATCTGCAACAACTGAAAGATGATATATGCAAGGCAGTTATTGACATGGAGACTGTCTTTGAGTCATTTAAGAACCAGCGAATCGAAGAGCCGGCTGTAGAGCGTTTGTGGGAGACGGCAGACAATCTCAGCTGAGAAATCGCGGTTTTGGGATTAATGGAGAATGATGGATCTACTTTTTCTGGCCGGGCACAGAGCTTACGAACGAATCAGATCGGGAGGGCTCTGTGCCGATGATGTGAAAATGGTGGTCGGTGCATCAGGCGCGGCCAAGTGGCTGGTGCTGCATGGTCTGGAATCGGCACTTTTCGGGCAGTGGTTTGTCGGTCGCAACAAGCCGTTGCATCTTTACGGCACCTCAATTGGAGCCTGGAAATCTGTGGCGGCGGCCCGGCAGAACCCTCAGGCCGCATTTGACAACCTTGCCCAGGCCTATATTCATCAACATTATCAGGGCAAAATAACTCCCGATCAAATTGAGCGTGAAGTTGAACGGATATTGGCTAAGTTTCTCGGGCCGGGTGTTCCGGAAGAGGTGCTGAAGCATCCCTACTGTCGTCTGCATTTTTCGGCTGTTCGCTGCCGTGGGCCGCTGGCGTCTGATAATCCAAAGATTGAAATCCTTGGTCTGGCATTGACCTGGCTGGCCAACCGGATTTCCCGCAATCTCTTCCGCAGGGTCTGCGAGCCAGTGCTTTTTTACGATAAGAGGAACCCGCCACCATTTCGTATGAATGGTGAATTTCCTGCCGGAGAGGTGGCGCTTACCCATGACAATTTCCGCCAGGCTCTGCTGGCCAGCGGTTCAATCCCTTATGTGATGAAAAGTGTTCGCAATATTTCTGGTGTGGACAGAGCTGCCTACAAAGATGGTGGTCTCTTTCACTATCACCCCGCATTTGATTTTCTTGGTAGCGAGGACGGTATTATCCTCTATCCGCACTTCTACTCCCGAGCGACATTAGGCTGGTTTGATAAGAAGCAGCCGAAACGAAAGGCTGATGGCCGGATGCTTTCCGATGTCCTCATCCTGGCTCCGTCCCCTTCGTTTGTTGCAAGTCTGCCGCAGGGAGAAATTCCGGATCGGCGCCACTTCGTCAGCCTTTCGGGGCGTGATGATGAGCGTATTGCTGCCTGGGAGAAGACGGTGCAAATGAGCAGCAGGTTAGGTGAACAGTTTTTGGAGGCTGTAGAGACGGGGCGTATCCGTGAATTGGTGCAGAAGATTGAATAGGCATAATTTCCTCATCAATTACCAAAAACTTCGCGCTGTCTGAGGAAATGCTTTGTGCTTCTTGCTTTCTGAACTTATCATATCTTATGAGATTTCTCAAAGAACCACTGAATCGCGACATGCTCCCCGGTCGTGACCTACTCCATGGATAGTGACAATGAATGTGCCGGAATCGTTATTGATCAAACAGCAGATTGAAGCATTTCCGCCCATGCCCATTACCGTGTCCAGAGTACTGGAAGTGACGAACAACCCGGAAAGTTCTGCAAATGATTTAGTCAAAGCAATTTTACCAGACCAAACCATGTGTATTGCAGTTTTAAAGATCGCCAACTCTGTGCTGTATGGACGTCCGAAACAAGTGGATTCATTGGAAACAGCGGTCACAGTGCTTGGTTTTAATGAGATTCAGAGCATAGTTCTTGGTAAAGCCGCAGTAACGGCTTTCAAAGAGATTGCCAAGGCCCATGCGAAAGAAATAGATCTGTTCTGGGATCACGCTTTTACCTGTGGGCTGGCGGCCAGAATTATCGGCGAACATATTAACAAGGCTTCCGGTCAGTTTTTTATTGCCGGTTTATTGCACGACATAGGCAAGCTTGCAATGCTTCTCATCTTTGGTGAGAAATACAACGCCTCAAAGTGGTTTTCAGGATTGAGCGATGCCGCAAAGCTTGAAGAAGAAAAAACGACATTTGCAACCAACCACGATATCGTCGGTGGTCAACTGCTGCAACACTGGCAATTCCCTGACACACTCATCGCCGCTTTGGGCTACCATCATGCCCCACAAAGTGCCCCGAAATTATCAATTTATCCATTGATTATTCAAGTTGCTGATTTTTTGTCGTTTATGTGCATTCAACCAGAAACCGCAGACGAACTAACTTTGAAGACAGCGCTTCATGAGCATCTCCCCAATTTTGAACAACAATGGCGTCAACTGAATTTGCCATTGGAGGAAATCACCCTGGAATCGTGGTATGCCTGGCTCAAGGTAGACCGGGGCAACGGCAGTGACATTCTTGACATTCTGGCTACATAATAAAAACTGCACCAGTGAGGGCGAAGGCACTCACTTCATTTTAAGACACACACCCAAAGGAATAAATTCTATGAAATTTCTACACACTATGGTTCGAGTAAAAGACCTTGAACAATCAATTGATTTTTTTACCAACAAACTTGGTTTGACAGAAACAAAAAGAAAAGAATTTGAAAACGGACGCTTCACCCTTGTTTATCTTGCGACGGCACCAGGTGAACCGGAGGTTGAACTCACCTATAATTGGGATCAGGAAACGGCGTACAGTGTAGGGAACAATTTCGGTCATCTGGCCTTCAGCGTGAAAGACATTTATGCATACTGTCAAATGTTGATGGATAAAGGAGTAACGATTCTTCGTCCGCCAAGGGACGGCCATATGGCTTTTATCCGGACACCTGATCAGATTTCCATTGAGTTGCTGCAGGAAGGAGACGCTCTTCCCATTCAAGAACCCTGGGCTTCAATGGAAAATCAGGGGAGTTGGTAGATTGAATTGAAGGGGATTATGTAGCGAAAGTGTAAAAAAAAATACGAAATAAAAAGCAGAGTCATTTCTTACTCTGCCTTTTTATTTCAGCTTCGTAGAAGCTTATTATTTCTTCCTTCTAAATCGCATGTTGACAATATCGGCTAGTCAACTGTTTTGCAAGGGGGAGCTTTTGCATTTATCCAGAACTCTTAGCCAAAAATTTCTTCGTATTTTTGCTCAATCGCTTGGATTTCTGGATCAGTTAATTTTTTGAATTCCCTCTCCCGAGCACGTTTCGATAGTTTTCCATTATTCTGCGACAACAAGCGAATAAGTAAATCAACAAGATTATCGGGCATATCAATATAGTTTTTGATGAAATCATTGAGAAGGTCATACTTCTTCAGGTACTCAACCTCTTCAGGAAGCGTCTTATTAACCGTCTCTTCGACACATTCGAATAAAAACTCAGCCTGTTTGGTTGCATCAAAATACCTGTACAAATTGATAGTCTTGTTCAGGACTTCAACATTGTTTCTTTCTGTCGGCCGCCATTCAATCAAAGCAAGACGAGGCCTTGAATAATGGTCCAATACCTTTCGATATTCTTCTATCCTTTCAAGAATAATGGCAGATACAGGAAACACCAATCCTTTGCTAACGAAGCCTTTCTCGGCAAGAACATGATGAAATAGGTATCGATGTATCCGGCCATTGCCATCTTCGAACGGATGGATAAAAACAAAGCCAAAAGCAATAATCGTTGCCATTAGAACAGCATCAAAATCGCCTTTCTCAAGGCTCTCGTATGTTTCTATCAAACCGGACAGGAAATCTCTAAATCATCATCGCGCGCTGAAATATGATCAGGGAGAGGTATGCCTGTTGCGCGGTCATGCTCACCAAAAAATCCGCCTTCTTGGCGTAATCCAGATTCAATAAATCGACTATCCCTAGCTTCACATTTGGAATTAAACATGTTGACTATGTAGCGGTCATGTGCTCTACAGTATGAGTGGCTTATTGGCAGATTTGTTATCGACGATTCTGCGATATAAGAAAGCAACGTTAGGCTACGATTGCTCTGACTTACGGTTACACATTTTGATTATCATAATAGTTTCAGCTTTGCATACGAGTGCCAATAAGCCACGAAGTTCTCTTACTTGATAATCCATGCTTCCCATAGAAAAACTTCAAAAATGTTCGACATTGTCCGACCTTGCTCTTCTGCTTGGCTATAAACCACAATCACTCTCGTACATTTTGTTTAAAACCCTCGACAAAAATAAATATACAATATCAGAGATCCCCAAAAAAAGCGGCGGAATTCGAGTTATAAAGGCACCAAATCCAAAGCTGAAATTATTACAAAAGCACCTAGCCGATTTTCTGTATAAGTGTGAAAAACAGCTCATTTATAACAGCCTACATAAAAAAGCGGTGTCGCATGGATTCAAAAAAGAACTATCAATTGTGACGAATGCTTACAACCATCGTAACAAAAAGTATGTGTTCAACATAGATTTGGAGGATTTTTTTCCATCTATTCATTTTGGGAGAGTCCGAGGTTACTTTCTGAAAAACAAGAATTTCTTGTTACATAAAGATATTGCAACATTAATAGCACAAATAGCCTGCCACGATAACGAGCTACCTCAAGGGAGCCCTTGTTCTCCTGTGATTTCCAATTTTATCGGACATATTTTAGATATAAGAATGCTGCAATTAGCTAAGAAGGCAAAATGCACGTATTCGAGATATGTCGATGATTTGACCTTTTCAACCAATAAGAAAATATTTCCCTCTCTGATCGCAGAGCAGCTGACTGGCACAGAAGACCAGTGGAAGGCAAGCGACACACTCATAAAAGAGATTGAGCGGGCAATGTTTAAAATTAACGAGAAAAAAACTTCGATGCAGTACAAGACAAACCGTCAGGTAACGACAGGTCTTGTCGTGAATGAGAAGGTCAACATAAAAAATGAGTATTATCGCAAAGCCCGAGCAATGTGCCATTCGCTCTTCACAACAGATGAATTTTATGTAACGAAGCTCATTCTTGATCCAAAAGCTCCCAGCAAGTCAATGGAAAAAGAGGAGAAGGGGCAACTACGACATCTTGAAGGAATTTTAGGACATATTTATTACGTCAAGAGGCCTTTTGAATTGAAAAAAGCAAACGGGCGAAAATCGAGTAAACCAGCTGGGGTAACTAAATTATATAAGGAATTTCTACTGTACAAACATTTTTTCGCACTTAACAAACCCCTCATAGTATGTGAAGGAAAAACAGATATCATCTATCTCAGAAGTGCTTTGAGAAATCTTTGTTCAGAGTATCCGAATCTAATAAAAAACGATTCTGGAAAGTTTTCATTTCAGGTAAGGTTCCTGACTTTTTCAAAGCAGCTGAAAGAAATTCTTTATATCGCAGAAGGTTCAGGACTCGTTAACTTAACAAAGAGGTATGAGGACCATATAAAAATGTTCAAAGGTTCTGGGAAGAGACACCCTGTTATAATGTTGGCTGATGATGACGCCGGTGGTAAAGGCCTCAAAGACAAAGTGAAATCAAAGCTTACAAATGGTGAATTGTCTGCGCATATTTCTGAAAATATGCACGCAGTCTTTGTTCCATTGAACGGCCAAAAAGAGTCTGCAATTGAAGATCTTTTTGACAGCAAAACCTTAAGCCAGGTAGTTCGAAAGAAGACCTTCAACCCAAAAAACGACAAAGATAATAAACAACATTACGGAAAAGCAACCTTTGCCAAGGAAGTTGTTGCGCCCAGTTGGAAAACTATCGATTTCTCCAAGTTTAAAGACGTTCTAAACGAGTTCTCTACCATCATAAGCAACCACAAATAGTAGCCTTTGTTCAGAACGCTTCATCTTTTCAATGTATCACTCGATGAGGTCGGAAGTATTGGGGAATTTACTGTAGCCTTTAACTTGAGACAATAAGCAAATAAACACAGTCACTTAAGACATCACATCAACGAAACATACAAAATCAGCAATTTGCCGTTTCTACTATGCAACCTTAGTTGGTTCTCAGCAGATTAAATATTTATCAAATTGTTGTTAGCTGCCCCTACGTGATAATTCCAGAGCATCTTGATTTCAAAGCATTGTGGACTGTTTGACGAGAAACCATGAATTTTTCGCAATATCTGTCTTGTTGTATCTTTTGGCGACTATATCTTTTTCCTCTTCGACCTGATCAGATCAGGTGTGATTTTGGCCGCTTTTCCAAACTTCACCCCACACTTTTTGGCATTGGCAGGTCCTTCAGCCTGGCTCTCCTGTATCAGATTTCTTTCAAAATCGGCAAAAGCACTCATCATTTGTAGCATTAGCTTATTCATAGGGTTATCCGTGCTGGTGAAGGTTAGACCCTCTTTCTGAAAATGAACAGATACAGCCTTTTTGTTCATAACTGTGATAATGTTTTGTAGGTCGATAAGATTACGCGCAAGACGATCAATTGAGCGAACGTGGAGTTGGGCGCCTTGTCTGACTATCAGATGTCAATTACTTTGTCCGGTTCGCGACAATTATCTTGTCCGGTTTTAGGTTGCCCATTTTCTTTGCCTTTTTCCTGCTAATTTTCCTAGTTTTTCTGCTCCATTTCAGTGACTTTTCAGATGAACCAATAGTTGACGCCCTGTCCTCGAGATTCCTATCTGGCATGCTCAACAGAACCATTCTGCCTGTTAATCTGGTCGATTTACTCCCGAGGGCAGCGGAAGTAAAAGACCGTTCCGAGAATGGGCCCCCAAAATGCTCGTCGGAGGATCGGTCTTTTACTGGAGCGATTTTGCGGCACTGTCTTGTGTCATCCTCGATTCTGATAGCTTTTGATTTCGCGCCATGGCCTCCTTTTTCCTGAAGCTATCGGCGTCAATTTCAATAATGCTTGCATGATGAACGAGCCTGTCGATGGCCGCGACTGTCATTGTGGTATCGGAAAATATCTGATCCCAGTTATTGAAAGAATGGTTGGCAGTGATAATCATACTGCCGGATTCGTAGCGATGAGCGATAAGTTCAAAAAGGACATGGGTTTCAGCCTCGCTCTTTCTAACATAGCCAATGTCGTCTAAGACAAGAATCGCATACCTGTCCAGCCTGGCCAAAAGTCGTTCCAACTGGAGCTCATTCCGGGCCCGTTGCAGTTCCTGAACGAGTGCTGTCGCCTGGTAGTAACGTACTCTCGTGCCCCGTTCGATAAGCCCGTTGCAGATGGCGGCGGTCAAGTGGCTCTTACCAGCACCGCTTGGTCCAAAAAAGAGAATGTTTTCCGCCCGCTTCACCCAGCTTGTATCAGAAGCCATCGCCTCGATCTTTCCCGCTTCAATATCCGGCAGGCAGCGAAAATCAAAAGAAGAAAGCGTCTTGCCAACCGGCAGTTTTGCTTCTTTAAAGTAACCTGCTATGCGGCGGCTATAGCGCTGGTTTACCTCTTCTTCGCATAAGGCGGTAAGATACTGCGCCGGATTCCATCCTTTTTGCACTGCCTGGTCTAAATAATTCTCCCAGAGCCCAGCCATGCCCGATAGTTTCAATTGCTTCAGTAAAACAGGCAAACTCGCCGTCTGAACCATCAGTGCACCTCCAGCGGACTGGCATTTTTCAGCAGCGTATCATAGCTTGCCGCCAGTGGCTGTTGCACGGTAATGTCCGGGATGTTTTTCCTTTTCTTGTCGAATTTATGCTGCAACTGGAGCAGAGTGGGGACTATGTTGCGCACCATCGTTGTCTGAAGATACTCTCCCAGCTGCTGTTCACAATCTGCCCTGGCGGCCAAGGCCAGGATGCCAACGATTGCCTTACAGGCTTTACGGGGCTCCATTTCCCTATCAAGCCAGGCCCACAAAGATTTATACACCTCATTGGGCAGCAGATCGTCGCGAAGCTGGGAATATCTAAAGGCTTGCGGTTTCCGTTCAAGGCTGGTAATGACATGACGGTAGTCTACCTGTCGGGCTCGGTGATTATGGTCAGAGGCAAAAACTCGGGCCAAAGTAACCGTATGAGTTGCCCCAAGGTAGATAGCCAGCCGGTTATCGTAGATATGCACACGAAGCGATTCGCCGATCAGACGGGACGGTACCGTGTACAAAACACGTTTCACCTGGATGGTACTCGATGTGCTGACCCGCACCACCTGTTCGGTGTAATCGGCGGTACGGTGCAGAGGAAGGGAATGCAAGTGCAAACGTTCTTCCTCTACCTTGTCTTTTTTGTGTACGTTGATATCTTGGACAATGCCGGCAAGAAAATCGACATACGCTGATTCTGAAGAAAAATCAGAGGAATCGCGGAGCAGCAAGGCCTGGTGAATACGCTTTTTCAGATGGCCGTGAGGTGATTCAATTGCCCCGTTTTCATGACCTTCACCGCGGTTATTGCGGGTCGGCTCCATGCCGTAATATTCGCAAAGTTCTTCATATCGCAGGGTTACATCCTGCGCGGCATCTTTTGTCAAATTGCGATACGCTGCTGACAGGCTGTCACTGCGATGTTCAAGGGGAACTCCGCCCAACCGCCAGAGAGCATCCTGGAGACCTTCTGCCAGTGCGGCCTAAGACTCGCCACCATGGACGATATTTACCGAACACCAACCACTGAAAGCCAAACGAAAATGATACAACAAATGGGTAAACGGTTGGCCCTGGATGGTAATTGTCACTTCTTTTAATTTCGTGAAATCAGAAAGCCCCATCCTGCCGACTACCTGCTCCTGTCGAAACATCACATCCTTATCCGCGCCGTACAGGGCCTTCCATTCGCTTACCCGACGCTGGAATGTCCGCAGTTTACTGTCTTGATATTCGCTGGGATGGTCTTTCTGCAGCTTCTCAAAGAGTGTTATCGGCGACAGCTGACAGTTAGTACGGAGCAATGGCTCTATCTCCTCTGTCCATACATCAACAAAAGGGTCTCTTCGGGTTCGCCAATACCTTTTCGACCGGCTATCCGCCTGAAGATCACCCTTCTCAATCCTGCGACCGGACCGCTCAGACATTCCGGCCTTGGCTGCCGCTGACTCCTGACTCTTTCCTACCTTTCGTTCTTCCATGTATAACTTGACCTGTTCTGAAATTAACCGATTGCCTGACACCAAAAACCTCCGTGGGAGTGAATTGTTTTTGGGTCGGACTATACCAGCTGGAACCGGACAAGATAGTTGTCATCTACCGGCCAAGTTAATTGTCACATAATAGTCTGACATATTAAATGCTGTGCCCTATCATGTTTGTCTCCTGCTAAATAATTGCCCATTTGCTTCGTTGGTGGTGTAAAAATTAGTTCATAAAATAGTAGACAATATGTCAAATTAATAAAGAAAAGATATGCTTATGCACGAAGAATCAAGGGTTTTAGAGGGTAAGAAAAGTGTAAACCTAAATGTACTTACTTATGCACTTAAATTAACAAGTTTAGAGAATCAATTTAGACCAGAGCTGAAAATTGCGACGAAGGGAATCTGTCTGAGGCTTTTCTGAAAACATCTATGGGCGGTTGCTATGCAGAGTCTGGTAGGGAAATGACCCGTTGAGGAACATCGACGCGCTGTAGATATCTAGTTTGGAGAGCGGTCCTGGAAAAAAGATTTGCACGTTGGCAAGGTTGATGTGAAGTTGAATGACCACAGGTCGCGACTGTCTGTGTCATCGTAGTAGTGATCAGTCCTACTGGATATTATGCTGCCTCTTGATATTTATATCAACATTAGTATAATCATAAAAGATATATCAGAGTTGATATAAACAACTAGACAGGGAGCCTAGAGACATCATGCAAAAAAATAAAATAGCGGAAAGGGGTAAGCATCGCTCGTCAACAGACATTCAAGAGCGGGCCGCGCTGATGACGGCTTTACAGGAGCACCTTGAGTCGCTTCCTGGTACACAAGCTGAAAAAGCAGGAAATTTAGGCATTACTCAGCCAAGACTAAATGATTTATTAAAAGAACGAATTGATAAATTTAGCCTTGACGCTCTGGTCAGCATTGCCTCGCAAGCAGGACTGAGAGTTAACTTGAATGTCCACCCTGTACAATTGCATTCCAGTCTTGGTGCTATTGCTTCAACACGAGCAATCGGCCTATCTGTATTTGCTCCAGCCCCAAGTGAATTGAGTCGCTTAGATTCAACTTCAGCAACTAGAGTCTTTCGTAATTTACTAATATGCGAAGCGCTATCAATAGGACTTAACCCGAAAGACGTAATAGTATCATCGAATGTTACAGTTAAAGACGGTGGTGTTGACGCAAAAGTAGTTAATTCATCAAAGGCAAGTTCATTTCTTGCGCAAGGAAGCAATCATTTTCAGATAAAATCAGGCCCAAGTTTTAAGCCATGGCAACCAGCCAGTTTGAGAAGAGAGTTGTTTGGCAAGTCAACAGCAAAACCTACAAAAAAATTACTCGGTAGTGAAGTTCGAAATTGTCTTGATCAAGATGGGACATATTCAATAGTTACATTTGGTCATGATTTACTTCCTGCTCAACATACCCAGGCAACCATAGAACTCAACAAGCTGTTGAGAACATGTGGTTACAATAATCCTAAGATTGGTATTTACGGGCAAAGCCAAATTGTTGGAGAATTAGATAAATATCCATCGATTTGCCTTAGCTTGATCGGGCTTGATGAAGGCGGATTTTTAGCCATAAATGGATGGCGAAATAATGCACAAATGCAATTGCCTCTTCGACTAGGCAAAGATCAGATAGACTTTATCCAGAACATACGCACTTCAATACAAAATAGTGCTTACCAGCATATCCGCATAATCGGTGAACCCGGAATTGGAAAAACTCGTTTAATATTCGAATCAATTTCTGAAGATGAAATAGCACCATCGATTATTTATATTCCAACAGGGGAGGATTTTCAAAAAAGTAAATTATTTAATAAATTATTAAGTCCCGATGGAACTTATTCAGTAACGCTCGTTGTCGACGATTGTGATAACCGGGATCGTGCATCAATTTGGTCTACCTTAAAAGGACACAGTGGATTGAAATTGATTACAATAGACCATGGTCCTGACGAGACTCATGATAGTGCAATGAAAACATTTAAATGTCCACAACTCCAAGAAGAGCAAATAAAGGAAATTTTATCTGAATATCTTCCTGATAAAACAGGATTGGGCAATTGGGCAAGTTGGTGTGAAGGTTCTCCGAGAGTAGCCCATGCTGTGGGTGAAAACCTCAAAACAAATCCTGAGAACATTCTCAAATCTCCAGCTGACGTACCTATCTGGGATCGCTATATTGTTGGTCATAAATCAACAGACAGTATTGAAGCAGAGCAACATAGAGTTGTACTGCGTCACATTGCACTATTTCAAAAATTTGGTTTTGAGTCACCAGTGCATGAAGAAGGACAATTCATTTGTAGCCTCATACAAAAAACAGACCCTACAATCACATGGGGGAAATTCCAAACAATTGTTCAATACTATCGACAAAAAAGGATACTTCAGGGTCGTCATACATTATTTTTTGTACCAAAAGCGCTGCATGTATATCTCTGGTTAGATTTTTGGGATAAACATGGAAGGGGGATAGAATTCCAAAATCTCTTGGAACAAATCCCAACAACTATGCGGCGCTGGTTTCTGCAGTTGTTTATTTATGCTCACAATGCTGAACCTGCTAAACGATTAGTAAAAGAGATTTTAACTTCGTCAAAACTGTTCCATGATCAAGAGTTTTTTAAATCAGAAGTTGGACTTCGTTTTGTAAATTATTTGTCAGAAGCGGACCCGTCATCTACGTTATTGCTATTAGAGAAAACAATAAAAAAATGGACCCACGAAGATCTGCTTAGGTGGAAATCAGGCCGTCAAGAAATTGTATGGGCACTAGAAAAAATTGTTGTTTGGGACAACTTATTTGTCCGTGCGGTAAATGTCTTAATTCCAATGGCGTTAGCTGAAAATGCCGGGAATTCGAACAACTCAAAAGGACTATTGTGCGGTCTTTTCCAAATAGGCGTTGGTTGGGCACCAACTCAAGCGTCCCCAGAAAAACGCTTTCCTCTTTTACAAAGCTTAGTTCAGAGCGCTGATGATAGCAGACGAGCACTCGGATTTGAGCTATGCGAGCAATGGTTGAGCACCCATGGCGGCTCACGAATAATCGGAGCAGAGTACCAAGGGTTAAAGCCTGCGATAAAATTCTGGCGGCCCAAGACTTATGATGAAATTTATAACTCGTGGAAAAAAGTATTACACCTAATCCGAACTGAGTTAGGGGGATTTAGCGCCAGTGTACGTAATCAAGCTGCTAAAGTAGTCATTAATTCTGCTCATGGTCTCATTGAGATAAAAAACATGGCAGATGAGGTATTGGAGATCCTGTTTGACTTAGCAAAAGATCCAGAGATTTTCAAAAAGCCGCTTACCCAGTTTGTAATTTCAATGAGATGGCAACGTAATGATAAGTTACCCAAAAAAATTACAACAAAACTTGAACAGCTAGATCAACTTTTAACAGGCAAGTCTTTTTGGGAAAAATTCAATCGATTTGTTCTGCATACGAATTGGGATGAAGATTATACATTCCGAGGAGAGGAATTTGTGGAGGTCAACGTTCCAGCAAAGCACGTGGAAGAGTTAGCTGCTGAATTCATGGGTGATATCAACCAGTTTTCCAAACATTTAGTAAAAATAATACGAGAAGAAGGCCATAGGTTAACACAATTTGGATTTGAATGCGGGAAACTCGCATCGCCTGGATACAATAAAATTCTTTTTTCACAATTCGAAACTTGCACTGATGATATTAACGGTAACTTCGTTAGCGGTTATCTTAAGGGGCTTCGCTCTCATGACGAGGAAACATGGCATAGTCAGTTGCTCCAATTCTTACACTCGGAAGCTACCAGAAAAGTTGCTATCGATTGCATTGGGCAATCGGGATTCACCGAACCAATTGTGCGTGAAATGTTATTATTGCTAAAAAACAACAAAATCACACCATATGCATTTAGTCGATTTATTTTCAGACAGCATAAAGATGAAATTGAGGAAAACCTAATTCAAGAGATATTGTCAGAACTTCTCCGTCACCCCGATAAGTCTTCGATTGGTATATGCACAGAATTAGTACAAGACTACTATTTCGACAAGGATTCCTCTGGAGATTTTCCAGAGGAATTAATTTTCAACGTGTTATCTGTTATCCCTCCTGAGAAAAAGCAAAACCAAATGTATGGCTACTACTGGAGCATTATAGCCACGAAATTTTTAAGTAGGCATCCAGGGCGAAGTCTCGAACTGTTTAGCCATATCCTTGGCAATATGCAAAGAATCTCCGGTTTCGGTCATTCTAGCTATATTACGAAGATAGCTAATGAGATAGTTATTGCTAATCCACATGATTCCTGGGCGCTTATCTCTAGACATTTACTCTCAGATTCCAAAAATAGATTTGAAGTTATAAACTGGCTCTCTGATGATGGATTTGAAGATAATCCGAAAAAGAGTGTTACAAGTTACATCCCATCTCAGAAAATAATCGATTGGGCAAAAGAAAACACAGAAGAACGGTTGTGGATAGTAAAACAGATATTACCAAAGACCTTGGATAAAGACGGAGGCGGTTTGCTCACTTTGCAATTTATCGAAGAATTTTCTGATTATGACGATACGTCGATTGGCTTATATTGGCACTTTTGGACAGGAGGTTGGTCAGGTTATGAAAGCCAATATCTTGAGAGAAAACGAGATGTAGCTAGGCATTGGTTGGGGCAGGCGCCTTCCGTGAAGATTCAAATTTGGCTCGAAAAGTATATTGAACATTTGAATAATCGAATTGAAATAGCGCAAATCAGTGAAGAAAGGGAATTTTGAATGAAGTAAAGAGAATGTAAAAGTGTCTAGGTTTAATATTATAAATGGCCCGAGCAGATTGCCTCAAAGCTCATTGTGTTAGGATATCTACTGAGTAGATCGAAATTGGACTTGATCTCAAAGCATTTTCACAATGAGAATCTGACGACCTAGGATTGTTTCAGATTATCTCTATCAGAACGGTTGCAAGTTTGACTCTTAAACATTTCTACGTTAAGTGTGAAAATGTTCTGAGTTTGCGTATAAACCCATACTGAGAAATTGGGGCCACGTCCCTCTATGCTACTCCATGAAATCAAGCGTTTTGGGCTTCTGGGTCAAAATAGGGTCGAAAACAACAAAAAAGGCCTTACAGTAATTAAACTGTAAGGCCTTGAATATACTTGGTAGCGGGGACAGGATTTGAACCTATGACCTTCGGGTTATGAGCCCGACGAGCTACCAGACTGCTCCACCCCGCGATGAGTTCGGCTAATATACACCCACTGAAATTATTGTCAATGGTTAAATGATCCTGGCCTTTGGCTTTATTGGTGTTTTTGAGAATTTAGAGATCTTCTGGATGATTTCTTCCGGCAAACGGGTGAGCTTACCCGCCTTGGTGATAGCCGCATGCACGGTATATCCCTTTACCAGTAATTTTGGTCGATCAAGGCCTTCTTCTTCCCGCAAAATGCGGTAACTGAAGGTGCATTTTAATTTGTTGATTTCGGAGATTGTTGTCTCGATTATCAACAGGTCATCGTAGAGAGCCGGAGCTTTGAAGCGGGACCAGCATTCGATAACAGGTAGCACAAAACCAAGCTTTTCGATGTCGTTGTATGAGCAGACCCATTCCCGCATCAGTTCGGTCCTGCCTATCTCAAAATAACGGAGGTAATTGGCGTTGTAGACCACTCCTCCGGCGTCGGTATCCCCGTAGAGGACCCTTACCGTTGTTCTAAAAGTATGTTCCGACATGTTTGTCTGACCTGATTCCTTCTTACCCTTTTTGCTTTTGCGAGAATAACTTCTCGATCATCTCATGGCCGGCATTGATACGGTTATTTTCAACCGCGTCATAGGCTGTGCAGCTTTTTTCATGAAAGAGCTGGCCCGAGCCTTTGGTCTGTTCGCGTGAATCGTAAAGCAGGGTAGGGACAAGGTCGGAGACATGGGTCCTGATGGCCAGAGGTGTAAAATGATCCATAGTGACCACCACTCGAAACTCTTCGTTTCTATTTCGCAGATCCTCAATAATAGGTTTGACGATGCGACTATCGAAATCCTCGATTGCTGTGATCTTATCTTTCAACGATCCCTGGTGACCTGCTTCGTCCGGGGCTTCCAGATGAACAAAAACGAAGTCCTGGGTTTTCAAGGCGTCTATCGCGGCCTGGGCCTTGCCCTGGTAGTTGGTATCGATATAACCGGTGGCTCCTGGAACATTGGCAATCGATAAGCCACCCAGGACGCCTAATCCCTTTAAAAGATCCACGGCGCTGATCATGGTGCCAGTGATATTGAACCGTTTGGTGAGTGTCGGCACAGTGGGCATCTTCCCTTCGCCCCAGAGCCAGACCATGGTGGCTGGGTTTTTACCTGCGGCGATTCGTTTCTGGTTAATGGGATGATTTACCAACAGCTTTTCGGTTTTTTCAAGAAGCGTCTTCCACTCCGGCTGGGCGAGATACTGCTGGAAGTGCTCGGTTACATCCTGCTCAATATAATCATGGGGCGGCACCGTGATAAAGCCGGGATGCTCTCCTTTGAAAACAAGCAGATGTCTGTAACTTACTCCGGCTTTGAAATGAAACTGTTCAGTGGCACAATGTGTTTCCAGGTCGGCGATAAGTGCATGGGACTCTTCGTTGGTGATATGACCTGCGCAAAAATCCCGCATAGAGACATGGTCGCCTGCACCGTGATCAAGGGTTACCATATTACAGCGGAAGGCAATTTCGTCGGGGGCGAGACGGATGCCCATGGAGGCCGCCTCAAGCGGTGCCCGGCCGGTGTAATATGCCGATGGATCGTAGCCCATGAGTGACATGTTGGCAACATCACTGCCCGGTGGATAACCGTCAGGCACCGTCTTGTTCAGAAAGAATTCACCCTTCTTGCACAACTCATCGATCATGGGGATATTGGCGGCCTCAAGTGGGGTTTTGCCATCTAGTTCGGCCACCGGGTAATCACCCATACCATCACCGACAAGAATTAAATATTTCATAATATTGCCTATATTTAGCTTGGTTAGCTCATTTAACTTAGTCTGCTAGTAATTCAGCTTATTCCGGAATGAGGAGCCGGATTTTAACAGTTGGCACGGTGCAGACCTCAAGTGCATCGATTTCGGCGATGGCCTTTTCAATTGCACCTTCGGTTGCCCTGTGCGTCCTGAAGACGATAAAGACCGGCTCATTGGCATCGCGTTCCTGCTGCATCATCGATCTGATGGATATGCCATGCTTGCCGAAAATCCCGGTGATTGTCGAGAGGACACCAGGTTTATCCAGCGCGGTTACCCTGAAATAATAGGGGCAGACCAGTTGCTGCATTGGGGTAATTGTCGGTTTGCCGATATTTTCTGGCCGGTAGGAGAGGGCCGGTACCCGGTTGATGGCACTGTTAACGATGTTTCTGCCAATATCGACAACATCCGCCGCCACCGCACTGCCGGTGGGCATCATACCTGCACCCTGGCCGTAGAGGAGCACGTCACCCACAGTATCGCCTTGAAACAAGATTCCGTTGAAGGCACCGTTGATATTGGCCAGCATATGGTTTTCGGGGACCATGGTCGGATGCACTCGTGCTTCCATATGTTCGCCGTGATTGCGGCTGATGGCCAGAAGTTTGATCCGATAGCCGAATTTTTTGGCAAACTGGATGTCGATAGGTTCGATACTGGAAATACCTTCCACTGTAATATCATCAAGATGGACGCTTTTGCCGTAGGCAATGGTCATCAGGATGGCCAGTTTATGGGCTGTGTCAATACCTTCTACATCATATGTCGGATCTGCCTCGGCAAAACCGAGAGCCTGTGCCTCTTTCAGGACCTCCTGGAACGGAGTTCCATGATCGCTCATCTGGGATAAAATGTAGTTGGCAGTGCCGTTCATGATCCCTTTTATAGAGTTAATCCTGTTGGCGACCAAGCCCTCCTTGAGAGCCTTGATGACTGGTATCCCTCCGCCGACGCTGGCTTCAAAGCCCACCTCGACATTGTTTTTGGCGGCGGCGTGAAAGATCTCGGTGCCATGGACAGAAAGCAGCGCCTTGTTGGCCGTAACCACATGCTTGCCGTTTTCGATGGCTTTAAGTAAAAAAGACCTGGCTGGTTCCATGCCACCAATGAGTTCGACAACGATATCGATTTGAGGGTCGGTGAAAATATCGTTGGCATCTTTTGTGAGGGTCACTCCGCTGAATTCCTCGGGTAATTTCTGCAAGGCGATATCTGCCACCGTGGAAAGCACAAAAGTCGTTCCGGTTTTCTCGAATAGACGTTCTTTCTGGGCAGCCAAGGTGCTTGCCAGTCCTTTTCCTACCGTACCAAAACCGATGAGACCAATTCGTATTTCTCTCATAATTATTAATTACACTTGTTGGGTTGATATTGCCGCCAATGCGGAGGTGAAACGAGGAGAGTGTGTGCTGTCAGGTATTCGGTGCCATGCAGGCACGCCTGATAACCATAATGCTCAAGAAAATAACCGGTTTCAAGTTGAAAGTCAAAATCAATACGGAGATATTTTTATGGCTCGAATATCTCTTTTGGTCTATAGTATTCAGCTTGTTATAATTTGAAAGGCAACTTTACTCCCCCCGTCCTGTGCGCAATCTGATGATATCGGGGCTGCCTTCGTTAAACTGTTTAGTCAATTGTGGTTTTCGCAGATAACGTTGTACTTAATGTAAAGTTTAAAAGGAGACTGAGATTATGGGTAAGAACATTCTGGTTTTTGGACCGAACGGAAGCGGTAAGGGCACTCAGGGTGCCATTGTACAGAAGAAATACGATATTCCCCACATCGAATCCGGAGCTATCTTTAGAGAGCATATCGTTGGCGGGACCGAGTTGGGTAAAAAAGCCAAAGAGTTCATCGAAAGAGGTGATTTGGTTCCCGATGATATCACCATTCCGATGATGGTTGCCCGTCTTCAAAAAGATGATTGCAAAAATGGTTGGATTCTTGACGGTTTCCCCCGTTCCAAAGATCAGGCGATAACCCTCGCCGAGACCTTAAAGAAAGAAGGGTTGGCTCTCGATTATGTCATCGAGATCGTGCTTGACCGTCAGGTCGCTAAAGAGCGTATCATGGGCCGTCGTCTCTGTGTGAACGACAATAATCATCCCAATCACATCGCCTTTGATGCAATCAAACCGGTGGAAAAAGATGGCAAACTGGTTTGCCGTGTTTGTGGTGGCGATTTAAACACCCGTGCTGATGATCAGGACGAGGAAGCCATTAGCAAGCGTCATGGCATTTACTATGATGAAAACACCGGCACCATGGCGGCGGTAAATTACTTCAAAAATACCGATGGCCCGAAAGTTATTTCTGTCGACGGTTCTCAGTCGATTGGAGCAGTTACCGAAGCAATAATGAAAGAGCTGTAATCGTTGTCATGAGGTCAGAACGAATCTGATTTGCTCATGTTTTTTTATGTGAAAGGGCCTTCCCGTACTACGGGGAAGCCCTTTTTGTCTTTAACCTTGTATAAGGTCGTGGGGCAATTGACCTGCTAACATTCAGGGGTTGTTTTTTGCCGGATCTTTAGCAGATTTCTGTCAGTTTAATACCTTAGAAATTCATTTCCTGTTTTTCATGAATGAATTTGGTGAAGGTCCTTATCACGGCTTATTTCCCGTTTACCGGGGTCAGACTATGGAAGAAATAATAAAAATGAAAAAACCCGGAAAGGTGTATCTGGTTGGTGCCGGTCCTGGAGACCCTGGTCTCATTACCGTGCGTGGAAAAAGTTTGCTTGAGCGGGCTGAAGTTGTGGTTTACGACTATCTTGCCAGCAAGAAACTGCTGAAGCATGTTCCTGCCGGAGCTGAATTGATCTACGTCGGTAAAAAAGGTGGAGTGAAGCATACCTTTACCCAGGAGGAGATTAATCAGATTTTGGTTGATCACGTCCTGGCCGGAAAAATGGTTGTGCGCCTGAAAGGTGGTGATCCCTTTATTTTCGGGCGTGGCGGAGAAGAGGTTGAAAAACTACATGAAGCAGGTGCTCCATTTGAGGTGGTACCTGGGGTGACTTCGGCCACCGCTGCCGCAACCTATGCCGGAATTCCGATAACTCATAGAGATTATACTGCTTCCGTTTCTTTTATTACCGGCCACGAAGACCCATCCAAGGAAAATTCCAACATTGACTGGTCAAAGCTCGCCACAGGTGCCGGAACACTGGTTATTTATATGGGCATTAAGAATCTGCCTATTATCGTTGCCAATTTGATTAAATATGGTCGTGATTCCAAGACACCGGTGGCAGTGGTGCGCTGGGCGTCTACTCCTGAGCAGCGTTCAGTTGTCGGAACACTGGAAACAATTACCCAGGTTGTGGCTGATTCGGGAATTAAACCGCCGGCATTGATAATCGTCGGTGAGGTTGTGAAACTTCGAGAGACTGTAGACTGGTACGAGAAACGACCGCTTTTCAGTAAGAAAATTATAGTGACCAGGACCCGCGAGCAGGCCAGTGAGCTGGTTGCCGGCCTTGAAGAGTTCGGAGCCAATTGTCTTGAATATTCGACGATTAATATTAAACCTGTTGATTCGTATTCCGTGCTGGATGAAGAATTAGAGAGACTGAACGAGTACCACTGGATTTTATTTACCTCGCTAAATGGGGTAAAATATTTCTTTGAACGTCTTTACTCCAAAGGTATGGATGCCAGAGACCTTAAAGGGCCTGACCTCGCGGTGGTCGGCAAGAGTACGGCGGATTATCTCCTGCAATTTGGTCTGAATGCCGATTTAATACCCAGTGTATTCACCGGAGAGGGGTTGGCGGAAGCTCTGTTGGATCAGGGAGTTGAAGGACGAAATATTTTGATACCACGAGCGCTTCTGGGAAGAGAGATTCTGCCCGAGACCCTGCGCGGCGCTGGTGCTCAGGTGACTGTTGCGCCGGTATATCAAAATTGTCCTGCTGAAGTTGATAAAAAGAGTCTCAGGAAGGAACTGGAAAGCGGTGATATCGAGATGATCACCTTTACCAGTTCCTCCACCGTGCGTAATTTTCTGGAAATGATTGATGCCGATAGTCCGGAGGAACTGCAAAAGATCTTGGCAGGTATCAAGATTGCGGCAATCGGACCGATTACCGGCAAAACCATCACCGATAGAGGTCTGCAGGTAGATGTTCAGCCGGAGAAACATACTATCCCAGGTTTGATCCAGGCAATTGTGGACTATTACAGTGGAGATACTCAGTAACACAATTTTTTGTCTTCGGGCCGATGGTCGGCAAGAGTCTGTTTGGCCCGGTTCGTCGGGCCAAACAGACTTTCCCGAAGGAAAAGATGAGACGAAGGATGACATCGATCCTACGGAGGCGATCTATTGCGGGGTTTGTGGCGGGGTGGTGACCAGCAGGGACCATAAGATACCCGTCCAGGGTGCCCATAACCATACCTTCTTTAACCCTGCGGGAATAGTTTTTGAGCTGGGTTGCTTCAAAGCGGCTCCAGGCTGTTTTCGTGCCGGGCAGGCGACTTCGGAGTTCACCTGGTTTGCTGGATATGTCTGGCGCTTTGCCCTTTGTCGACAGTGTAAGAGCCATCTCGGTTGGTTTTTCGAGATGGCTGATCACTCATTTTTCGGGCTTATTCTGGCCAATCTAAAAGAGTAAGCTTCCTGTTTTATTTCCCGTTTACCGTGGTTAAGGGCTCAATAGAGCAGCACTAAGTATTGAGACAAGTTGGTACGATCACTTGTCTTTGATCAGGTCGAGGAGATCTTCGGATGTCATTTTCGCACTGATATCACTGCCCTCAAGGAGGCTGCCGGCAAGATCACGTTTTTCCTGATGTAGCTTGACGATTTTCTCCTCGATGGTGTTCTTGCAGACCAGCCGGTAGATGGTGACCGGTCGGGTCTGACCAATCCTGTGTGCCCGGTCGGAAGCCTGGTCTTCAATGGCGGGGTTCCACCATGGATCCATGTGGATGACGTAATCTGCGGCGGTGAGATTGAGGCCAAGGCCGCCAGCTTTCAGGCTGATCAGGAACAGGTCGCCCTGTCCAGCCTGGAAGTCGTCGACACGAATTTTTCGCTGTTTCGTAGTGGTGCTGCCGTCCAGATACTGATAGCTGATCCCCTGTTTGTCGAGATGTTCGCGGATGATACTCAGATGTCCGATAAACTGACTGAAGACCAGGGCCTTATGCCGACTGGCCAGCAGCTCATCGACCACTGAAGCGAACACTTTGAGCTTGGAGCTTTCCACCGTGGTATCCTTATCAAGGAGGCGGGGGTTGCAGCAGGCCTGGCGCAGCTTCATGATTTCTGTCAGGATCTGTAGATGCCGACCTTTCTTTTCTCGGGAATTCTCCAGCATATCAATAGCATTCTGGCGTAGCGCCTCGTAGAAGTGTGCCTCTTCGGTGCTCAGTTCCACATCCAGCGTGACCTCGGTCCGTGACGGCAATTCCTCTAAAACCTGGGATTTAATTCTTCTTAGGATAAATGGCCGAATCAGCTTTCTCAGCTTCACTTTAGCGTCTCTGTCCTGGTAGCGCTCAATGGGCACGGCAAACCGCTCGTTAAAACTATTCAGACTGCCAAGCAGGCCGGGATTGATGAAGTGGAAAAGGTTCCAAAGTTCTCCCAGATGATTTTCAATCGGGGTTCCTGTGGTGATCAGTTTGAACTCAGCCTGTAGAGACATCGCCGCGCGTGATCGTTTGGTGGCGGCGTTTTTAATGGCCTGGGCCTCATCTAAAATAATGGCCTGCCATTTTACCGTAGAGAGTAACTCACTTTCCTGCTGGAGGAGTGTGTAGGTTGTTATAAGCAGGTCGAATTTGCCGAGTTCATTGATGTCTTTTTCCCGGTCTTTGCCCGAAAGATACTTAATTTTAATGGTCGGTGTAAAACGTGTCACCTCCGACTGCCAGTTGGTGGAAACCGAGGTTGGGGCGACTACCAGCGATGGCCCATGTTCGGCAAGTTTTAGGAGAATCGCCAGAGATTGAATGGTCTTACCAAGACCCATGTCGTCGGCCAGACATCCGCCTACGCCCCAGTGGGCCAGCCGGGCCAGCCATTCAAAGCCTTCACGCTGGTATACTCGGAGATCGGCTTGCAGGGTGGACGGTAATTCAGGTTTGAAATCCTGGGCATCCCGTATTTTTTTGATTTGTTGCTGCCAGCCAAAGTCAGTGTCTGTATTGGCCAGGTCGGCAACTTTTTCCAACTGCAAGGCCGCCAGTGGGTGAACGAGCACTTCGTCACTGCCATCGTCACTCAGACCTTCGGAAAAGAGATTTATGTCCCCCAGTCGCTTTTTGAACTCCTGGGTCAGGGCGATAAATTGTCCGTCGGCGATTTCAACAAAGCGGCCCGATGATTTTTTTACTTTGGCAAGTAACTCTTTCAGTTCAACCACCTGGCCCTGATCAAGAACCAGCTGTCCACTCATGGCGAACCAATTTTGGCGGTTGGTTCGAATCTTCAGATTAAGGTTACTGAGGGATACTTTGTGGGTTATGGACAGCTTTTCCCCTTCCGGCCATTCAATCACAACCTTGTCACGAATAGCCTGCAATTCCATCAGGGCCTGGAGACAATCATCGGGGTCGTAGAGATGCCATTCCCGGTCATTTTCCTGCTCCATATCGATTGCCAGATCGAGAATCGGGCAGAGTTCTTCAATGTCTCTGGCCTTTTCTTCTTCGAGAGCAAGATTTCTGCGGGTTTGCAGCCTTTTACCGTTAACTTCCGCCATGATGTTTTCAACACCCTGGCCGGGCTTGAGGTAATGGCCACCTTCGAGGAATGGTTTGACAAACATCTCTAACCGAAAACCAGTTCCATAGGGAATAAGGTGCATATAAATGGTGGAATCGGCTTCAACAAAGGTAATATTGCTGGTTTTTCTGTCGGTGCTGTCGACGGCAATGGCCGAATGAACCGTCATGTAGGAGGAAATATTGCCGATTGCGGTCAGCACCTGCTCGCTTGCTGACATGGGTACTGTTATCCCGTCTTTGCCGGTGATCTGAGCGATACGCCGGTGGTTGTCATTAATGTTGATAATTTTAACACGGGTAGGTGTTTCGCAGTGGTAATTGACATTATCCGCGGTGATTGGATGGGCGAAGCAGATATGCAGGTTCTCGCCCCGTTCTTCAACATATAGTTCTGGTTCACCGGCGACAAATTCCACCGGGGTGTGCGGAGATTCCGCCAGGTAGAGGTTGGGGTGGCCGACCATTGCTAGGAGGGCTTTGTCCATGTCGAAGAAAAAGCTCACCCCATGGGTTTCCGGATTGTTTGACTTCTTGATGGCGGCGCAGATTCGGCGGTCCTGTGAGGTGAGATAATTTAATCTGTTGGTCTTGTATAACCTCGATAAAGAGATAGGTCTGCCCTTGCTCCATTCTCCATCCGGGGTCATTTTTTGTTCTTTTGGTGAGATGTTGATGACTTTGTCTTCAAAACCCACCATCCACGTCATGCGGGTCGCCTGCTCCGCAGTCTCTGTCTCTTGACTGGTGGCATAAATAAGGGCCTGCAGGCTCCTCTTCCAGGGTTCTTCCGGTTCGAGAATGGAGAGCAGGGGAATGATGGGCGACTTTTCCCTCAGCTCGGTGATGACCGCAAGATAGTCACTGTCATCATGATTAATCGTGGCAAGTATTTCACCGAGTACGATGGTGAAAAAAGAATATCCCTGACCACAGGCCCGCTCGTAAAAAGAGAGGATTTCAGATTCCACATCGGGTTCAACGGCGCTGTTGAGCCAATACTGGCAAATACCGGCAATAACCACGGTAAGAGCGTTTTGATTTGGGCCATCCGGCAATTGAATTTCTTCCCCCTGTAGTCCCCGGTTTATATGGGAGTTAATTACAGTGGCCAGGTAATTGTAGGCGATATTTTCTCTGGCCCCCTGAAAGAGGGAGAGGGCGACACCTATGCTGTCGGCAATCTTGTAATAATCTTCAGCCTTGGTTGTGTGAAGCTGGGCCAGGATGTAAAAAATTCCGGCCGGTCCGAAAAAAGCAACCTTCTCATCACTACTGAATTTTTGGAGGAAGCTGAGATCCTCTTCGTAGGCAATCAGTGCTTTTTCGCTCTCGCCTAAAAGAAAGAGGAGAGTGCCGCGAGCGCCGGTGCCATAGAAAGAATCGTTGTAGCTATTGACCAGTTCTTCTGCTTCCTGCAATCTGCCCCGAAACAATAATTCGTTGAACAGCAGCCTTTGAAAAGGCAAACGTTCATCTATGGACACGGCGGCAAACTCTTCGTTGTTGGTTAAATAATCAACCAACTCAGGAAAGTCGGTAAGTGTTGCCTGGCTATATTGCAGAACCTTACTGAGCAGGTAAAATTGAAAAGATGTGGGCAGTGTCCTGAACCATTCTACGTCAAATGGTCGAGTCATGATACGAACTGTGGGTGGTGGTTCGGTTAGGAGTTCACTGCATTGGCTTTCTATGAAATCGGAGGCGTCATCGATCAGGTCAAACTGTTGAGTGTAGACGCCGATTCGCATTTCCCGCATTCCGCGCCAGCATCGGATGGTCCATTTGCCATAATAATAGGAAACCGGGGCTTCATCCTGGATGGTTTTGGCAAAGATATTGAAAGTCTGTTCTTTGACAGCTATTTTACTAAGGATTTCAACTATTTCATCAACACATTGGCGATCCTTGGTCAGGAGGCCAAGCTGTTCGAATTTGGTGAAATAATGAACAAGATTCGCCGCTGTCGGTTTATTTCCGCGAGGATTTTTGAGGTCCAGTCTGCGCAGGCAATTGACGACAAGCGTTGAATGAGCAGGCTCATAAATGATGGAAAGCAATTGGAGGAGAGCCTGTTCAAAAGGAGTGAGCTTATTATACTGTTCGAGAAGGGTGACATGAGTTTGCATAAACGCCTGGGGTAGTCTTGGCGGAAGAATCTTCCTGAAAATATCATCGGTAATTTTCGCGCGCGGCGAAAAGAGAAGCAGTTACTATATCATTGTCTGGCCCCAATGAGAACCAAAAATTGCAATTTTCTTGCCATAAAGTGGTAGCCGGTGTACAGGAATGTGATGTATGGTTATGATATTATGTGCAAAAATAACACGCATGGTACAAACGTAAACATCTCAAAACTGGCAATTATTTGGTGTTTGGTCATAAGCACTCAGTTATCCCTAACTCTTTGTTGTCATAGAAAATAATCCTGGGAGGTAAGTGCAGTCTCTGATAAAAGTTCTTTAGGTTGAGATAGGCATCCCATGGCTATAAGCTGGGAACAATTTTGTCCGTACTTGACGATGTAACTTAACAATAGAATAGTTGCCAGAATGTCTGCTATAATTGAGCAGAGCTATCAATAAATTTGCTGATTTCAAATAAATGAACTTTGTGGAAATGCTCCAGGAATTTGTTGGTATTTGGGTTGGTAATTCTACTAATGCTGGATTGAGACTATGAGTGCTTTTGGATATATATTTCTTGCCGTGGACAAGGAACATTTTGTGACCATTGAAGAACAACAGACTGCCCTCGGCGATTATGCGCAATCAGTAGGCCTGGCGATTGAGGAGTTTGTTGTCGAAGATGAGGCAAGTTTGAAAAGCCCTTTCATAGAGCGACATAAGGGCAGCTTGCTTGTTGACAGATGCGCCGCCGGGGATGCAATTATAATAATGAAAGCTGCGTGGATTCTGAGCTCAGCGGCAGATGGTGTTACTTTACTAAAGACGCTTCGAGAAAAGGACATAGCTCTTTATCCTGTGGATATCGGTGAGAACATCTCTTTAGCTGAGAAGAGAAAGCTCGTTGTGTACGAAGGGTGTGCAGGGGTTGTTCAAAAACTGCTTTCGGCTTTGGCCGTATCCGAGGGGAGCAGGCACGGTGAAGCGATTCGGGCGACGAAGAGAGATCTAAAGAAACAGGGGAAATATATCGGTGGGCCGGTCCCATTTGGTTGGCAAGTGAACGAAGAGAGGGTTCTTGTTCAGAATGAAGCTCAACAGAAAATAATTCAGGCGATAATTGCTATGCGTAAAGATCGTTGGTCATATCGTGATATTTCCAAAAAGCTGAAAGTTGAATTTGATATTCAGCTCTCCCATGCAGGTATCAGAAGGATCTTGGACGGGGATAGTAAAAGGAAGAATGAGGTAGTTGCTGCAGTTGCCAAAAAGAAATGAGGCGTAAATGGAGAAGTGTCGCTCCTCCGTTTACGCCTCACATTTTGATCTTACAGGCTCGGGTGTTTGGTTATCTTTGCATTGAGTTCCATATGGTGCAACCAGGCTGAAAGGAGTTGTTGCTGTTTGAATCTTAACAGGCTCTGGCGATACTTATCAACTTCTTCGCTTTTTTCTGGCATGGTCGGGATCTCTCTGTCGAGAAAGGAGTAGACAAAGAAATCGTCACCAACCTTACCTGGTTCTTCTGGCAAGGGGGAAGAAGGAGAAAGGACAAAAGCTTCGGCAAGCAGAGCAGAAGGGAAGGCCGAATTGTCTTTTTGGCCAAGGAATCCGGTTTCTAAAACGGTTGTTCCGATTGCTTCGGCAAGGGTTTTGAAATCTTTGTGTTCTCTGAGACCCTTTAATAATTCGTTGGCTGCAGTTTCGGCCAATTCTTTAGACTGAAACTTTTGGTAATCCTTTACGAGGATATCTTTTGTTGCTTCGAAGGTGGGTACTTCCGGTTCTTTAACATCTTCGGCATAAAGGATGGCATAGCCGGACTGTCCTTTAATGAGTGAACTCAGCTCTCCTTTATGCAGCTCAAAGGCCTTTTCCAGGAATTGTGGATCTGCCTTCAAATCTGCAGGAGCATTACTTTTGGGAAAGAAGTCGGTCTGTTCAATGACTATTTCTGGGTGAGCTTCGGCATATTTGGCCAGACTACCCGCGCTGATGATACCCTCGTAGGCATCATTTGCCATTTGAAAGGCGAGACTTTCGGCCTCTTTTTGTTGAAGGGTTTTAGTTATTTCTGCCTTCACTTCTTCAAGAGATTTAGTTTTTGCCGGCTGTATTGCTTCCAGTAAAATGATATGGTAGCCAAATTGGGTTTTAATTACGTCGCTGATTTCGCCTGCCTTCATCGAAAAAACGGCCTGATCGAAGGCGGGAACCATTTGTCCGGCTGCAAAAAATCCAAGATCACCACCTGACTCTTTTGAGGGGCCTTCGGAATATTTTTTGGCCAGTTCAGCAAAGTTTGCTCCGTCCTTTGCAAGCTTGAGGACATCGGCCGCTTTCCTGGCTTGTTCTTGCTGACGTTGTTCAGAGTCTGATTCGCTCAGCTTAAAGAGAATGTGTCGTGCGTGTCGTTTCTCTGGAACCTGATATTTTTCAATGTTGTCCTGATAGTATTCTTTGATTTTGCTTTCATCAATTGCGATCTTACGACCGACACTGTCGTAGGTAAAGGTAAGATACTTCAGTTTTAATTGCGGCTCAGATTTATAGTTATCTTTGACTGTTTCAAACCATGCCTTAAGGGCATCGTCATCAATTTTAACCTTGTCGACAAAAAGATCAGGAGAAATTTTTACATATTTGAGGTTAATCTTTTCATTTTGTTGGCTGTAGATTTCCTGTATTTCAAAATCCGTTACGACATTGGCGAAATTGGCAATTTCCCGAGCGGCAACTTCAGAAAGTCGATCAATTCGCATGGAGGCTTCAAAGGTTGTTGGCACCATCCTGTTTGTTGCCAGCACCGCTTTATAACGTTCGAGATTAAACACGCCATTTTCCTGGAACTGCACCATCCCTTCAATTATCTGGCGGATCTCCTGCTTACTCACCAGGATGCCCATCTCTTTTGCACCCTGCCGGAGAAGTGACGTTTGGATCAACTGGTTTATAACCTGCTGTTTAACACCCAAACTTTCGGCAAGTCCCTTTGGAACGTTCCCACCAAATTGCTCGCTAAGGCGCTGAAGCGCTCTGTCGTAAGCCTGCTGGTATTGTTGAAATGAGATTTCATCGCCGTTGACAACGAGTGCAGCCTGTCGACTACCTTTTAGATTGGCACCAACGCCCCAGAAAATGAAAACCAAGGCTATGACGACCACGATGATTTGAATAAAAGTCGATTGGGATTTCTTTCGGAGTATTTGCAGCATGGATTTATAAATTTTTATGAGGACTTTTGGTTAACAGGTAGAAAGACCAAAATGTATTGGCACTTCTCCCTAACAAAATGGGATTGTGTCGTTGACACAACATTTATGAATAATCTGTTCGATTTACCCTTTCTTTTTCTCCTGCGCAAGTAAAAATCAATTTCCTTTTCACCACCGTCCTGTGGCGGGAGTGGTTGCAAATCTTTTCATATGACTTTGAATTGAGTTAGAAAATGGAAGACAATACATATGTGGTAACATGATGGGGTCTGGCTGTTATCTGGATTTTTGTCGGAAAATATTCAGCTGTAAGAGCAATTAATAATGCGACAATTACACATATCAAGACGAAATCGTTTGCTTGCTCGTGTCTGCTATTCCTGTTCTATCTGTTTGGAAATATTAAACTCCTTAACGTTTTTGCTAAGTTATGTTATCGACTGAACAAATGATTCGTCATTCACTTGACAAATTGTTTTGGCTATAGTAAAAAGCCCTAGTTAGTTTCGAATTATAACACGGCGCATAGCTATAAAAATAATATTCTAAGGAGGTTTGTAATGCCAACTCTCGAACACAACGGAAGTAGTTTCGAAGTAGATGAAGACGGATTCCTGCTCAAAGGTGATGATTTCAACTCTGACTGGGTTGATTACGTAAAAAGCGTTGAAGGTATTAGTGAAATGACCGACGAGCATCAGAAAGTCATTGACGCCCTTCAAGAATACTACAAAAAGAACGGAATCGCACCTATGGTTCGTATCCTCTCTAAAACCACTGGTTTCCCATTGAAGAGAATTTACGAATTGTTTCCTTCAGGACCTGGTAAGGGAGCTTGTAAAATGGCTGGCCTGCCTAAACCAACAGGTTGTGTATAATTAACACACACTGACGGTTTTAAGTTTTAAAAAGAGAAGTTACCTTGCTGGGTAGCTTCTCTTTTTTTTTTTTGCTTAGCCATTTCGAATGAGGACTTTTGGTGTTGTATCAAGGTTTGCTGGCAATAAGTTTTTTCAGAAGTTTTTCGTGGATCGTTTCGAGTTTTTTCTGATAGTCGTTTCCTGATATTTTTGCCCCTCTCAAGCCTCCGCGAAGATTGATTTCCATGAGGTGACAGCCATCCTTTTCGGTGAGTATGAGATCGAGGTGGGCATAGGGGAAATTGCCGCGATGCATAATCTCTTTGCAAAAAACGAGTTGTTGCGCCGGCAGTTCATAGGGCGTCGAATGGCCGCCACAATGTAAATTGTTTCTGAAGTTATACGGGTTAATACGTTCGTATGCCTCTGTGTAATCTCCGAGAATGATCACCCTGATATCTCTGCTTTCGTCTTGGTAGGGTTGGATCACAAAGGGAAAGGACAAGGGGGCTATGCTGACATAGTTGTAGAGTTCTTCTATGTCATCGAAGGTATGAATTCCAAGACCGGCATTCTTTCGGTCATATTTGAGTATCACCCTGGAGTATTGCTTCTGTCGGTATATCGAAGTTGCGTTGAGTAATGCGTGACTGTCGTAGATGGGCAGGGTGTCTGCCGGCATGAAATTACTGAATATTCTGGTTTGGAAGGTTTTTGATCTGCTTGCCAGCTGTGATGTCGCTGAGGGGATGAGGCGTATTCCCCGTTCAAGCAAGTCTGTCAGAACATGTTCCTCGCCAAGTTTGAGGCGTATCCTGCCACATATGATGTCGCTTTGTTTGAGTTGTTGATAGCAGGTGGTGAGTGTTTGATTGTCACGGATTATAGCGGGGGGATCTTTCAAAAGATCATCTCCGAGAACCGTTGATGAAATGAGGAAAGGTCTTCCTCGCAGTTGCCGCAAAAGAGCTTTACGTCACCAAGGGACTGCGAACTTTTGTTTTCAATAGTAAAACTGCCATCACTGTTTTGAATGTAATGCGTTGTAGTGATGACGTCATCTGTGATCTCGAAAAAACCTGATTCATTACCGCAATAGGGACATTTGAGCAGGTTGCCTACTTTAGTTTGGTCAAATGACATAAATGATGCTCGCTTTTGCGTCTTTTGTCTCGTTAAAATTCTATTTTGTCGCAGCGGTTTTCGTAGGGAGGGCAACTGGAGCTTTGGTATTTTCCGGGGTAATTTTATTTGCTGCGGCTTTGATTTCGCCCTGGATGGATGCACCAGGTTCAACGGTTAAGCTGTTTGCTTCAATTTTTCCGCTGATGGTGCAATTCTTTCTTGCTGTGAGCATGCTCGCTTTTATATTGCCTTCGAGCGCTCCGTAGCAGTTGAAAGACGATACGTTTATGTCCCCAACCACTTTTCCGGTCTCACTGAGGATTAAGTGTTCTCCCTCAATATTGCCGTTAATAGTTCCATCAATCCGTGTTTTACCTTTAAATACTAACTCGCCGGTAATGGTCATAGTCTTGTCTATTATTGACGAGATGGCTTCACTATCGACTTTTTTCATCTCTTGTTCAGGGTCCACTGATTTTCCAAACATTCCCATAATTAATTCTTCTCTGGCAAACTTGTTGATGATGGAGTTAGATTGGCGATTTTCATGAAATTGGCTGGGTTTATAGGTTTGTCTTTCAGTGCTATCTCGTAGTGGAGGTGGCTCCCTGTGGATCTGCCTGTGCTGCCGACCAGACCTATAAGTTGACCTCTCTTCACTTTGTCGCCTTTGTGGACCATGTATTTCTGCATATGGGCAAAGGAACTGGTATAGCCATTGCCATGGTCGATGACGACATAGTTTCCGTAGCCGCCGTTTCGAAAAGCCTTTAGTACAACGCCATCTGCTGTGGCATGTATCGGATCACCTTTCTTTGCTCGAATGTCGACACCTGTATGAAAGGCAGATCTATGATTCAGCGGGTCTTTTCGTTTGCCGAATTTAGAGCTGACGGTACCACCGGTTACCGGCTTGCCTATTGGCAGGTAACGGATAGTTTTTAAGTATTTATCTGCTTTAAAAAGGAGAACATCTTTGCTGGTGTCTTGTTCCTCGATAAACAGACCACCGCTATGTTTCGAATCGCTATCTTGGGTGTCCGGTAGTTTGATGCCGATACTATTGATAATTTTCCCAATGAGTTCACTTCGTTCATTGAGTTCTTCGACAGCTGATGAGATAAGAGTGTCTTTTTCCTGCTGGAATGCAGTTGCAAGTTTGATGTTATTTTCTTTAAGGCGGGCGACTTTTTGGTCGAGGTTCACTCGCAGTTTTTCGGTTAATTTGTCGTGCTTGGCTATGAGTGCTTCACTCTTCTGCAATTTAGTCTGAAGGGTTGTCAGTTGGTTGGAAATGCTACAGTTTTGGGTATACAGGGAGAATGAACAAATGCTGGTAATCGTGAGAATGAAAAAAGAAACGGCCGATACGGCGGCAATGGCACAAAGTTTCTTTTTTGAGCAGGGTAGTTTGAAAACTTTTCCCTTGTCTCCGGCTATGATAATATGTAGCTGATCATCCATGTTAAATCCAAAAGAGTTGTTAATCATGAAAACAAAAAGTATGATGTCTTTTGTAGTTTATTGGAATAGTTCTTTAGAAGCAAATTAAAATTTCATTTTTGTATACAAGGGTGCGTCAAATTTATCAACCATAAAAGCACTGTTCGGAGTTTGAACAATGTCTGAACGTGTTGTATCTGCTACGTTATTTCATCTTTCTTAAGGGATGTCACGCTGAGTGAAGGTCCCCTTTTCGTGTTTATTTCCCGTTTCCCGGTCAATTATGTCTAATCTTATTACTTGTAAATCAGTTTCAAAATCGTTTGGAGCTCAGACTCTTTTTAAAAATATCAGTCTCATGATCGACAATGGCGACAAAGTTGGCGTCATTGGCCCGAATGGTTCTGGGAAATCGACTTTATTAAAAATTATCTGCGGCTTAGAAGAACCGGATGATGGTCAACTGGTCCGGCAAAAATTTGCCCGCATTAGTTATCTTGCTCAGGAAGATATATTTGATGAGGAAAAAAGTATCAATGACAATCTGATGGCCGCATTGGCGGACGAGGACATTGAAGATACTGAAAAATATAACAGAGTTGATACCCTGCTCAGTCGAGGTGAGTTCCCTGATGTCGATCTGCCGGTAAAAAATCTGTCCGGTGGCTGGCGAAAAAGGTTGTCGATATGTCGGGCAATGCTCATATCCCCCGATGTCCTGGTCATGGACGAGCCCACGAACCATCTTGATATAGAAGGGATTCTCTGGCTGGAAAAAATGCTTGCTGGCGGGGCTGGACCATCCGCTTTTCTGCTTGTGAGCCATGATCGACACTTTCTGGAAAATTGCAGTAACAGAATAGTTGAGTTGTCAGCGATATACCCCGAAGGCACCTTGCAGGTGCAGGGCTCATATTCCCAGTTTCTAGAGAAACGAGACGAGTTTCTCTCGGGGCAGTTGGAAGAAGAAGAGCGGCTCGCCAATAAAGCTCGCCGCGAGATTGAGTGGTTGCGGCGGGGGCCGAAGGCGAGGTCAACAAAAGCCAAATATCGTATTGATGAAGCCCATAAATTGACGGGTGACCTGGCGGAAGTGAAAGCACGAAACCGCTCTTTGTCAAGTGTGCAGATTGATTTTGAGGCAACCGGCCGAAAAACCAAAAAACTGCTTGAAGTCATCGGTATCTCAAAATCATACGGCGATAACACTCTCTTTAGTGATTTGGATATCATCCTTTCTCCGGGCAGCAGGTTGGGGCTGCTTGGCAGAAACGGCTGCGGCAAATCGACCTTGATGAAAATCCTGGTGGGAGCGGTTGATCCGGCCGGCCTGGTTCCCGACTCCGGTATTGTTAAGGCTGTGGATAAGGTGAAGATAGTCTCTTTTGATCAGAAGAGAGAAGCGATCGACCCGACGCTCACCCTGCGCAGGGCTTTGGCCCCGGATGGTGATTCCGTCATGTATAACGGCAGGTCCTTGCATGTGGTGTCCTGGGGTAAAAAATTCCTTTTTCGCCCTGATCTGCTCGAAACCCCTGTGGGGCAACTTTCCGGTGGAGAACAGGCGCGTATCCTCATTGCCGGGCTTATGCGGCAACCTGCTGATATTTTGCTGTTGGATGAGCCAACCAACGATCTCGACATTGCCTCTTTAGATGTTCTTGAGGCAAGTCTTGTCGAATTTCCTGGAGCCCTGGTCCTGGTCACCCATGATCGTTACCTACTCGACAAAGTTTGTCAGCGACTGCTTGGTTTTGGTGGTAATGCAGGTGTGACCTATTATGCCGATTATGAGCAATGGTTGGATGATCTGCCCCAGAGCGGTAAAGCTGAAGAAAATAAAAAAAAGACAAGGCCAAAGGAGGAAAGGCTCCCGCGCCAAAGAGTAGCAAGAATCGTTTGTCCTATCTGGATCAAAGAGAGTACGATCAGATTGAGGAGACAATTGCGGCAGGAGAGGACCGGGTTGAGCAGCTGAAAAAGAAGATGGAGCTGCCGGAAATAATTTCCAAGCCTGACGAGCTGAGTGAGTGCTGGCAAGAATTGGAGAAAGCTCAGGCGGAAGTTGAGCGCCTGTACCAGCGCTGGCATGAATTGGAAGAAAAGGTAAGCGGATGAGGAGAAAGTGAAGGTAGCAGTTCTTGCCGATATTCATGGAAACCTTGAGGCCTTTGAGGCGGTCAACGCCGATCTCCGCTTGCAGGCGGTGGATCGGGTAATTTGCCTTGGTGACAATGTCGGCTATGGTCCGGATCCCGAGGCAGTGGTTTGCCGGGTGCAGCAACTGGGCTATCTGTCTGTGCTTGGTAATCATGAATTTGCCCTTATGGATGAGCGGGGCAGGCGATGGCTCAATTTCCAGGCGGCGGAAAATAATATTGAGACGGAGAAGCTTCTGTCCGGCAAAAATAAAGACTATTGCTGCCAGCTACCGGGCTTTCTTCAAATCGCCAATGCGCACTTTGTTCATGGCTATCCGCTGGATTCCGTCTTTCGTTATCTTAACAAACAGTCGGACAAGAAAATCGCTGCACTTTTTGCTTCGACTTCGCCGACGCTCTTTTTCCTTGGTCATACCCACAAGCTGGAGCTTGTCACCGGCAAGAATGGCTTGATCAGCCGCAGGGCCTTGGGGTGTGAGATTGTGATGCTCGCACCGGATGAAAAATATATTGTCAATTGCGGTAGTGTCGGCCAGCCTCGAGATGGTGACTGTCGGGCCAAATATTTTTTATGGGACTGTGACAGGCGACAACTGGAAGTTCGATTTGTCGATTATGATATTAAGAAAACCAAACAGAAAATCAGAGACCGGGGTTTTCCGGAAAGCTATGCGATACGGCTTGGTTAAACTATGAAATTCATCGGCAGATATGAGGTTATTGGCCGCTTGGGTCGTGGCGGAATGAGTACGGTTTATAAGGCCAAGGCGCCTATTACCGGCCGTCTCGTTGCCCTGAAGATCCTTCAGCCGAGAGATGAAATCTTTATTGATCTGGTAGGCGAGGCGCGGCTCAAGGAGATATTTGTCGAAGAAGCAAAAATCATGGGCAATCTGTCCCACGATCATGTCGCCAAGATCATCGACTGTGATGAGCATGAAGGACAACCCTTCACAGTGCTTGAATATTTTGCCCATTCCATTGGTGCCTTTATCGGCGAGTCATATCGGGTGGAGGCACCGTCGCGAAAAATTTCTGCTGCCAAAACAAAATCATATCTCATTCAGGCGCTGAAAGGTCTTGAACGTCTGCATTTTGCCGGAATTGTTCACCGTGATATAAAGCCCTTTAACCTGATGCTCACTAGTGATGACCGGATTAAGATTATCGACTTCGGTTTATCCCGGGTTCGGGGCGAGGAGAAAATGGCCATTCCTGGTATGCAGGTCGGGTCGCCCTATTACGCTGCACCAGAGCAGGAGAAAGATCCCAAACAAGCCGATGGTCGGGCAGATCTGTTCAGTCTTGGTATTATGGGCTATAGGATGTTGACTGGTTGCCTTGTAGATCAGCGGCAGGGCGAGATTCTACCCCCCGGCACATTGAATTCTGAACTTGGGCCGGAGTGGGATGAGTGCATAATGAAAAGCATCGCCAAAAATCCTGCTGATCGTTACGCCAATGCCCTGGAGATGCGCCTGGCTGTCGAGGCTTTGCCGCTTGCCGGGCAGACGAGGTGTTCCGAAAGTGATATCCAGCGTTCGCGCGGTATGTGGACCGTGCGCGGGGAAATGAGAAGTGAACCCACCAGGGTGATGTTCAAAGACATTCGACAGGCGCTGGGACTTGATGAGTTGCTGCGACCTCTGCGATATTCTATTCAATATTTCCAGGTTCTCGGGGACTTGGTGGCTTTGGAAAAAAACAGTGGCTTGTTGTGGCAGCGTCGCGGTTCCGGCTTTACCCTTGACTGGCAGCAGGCCAAAGAATATGTGCAACATCTCAATAGTATCAACTGGCAGGGTCGAAACAGCTGGCGACTGCCTAGCCTGGAAGAAGCTCTCACCATCCTCAACCCACCTCTGCACGGTGTGCCCTGTTCCGGCTGGCCACTGTTTGACAGCACTGTCCACTGGCTGTGGACAAGCGACCACTGTACCAAAAAACAGGCCTGGATGGTCGATGTGGTGGAGAGCTTTTTTGATCGGCTGGATAAAGACGGTGTTGCCTCGGTCTGTGCCGTCAGTTCGGTGAAGTGATCTCTTGTGCTCTTATAAAGAAGCGCCCTCGTTGCGTTAACCGGATTTAGATTTGCCGGGAAGTAAAAAACTCGCCGATTTTTTCAAGGGTATAGGCGATATCTTCCCGGCTGATGTCGAGGTGGGTGACCAGTCTCGTGGTGCTGCCGGCGCTGATGAGGATATTGTTTTTCTTAAGAAAGTCTGCCAGTTGTTCCGCTGTTGTTGCCTCCAGGGTAAAAAAGACCATATTGGTCTGGGCAGGATTTCTCTCAACCTCCAGCTGTTTGTACTGTGATAATCCTTCGGTCAGAATCTCTGCATGTTCATGGTCAAGGGCAAGCCGCGTGACATTGTTTTCCAGAGCGTAGATACCGGCTGCGGCGAGTATGCCAGCCTGACGCATGCCCCCTCCAACCATTTTTCGCCATTTTCTTGCCTGCTCAATAAAACTTGCGGAGCCGCAGAGCACGGAGCCCACCGGTGCTCCAAGGCCTTTGGACAGGCAGAGTGACACCGAATCAAAATGGCAGGTTATTTCACGGGCCGGAACATTCAGCTTAATGGCCGCATTAAAAAGCCTGGCGCCGTCAAGGTGCATGAGGAGGTTCTTTTCTTTGGCGAAAGCAGCTGCCTCTTGCAGGTATTCAAGAGGCAGAGTTTTGCCATTCTGGGTATTTTCCAGGCAGAGCAAGCGGGTTTTTGCAAAATGAATGTCGTCTGGCTTGATCTTTTCAGCAACTTTTGTGAGCGATAAGGTCGAGTCCGGCTCAAACTCAATAGGTTGAGGTTGGATGGAGCCAAGAACAGCGGCACCCCCCGCTTCGTATCTATAGGTATGGGCTTGCTGACCGACGATGTATTCGTCACCCCGGCTGCAATGGGACATGAGGCCGATCAGATTGGCCTGGGTGCCACTTGAGGTGAAGATTGCCGCCTCAAAGCCGAGGCGTTCGGCCGCGTAGTTTTCGAGCATAATTACCGTCGGATCATCGCGATAGACATCGTCGCCCACCTCTGCCTGGGCCATAGCCTGACGCATTGCTTCGGAAGGTTTTGTTACGGTATCGCTTCGCAGATCAATTATTTTCTTCATGATATTTCGTTGGTTGTCGCCTGATTAAAAAAGGATTAAAAGTCCTTATTGTTTATAGGTCGTATTGGGCAATAATTATTACAAGAGACGAGACGAAAAAGCGATGGGAAAAAATAAGGGGCTCAGTAAGGTGCAAAAAGAAATTCTCGCCGAGGCAAAATTTGTTCTGAACCAACTCTCAGCAGAAGAGTTGACAGAATTCACAAGTGCGGAAGTTGATTTGTCAGAGGTGGAAGATGACAAGCTGCTGGAGTTTCTTGAACTTGCCAATATTTTATATAGGGCTGGAGAACAGCTGGTTTCTGATGAACAGTATGACTTTATCTTTTTAGAAGAATTACGAAATAGGATTCCTGATCATCCATTTTTACACACAGTGGAGCCGGAACCCCTGGCTGAAGCCAAGACCGTCGACCTGCCGGTTCGCATGCTTTCCACCGAAAAAGCCTATGCCTTTGACGAGATAGAGCGTTGGGGCAAGAGGATTGAAAAGGCTGCCGAAGAATGCGGCATTGACTTTGCTTCGCTGCAATTTAGGGCAACTCCGAAACTCGACGGTTTTGCCGCCTACGACGACGGCCAGACCTTGTATACCCGTGGAGACGGGCGGCGAGGTACCGATATTAGCCGGGTTTTTGACCGCGGCTTGCAGGTGGCAGTTGATGGCCAGCGAGGCCTTGGGCCGGGTGAGATTGTGGTGAGTCGCAGTTATTTTCTTGAGCATATGGCTGATCTGTTTGAGAATTCCAGGAATTTCCAGGCCAGTCTGATTAAGGAAAAGGAACTTGAAACCCCGGCCTTGGAGGCAATCCGTCTGAAAAAGGCGGTCTTTTTTCCTTTTAGCCTGCTGCCGAGTTGGCAGGGTGGATGGGGGGAGCTGGCAAGTCGCTTTGAGCAAATCGTCGACGATCTCTGGCGAAAAATTGATTATGATGTCGACGGGGTGGTCATCGAGATTACCGACGAAACAATCAAGGATTTCATGGGCGCCACCCGGCATCACCATCGTTGGCAGATTGCCTTTAAAAGAAATACCGAAACGGCAGAGGTGGAGGTGCTACAGGTGGTGGCCCAAACCTCCAGATCCGGCCGGGTGAATCCGGTGGCCGAGGTGGAGCCGACCAGGTTGAGTGGTGCTCTGATTAAACGGGCAACGGCCCACCATTATAATATGGTCCGGCAAAATGGCATTGGGCCCGGGGCGAAGATCCGTCTGTCTCGATCGGGAGAAGTGATTCCGAAAATTGAAGAGGTCCTTGTTCCGGTTACTCCACAGCTCCCTGAGGTTTGCCCCAGCTGCGGCTCGCCGCTGATCTGGGAAAAAGACTACCTCCTTTGTATCAACAATATGAACTGTCCGGCCCAGATTACCCATGCCATAGAACATTTTTTTAAGGTTCTTGGCAATGTTGACGGTTTCGGGCCTTCTTCAATCAGAAAGATCTACGAGGGCGGGGTAAGGACTCTTCCTGAGATATACAATCTTGGCGAAGATGATTTTGTCGAGCAGGGTTTTGGCCCAAAGCAGGCCGAAAACATGGTCAGTCAGTTGCAGAGGAGCCTCGCCGAACCCATTGAAGACTGGCGCTTTCTCGCAGCCTTCGGCATCTACCGGATGGGGATGGGCAACTGTGAGAAGCTGTTGACCGTTTACCCTCTTGAAAAAGTTTTCGAGCTCACCAGAGAGGACATCATCGCCATTAAGGGTTTTAGTGAAAAAATTGCCGACGCAATGCTCTCGGGCTTGAAGGCATCAGCCAACCTTTTCAATATGTTGTTTGCCAAGGGGTTTAATCTGGTCAGAACGCCACGTGTTGCGAGTGATGAGATCGCCGGGCAAGGGGTGCTGGCGGGTAAACTGATAGTTTTTACCGGCGCTATGCAGCAAGGTAGTCGGGATGAGATGAAAAAACAGGCCAAACTTCTCGGTGGTCGGGTTGGCGATTCGATAACCGGAAAAACGGATATGCTGGTCTGTGGGGAGAGGGTTGGTCCGGCGAAGCTGAGCAAGGCTCAGTCTCTTAACGTGCAAATTCTGTCGGAGGCTGAGTATCTGGCGTTGATGAAAACAAAATAGATGAGCGGCGTGGATAGGTCTACGCCGCTCGTTACTTGCTGTCTGTTACTTTGGTGGTTCGAGAAGCTTGCCGGCTTTGGCAATGTTTTCATGGGCAACTTCATCGATAAAGATGAGGATCGCTTCTGGCGGTTTATTGGCTTCTTTGCTGATGACCTCGGTAACGCCTTTGCTGATTTTTTGTTTTTGTTCCTTGGTGAGGGTTCCGGCAACCCGGATGTTTACATACGGCATGATAGCTCCTTGGATTCTGTCCTGTATAGTTCGTTTTAAAAAAGGGTCACTTTGACCATTGGTCTTAATGTACTCATTTTTGTGCTTGGAAAAAAGGGGTTGTTTATCAGAGCGGGTCGAATCGCCGCGTAGTGGTAGCTCCTTGCTGCTTGTTTTTGCACCATTTGTGTGATATTTCAAAGAAGAGACAATCTTATTTAAAATAGTAAAAACTCCTAATCCAAGATGGTTAAATAAAAAACTTCAGATGCAAGATGTACGGTTTTTTACGACGCCATCATTAATGAACATCTTTGTTGTGGGGTATGCATGCATATTTTAGTGACAGGAGGGGCCGGCTATATTGGCAGTCATACCTGTCTTGAGCTCCTGAACGGCGGTTACCAGGTGACTGTGGTTGATAACCTTTCGAACTCCAGCCGGGAATCGTTGAATCGTGTAGAGGAATTGACCGGCAAAAAAATCACTTTTTTTGAGGTTGATCTGCTTGATCGCGCCGGTTTGGATGGAGCCTTTGCTCAATGTCGGGAAAAAATTGACGCGGTCATTCATTTTGCAGGAAAGAAAGCCGTTGGCGAGTCGGTGGAAAAACCGCTCCTCTATTATCATAATAATATCACCGGTACCCTTGTTCTCTGTGATGTTATGGCCGCTCACGGGGTGAAAAATATTATTTTCAGTTCCTCGGCAACGGTCTACGGTGATCCGGCAACGGTTCCTATCACCGAGGATTTTCCGCTCTCCTGTACTAATCCTTACGGGCGGACCAAGCTCATGGTGGAAGAAATTATACGGGATGTTTATGTGGCCGATAATGACTGGAACGTCTGTCTGCTTCGGTATTTCAATCCCGTCGGGGCCCATAAGAGCGGACGGATAGGGGAGGACCCTAACGGCATTCCCAATAATCTGGTGCCGTATATCACTCAGGTGGCGGTGGGTAAACTTGCCCAACTCTCTGTCTTTGGCAATGATTATCCGACTCCTGACGGAACCGGAGTAAGGGATTATATTCATGTGGTCGATCTGGCGCTGGGGCATGTCAAGGCCCTTGATAAACTTTTGCAGCGTCCTGGAGTGGTGGTCTATAATCTCGGCACAGGCAAAGGATATAGTGTGCTGGAAATGATCCAGAGTTTTGCTGAAGTCAGTGGCAGAAAAATTCCTTATCAGATAGTCAAGCGCCGGTCCGGAGACATTGCCACCTGTTATGCCGACCCGGCCAAGGCACAAAGCGAATTAAGCTGGCAGGCCGTGCATGGATTAAGCGAAATGTGCGAAGATTCCTGGCGCTGGCAGAAAAATAATCCCGACGGGTATTGATTTTTTTTGTATACCGGGACCGTATAGATTCGACACCTCAGATTCGGATGTATGCGGTCCTGTTTTCACCATTTCTCCCGTCTGCTTCGCGCGGAAGTTCCCTTATAACAGTGTCATGTACGACAAAGTGACGGTTATTAGTTTTTCTGCAGTAATCCTTCATTAAAAATGTGCATATTATGCTAATGTTTTCGCTAATATGCCGTAAATGCAACATATAGCGTTAAAAACAGTCTTGCACTTGCTGAGGTTCGATGGTATTTTCTTTGAAACTCAACAATAGAGGCACTGTTTGCACAATGCGACCAAGTAATTATTCAACGATGGTTTTTGGCTGTGGCAATCTCATCATGGGCGATGATGGGTATGGTCCTGCTGTGGTGGATGAACTGAATGCTCGCTACGCACTGCCAGAGGATATCCAAGCGGTAGATGTTGGAACCTGTGTGCGTGAGTATTTATTCGATTATCTGCTGACCGAGGAGGGGCGCCCCAAAAGAATTATAATTTTGGATGCTGTCGATTTCCCAGATCGTTCTCCCGGAGAAGTATTTCAAATTCTTCCTGCCCAGATTCCAGCAAAAAAGATTCACGATTTTTCTCTTCATCAATTTCCTACCGTAAATTTACTGCAGGAGCTTGAGCAGAACACCGGCATTGAAGTTCTGATTCTGGCCGCTCAAATTGAATTTATCCCTGAAGAGATAGCCCCTGGGCTTTCGCCTGCCATGTCAAAAGCTGTAAGTGAAGCGTGTGAAAAAATATCACAAATTCTTTCTCTTAATGTCAAATGAGGTGACCTTTCATGATGTATGAATTTAAAGTCAGCGAAATTGCAGAAGAATTTGGGGTTCATCGAAACACCATAAGGAACTGGATCAATGCCGGAACCCTTCCCGCCAAGGAAGGTCCTGGTCGTAAGTATCTTATGCAATTCCATGATTACCAGAAACTCTGCGAAAAATTTGGGCGTGAACCCCATGTCCATCCATCCAATAATGTCAGTCCAAAAGCTTTGGGGTCTCTTGAAGAAACGGACAGAGAACCGTTGGTTATCAATGGACATAAAAGTGAACTCGCCGTTGACCCATCCTGGGCGGATTCCTGTCTTACCTGTGGGACCTGCTCAAGTGCCTGTCCTATCTCGGGTGTTGATGGCCTTGATCCGCGGAAAATCGTCCGCATGGCCGTTTTAGGCATGGATGAAGAGCTGATTCAGTCAAGCTGGCCCTGGAAATGTACGATGTGTGGCAAGTGTGAGGAATCCTGCCCTGCCAATATTCAGATTACGGCCCTGATGCGTAAAATTCGGGGAACCAGAACACGGGCAGAAGTTCCTGGACCAATCCATAAAGGCGTTGTCATGTGCCTTGAACGCGGCAACAACCTGGGTATTCCTAAGGACGACTTTCTCTTTCTTTGCGAAGATCTTGGTGAAGAATTGGCAGCCGATTGCTGTCCGGGTTTTAAGACGCCAATCGATGTTCATGGGGCGCGGGTCCTTGTTACGGTAAACTCAAAAGAGCCGTTCAATGAGCCTGACGATATGAAATGGTGGTGGAAGATCTTTTATGCCGCTGGGGAATCCTGGACCATTCCATCGGAAAACTGGGAGGGCGTCAACTGGGGCCTTTTTTCCGGGGATGATGAGTCGATGAAAACCATTGTCGGTCGCATCGTCGACAACATGCGGAGGTTGAACTGTAAGGTTCTCCTCCTCCCCGAGTGAGGCCATGCCTATTTTGCAACCCGGTCCGGGTTGAACAGATGGTACCCAGAAGCACTCAAAGAATTTAAGATTGTCACCGTTTTTGATCTCTTACTTGAATATATAGAACAAGGAAAAATTAAGCTCGATAAGTCGATCCATCAGATGTCTGTCGCCTATCACGATCCTTGTAACTACGGTCGTAAATCCCTGAAGGCCTTTGGTAAGGCCTATTTTGAGGAAGGACGGGCAATTACCAAGGCTTGTTGTGATGATGTCCGTGAGCTGAATCCAAACCGCAATGGTGCCTATTGCTGTGGTGCCGGAGGCGGGGCCTGGGCCTTACCTTATTCTGCCGAGCGGGTATTCTACGGACGGATCAAGGCCCGGCAGATTTCCGAATCCGGTGCGGAACTGGTCGTGGCTCCCTGTCATAACTGTCGGGATCAGATCATGAAATCCCTGAATAAGGAATATGAGCTGGGAATCGATGTGAAGTACATTTGGGAGCTGGTGGCAGACGCATTGATTATGCCAGATAAAGCATAGTACCTTGGAAATGAATTTCTAATGTACTGATAGGCACACTAAAAATGAAATATCCTCATGCTCGCTATTTGTGAGGATATTGATACTGATATGAAAAATCGAGAGGAGACAGATCATGCTGGACACAAAAAAAGTTGGGTCGGTAATGATTGTGGGCGGTGGAGTTACAGGGATGCAGGCTGCCCTGGATCTCGCTGATTCCGGATATTACGTATACCTGGTTGAGAAATCCGGCGCCATTGGTGGTGCCATGGCCCAGCTGGACAAGACGTTCCCGACCAATGATTGTTCGATGTGAATTATCGCGCCAAAATTGGTTGAGTGCGGTCGGCACTTAAACATTAAGTTGATGACTCTCAGCGAGGTTACCAGGATCGATGGTATCGCTGGGGATTTTACTGTAACTGTGAAGGAAGCTCCACGATATGTCGATGTGGAAAAGTGTATTGCCTGCGGGGCGTGCACGGAAAAATGTCCGAAAAAAGTAGACAGCGAGTATGATGCGGCAACCGGCAAGCGAAAGGCTATTTATGTGAAATATGCCCAGGCGGTGCCTCTCAAGTATCAGATTGACCCTGATGCCTGTATTCGTCTGCAAAAACCCGGTGCCTGCGGCTTCTGTGAGAAGGTCTGCGATGCCGGGGCGATTAATTTTGATGACAAAGAAAAAATCCATCAGCTCAACGTTGGCGCGGTGGTTCTGGCTGCAGGCTTTGAGGCCTATGATCCCACCGATGCTGGTGTTTGGGGATACGGGGTTTTTCCAAACGTCATCACCTCCTTGCAGTTGGAGAGATACCTCTCGGCCTCCGGACCCACCGAAGGCCATCTGATTCGGCCTTCGGACAAAAAGCCGGTTAATAAGGTCGCTTTTCTGCAATGCATAGGATCAAGAGATGAAAATCTTTGTGGCAACGGTTATTGCTCATCCGTTTGCTGCATGTATGCCATAAAAGAGGCAGTCATTGCCAAGGACCATTCTCCTGGCTTGCAGACCTCGATTTTTTATATGGATATGCGGACCCACGGCAAGGAATTTGACCTCTATCTGGAACGTGCCCGGGAGGATTCCGGCGTGCGCTTTGTTCGCTGCCGTGTCAATGGGGTGGAGACTGATGGTTCGAGCGGAGATCTTCGTCTCAGCTATGTCAATGAAGAAGGGCGTCAGCTTGAAGAGTTCTACGATATGGTCGTGCTGTCGGTGGGGCTGCAAACACCAAAGCATGTACTGGAGCTGGCCAAGACAGCCGATATCAAACTGACTGCTGATAATTTTGCCGCCACTTCGGACTTTGCGCCGGTGCAAACCTCAAGGGAAGGTATTTACACCTGCGGCGCCATTTCAGGGCCAAAGGATATTCCTCAGTCGGTTGTCGAAGGATCGGCGGCAGCCGCAGCGGTTGCTGATTTGTTGTCTCCCGTCAGGTTTGAACTGACCACCGAGGCGACTTTTCCGGCAGAAAAAGATATTTCCCGGGAAGAACCACGCATCGGTGTCTTTGTCTGCCATTGTGGTTCCAATATTGCCGGGGTAATTGATGTGAAGGCGGTGGAGGACTATGCGGCAACCCTGCCTGATGTGGTCTATGTGGAACGCAATTTGTTCTCCTGTTCCCAGGACACCCAGGAGATGATCACCAAGCGCATCCGGGAACAGAATCTGAACCGGATTGTCGTCGCTGCCTGTACACCGCGTACCCATGAACCACTGTTCCGCGAGACTTTGAAGGCTGCCGGCCTCAATGAGTATCTGGTGGAAATGGCCAATATCAGGAATCACAATTCCTGGGTGCACTCCGGTGATCCCAAGGCGGCGACTGCCAAGGCTAAAGATCTGGTACGAATGGCTGCTGCCAAGGTGACCTTTGGTGATTCCCTGAAGCCTATATCTGTGCCGATTACTCAAAAAGGTCTGGTCATAGGGGGCGGCGTCGCCGGCATGACCGCCGCTTTCAATCTTGCCGAACAGGGCTTTGAGGTGCATTTACTCGAGCAAACAGACATCTTGGGTGGCAATGCTCTTAATCTCAAAACCACCTGGGCTGGTGAACATGTGCCGACCCAAGTGGCAAAGCTGGTGGATAAGGTAATCCAGCATGACAAGATCGTTATCCATAAGGAGTCCACAGTTACAGCGGTGGAGGGTTTTGTCGGTAACTTTCGGTCAACAATCACCGGTCGGGATGGGCTGACCAAGGTCATTGAGCACGGGGCTGGTATCGTCGCCACTGGCGGGGACGCCTTTGTCCCCGATGAATATAACTATAATTCTATCACCGGGGTTGTTACTTCGGTTCAGTTCGATAAGCTTTTTGAACTGAAAGAAAAGCACGTCAAGAAGGCCAAACGGTTTGTCTTTATCCAATGCGTTGGCTCAAGAGAAACTGATAACATGTATTGCTCCAAGGTGTGCTGCACTCATTCCGTACAATCGGCCATCGCCCTTAAAAAGGAGAATCCGGAACGTAATGTCTATATCCTGTATCGGGATATGCGCACCTATGCGCAAAGGGAGGCCCTTTATAAACAGGCGAGAAAGCTGGGCGTCATCTTTATTAACTATGAGCTGCACGGTAAACCAAAGGTCAAGCAGAATGGTCCGGTAATTGATGTTGAGGTTTGGGATCATGTGCTTCATAGGCCACTGAAGATCGAAGCGGACATGGTTATTCTGGCCACGGCGATCAGGCCTAAGGTTGATGCGGCAGAACTTGGCAAACTCTACAAGGTGCCGGTGGACGGTCAGGGGTTTTTCCAGGAAGCCCACGCCAAACTCCGACCTGTGGATTTTTCCACCGACGGTATGTTTGTCGCCGGTCTGGCTCATTATCCGAAACCGATTGAGGAGTCAGTGGCCCAGGCCTTGGCTGCTTCGGCAAGAGCGGCAACCTTGCTGTCGAAAAGCCATATCTCTCTGGATGCCGTGAAAGCTGCCGTTGATGAAAAATATTGCGACGGTTGTGCACTTTGTGTCGATGTCTGCCCGTATAATGCCATTACGCTGGTTGAAAAGCCTGCGCAGGATGGAGAGGTGGCCAGCAAAGTGATCATGGTCAACAAGGCCCAGTGTAAAGGCTGCGGTTTGTGTCAGGGGACATGTCCAAAGCGAGGCGTGTTTGTCTCAGGATTTACCATGAAGCAGATCAGCGCCCAGATTCAGGCGGCGCTGGCAGTCTGACATTTAACATACTATCGAAAACCTTTCCGACCACACGAAACTGTTCTCCTTGTGTGGTCGGAAGGGCTTTTCGAAATGAACTTCAAAGTGAGAAGGAGTAGATCACATGAGTTTCGAGCCTAAAATTGTTGCATTCTGCTGCAACTGGTGCTCCTATGCCGCCGCTGATCTGGCAGGAACTGCCAGGATGCAGTATCCGCATAATGTGCGGATCATTCGAGTAATGTGTTCAGGGATGGTCCATCCGGAATTTGTCATGGACGCTCTATCACAAGGGGCGGACGGGGTGATGGTACTTGGCTGACACCTCGGTGAATGTCATTACCTGGATGGTAATTATAAAGCGATGACCCGATCCAACATGATTGTTGAATTGTTGGAAGATTTTGGATACGAAGCCGAACGGTTTAACTTGACCTGGGTTTCTTCTGCGGAGCCTGATAAGTTTGTTGCTGCGGTAACAGAGATGACAGCACGTATAAAAAAATTAGGCCCTGTAAACGGTCAAGAAGCCTCGGCGGCATAAGGGGAGGGTGATATGGGTGTAACTACTGCTATGGAGTGGTTGGGGTCTTGCTCGGGGTGTGAGATTGCCATCCTGAACATCGGTGAAGATCTCATTCCGATAATAACTGAAGCCCTGGAGATTGTTCATGCACCGGTGCTGATGGATCATAAGTATTTCGGCCAGTGTGGCGAAGGAGTAACATTAACGATTCCCAAGGCAGTTGTCGGAATTGTTACCGGCGGAGTGGCCAATCACGAACATCTCGAAGTGCTGGAAGAGATGCGGGAAAAGTGCACGGTCTTGATTGCCCTTGGTACCTGCGCGACCCACGGCGGAATTCCTGCCTTGATGAACGGCCAGGATCGTCAGGAGAGCTGGGAAGGGATCTACCAGACAGAGACAACTGATCCAGGGGCCAAGATACCAAATGTTGAGGTACCTGCTCCGCTTGACCGGGTCTATGCCTGTGACGAGAAGGTGAAAATTGATATGCAGTTGCCGGGCTGTCCGCCTAATCCTGCACTTATTGCCGAGGTCATACTGTCACTTGTTGAAGGTCGGGACGCGGTTCTGCCCGGAAAGAGTGTCTGTGATACCTGTCCGACCAAGCGTGAAGGAAAGGGTGCGGTAGACAAAGTGAAACGTTTTGTTACCAACGTCGACTTTATCCCCGGCGCACCCATCGATGAAATGCGATGTCTGATGGAGCAGGGTTATTTGTGCCTGGGGCCGGTAACCGCTGCTGGTTGTGCCAAGCGGGGCGCGCCGGCTTGTATAAGTGCCAGGGTCCCGTGTCGGGGCTGTTTCGGACCGGTTCGTAAAGACGGTAATCAGTTGCTCGATATGATGAATGCTCTTGCAAGTAATGGGATTGACTATAAATCAGTTATTGACCGTCGGTCTATACTGAGATTTTCAGGAGCCCACGGAAAACTTCGCCCGCTAAAAAAACGGGTCGGGGAGGAGAAATAATATGGGAAAGGTAATAAATATTGCGCCGGTTACCCGCATTGAAGGACACGCAAAGATTGCCATTCACTTAAATGATGATGGTAATGTGGAAGACGCATTTCTGCATATTCAGTCTTTGCGTGGGTTTGAGAAATTTATTGAAGGTCGACCGGCTGAAGAAGTGCCTCGTATCGTCAACCGTATCTGCGGTATTTGTCCGTGGATGCATCACCTTGCCTCAAACAAGGCCGTTGACGGAGCTTATGGTGTGACTCCGACTGAAACGGGGCATAAATTGCGTGAAATGTGTCAGGTTATGGCTCATATCAATGACAAGATTCTGCATTTTTTCTTTCTGGCTGCTCCTGATTTTGTGCTCGGACCGGATGCCGATTACTCTGTGCGTAATGTCATCGGCGTGGTAAAAGCGGCGCCGGAGCTTGCCACGAAAGTTGTCAAGATGCGTCAGCTTGGACAGATGATGCTCGACAAATTTGCCGGTAAGGCTATTCATCCCATCGCCGGGGTGGTCGGTGGTTTTGCTAAACCGATGGTCGAGTCAGAGAGACTGGAATTACTCGAAGGAAGCAGGACTCTGCTTGATTTCTCCCTTTATGCTCTTGATTATGCTATTGAGAATGTGTTCAGCAAATACATGGACGTTATTGGTGAGCTCGGTGTGATAAAGACCGGATTTCTTGGCACCGTTGATCGCAAAGATGGAGCGCTGCGGCTCTATGATGGCCAGCTGAGGCTGATGAAGGCTGACGGCAGCTATGTCGACTTTGAAGGTGATCAATACGCCAGCTATCTTGGCGAGCATGTTGAGCCTTGGGGCTATTCGAAGATGCCCTACGCCAAATCGTGGGATGAGGGATTTGATATGAATCTCGCCGCTCCAAAGGGGATTTATCGGTCTAATACCCTGGCGAGAATCAATGTTTGCGACAAGATCTCAACACCGAGAGCTCAGGCGGCGCTCGAAGCGTTCAGGAGTTCCTTTGGTCGTCCGGCCCAGCAGACTTTGCTCTACCATTATGCACGACTGATTGAAATGGTCTACGCCTGTGAGCGAACCATAGAATTGCTTGAGTGGGAGGGGATTACTGATCCGAATGTCAGGGCCAAGGTCGAGCCGAAGGCTGGCAGAGGAGTCGGGGTTGTTGAAGCCCCTCGTGGAACCTTGATCCATGATTATACCACCGACGAAAATGGTTGCATCACCAAGGCTAATCTCATTGTCGGCACCACCCATAACATCGCGCCGATGAACATGAGTGTCAAGCAGGCAGCGACCACTCTTATTAAGGATGGAGTCTACAATGAAGGCTTGCTGAATCAGGTGGAGATGGCGGTGCGCGCCTACGACCCCTGAATGTCCTGCGCAACCCACCGCCTGGATGGCGGCATACCAGTATCAGTAAGCATTGTGGATTCTAAAGGAAAAGAGGTCGATAAAATAGTCAGCTAAGCCAAGTGAAGTCCATGCCACCCGCCAAAAGGGCGCACGCCCGCAAACGGTGGGTGGTGGACTAAACGTCGGCAGTTGAAAAGATAGGTGAAAGCCGACTTTATTGTTTTTTTTGTCAATAATGTAGTATATTCAAAAAATTGAGCTGTGTTTCTGAAAAGGAATGCTTTTAAAAGTGCAGGAGGCTACAATGCCAAACACACAAAGAATACAGGTACGGGCAGAAAACCCCAGTGGTGCATGTGGGAAATTGGATCACATGACCATTGATGAGTTGAAAGCAAGAGCCGTTGGCGACGATTTTGATGGCACTTGTCCTGCATGTGGAAAATTTCATTTAACCCGGGCTGAGATTGATAAAATCGAAAGCGAGAAAGTGGTTGATTCCGAGAGCTATCAAACAATGAAGACTGAGGCTGAAGCCTCTGAATAGTCTTCATATATAAAACACTGACTCTTTTCCGGTTCGTCGGGGCAGTTGATTTTTTAGTAAAAGTGCATCCCTTTTTCCCAAACAGTAAATGGGGGACAGGTGGAAAATTTGTTCGTTTCACTTGGTTTTAGAGGTACATCGAATGGAAGCTGGGAATATGGTAAAAGATATTGATCTCCAGAAAGCATTATTTGAGCAGATTCATGCTTTCGTTGATCGGCCGATCAGGTTGATGGTGGCCTGCGGCACCCAGAACAGATCGATCCTCAAACACGGTTTGCGCCAGCAGTTGCCCGATAATCTTGAACTTGTTGCAGGGCCCGGCTGTAGTGTCTGCGTGATGCCGGCCGGGCATATCGACGCCTTTGTAAAAGTCGCAATGCAGCCCAAGGTCATTACCGCCGCCTGCCATGATTTAATTCGTGTTCCCGGTAGTAATGAGTCTCTTGGATCAATCTGGAAAAAGGGTGCCAGGATTGAAATTATCAGCTCGCCTATGGATGCGCTGGACATTGCCAGGCGGGAACCGGATTTCATCGTGGTTTACCCGGCGGTGGGCTTTGAGGCCACTGCCCCTGCTGTAGCAGAAACTATCCTGGAGGCTGCTCGCCTGGGGATAGAGAATTTTTGCGTAATTCCTTCAATCAGACTGCTTCCCCCCACTATCGATCTTCTGATGATGGATCCGGATCTCAATATCCAGGGTCTGCTCTGTTCCGATCATATCAATACTATTTCCGATACAGAAGCGTATACCGAGCTGGCCAGACGACATCATCTTTCCTGTTATATCGCAGGCTTTGAGCCGGTGGAGATTCTGGAAGGGATTCTTAGCCTGGTCAAACAGATACGTAAAGGAGAGTCGGTTTTCGATGATACATCCGCGTTTATCTATTCGTCTGAAGACAATAAAAGGGCGCGAAAAATGGTCTCGGATGTCTTCTTTGCCGTCGATACTGACTGGCGTGGCCTGGGTACAATAGAACGGAGCGGTTTTGTTATTCGTGACGAGCTGTCACTGTTCGACGCTACCAAAAGATTCAACGTCAGATTTAAAGAAGGCGAGGAGTCATGTATGTGTCAGTGTAACGCCATCATCTCCGGCCGCGGACTCCCCCCGGACTGTCCATCTTTTGGCATGGTCTGCACCCCCAAGTCTCCAGTAGGCCCCTGTATGATATCCGATGAAGGTATCTGTTATGCCTATTTTAAATACAATGTCCATGGCAGTCGGTCAAGCTCCTAAGGCCAATATTCCTTTAAGGTGTAAAGCAGATGCATGAGTTTTCTCTTGCCCAGGGGTTGCATAATCAGCTCTTGGATCTGGCCCGTGAACACCAGGTTGCAAAGGTACTGAAAGCCGAGGTTTGTGTCGGTGTCAATGCCGGTATTGTGGTCGAATCCTTTGTTTTTGGTTTTAATGTCCTGGCTGAAGACAACCAGGTCACTCAAGGTATGAATCTGATCATTAAAACCGATTCCGGACAGGATTTGGTTCTTATGCAGGTGGAATTGGAATAGTCCTTCTGCTTCTTGTTCTTCCTTACTCTCTCCTCTACCTTCCCTACTTTCTTTGGAGTTCGTACCGGGTTCCTGGCTGAATCAGCTACGACAATGACTCAACAGTATCCGATAGAAAATAACTATTGGACAATAGTTAAAGATTCCTGCACACTAGAGAAATTTATCGGATTGGTTGCTCAATGATTTCGCGAAACAAATTTCAAAATGCGCTGTTGTGGCTGGATCGTCTTGGCCGATGGATAATCAGTCTGATTTTCATTGTCGCGGCTGTTCCCAAGCTCCTTGATATCCACGGATTTGCGGCAATAATAGACGCTTATGCTGTCTTGCCCAATAGTCTGCTTGTGCCAACGGCGATTGTGCTGCCTGTTTTGGAAATAATTTTTGCTGTGGGGCTGTTGCTTAACTATTGGCAATGCAAGATCGGGATTGGCCTCATGCTGTTATTTTTTATTGTTCTTTTATCCTATTCAATTTGGCAGGGGCTGGATATCGACTGTGGTTGTTTTGGCCCTGAAGACCCGGAACATTTGGCTTTTCGTGGGCTGCGAGTGGCTCTTGTCCGGGATATTGTTATGTTGATCCCGCTTGCCTATTCCTTATGGTACCAGCGGCACCGTTCTTTAAATTATTCAAAGTAAGATTCGGCCCACTTCGAAAAAGCTGAAAAGGAAGCTTCTTGTCGAGACGGACCAGAATTACAATCTATTAACCATTTACAGGAGTTGAAATGATGAAAAAATTTATGTTTGCAACAGTATTAATGCTGTTTGCTGCCTCCACGGTCTCAAGCGCTTTTGCTTTTGGTACCTCAAAGTTTGAAGACGAGGTGGTGGTTGAAACCGGTGCGGTTAAACTTGTCAGGGAAGTTGCCCGCGGGGGCTACGATGTCATTACCACCGCAGAACTGGCTGATGTTATCAAGGTCGGTGATGATGTGTTGATTGTTGATACTATGCCCTATGAGGCGAGTTATAAAAAGGCACATATCCCCAATGCCAAGCAGTTTCTTTTTCCAATTCCCGATATGACGGAATGGGACATCAAGGAGACTGACGGTAAAACTCAGGAAGACTATATCGCTCTCCTTGGGCCAGACAAAAACAAAAAGATTATTGTCTACTGCGGTTTTGTTAAATGCACCAGAAGCCATAACGGCGCTGTTTGGGCTAAAAAACTTGGTTATACTAATGTCTATAGATATCCAGGTGGTATTTACGCCTGGAAGGGAGCAGACAATGAGGTCGAGTCTGTGGACTAACCTGCTGTCACGCTGATAATAGCTTAGGCTATCTCGAAAAGGGTGCTCAATCTTAAAGCTTTTAGGATTGGGTGCCCTTTTTTTCATTTGTATCTTAACTTCTCTCTTTTGATAAACAAATTTCACCTTGTCGAAATGGTACAAATGCCAATGAGAGCCAGTTTCAGTTTTATTGTTTTCTGTTGATAAATCCTTATCGTAATTATTTCTTCAGCATTCAACAGTTAAATCGGCAATCAGGGATAGACAAATGAATATAAACGGATTCGCATTAGAAGATGATGAATACCAGGGCTTTGAGCAGGGGCCCATCAGGCCGCCAAGTGAATCGGGCAGTCTCCTTATCCGCATAACCCGCAATTGTCCATGGAATCGTTGCACTTTTTGTCCTGTTTATAAGGGAAGTGGTTTTTCTCTCAGGCAAGTTGAGCATGTGCTGGAAGATATCAACCGTGTTCATCATTATGTTCTTGAAATTAGGGAACGTGCTGCGCAAAAAGGCAAGATATACCCTGCTGACATTGAGAGACTTTGTGGCTATAACGGCAAAGGTGATCGTGCTGCTCTGAATGCCGCTCTTAACTGGGGCAGCTCCGGGATGGTGGCTATTTTCCTGCAGGACGCCAATAGCCTTATAATGAAGCCGGAGCGCCTTCTGACAATTCTTGGTCATCTGAAGCATTGTTTCCCGTGGGTCAGGCGAATTACCTCCTATGCAAGGTCCCACACCATTGCCAGGATAAGTGATCAAAATTTACAGTTGATGGCTTTAGCCGGCTTGTCGCGAATTCATATCGGCATGGAATCAGGCTCTGACAAGGTGCTCAGCAGGATCAAAAAAGGGGTGGATAAAAAGACCCACATTCTCGCCGGCAAGAAGGTAAAAAATGCCGGGATGGAACTGTCCGAATATCTTATGCCGGGATTGGGCGGCAAGGAACTGTCCGAGGAACACGCTTTGGAGAGTGCCGACGCTTTAAACCAGATCAACCCGGATTTCATCCGCCTGCGTACTCTTGCCATCCCCAACCATGTTGAGTTGTATGAAGAGTATCGCACCGGCACCTTTCAAAAGCTGAGCGATGCAGAGACGGTACGGGAACTTCTCACCTTTTTTGAAGCCCTTGACGGGGTGACCAGTACCATCAAAAGTGATCATGTCCTCAACCTTTTCGAGAACCTTGAAGGACAATACCCGCAGGATAAGACAAAAATAGTTGCTATCCTTAAGAGTTTTTTGGCACTGGCTCCGATGGAGCAGGTCCATTATCAGGTGGGCCGGAGGATGGGGGTCTTTCGAAATCTTGCCGATATGGACGATAAGGCTAAAAGATCGCATGTTGAACATGCCTGCATTCAGTCTGATATCCGGCCGGATAATGTCGATGAGGTCGTGGATGAGTTGATGAAGCGATTCATCTGACGACGGGGTGTCCATTCATTTATTCAATGGTTGGATTGGCAATTTTTACTAAAAATGATGATGACTTGTGGTTGTCAATATGGTTCTCTTTCAGAACGTGAACAGCCGATAGATAAGAACAAAAACAATATTATATGTATTTGAGTGCTAAGAGGATGGAATGGCCCTATATAATCGGGAATTAGAAAAAGATAACTGCGGTTTTGGCTTAATCGCCCATATGGAAGGTGAGGCCAGTCATAAATTGGTTCGTACGGCGATTTCTTCTCTTGCCCGGATGTCACATCGGGGTGGTATTGCCGCCGATGGCAAAACCGGCGATGGTTGTGGCCTGCTATTACAAAAGCCTGATAATTTTTTCAAGTCTATCGCCAAAGAAGAAGGCTGGAATCTCGGTGGCCGATACGGAGTCGGCATGATCTTCCTCAGTCAGGATGACGCCAAAGCGACGGTGGCTAAATGGGCCATTGAGGAGGAACTTGAGCGGGAGACTCTGACCGTTGTTACCTGGCGCGATGTGCCCATCGATCCGGAAGTGCTCGGCGAATTTGCTGAAAAAACCATGCCCCAGATAGTTCAGGTTATCTTTAATGGGCCTTTTGGCTGGGGCTCAAAGGATCTCGAGCGTCGCCTCTATATGGTTCGTCGCCGGGTGGAAAAACGGGTGACCGATGATCCGGATTTCTATATTGCCAGTCTATCTAATTTGGTCATTATTTATAAAGGTCTTTGTCAGCCGGTTGATCTGCCGCACTTCTACCCCGATCTGGCCGATATCAGGATGCAGTCGGCGATTTGTCTCTTCCACCAGCGCTTTTCCACCAATACTCTGCCCAAATGGCCGTTGGCCCAGCCCTTCAGGTTCTTAGCCCATAATGGCGAGATCAATACCATTACCGGTAACAGGCAGTGGTCCCGGTCCCGGTCCTATAAATTTAAGTCGCCATTACTGCCGGACATGGCCGACGCCGCTCCCTTTGTTAACACAACCGGTTCGGATTCGTCGTCGCTTGATAATATGCTGGATCTCTTTCTCGCCGGTGGCATGGATCTTTTCCGGGCCTTCAGGTTGCTTATTCCACCCGCCTGGCAGAATCATCCCAATATGGACGAAGATCTCCGGGCCTTTTATGATTTTAACTCCATGCATATGGAGCCATGGGACGGACCGGCTGGCATCGTCATGAGTGATGGCCGCTTTGCCGCCTGCGGTCTTGATCGTAACGGCCTCAGGCCGGCCCGCTATGTGGTGACCAAAGATAAGCTTATCACCCTGGCCTCAGAGGTCGGCATCTGGGATTATGAACCCGATGAGGTGCTGGAAAAAGGCCGGGTTGGCCCCGGCGAACTGCTGGTGCTTGATACTCTTACCGGCATACGTTGGACTTCCTGGGATATCGACCGGGAGTTGAAGAGCCGTCATCCCTATCGGCAATGGATGGATAAATGTTGTCGGCAACTCGCCTCCTTTGATCAGGACGATACGCTTGAGACCGGTAGTAGATCTCTTGATGATGACCGTCTTCTGCTCTATCAGAAGGTGTTTGGCTATACCAATGAAGAGTTGGAACAGGTAGTTAAAGTCATAGGCGAGACCGGACAGGAGCCGATATCCTCCATGGGTGATGATGCGCCCATGGCGGTGTTGTCCACCAAGGTGCGGAGCCTTTATGATTATTTTCGGCAGATGTTTGCCCAGGTGACGAATCCGCCGATTGATCCCTTGCGGGAAAAACATGTCATGTCACTTGCCACCTGCATTGGCCAGGAGCAGAACGTTTTTGATGAGGCCCAGAGCCACGCCTACCGGGTGATATTTCAGTCACCGGTGCTTGTCTATAGCGATCTGCAGCAACTCCTACAGCTTGATCAAAAGAATTATCGTCATGTGGTCTTCGATCTCAATTACAGCAGAGAACTCGGGCTGAAAAAGGCTATTGAAGAACTCTGTCAGGCGGTCCGGAAAGAGGTCGAGCAGGGAACCGTCCTGGTGATTCTCTCTGATCGCAACATCGCCGCCGACAGTCTGCCCATCCCGGCAGCGATGGCGGTGGGTGCCGTGCAGCGAACTCTGGCGGAGAATAATCTGCGCTGTGATGCCAACATTATCGTTGAAACGGCCAGCTGCCGGGATTCCCACCATTTTGCCGTTCTTATAGGGATGGGAGCGACGGCGGTTTACCCTTATCTGGTCTATGAGTCACTTGGTCAGTTGGTAGATGAAGGGGTGGTGAAGGTGAGCATCAGGCAGGCCATCAGCAATTATCGACACGGCATCGACAAGGGGCTCCTCAAGATCTTATCGAAAATGGGTATTGCCACCATTGCTTCTTACCGCTGTTCCCAGCTTTTTGAGGCGGTCGGTCTTGCCAGCGAAGTGACGGAACTCTGTTTTAAAGGGGTGGTCAGCCGTATCGAAGGGGCGGATTTTACTGATTTCCAGGAGGATCAGCAAAAACTCTGCCATTATGCCTGGAAGCGATTGCATAAACCGCTGGTTCGCGGCGGTCTGTTTAAATATATCCACGGCGGAGAGTATCACGCCTATAACCCGGAAGTGGTGCAGGCCCTGCAGAAGGCGGTGCGAAGCGGAGATTTTGCCGACTATCAGATCTATTCAAGCCATGTCGATAACCGACCGGTGGCCTGTCTTCGGGATCTGTTGCAACTTAAAAAAAATACCACACCTATTCTTCTGGACGAGGTGGAACCGGCGGAAAATTTCTTTAGCCGTTTCGATTCCGCCGCCATGTCCATTGGCGCACTTGGCCAGGAGGCCCATGAGGCCCTGGCCATTGGTATGAATCGTCTCGGCGGTTTTTCCAATAGCGGAGAAGGCGGTGAAGATCCCGACCGGTTCGGCACCGAACGGGTGTCAAAAATAAAACAGGTCGCCTCCGGACGGTTCGGTGTTACGCCACATTATCTGATGAACGCCGAGGTTATTCAGATTAAAGTGGCCCAAGGGGCAAAGCCGGGCGAAGGAGGGCAGTTACCCGGTCATAAGGTGACCGCCCAGATCGCCGCGCTGCGCTATTCGGTGCCGGGGGTAACGCTCATCTCGCCGCCACCACACCACGATATTTATTCGATTGAGGATCTGGCCCAGCTCATTTTTGATCTCAAACAGGTCAATCCCAAGGCGCGGGTCAGCGTAAAACTGGTCTCTGAGCCCGGCGTTGGCACCATTGCCACCGGTGTGGTCAAGGCCTATGCCGATATGATCACCATCTCCGGCTACGACGGCGGAACCGGGGCCAGCCCGCTTACCTCGGTAAAATATGCCGGGAGTCCCTGGGAATTAGGCCTTGCCGAAACTCAGCAGGCCCTGGTTGCCAATGGATTACGCCATAAGGTTCAGTTGCAGGTTGACGGCGGTCTGAAGACCGGACTGGATATCGTTAAAGCGGCCATACTTGGTGCCGAGAGTTTTGGTTTTGGCACCGGGCCACTTATTGCCCTTGGCTGCAAATTCCTGCGAATCTGTCATTTAAATAACTGCGCCACCGGGGTGGCAACCCAGGATGAGACTCTCAGGAAGGAGTACTTTGCCGGGGTTCCGGATATGGTCATGAACTATTTTCGGTTTATGGTGCAGGAGACAAGAATGCATATGGCCGAGCTGGGGGTGGCCAAACTGACCGACCTGATTGGTCGCACCGATCTGCTGACAGAGTTGCCTGGAATCTCAGCCAAACAAAAGAAACTGGTTCTCGGCCACATCCTGGAAACATCTCAGGCTCCAGCCACGAGCGGCCTGTTTTTCCAGGAGCCCAATGTGCTGGCAGATCCCGGCAGGCTCAATATCAAAATCGAAAAGCGATTCAGTGAAGCGGTGGAAACCATGTCGGGTGGTGGTGGAAGCTTTTCCATTCGTAATACCGATCGGACGGTTGGGGCGCGGCTTTCCGGCAAAATCGCCTCTCTGCACGGCAATAGCGGCATGAAGGATGCCCCAATTCACCTGCTTTTTAGCGGTACAGCCGGGCAGAGTTTCGGGGCCTGGAATGCCGGAGGCCTGCATATGGTGCTGACCGGTGACGCCAACGACTATGTGGGCAAAGGGATGGCCGGCGGCAAGCTGGTTATCCGGCCACCTCTGGGGGTTGCTTATAAAAGCCACGAGGCGGTCATCATTGGTAATACCTGTCTGTACGGGGCCACCGGTGGCTGGCTGTTTGCGGCGGGTCGTGCCGGTGAACGTTTTGCCGTCAGAAATTCCGGGGCAAAAGTTGTGGTGGAGGGAATCGGCGATAACGGCTGTGAATATATGACCGGCGGTATTGTCACTATCCTTGGGGAGACCGGAGTGAATTTTGGGGCGGGGATGACCGGTGGCTTTGCCTATATTCTGGATGAGGCTGGCAGCCTTGCCTCCAGGGTGAATCCTGAACTGGTTGAAATTATGACTCTCGAAGACCGGGCGGTTCTGCAAGAGCATTTACGGGGGATTATCAACGCGCATCATCATGAAACAGGCAGTGTGCGCGCCGAGCGGCTGCTGAGCGGCTTTGATGAGCACTATATGGGTCTCTTTAAGCTTGTTAAACCAAAGACTTCCGATGTCGCCACGCTGCTCGGGCATCGGGGAAATTCGCCGAGAGAAACTCTGGCAGTCGTTTATTAAGAGGAAAATTATGAGCCAGAATTTATATCAGTTTATCGAGGTGGAGCGGGTCGATCCACAAAAGAAGAAGATTGAGCGCAGGCGTCATGAGTTTGTGGAAATATATCATCCCTTTCAGGACTCTCAGGTGCAGATGCAGGCGGACCGCTGTCTCGATTGTGGCAATCCCTACTGCGAGTGGAAATGCCCCGTCCATAACTATATTCCCGACTGGCTGCAGCTGGCCAACGAAGGGCGAATTGTTGAGGCGGCCGAACTCTGCCACCAGACCAACAGCCTGCCGGAAATCTGTGGACGGGTCTGCCCTCAGGATAGGCTCTGCGAAGGGGCCTGCACGCTGAACAACGATTATGGGGCGGTGACTATCGGCAGCATCGAAAAATATATTGTCGATACCGCCTTTCAGATGGGCTGGCGACCTGACCTCTCCAAGGTGGTACCAACCGGCAAGCGGGTGGCGGTTGTTGGCGCAGGGCCGGCCAGCCTTGGTTGTGCCGATGTGCTGATCCGTAATGGCGTTCAACCGGTGGTCTTTGATAAACATCCGGAGATCGGTGGGCTGCTGACCTTTGGTATTCCAGCCTTCAAACTGGACAAGCGGGTGATGGAACTGCGGCGCAAGGTTTTCACCGAGATGGGTATCGAATTTCGATTGGGGGTGAATGTCGGCCAGCATCTTCCCTTCACGGAGCTTTTAGAAGAGTATGATGCGGTCTTTGTCGGTACCGGCACCTATACATCAATGCGCGCCGATCTGGAAAATGAAAACGCTCCAGGAGTATATGCCGCCCTTGATTATCTTATCGGCAATGCCGACCACCACCTGGGCGTTCAGCGGGAGTCTTATCCGTTTATTGATCAAAAGGGCAAGAGGGTGGTTGTGCTTGGCGGCGGGGATACGGCCATGGATTGTGTGCGCACGGCAATCCGCCAGGGAGCGATTGATGTTGTCTGTGCATATCGCCGGGACCGGCAAAATATGCCGGGCTCTGCACGGGAAGTGCAAAATGCCGAGGACGAGGGTGTGCGGTTTCTCTGGAATCTCCAGCCCATGGGTATCGTCGTTGCCGACGACGGTCGGGTAATGGGCGTGAAGGTAGTCAACACCCGGCTCGGGGATGCCGATGAGCGGGGCAGGAGAAGGCCGGAACCCATTGCAGGTACAGAGGCGGTACTTGATGCCGATAGCGTGATCATGGCCTTTGGTTTCAGGCCGAGTCCGCCTGATTGGCTGGTGCAAAATAATATTGTCATAAATGAACGGCAGCTTATCACGGCTCCCGCCGACAGTGAGTTTCCATTTCAAACCACCAATGAAAAGGTCTTTGCCGGAGGCGATGCGGTTCGCGGTTCCGACCTGGTGGTCACGGCAATTGCTGAAGGGCGGATTGCCGCTGAATCTATTCTTGATTATCTTGGCGTCTGAATCTTGCACTACATACCGGTGGAAATGCTGATTGTCAAAGTCACTGAACTATCGGAAAATTCTATTGTGCGAGATGTAAATACAAGATAGGGTGAAGCCCAATTTTTTTGAAGTGTAATACAACGAACAAAAAACCAGCTAAGGAGCAGGTATGAAAAAGGCTATTATCGGTGTCCTCTTACTCCTCATTATTGCAGGAGTCGGCGCGCCATTCGTTAGCGGGTTGATGATGGAAAAAGTTGTTAAGCGGTCTTTTAGTGATCTCAATAAGATGTATGCCGATGCCGGTTACGATGTCACCGTTGAAGTCGTCAAATATGACAGAAAATATGCATCGTCTGAAATTGAGTGGAAAGTAAACCTTGGCAGCTTAAAGGCCGTTTACGGTATTGATGAAATAATATTTATTGATCGGGCAGATCATCAATATACCGGTGTTGTGACCAGGACCAGTCTCGAAAAAAACAAATGGTTTACCGATTTTGTGAGCAATAAGCTGAATGGCAAAAATCCTTTAGCTATTGTAACTGAATACAAGCTTTCCGGGGATATTCATTCAGCAATTGCCCTGGAAGCCTTTTCATTACCGGTGAGAGGTGAGATGGTTGAGATTAAGACCGGGAAGGCGGATTTTTCCTTCGATAAGGATTTGGTCAACTTCACTTCTGAAGCATCCTGGCAAGGCTTTTCTGTTGCGGACAAACTGAAGGTAGATGGTGTTTCTGCGGCCTCAAGTCTGGAAAAAATTTCCACCTATATTTGGGATGGTGAATTTTCATTTGGCGTTGAAAGGGCAAAAATTACGGGACGTGTTGAGCAGTTTGAATTAGTAAACTTTAAAGGCGACTACTCGTTGGATGTTGATAAAGAAGAGAATACAGTCTCTGTGGTGGCATCCTTTGGCGCTGATCATGTGTTGGCTGATCACGATAAGGTCGATGACGCCTTTGTCCGAATTGGAGTCGTCAACCTGGATATTCCCGGCTTTGAAGACTTTATGAAGTTGTATGCGAAAATGACAAATAATATTTTAAAAGACATCAATGCCGCAGGCAATGATCCTGAAATTCTGAAAAAAATCCTGAAGCAGCAGGTCGTTCGTTCGCAATTTCAGATGTTGACAGCATACGAGGGCTTAATGAAACAAGGTCTGGAAATTCAGATTTCGGATCTGCACGCTGTTCTCCCTCAGGGAGAGGTCAAAGGTGATGCGGCTTTAAGCCTGAATAAAGATATGACCTTTGCTCAGTTTGTCCCTCTGCAACAGCAACCGGAACTGTTGCTGGATATCTTTTCCTTGCACTCCGATGTAAGTTTTCCAGCCGAACTGGTAGGTGACAATCCTGTGCTATTGGAGCCGATCTACCCAGGGATGAAAACAGGCTTGTTTGTAAGGGACGGTGAAAATCTCGTTCACAAGGCAGAAACCCAGGATGGTAAACTCTATTTAAATGGTCAGGAAGTGAGCTTGTAGGCCGGGGGGCAGTAATTTCGGCTTAGTTCCCGTTTGCCGAAGCTAGGAGCCTGAAACAAAGGATCTTGCTCCGCTTATAACGAGTTCCTTGAAAATCCATCGTTTTTCCAGTGAGAGGGTGATCGTCTCATCTTCAGGCAGAACCTCTCGCGCATGCCAGATAACAATATCATCAATACTAGGAGCCTGTCGGATTATAGCAATTTTTTCTCAGATTAAGGCATTTTGAAAAAATCAAGCACAGCCATATAGTTGATATTGCGAGCATTGATTTTTTCAAAATAACGTAAAGATGGGGAAAAAGGGCATAATCCGACAGGTTCCTAGTGGTTTTATATCTCTCCGTCAATTCGGGCTTACCCCGACGGACCGCCGGGGTATGGGTGGTGACCTGCCGCATGGCGCATCACCCTCCGGCAGAGTGGTATGTTTCCAGCCAGACCGTGACCTCATTGCCCTTTTTTCTGATATAGTCTAAAGCATTAGGTGTGATCTTGAACATATCTGCAATCCTCCCCAAAACAACTGGTAATTGTTTCATATTTTAAAGGCTTGAGTGACAGATGAAGACAGCATTGGATAAAACCATTGGTGATCAGGATATTCTTAATTTCATAAGCAGTGGCATAATCGCCACTGATACGTTGGGAATTATAACTCATCTCAACAGCAAGTGTGAAAAGAAACTGGAGATTAGCGCAAAAGATTGTATTGGCAAGAGTATTGCCGAGATTTTGCCTGATTTTCACGCTTTGATAATGGAATGTCTAACCAGTGGCAAACCCGTTCTCGGGCGTCAAATAGCCCTGGATCAGGGGAATCTGATCGTCCGTGTTAACCAGATATCTCGAAGCGGTGATACCATTGGTGCGGTCTGTAATTTTCAGGAAGCCGATACTTTCGAATTATCCGCCCGGAAATCAGAGTCGTATCTGGAATTGAATCGCCAGCTCGAAACAATTATTTCTGCATCTTCTGATGGCATATGGGTCTGTGACGGTTCGGGAGTCATCGTCACCATTAATGCTGCATCGGAGGCACTGAACGGAATACAGGCAAAGGATGTCATTGGTCAAAATATCTCCCAACTCATTGATAGCAAAATTTTCGATCAGTCGGTAACTGCCAAGGTTCTCGCCAGTGGTCAGCGGGAAACAATCGTTCAGCGGGTTGAAAAAACCAAGAGACTCCTCCTGTGTACAGGCACTCCGGCAAGAGACGAGAATGGAAATATTGCCCTTATAGTTATAAATGAAAGGGATATGACCGAACTCGAGGCCCTGCATCGCCGGTTCGAACAAAACCAAAAACTGACCGAGAAGTTCAAGGAAGAAATCTCAGAACTGACCTTGCGGGAACTGGAACAAAATACGATTATTGCCGACAGCAATGTCATGAAGCATATCCTGCAAAAAGCACTGAAACTGGCAAATATTGGCGCTTCAAATATCCTGATTTTGGGAGCTTCCGGGACGGGCAAGGGACTTCTCGCCAAGTCAATCCATAAGAATAGCAACAGAAGAGACAATCCGTTTATTGAAATCAACTGTGCGGCCCTGCCGGAGAATCTTCTCGAGGCAGAATTGTTTGGTTATGAAAAAGGAGCGTTTACCGGTGCCGCAGAAACAGGCAAAGTCGGCTTGTTCGAACTCGCCCAGGGGGGAACTCTTTTTCTGGATGAAATTGGCGATATGCCACTCAATCTTCAGACCAAGCTACTGAAGTATCTGGATGATAAGCAGTTCCGGCGCTTAGGTGGCACGAAGGCGATTAGCGTAGAATGTGCGACAATATCCGCCACCAATAGAAACCTGCTTGACCGTGTAAAAAACAACCTGTTTCGCGAGGATCTGTTTTACCGGCTCAGCAGTTTTACGCTTGAGATACCGACTTTGAATGAACGAAAGGAAGATATTCCTGGTCTTATTCGGTTCTATCTGGAGAAATATAACCGGCAATATCACAAGGCGATGCAAATCCGTTCGGCGACGATTGGTGCACTACAAAATTACTCTTTCCCCGGCAATACCCGTGAACTTAAAAACATCCTGGAAAATGCCATCGTTTTGAGTGACGAGACACACATTGATGCATTTCTTTTAGCCAGCATCCATAAAAACGACGGAACGATTTTGTCGACTGGATCTCTCACCTCCTTCTCTACTCCTGTGGATTTCACTGAGACCATGAACCAATTGGAAAAACAGCTCCTTATCGCATCCAGGCAGCAATGCCGAACCACCCGGGAAATGGCTGATTTTCTTAATATCAGCCAACCGTCAGTGGTTCGAAAATTGAAAAAGCATGGCCTGTAGGTTGCTTTTTGGCTTTCTCGGACTTTGATTCATAGGTGAATCAATGCTCTTTTCTTCACTCCTTTTTTATCCAATATTGTGCTGCACATCCTTGTTCTGCGATAAGCATGATAAAGACTGTGACGTCATTGTATCTCATTGTAATTCAGTTCAATATGTTATCGTCGTGTTGACCTTCATTCGTGTTGAAATGTTTGTGCTAAATCTATTCTGATTCACAATAGAATCGGAATAGATTGCCTTATATCAGCTATTTAGGTGTTTCTGATACATAATTGGATCAAGAATGTACCTGTGTTGCCACCTCTCCCCACTCTATCCTCTTGTTTTAACAAGTTATATCAAAGTCACTGCTTGTGGCATCTTTCTTGCTCGTTTCTCGTTAGAGAACAAATGCCATATATTTCAATTAACATTTAATCAAGGAGTCGGAAATGGATAGTCTCAATACAAATAATGCTCTGCAAGAGCTTCGCAACAAGGTTATTGCCAAAGGCAATGCAAGTTCCACCGATAAGTATATCTCTCACGCGAGCGGGGCGATCCTTACCGATATCGAAGGCCAGGAGTATATCGATTTTGCCGGCGGAATCGCGGTAATGAATGTTGGCCATTCACACCCAAAGGTTGTCAAGGCAATAAAGGATCAGGCAGAAAAATTTACCCACACCTGCTTCATGGTCTCACCCTATGCATCTCCCGTCAAGTTGGCCAAAAAACTCAGCGATGCAGTACCAGGTGATTCACCTAAGGCCGTGATGTTTGCCAACAGTGGCGCGGAAGCAGTTGAAAACGCTGTGAAAATTGCAAGATACTATACGCAGAAAACCGGTATTATTGCCTTTGACTGTGCCTTCCATGGCCGTACCTTAATGGGCATGACCCTCACCTCCAAAGTGAAACCATATAAATATGGTCTCGGTCCCTTTGCTCCTGAAGTCTATCGCATGCCTTATGCGAACTGTTATCGCTGCCCGTTCGGCAAGAAATATCCAGAGTGCAACGTTTCCTGTGCTGATCACCTTGAGGATTTCTTTATCAGCAATGTGGCTGCAGAACAAACAGCTGCCATTATCATTGAGCCGATCCAGGGTGAAGGCGGTTTTATTGCACCGCCAAAGGAATACTTTCAGAAACTGAAGGCGATCTGTGAGAAAAACGGTGTGCTGATGATTGCCGACGAAATCCAGACCGGAATGGGTCGAACGGGCCATATGTTTGCAATGGACTATTATGGAATTGAGGCTGATATCACGACGGTAGCCAAAAGCTTGGCCGCCGGAATGCCCCTTAGCGCTGTGGTTGGCAAGAAAGAGATTATGGATTCCGTCCATGCTTCAGGTATTGGTGGTACCTATAACGGCAACCCCTTATCCTGTGAGGCAGGACTCGCGGTATTCGACATTTTCGAGACAGAAGACCTGCTGGCTCGTGGCAAAAAACTGGGCGAAAAACTGCAGACCATTCTTCGTGGTTTCCAGGAGAAACATCCATTGATCGGTGATGTGCGTGGCGTAGGACCGATGATCGCCATCGAACTCGTCCATGACCGTCAGGAAAAAACTCCCGCCGGCGACAAGGCGAAAGCGCTTGTTAAATACTGTTTAGAGCAAAATCTCATCATCCTGGCCTGTGGCACATACGGAAATGTTATCCGTTTCCTGATGCCTCTGGTTATCACCGACGAACAGCTTCAGCGGGGAATGCAGATTCTCGACAACGGTCTTACTGCCATCAGGTAAGATCCTGTCTCCATCCCAACCAACTCCCCTCAGAGATATTCAAGAAAGTCTCTCAGGGGAGTTGGTTGTTGACAGGTTCGCCACTGTCTATTGAACAAATATTATCAGCAACTCCATATCACACCAGCGAGGTAACAGATGTTTGGCTATTACAACCGAATTTTGACAATTGATCTCACAACCAAATCGGCAATTATTGAGCCCGTGGCTGATAAGGTTCTTGCTGAATGTTTTGGTGGCAAGGGACTGGCGACACATCTGTTACTTGAGCGCAACAAACCGGGTGTCGATCCGCTTTCGCCGGCTAATCACCTGATTTTCGCGACGGGCTCTTTTTGCGGCGGCAGGCTCTGGGGAGGAAGTCGTTATGGGGTGTATACGAAATCTCCGCTCACTGGTTTTTACGCGGAATCATATTCGGGCGGTAAAGTGCCTGAGGCTATCGACTCCACCGGGTTTGATGCAATCCTGCTGACAGGCAAAGCTGCGAAGCCGGTGGTGCTTACCATCACCCCGGACGGTGTTCAGTTTCACGATGCGGGGACACTGTGGGGTATGGATTCTATTAATGCCGAAACCGAGGCCATCGAACGATTTGCGCCAAACATTGACGGTTACCAAAAACCAGGCGCGGTAACCATTGGACCTGCCGGTGAGAAATTAGTCAAATTTGCCCTGATCGCTAACGATAAATGGCGTTGTGCCGGCAGGACCGGTGTTGGTGCCGTAATGGGGTCAAAACTGGTTAAAGCTATTGTCTTTCAGGGAGACAGGAAAAGAGAATACTATGACAACACCGGGGTCGCGCAGTATGCCAAAGATTTTGCCGGAAAAAACAGTCAAAGCCCGGGGGTAAAAGCGTACAAGGCCATGGGCACGACGATGATGGTTGCCCTGATGAATACCGCAGGGGCCTTCCCCGCAAAATATTGGAGTGAAAGTTCTTGTGACCACTGGGAGAAGATCAGCGGTGAACAGTATCATGAAGACCACGATATAAAAGCTCACGCCTGTGCAAAATGTTTCATGGCCTGCGGACGCCTGGCAAAGATAAAAAAAGGCCGTCATACGGGGCTCGAAGTTGAGGGCCCAGAGTATGAAACAATTTATTCCTTCGGCGGCCTTTGTATGGTTGAGGACATGGCGGAAATTGCCCATCTCAACGATCTTTGTGACAGATTGGGCATGGATACGATTACCGCCGGTAATCTTTGTGGATTGGCCATTGAGGCCAAGGCCCGGGGCAAGATAGATTTCGATATCGAGTATGGCAATGTTGATCAGATAGCCACCCTCGTCCAAATGATGTCAGCTAGAGAAGGTATCGGTGCTATTCTCGCCGACGGTATTATCCCCGCCTCGAAGCTCTGGGGCTTAGAAGATATTGCTGTCCATGTAAAAGGGCTTGAACCTGCCGGTTACGACCCTCGCGCCCTGAAAGGCATGGGACTCACCTTTGGGACTTCTCCCAGGGGGGCATGTCATCTGCGGACAACATTTTATAAACCGGAACTCTCCGGCATGATTCCACCGGATCAGATAAAAGATAAGGCAGAGATGCTGATCGAATATGAGGACCGGTTGAATATCTTTGATACCCTGGTGCTTTGTCGATTTTATCGGGATATGTACACATGGGAGGAACTTGAGACTATCCTGCCTCTTGTCACCGGACAGCCAAGTACTAGGGATGACCTGAAAAAGGTTGCCCGCAACATCCTCAACATGACCAGACATTTTAATTTGCAGGAAGGGCTGCAGGTCGAGGATGATCGGCTGCCCAAGCGCTTTCATAAAGAAGTCCTGCCTTCGGGGAAGTCGCTTACCGCCGACGAAATGGAATATATGCTACAGGATTATTACCGGTTGAGAGGTTGGAATGAGGCTGGAATCCCGGCCAAAGGATGACACAAGGCATTACAGATAACGTATTTCGTGAGGAAGCTGGCTAATACGTACAATGAAAATAATAGGCAATCAAGATCCAATGCTTTTTTTATAGACTGTCAAGAGACACTCAAAGTGAGATACCATGTCAATACTTGCAAACAAACAAAAGATTCTTAGAATTTTAGCTGATAACTTACAGAATCCACAACCGCAGGTGGTTCATTCCCGGCAGATTGCCGACAAGCTGAATATGAGCGAGAAGGATACCTGTCAGCTTATGAAAATTATGCATCAGATGGGTGTTGTGATAAGTGATATCGATGGACAGCAATCTCTCATCACCAGAGAAGGATTGCTCGCTGTGAGCCAATAGTTCAATCTTTGTCTCAGAGACAAGCTGTTGTTTATCCCGATTACCTGTTGTTAAAGGAAACGTTATGAAGAAAGAACTATGGATAAACGGTCAGTGGTCCCCAGGCGAAAAGAACATTGTCGTCAGGAGTCCCTTCGATAATCAGAGCATTGGCGAGGTTGCCGTCGCTTCCAGGGCGCTGGTGGCGCAGGCCATTGAGGCCGCCGACAAGGCCAGAAGGGCGATGCGTGACATGTCGGCCTATGAGCGGGGAGAAATCCTCGATAAGGTTGGCGATCTGTTTACAAAACATCGTAGTGAAGCAGCTGCCATTCTTTGTGCTGAGGCCGCAAAACCTTTAAACGCGGCCCTGCTGGAGATCGACAGGACCGCCCAGACTTACCATTTTGCAGCCGATGAGGCCAGGCGGTTGACCGGTGAAATGGTACCGATCGATGCGGCCCCGGGCGGTAAAGGTCGGTTCGGCTTTACCGTGCAGGAGCCTTTAGGGATTATTGGCGCAATTTCTCCATTTAATTTTCCATTTAATCTGGTGGCGCATAAGATTGGGCCTGCTATTGCCGCTGGCAATACCGTCGTTCTTAAGCCCGCCAGCCAGACGCCTTTTTCAGCCTACTTCACCGCCGAATTGTTCCATGCGGCAGGTTTACCGGCCGGGGCCTTAAATGTGGTGACCGGCAGTGGGGCGGTGATTGGTGACGCTCTGGTGCAAGATGATCGGGTGGCGATGATCACCTTCACCGGCAGCCCGGCAGTAGGAAAAGAAATCAAGGCGAAAGCAGGTTTGAAGAGAGTGACCCTGGAGCTTGGCTCTAATTCAGCGGTGATCATTGATGAGGGCGTGGCCCTCGACTCTGTTGTTGATCGTTGTGTGGTTGGAGCATTTTCCTTCCAGGGACAGGTCTGTATTTCCCTGCAGCGAATCTTTGTGCACCGTAGTCTGTTTGCTGACCTGTGCGGTAAGATGGTGACAGCAACCAAAAAACTGCAGGGTGGTGATCCTAATAAGACTTCCACCGATTATTCGGCACTCATCACTGAGAAAGACGCTCACAGGGTGCATCAATGGATCAAAGACGCCAAAGACGCCGGAGCAGAAGTACTCTGTGGCGGCGAACTCAACGGCAATATGGTCTCCCCGGCAATCCTGACTAATGTCGGTCAAGGCTTGAAAGTCTCCTGTCAGGAGGTTTTTGGACCGGTGGTGGTTATAACGCCTTTTGACGAACTCGACGAGGCAATTAACCAGGTCAACGACAGCGTTTATGGCCTGCAGGCCGGGATTTATACTCCGCTACTTGACAATGCTCTGCATGCGGCTAAAAAGCTGGAGGTTGGCGGAGTTATGATAAACGACATCCCGACTTTCCGGGTTGATCAGATGCCGTATGGCGGTGTCAAGGACAGTGGCACCGGTCGCGAAGGACTGCGCTATGCGGTCATGGAAATGACTGAGATGAAATTGATAGTCGTTAAAGCCAGTAAGTAAACCGATTTTTTTTGAGTGTTGCATAAAAAAGGCGCTCTGAACTGTATCAGTTCAGAGCGCCTTTCATAGTTTCTGGGACCTGGTTGTTAAATCCCAAGATACGCTTCTTTTACATGTGGATCATCAATCAGGTCAACGGCTTTACCCTCCATAGCCACACGGCCATGTTCCAGCACATAGCCACGATCACTTAGGCTGAGAGAATGCTTCACATCTTGCTCCACCATCAGCACGGTTGTTCCCTGGTCAGCGATCTTCCGAACGGTGTCGAAAATATCCTTGATCAGAATGGGTGCAAGGCCGAGGGACGGCTCATCGAGCATAAGTATGTATGGCAGGCTCATCAGGCCACGGCCAATGGCCACCATCTGCTGTTCACCGCCAGAGAGGGTCATAGCAATCTGATTTTCTCGTTCTTCCAGTCGAGGCAGCAATTCGTATACCCGCGCCAGCGTTTGCTTGGCCTCTTGCTTGGCCCTTTTGTTATAGGCCCCGACCATCAGGTTGTCTTTCACCGTCATCAGCGGAAACAGTCGCCGTCCTTCCGGCACGTGGATAATGCCCCTGGTTACTATAGCTTCGGGAGTTTCCTGGTGGATGAGTGCACCGTCAAAGGTAATGGTACCCGTTGAAGGCGACATTAATCCGGAAATCGTCCTTAAAAGTGTTGACTTGCCAGCGCCGTTACCACCGATGATACTGACCACTTCACCTTTTTCGACTTTGAGCGAAAGGTCGAAGATGACCTGAACGTCGCCATAGGAAACATCGATATTGTTAATTTCAAGCAGCGACATAATCATCTCCCAGGTAAGCCTTGATAACATTTTCGTTGTTGGCGATTTCTTTGGGCGTGCCTTCGGCGATCTTTTTCCCGAACTGAATGACAACTATTCTATCAGACATGGCCATGATGGCCCGCATGATGTGCTCGATGACCAGAATAGTAGTCCCTTGATCACGGATTTGCATTAAAACCTCTACCATCTCGTCCACTTCATTGGGGCGCAGGCCAGCCATAACCTCATCAAGCAGCAGCAGTTTTGGCTCAGTTGCCAGGGCCCGGGCAATTTCCAGTCGTTTCCGGTCGGCGATGGTGAGGTTGCCGGAAATGATATCTTTTTTATCGGCAAAGCTCAGTGACTCCAGTACCTTAATGGATTTTTCTTCGGCCACGGCGCGGCTGTTGGTGGTGGCAAAACTTGCGACCATCACATTATACAGCACGCTTTTGGAGGCAAATGGCTTGACGATCTGAAAGGTGCGGGCGAGGCCTTTCTTACACAGGTCCCAGGGTTTCTGGCCGTTAATCTTTTCACCGTTGAAGGTAATGACGCCGGCTGTTGGCGGAAAAACCCCGGCAATACAGTTGAAGGCCGTTGATTTACCAGCGCCGTTTGGCCCTATCAGCCCAAGAATCTGGCCTTTTTCCAGGGTAAGATCCAGCGAATCTATTGCCCGCAAGCCACCGAACTCTTTGGTCATACCGCTCACTTCAAGAAGAACCATTATCCTATCTCCCCAGTGTTTTTTTGGGTTATACGTTGCACAATATTTTTATATAGTCGCGTAAGCGGCTCCTGCAGGCCCCGTGGCTGGAAATGCATCACCAGAATGAGAACCAGACCAAAGATGATCAAGTGTAGTCCCGGAAGGGTATCTCCGAAATAAATTCGGGCAAAATCCCCGACAGGTCTGAGCAGCAGTGCGCCTAAGATAGGTCCGGCAATGGAGCCGCGGCCGCCGATCAGGGCGATGAAGGCGATTTCAAATGACAGATCGAGAGAAATGATACTCTTGGGGTGGATATAAAGAGTGAATTGGGCATAAAAGGTACCGGCCAAAGCGGTCAAAAATGAACTCATCGCCATGGCGATTAGTTTTGCCCTGGCAACGTTTACTCCAAGGGCCATGGCAGCTTCTGGCTCTTCACCACCAGAATTCAGGTAATATCCCAGTTTTGAACGGGAAATAGCATAGGTCAGAAATGTGACCGCAATGAGCATGATAAGAATGATATAATAGTAGGGCTCCTTGCCGGCAAACATGAAATTGGCCAGGCCGAAGTCCAGCGGTGGTATCTGCAGGCCCCGGGGACCGTTGATGTTGAGCGGGCCGATGAAGTCGACATTTTCAACAATTACCCTGAACCCTTCGGCAAAGGCAATGGTGGCAAGGGCGAAGTAGGCGCCCCGCAATTTAAATGTTGGCAGACCGATCAGCACGCCTGCACAGGTGGCGAGTAGTCCGCCGACCAGCATCCCGATCCAGGGACTGATGCCGTATTGCAAAAAGAGTACAGTTGAGGCGTAGGCGCCAATTCCGACAAATGCGGCATGTCCAAGTGGCAGTACGCCCGCAAAGCCCCCCACCAGATTCCAACTTGTTGTCAAATAGGCATAGAAGAGCACCAGTACCATAATGTGCAGATAGGTGGCACTTCGTATAACGAGCGGCAGGGCAAAGGCGATGAGCATAATAGCTATCAGAGCCGCTTTGTTTATTTGTTTGTCATTCATTGGATAGTTATCCTCGTTTTATCGGTTACCAGTCATTTTTCTGGCCGAATAAGCCGGAAGGCTTGACGAACAAGACGGCAAGAAACAGTCCGTATACAATTGCTTCGGTCCAGGTGGCTGTCATAAATTGTGGGCCGACGGATTCGATAAGGCCGATAATAATTCCGCCAGCCAAGGCACCACCAATAGAGCCAAGCCCGCCAAGGACAACAATGATAAAGCCTTTAATGTCAAACAGAACGCCTACTGTCGGAAAGACATTATAAAATGGAATCAGCGTAACAGCGGCAATTCCTGTTGTCGCAGCACCGATACCGAATGCAACATTGTAGATCTTATACTGGTTGATTCCCATAAGACTGGCGGCTTCCCGGTCCATGCTTGTGGCCCGTATAGCTCTACCCATGTCGGTTTTCTGGAAGAACCAGTAGACGCCAAGAGCGGTAATGAGAGCGGTGATACAGCCATACAATTTAGGTACAGAGATAAACATTTCGCCTAATTCGAGCATCTGGCCGTTCAGAGGATTGTCGGCGAGGGATCGATATTGTGGGCCAAAAACCAGCAAGGTCAGATTATCAAGAATATACCAGATACCTGTCGTCACGATGATAACAGTGAGTGGTTCCCGGACATTTTTTTCCGCTATGAAAATCGGTTTGATAACAATATTCTGCAGGTAATATCCAAACAGAAACATTGCCGGGGCAACGAGGACAATTGCCAGATAGGGATGGACACCGGAAAGGGTCACCGTCCAGTACGCCAGGTACATTCCCACCATGAGCATCGAACCATGGGCAAAGTTGACAACTTTGAGCACGCCGAAAATGATGGTCAGCCCCATGGCAGTCAGCCCATAGATGGATCCCATAAGGATACCGTTGATGCTGTCCTCAATGATATAAAACATGACTGTCTCCCTGAAAAAGCAAAAAGAGGAAGCATCCGGAACAGAGGCTCTTTACCTCCGCTCCGGAATGATCGTAACTACATAAAGTGAGATATTATGATATTATTTGCTTGGCATTGGGAATACTGGAGTATAACCTGCCCGGCGAGCTGATTTAGGCCAGATAGTGATTCTTTCCAGGCCATTGCCGACATCGTTAATCTGTACCATCACCAGCGAAGCATTTTCATTTTGGCCGGTTTTGTCAAATTTAACGGAGTCGTAGCCGACAATCATGCCGGGGCCGGAAGACAGGTCTGTGGCAGCTAAGGCCTCTCTGATTTTTTCTGGATCAAGTGAGGCGGCACGCTCGAGAGCATCTTTCAAGACATACATGGCGACATAGGCATCAACGGCTTCACCTGTCAGGTTCTGGCCATACTTTGCCTTGTATTTCTCATTGGTCTCTTTTGCGCCAGCCTTGTTAACGTCGGTTTCCCACTCAACAATATCAAAGATATACTGAGCATTGTTGCCAGTGGTCTTGAGAAATGATGGATCAGCATGTCCACCACCGCTGGCGATGATCGCTTTCAGTTTGACCTTGTAGTCTGCCAGGGTGTTGGTGAGCAGGATGGCATCGGCTGCATTGGAAACCAGCATCAGGACATCGGCTTTTGAACGGCGAATTTTCTGAACCACCGGGCTCAGGTCGGTTGCCGTTGATGGGTATGGTTCATCCAGGACGACTTTGTAGCCAGCCTTTTCGGCCAAGTCTTTCCACTGACCGGCAAAGCCTTTACCCCAATCCCCATTCTCGTAAACAAAAGCGATACGCTCAATTTTGGTACCGAATTCTGTTTGCATATCTTTTAGGAAAGAGAACTGATCCCTGGTCCACCAGCTATCTTTGGCGGCGATTCTGAAGACGGTTTTAAAGCCTTGTTCGGTGATTTTATCAGAGACAGATACCGGCACCAGAAAAGGAATACCATATCGCTCTGCAACTGCTGTCGTCGGATAGGTGACGGCACTGTTCCAACATCCGGTAAGGACATTGACCTTTTCAGTATTGATAAGACGCTCTGCCTCGGCAACACCTTTTTCAGGTTTTGATTCGGAATCGGCAAAGACCAGTTCGAGCTTGGCTCCACCCAGTGACTTGATACCACCGGCAGCGTTGATCTCTTCAATCGCCATTTCCCGGGCAGCTTTACCCTGTTGACCAAGAGTTGCAGACGGACCTGAAAGGGGAATGATATTACCGATTTTGACATTTTCGGCATGACCGGTGGCATACGAGCCGACAAGCAAGGACATTGCAAGGGCTGGAACAGCGATTTTGCTTAAAAGATGCATAGGTTCCTCTCTGTTTTGGTTTTTCGCCCGGATTGGCGTGGATACGTTCTAACTCTGGTACCATCGCAATTAATGTGCCACCGATGCGTTATTTACCAGCCGATTCGTTGTGCTGTGAAACCAAGCCGGGTTCAGGGAGTTGGATTGAAGGGTTGAAGGGGGAAGTGTCAACCTAAAGCGTCAACCCTGGTTGACAGCGTCAACCAGGGTTGACGCTTTACTGTTTCTTTTTTAACCGTTTATTAAGGGCTTGTCTGGAAACACCAAGCAGACTGGCTGCTTGACTTTGGTTGTTGCCGGAGATGTTGAGTGCACTGTTAATTGCATATTCAGCCAGTTCATCGAGTGTCGGGAAGTGGCCGAACAAGGCCTCAAGTGGATTGGAATCAGCTGAATTGGCAGGACCTGAATTGGTGTGGATTGAATCGGTATTTTTAATGGCGGTCGCCCCTGCTAATCTGTCAGTAATAAGATGGTCCTGGATATGGCCATTGGTGCAGCGGGCCACGGCGTCAGAAATATAAGCTTTTAGTTCCCGCACATTCCCCCAGAAGGGGTGCTGTGTTAAGAGCTGTATTGCCTGTGGGCTGATGGTGGGAATCTCCTTATTCATGGCTACAGCGCCACTGGCTATCAAATGCTTAACGAGAAGGGGGATATCCTCTTTTCTATCGCGCAGTGGTGGTAACTTGATCAGGTGGGTACTGAGTCTGTAGTAAAGGTCCATTCTAAATTCGCCCTCTTGGCCGGCGAGCTTGCTTAAATCTTTGTTGGCTGCGGTAATGATCCGCGCATAACATTTTTTCGGTTGATCTGAACCCAGAGGATAGTAAATCTTTTCCTGGAGCAAGCGCAGAAGTTTTACCTGGGAGACTTCACTGAGATCGCCGATCTCGTCTAAAAAAATTGTTCCATCCGCGGCCTTTTCAATCATCCCGGCTCGCACGGACTCAGCACCGGTATAGGCACCTTTGGCATGGCCGAAAAGTGTATCGGAGAGGAGTGCATCATCGAGGCCCGATATATCCACCGCCACAAATTCGCCGGACAGGCCACTCACTTCATGAATTGCCTTGGCAATGAGTTCTTTTCCCGATCCTGTTTCGCCGAGGATAAGCGTTGGCAGGCCACTGGTGGCAATCGACTCAATATATTGGAAGATACCGAACATAAGGGGGCTTTTGGTGACAATCTGGTCAAAAGCGGTATTGGTAAATTCCCTGCTGCTAAAAGAAATTCCCTTAAGCGACATGACCTCATTGCGAAGGAGGCCAATTTCCAGGGAATTGCGCAGGGCAGAGCTGAACATCTTCAAGTCGATTGGTTTGACGAGATAATCCTGGGCGCCAAGTTTTAAACACTCGACCGCTGTTTCAATCTCTGAGTCAGCGGTAATGATGATGACCGGAATTTGCGGGTTTTTAATCTTCAGTTCACGCAAAACCTCCTGGCCACTCATATGGGGCATATTCAGATCAAGAAAGAGCACGGGTGACTGCATGTTTTCAACAGTGGCCAGCACACTGCGGCTGTCGGAGAGGGTTCTGACGTTTTTCATGCCCATGGATGTCAACAGAAGGCTGTATGCTTCAAGTTCAGCCGGTTCATCATCCACCAACAGTATCGGACAATTTTTCATTTTCGAGGTAATCATGCCTTACCTTCCGTGGTCATTTTTTTCAATTTAATGGTAAATCTTGCCCCTGATTCGGTGTTTGCTGCAATCAGCTCGCCATTCATCTCTTTTTCCACTATCATTTTCGACATATAAAGGCCCATACCAGTGCCGGAAGAGGCACCTTTGGTGGTGAAGTATGGATTGAATATCTGTAGCAGCAGATGCTCGGGTATTCCGCCGCCGCTGTCGCTGATCATCAGTAAAACCGTTTGATCTTCCGTACTGACAGTGATTTCAATCTTCTTATGTATCGGTGCCGCATTCGCAGCATCTGCATGCTGGAGAATTGCATCTTTGGCGTTGGCAATAATATTTACCAGGACATGGACGAATTCACCTCTGAAGCCAAAGACGAGTAACGAACTCGTTCCTGATCTATTGTTGACGGTAAGGGAAATGCCCCCATGTTTCATCTGAGCTTCCATCAGCTTAACCGCACTGATGACGACCTCAAGGACGTCGACGGGGCCTTTTGACTTGGAAGGCTTGAAAAAATTCCTGAAGTCGTCAATTGTTTTCGACATGAAATGGATCTGGCCATTTGCGCCAGCAACCAATTTATCGACAAATGCTTTATTCAGCATATCGTTATACTGAGCGGCCTGCAGGCTGGAAATATACGTGGAAAGTGTGTTCAGGGGTTGGCGCCACTGGTGGGCAATGATAGCCAACATTTCGCCCACCGCCGCCATCTTCTGTGCCTGCATGAGCTGCCCTTCAGCATCGACCCTTTTCGAGATATCTCTGATGCTGAACAGGGTTAAATCCTCATCGCCGAGCCTGAAAATCTTCAAACTTATCGAAGCTGGGAATTCCACGAGATCAGCTCTGATAAAAGACCATCTGAATATCTGCTGTTCCCCTTCAAGGGAGGTCTGCATTATTTCCTGCAGCTTATCGCCGGTACGTTTCCCATCAGGCTGATAGGCGGGGGAGAGGTCGAGAATGGTTTTGCCGAGCACCACGTCCTTGTCGAAACCGAATACATCCAGGGTTTTATGGTTACATTCGGTAATTTGACCGTCTTTGCTGATAAGTATTGCATCATTTGCCACATTAAATAAGGTCTGGTAATAGGTCTCGACCTCTTTTCTTTTAATGATATTCCATTCAAGATCCTTGTTTATCCCGGTCAACTCCTTCTGGTGCTGTTGAATTGCCGAACTATATCTCTTGCTGAACAAAAACAGCACCAAGCCGCTGCCACTGATAACCACCAGGGCGATCAGGGCCAGAATGCCTAAAACCCTGAGCGCAATTTCCGTGGCAAAAATCATTGTGGTCTTGCGGGAGAGGGAGTACGCCTCATCGCGAGGAGCTGTTACACACATGAACCAGTCGGAGTTGGCAATTAAGCTAAAGGAAAGCACGTGATTCTGCCCGTCTTTACCGAGGTATGTGACGGTCCCGAGGTTGCCGTTAATGAAACGATCCAGCTTGTCCCCGAGGTTCGGTTCAATATTTTGCAATTTCTCACGCATGACGTACTCTTGATTGGGGTGGACAAGAATAGTTCCGTATCTTTCAACAATAAATCCGTAACCGGTTTCACTGACCTTGAAGTTCAAAACATTTTGAACCAGGGTGTCGAGTACCGTGTCCGCTCCCATTACACCAACGGTTACGCCATCGACAACCAGAGGTTTTACTAGCGCAATCACCAGCTTATTGGTAACAAGATCTATATAAGGTGTGGTAAAACTGATGGCGCCAACTTCGCTGGCACGGCGGTACCATGGCCGATTCCGGGGGTCGTAGCTTTTTGGTGGTAACCAGTCTGCGCCGTCAATCAACATCCCGTCATTTCTGCCAATATACACATCGGTGAAATGACCGGCTTTCATGGCCATTCGCAGTGGTTTCAGTGTTTCCTCATTCTGCCCCAGAGAATCAAGTGGCACCGAGTCGGCGGTTGCAACGAGAATTTTCATCTGTTGATCGAGCCACATCTCAACAGTATTTGCCGCTTTGATGGCAAGGTCTTCCTGTTGGGTGGCGATAGTTTTTTCAACTATATGCTGGGTGATTCTATAATTAATTCCGGCAACGATGAGAATCACTGCAGCCAGTACGGCCAAGGTTATAATATATTTTTTATTCCACAGATTCATATTCAACCGATGCGTCGAGTTCATTGCTTTTTGAGAGTACGCCAGGTACACGGAAACCACCCTTCAAACCATAAAAAAGACAATATTTCAATTATAGCCTGGCGTTGACTTTTTTCACCGACTCAATTGACAGGTCTGCAATACTTGATCCAAAAGAATAGAAAATATGTCAGCGATACGGCTATACTGTTTTTGGATTGATTGCGTTGGGTGGGGAGATTGTGAAGGATAACGGATTCTGTCGTGTGGTCTTTTCGGTGCAACGAAGAAAAAAGGAATTGTAAGGTGCGGAGTTTGTGTACCTCTATCTTAGAGGTTAGTGGTTTTTATAGTGGATCTTTTCTTTGTAAGCACCGCTCTAACCGGCGGGTCTGACTGTGATAATTAGTCAGACCCGCCGGGAACTGGGGTTGTCAGATCTTTATTGCCTACTGTTTATAAATATAAGTACCGACATGCTCACCATTGAGAGCCTTGGTTATGTTGCCCTCTATCATGCCGTTTATGATTTGTACTTTTTCTATGACTTCACTGTTCTGGATAATTTCAAGGCAGGGTCTCTCTATGACGAGATCATCTTGGTTGCTGTCGAGGAGGTCCTGTGCCCCTATCTCAGCAATAAATTTCGCTGAAGGGTTCTTCTTGGGATCCTCGGTATAAAGTCCATTCTCGTCTTTTATAAACAGCACATTTCTTGAGCCAATGAGATCTGCCAAAATGACTAACCCGACGTCTGTTCGGTGATAGGGTATCCTGCCAACCTTTGGTTTTATGGCAAAATAGTCATAGGGTGGCATACCGTGCATGACCGGAATAATTTTTTCTGCAAAATATGTCGGCAATTTTACGATATCAGCATGAGAAATCTTCACCCCACCCCAGGGGGAGAGGAGGGTGGCGATCATCAGGGCGTTCTGTTCAGAAACCATACTGCCAAACTTGGCAATTACTCCTGTTGGCATGCCCATTTCCAAGCCGATTGTATAAATATGTCGACTGCGTGTACCTCCTCCTGTCGTCAAAAGCATCTTGTGGTGTTGTCTGTTTCTGACGAGTTCTTTGAGAATTGGCGGCAAGGCCTTCGCTCCACGGTCACAAATGGATTGGCCACCGATTTTCATTATTTTAACATCTGGGTAGAGTCTTTCCTGGGGGGCGATATCAAGTTGTTCGATAAATTCATTACTGACGAGACTTTCTCCCATTAAAGCACTTTTTACATGTAGTCTCTTCCCGTCCTTCTCACGCACCAATGCCATTGTTTCTCTCCCTTCAGGGTAAAATAAAACTCTACTTATTTTTTAAATCGCCGCATTTTTGTCACGCTCTAAAGCTACCAGTTCAGCATCTGTTGCTTTGGCGATCTGTTCCAGTTCTTTTTTTCGAAAGTGATTCCCGTAAATTTTGAGATCAATTCCGTTCACAGCGACAACTCTGAAGCGGGGACTCCTTCCCCCCTCTTTTGCTTTTTCTCTTTCACGGTAGAATATTTGACCAGCCATAAGTTTTCCTCCAAAGAAATTTAGTATTCTACATGAAAATAACCTTACTTAAAGTACTTATACCCCGCAAAAGGGCACTGAGCTGATTTCCGGCTATCTTCAAGTTGCTCGAACCAAACATTACAATAGGTGCTATTGAAAAAGATGGCAAGAGCTAGCTGTTTTCTCATTTTATCGTTATCCTCGGCTTAACACTGTTATGGCTGGTTATTTAAGGTTATTATTTGTTTTGTCTGCGGATTTATGTTGACTGTCCTTGACACGCACTTTCCGGAAAGGTTTATTGCAGATCGCAATAGAGGCCTGCCCAGAATATTTTTTTCCAAGACAAGGAACATAAAAAGTGCATATTTATCTCAGCATCGACGATACAGACAATCTTGACAGTCCGGGATCCGGACATGTCGCAGAAGTTATGGCCAAAGAAATGCAGCAGCTCGGCCTGACTTTGCATTGCGGCAATATTACCCGACACCAGCTTTTTGTCCACGAGTCTATCCCGTACACCTCACACAATAGTTCCATGTGTTTTCCTGCAGATATAAGCGACAACAATCTCTCCGGGGTTATTCAATTCGCCAAAGAGTTTCTCGTGAAGACTTCCGCGCCCGGGTCCGATCCCGGTCTCTGTGTTGCGGTTGTTGGAGAATCGTTGGATCGCCAAAGCCTGATCGACTTTGGCTTACTCGCCAAAAAGACAGTTTTTACCAAGCAGAATGCCTATGACCTGGCGGAACGAACAGGGGTGCACCTGTCTGAACATGGCGGAACCGGCGATGGTATAGTCGGTGCACTGGCTGGAATAGGGCTCAGGCTTCAGGGGAGTGATGGGCGATTTCGGGGTTGGTTGAACCTTGGCCAAGCCGGACAGTCGGCCAGTCATAAAAGTCTCTGTTCGCACCCGGCGGTTGACGCCGTGGTGAATGATGAAGGGGAAATCTTGCCGGAGGATACTTTGATTACCTTTGCTGAAGACAAGGTGAAAACGGTTTTCCTTAATCACCGGCAGGTAATACCGGTGAGCCAAAATGGCCATGCCAGTGGTCCCTGGACCACATTAACCAAGGCTGAGGTAAAGCGTTTTTGATGGTTCCATCTTTCTGGGATAATAATCTTTAAACGAAAAGGAGAATGTCATGAAAGTCGGTAAGAAACAAATTGTCTTTGTTGTTCTTCTGGTCCTTCTGCTGCCTTTATCTGCAGCGGCTGATTCCTTGCAACTTTATGCGGCCGGAAGCTTGAAAGCAGCGCTTGGCGAAGTAGTCATTTCATACGAAAAAAACTACACAACCAAAATAACAACAAAATTTGGTCCCAGCGGGCTTCTGAAAAAAGCTATCCTAGCAGGCGAAAAAGCAGATATTTTCGCCTCAGCCAATATGAAACACCCGGAAAGTCTCGCGGCCAAAGGATGGGGAAGTCCAGTTGTCTTGTTTGCCCGCAATAAGCTTTGTGCTCTGGCTCAACCTGATGTCGCGGTCACAACAAGCAATCTGCTGGATACCTTGTTGGACGAGAACATCCGATTGGGGACCTCGACGCCTAAGGCAGATCCGAGCGGTGACTATGCCTGGGAGCTGTTTGCCAGAGCAGATAAAATCAAGGAAGGCAGCTTTTCAAAACTTTCCGGCAAAACGCTCCAGCTCACAGGAGGACCAGACAGTGCCAAGGCTCCTGCCGGGCACAATCAGTATGGCTGGGTCATGGGCGGCAATAAAGCTGACGTCTTTCTCACCTACTGTACCAATGCCGTATTGGCTAAAGAGGAAGTTCCTGATCTGCAAATTGTCAAAATACCAGAAGATCTTGCCGTTGGCGCCAACTACGGCCTTTTAATCAACAAGAATGCACCCGTTGAAGCATGGCAATTCGGTATGTATATCCTATCCCCCGCCGGTCAAGAGATACTTAAGAAATATGGATTTGAAGCAATTGGCACTCTGTAGATAGGGTAAAATATAGGTCAACTGCCAAAGCGACAGGTTTGCGATCGGTTATTAACTGCCGGTTTCAAACCTGTTTACGTTATATCTTGATCTTCATCTTTTTGATAAAAATATCCACTCCGATACCAACAACAAATGCCCAGCCCATATTTGTTACGGTCAGAGCGATGCCCGCTATCAAGAGTGCGATAAAAAACTCCTCATTTGTTTTGAGGCTTCTCACCAACGGGCAGAGTTCCAGGCCGGCAAAGACAAGCAGTACCCCCAACACTGACTTGGGAATTGCTGCGAGCAGCGAGAAGCCAAATTCTCCCAGAACCAGGGCAATGACAATGAGAAAGGCACCAAGCATGATTGGTGCGCCGCCAGTCCTGGCGCCAAAGCGGAAATGTGCCGCCAAGCCACCTGTGCCATGACACATGGGCACTGCTCCGAGAAATCCGGCCGGAAGATTCATGATTCCCATTGAGAAGGCAAATTTTCCCGGCTTGGCCTTGGTCAGTTGAGGGTTGTCCTTGAATAAGCTGGTGCAGGTATCTGCAGTGCCAACACAGGCATTGCCGATGGTAAGAGGCAGTTGCGGCAGGATCAGCATTATTAAGGCAGTCCAGTAATCTCCTAAGGTTGGGATGATGAGACGCATGTCCGTAGGCCCAAAAGACAGCTTGCCGTCGGTAAAACCACCCAGCGCAATTCCTGAAATGATACCAACAGCAAGGGCGACAATAGCTGCGGGAAATCGTTTATTGTCAAGAAGCAGCAGAACGAGGCCAAAGGTGAGGATGCCAATGATTAAATTAACAGGATACTCGGCAAATCTTCCTGGGATGCCAGACATAAAGATATTTTTATCTATGATGAGTTCGATACCCTTCTTGAGGAATATCAGCCCCAGAGTCAGTTGGATGCCCCGGACCACAGCCTGAGAGAAAAGCTTGGCAATCTGGTCGACCATGCCAGACAGAGAGAGGGCCAGCAGGATGAGACCTAATATGATTCCGGAAGCACCTATGATCGATTCGGTAATGAGGGCGGGGTAGGCGATGGCCAGCGCTGATACCGCTTTCAACGGTTGCACGGGTATCGGCAGTCGATAGTAAAATCCTGCTGCCAGGTAAAAAAGTCCAAATGATAAGAAGACCGAGGATGGGCTCAGTTTATTGATGAAGATCATGGCGACGACAATAGGCAACAAGGTGCCTAAATCGCCAAAGGCACCGGCCAGTTCAACCCGGTTGAACCGAAGGCGTTTGGTGACGACGGAAGAATTGAGGGCTTCAGTTTGTACGCTCGAATCTGTCTCGTTTTTGAGCAGTTTTTTCATCAAAGTCACCTCACTTTTTCCTTGAAAGGTTCGGCGCTGATACTTTATACTGGGATGTAGTGACACGACAATTAAAAGAATCGTGTCATAGGCTAAGATAGTATTTTGATTGTGGTGTTGTCAAGTTTTTTGGAAAGCTGTAGAAAATATAGGCTTGGCTATTTCCTGAAAAACTACCATCGGTGATGGTCAGGATAACCGGCATCCATTGAAATTAGACATTGCAGCGCCAATTAATCTTATGCAAGACAGTAAAGACAAAACTTCTCCGCTGACTCATGGGCAGCTTCTGCCGGTACCGGATTCCGAACGATGTCTGGATACCAATCAGCTGTATAAACTCGAGCAAGCTTTCCGTCGCTGGTCTGAATCCTCCAGGCGCAAAGACCACAGGAACTCCCGGGACAGAATTCTTCTGATATTTCTTCTTATTAGATATACCGGAGCCCGGCTGAATGAGGTGCTCAGTCTGGATATATCAAAAGATTTCGACCTCGATAAAAATACCATTCGCTTTTGTAAAAGAGTCAGCGGGCAGAATTTGAATTGCCGGGAGGTGCAGATTCCGGAGGCAATTGCCGCTGATCTGAAAAAACTGACCACTGACTCCGAATTAAAGTGGCCGGGTGGTTCAATGTTTCGGATAGATCCCGCTCATGTCCGCCGGAAATTTTACCAACAGTCAGCGACTATCGGGGTTTCAACTCGGCTGGGGGCACCTGAGACTATTCGGAAATCCCGGGCGGTGGAACTCCTGGGCAGCAATATGCCCCTCCAGGTTGTCCAGAAAATTTTGGGCCATTCGACGCCAAACCTCGCAGCTTCCTACGTGGAATTTTCAGATACTGAAATTGGTCAAGTGGCCAACTATTTTGCTGATCGTGAAAACCATCGCAAGACCAGCGCCCGCAATTCTTTTTTTGGAAAAATCAGCACTATTCGTAAAGGAGACATTCAAACCATCGTTGAAGTGGTTTCGGTGGGTGGAAACGTCATCACCGCAATCATCACCAGTGACAGTCTGGCGCGCATCGGCCTGAAGCCCGGAATGCTTATTACTGCGGAGGTGAAAGCGCCATGGATACAGCTTTGCAGGGACGAAGGGGCACCAAATTGTTCAGCGGAAAACATGTTTCATGGCAGGGTCAGTCGGATTACCAAAAACCGAACTACCGCCGAGATTGTTGTGCAACTTGCTGACGGCACTGAGCTGTGTGCCATTATTACTGAAAAGATTCGGCGGCAAATGGATATTCAAGATCAAACACAACTCTGGGTTTTCTTTGATGCCTTTGCCGTTGTGCTTCATGTCAATAACTAACCGACTTCATGAGACCTGACGGATTTTCGAACATATATCATAATTGACAAGGATGAAAGGCCACAAAGCAAAAATCCCAGCACCAGAGGGAGGACACTGCCATTATAGCATTGGCCAATCAAGCTTCCCACCGCCACAGAAATAATCGTTTGCACAAAGCTGATAATTGAATTAGCAACCCCGGCAATATGACCTAAGGGTTGTATGGCAAGTGTATTGAAAGTACCAAAAAGCACGCCAAAACTGAAAAATGTAATTACCAGGTATCCCATAAAAATATAGAGATTTGGGTGTCCGGAAACACTTTGGGCATACAAATAAAAAATAAAGGAACCTATTGCCAGCAGGAGTAAAGCAAAGAAGCTGAGTGCTTCCATCCCGAACCTCATGACAAGTTTGGAGTTGACAAAAGATGAGAGGCCAATAGCAACAGCGAGTCCACCAAAATACAGTGAGAACGCATCGCCAAGTTGGTACTGAATTTGTAAAATCTGCTGAGCAGAGCTTAAATAGCCAACAAATGCACCGAAAATAATCCCTGACGCAAGCGTGTAGGCAAGAGATATTGGGGTTTTTAATGTTTCAACAACTCCGGCGGTGATTGACTGCACCGAAAATGGAAGGCGTTTTTCCTTTGGTAAGGTTTCTGGTTGACGGAAAAAAAACCAGACGACGCTGGCTATACCAACAATTGAAATAAGGCTAAAAATAGCTCTCCAGTCCGCAACAAATAGGACTAATTGGCCAATGGATGGAGCTATGGCGGGTACCATAATAAACAGAACCATTATTAAAGACATGACCCGGCCCATTTCTCGGCCTTCAAGCCTGTCGCGAATCATGGCAAGGGTGACGACCCGGCAGGAAGCCACGCCAAAGCCTTGAAACACTCTTCCGATTAACATGAAGGTAAAATTCGTTGAGAAGATTGAAACAACACAGCCAAAGATGAAAATGGACACCCCGAAGTAGATTGCTTTTTTTCGACCAAAAGAGTCAGAAATAGGGCCATAGGTCAATTGCCCTAAGGCCAGGCCCACAAAAAAAGTGAAAATAATGAGCTGGTTATTGTTTGGATTGTCTACTCCCAGGCTCGTTCCAATTTGGTTTAAAGCAGGGAGAACTGCATCTATTGTTAATGCCGCGAGGGACATCAACACTGCCATAAGAATAATAAATTCTGTTTTGCTGGCCGGTTGTTTTTCTATGTTCATTTTTTGCTCCTATCTCAGAGAGATAGTGTGTCAGTGGGGTAATGACTGCTTAGTCGGTTTGATTTTGCGTCATTACTTTTAAGGTATTGTTTGGTCTGCTTGAGAGTTGCCGATGATCAAATTACTTGATCGTTTTCAAATCAGGCTACGGGAAAAGCATGAAGTCAAGCACGGTGAAAACTACAAAGCGGCTCGTTACAAGTCAACTGCTATTCAACGGGGATCTCTTGCCGTTGGGGCGTATTTGTTTGCAATATTTTGGTTGGCTACCAACTATTCAGTGGGATATTAAAGAGTTGGTGCCTGGAACGTCTGAAGGCCCTGCCTTGTTCGGATCTTTGTTATCCAAGGGACTCTAGGTAGGCTTTGGTGATCCAGGTGTCGCCTTCTGCTTCCGTGAGGTCCTCCAGTGTCTTGACGACCCGGCAAATATATTCTTTGGAGAAACGAAGCAGGTAGTCCTCCAGTTCCATATTAAGTTCACTGCTCAGTTTTTTAAATATCTGTATTTGTATTCTGTTCAGGCTCATTTTGGTTATTCCTGCGCAATACGATTGAGTTTTGGCCCCACGGTGGGATGATGAATCCTAAGACAGTGGGCAGTCTCCTGCCTGTAATTTGGTACTGATAACGGGGTAAAGTACAAAAGGGGAGCACAGTGTAGCATTGTTTCTGTGGACAGCTTTGTGATAACCTGAGTAATCGGCACCTATAAAAAAAATTATATCCTTTAGTACATAAAACATCTATGAAACGAAGCATCAAGAGAGATTTTCCAGCTTTCCACTTTTTGCCTCAAATGGTGAGTTGGAGAAAATCATACATATTGCTCATGATGTCAGCGAACAGAAGAAACTTGAAAAGAAACTTGGCCAAGCCCGGAAAATGGAGGCCATTGGCACCCTTGCCGGAGGGATAGCCCATGATTTTAATAATATTTTAGCGGTAATTCAAGGCTATACGGAATTGGCAAAACTACAGAGCACGGTAGGATCACAGACTGAAGAGTATCTCCAGCAGATCATGCTGGCCGGCATCAGAGCCAAAGAACTTGTCAAACAGATACTTGCCTTCAGTCGTCATGTAGAAACGGCAAAGGTTCCGCTACAGGTTGCCTCGATCGTCAAAGAAGTCCTTAAACTGCCCCGCTCTTCGTTGCCAACGACCATAACCATCGAGCAGGATATTGATGAAGAATCGGGGATGATTCTTGCCGACCCTACAGAGATTCATCAGATAATTATGAATATCTGCACGAATGCATTCCATGCTATGGAACCAACCGGTGGTATTCTGTCGGTTAGGCTGCAACGAACCTTTTTGTACGGTCCGAGTCTTGAAAACGTGTCAAACATGCAGCCGGGCAATTTTTTACAATTGTCCATAGGAGATACTGGGCCGGGAATCGATCCCGATATTCAGGGTAAAATCTTTGAACCATTCTTTACCACGAAAGAAGTAGGCAAAGGTACCGGCATGGGACTTGCCATTACTCATGGTATCGTGAAAAGTTGTGGCGGATTTATATCCTGCAACAGCCAAGAGGAGAAAGGAACTGTTTTTAGTATCAATTTCCCCTTGCTTCATGAGCCCTCCCTGCTGGAATCACAAGTAGTAAAGAAGAATTATTCAGGCACTGAGCATATCCTCTTTGTCGATGACGAAAAAATGCTGACCGATATTGGCAAAATCATGCTCGAGCAATTTGGTTATAGCGTTACCGTCAGCACAAGTAGCATTGAGGCACTCAGTATATTTGCCAAACAACCGGATGCCTTCGATCTTGTCATCACCGATCAGACTATGCCGGGAATGCCTGGTATTGACTTAACCCGGAAAATGCTCGATATTCGACCAAACTTGCCGATCATTCTTTGCACAGGGTACAGCAGTACAGTTTCTGCAGAGACCGCCAGAGCCGCCGGTATCAGAGGATTTGCCATGAAGCCTTTGGTCATGGACGATATCGGGGCTGTTATCCGGGAGATTCTCACCTAGTTTTCATCCTGAAACGACCTTTTTTCCCTAACTCGTCGTTACTTTCAAAATTTAATCCTCGGAATATCAAACATTAGGTAGAAAAGGCTGGCCATCAGTAATAGGCAGATCGACGGCGCGACGGCTGCGGCAAGCATTGCCAGGACAAGCAATGCCGACTTTATAAGAATAATGCTCCGTCGGTCGTAGCGATCACCCAGCGGAGCAAGAAGCAGAATGCCGAGAGCATAACCAAGCTGCGTTAATATCGGTATCCAGCCAACCGCGCGATCAGAGGCTCCGATACTCGCCCTAATAATGCCTAGCATCGGTTCCAATGAATAGATGATGTCCACTGGCAAGCGTTAGTCAGAGATGGTTTCTCAAATTGAACCTTTTTCCTGTTTTGGTCTCGTGGCTGAACGATGAGGAGATCAGTCAAAAAAAAACTGCTGCTGGTTTAAAGAAACAGTAAGACAAACTGAAATATTGGTTAAGAATTCAGACCTTCGAGATGACAATATCAATGGGCAAGCTCTGCATGAGTAAGCCGTTCAACAGTAGACTTTAAACTGCAGCGTCTTGTTGAACAGCTCGTCTTTGGCTAGTTTTTTGTAAGAAGCAAATTTCGTAGGGCTTCTTGTCCAGCGCGTAACTCGAAAGAGGAATAATCTTGTTTCCATTCGAGTTGCTGAGGGTGTTGTAGCTGAAAAGAACAAGGTTGTTCTCATGCTCTTGCAAGAGAACAACCTCGTAAAGACACTTGTTATCCTCACGGATAACAAGTGTTCCTTTGGTTGGGATTAGGAATTAGGGCCGTTATGGCAACTCCAGCAACTCACACGCTCATCCGCTGCAAAGGTCTTGGTACGGCCATCTCCAATGTTGAAAGTTTTTTCTGTCTTTACCATCGCCAGGGGTGAACCGCTGCTAGTCGTGCCATGGCAGTAGAAACAGGTACTTTTAGCGGTCCTGTCGAACACGTCATGGTGGTCTTTTACCCAAGAGTCACCAAGAGTATGCATGCCATGGGGACCTCCATTGACGGTACTCGGCATGGTCGTATGACAGACGGTGCACTCACGGATCGACGCGGCGTATCCTTGAGCTTCAATAGCATTCAGATTGTCATTCACCTGGTTATTGTTGGCGCTTGCCTTGTTAGTATATTCGGCATGGGTTGAGTTATGACAGGCTTCGCACTGCAACTTTCCGTGGCCGGTACTGAAGCGGAACAGACTCCAGCCTGCAGATGGCGTATCCGCATTGGAGGCGAATCGAGTATCTCCCCAAGACTTAAATGTTCCATCAGTATTAATAGCGACAGTTTCACGTTGGCCGTCATGGTGACAAGACTGACAAGTGGGCATGTCGAACCAACCTTCACGCGCTGTATTGCCCACAGTCGCCATTGAACCATGGCAGGATTGACATTCCATAGTGTGCTCGCCAGCCGAATTAACCGGATTGCCCATGGCACCACGCAGGCACTGGGTTTTTTGACCTGGGTGGCAGTTGAAACAAGACTCTCGGGTGGCAATGCTATTCAGCGTCTTGGTAGATCCCGGCAGACTCACGTTCGCGTGACGGTTATGCATGGCCGCTGTCATATTGGAAATGCCGGTTTCGCCGTTTATTCCCCATACCGCCAGGGCGTTGCTATTGTGGCAGGTATCGCACAACACAGGCTTGCCGTTATTGTACGCTGAAGATTCCAGGCTATATCCGTAGCCTTTCTGGGTGAGTAAATTATTATAGGCGGTACCGGCATTCTTCTCGTCATGCAGGCGCAGGATATTCAATCGCCAATCTTTTTCAGAATCTGACACCAGATTCACCCAACCGGTCTTAGGTTTGGCAGCACTGCTACCGGAGGTGCTGGCGTGACATGAGTCACAGTTGATTTCGCTGGACACCGGCAACACTGCTTTGCTGGCGGCAATTGCCTTGCCACTGCTGTCAAGGGCAGTAACCATGACCATCGGGAAATAGTTGGTGGTCATGTTGTCGTCAATCGATGTTATGGGAATACCGGGAGCCTCAAACCAATTAAACTCGGCACTCCAGGCCAGCGGAGCCGGAGTGTATGAAGGCGTCGGGTTGCCGACCAGGCCGACGTCGGGAACCAGATCAGCACCAAAAAGTGGTAGATCATAGTCCCAAAAGTTGGTTTTGTTTTGGCTGGACGTGTTGATCGATCCTGTTGGATCAGGTGTCGACTGATAGGTAAGGACATAATTCTGGTTGTTTGAAGTATCAACCAGCTTACCGTTCACCACTAACTGCGCGGTCAGATCATTGAACGGTGGCAGCAGGGTGAATATTGAGAAATCGGAATCCGCGCAGTGCATACCTAAGTCGTTCCAGGCGAACAGATGCGTGCCATTGGCTGATACGACGGGCGGTACTACTGGTGGAACGTTTGGTGGATCCTCTGGTGGATCGGTTGGTGTTGATGCAGCGACTTCAAAATCGGCAGTCTGGCTGATTCGATTTTTTCGGTCCTGGAGGACACATTTGTACTTCCAATTACCGCTTTGTTCATTCAAAGGAACGAAGTAATCGTAACTGGCTGTTGCTCCCTGGATCTCCATATTGGTTCTGGAAACCACAGTGACACTCCGTGAATCTGTTATTGTGATTTGTGCTGAACGTAAAGCTCCTCTCCACTCTCCACCTTGCACACACTGCAAATTGACTGCCTCGCCAAGCAGGGCGGGGGCTGGATTTGTTGACATTTTAATGTATGCATCGGCAGCATAGCAACTGCTGCACATCAACACACCTAAACCTACTGTAATTACGAATTTTTTCATACCACTCTCCATGGTTTCTTGTTAGTGAAGACCACTGCTGTACAGATAGCAGAGCTCCCCTTGGACGCGTGCCACGTTGTGGCTATTGTGATGCAAAAAGAATACCACGATGTGGTGATTTTGTGTTTTGCGGCCTTCTTTTATATTCGCCTGTCATAGTGTCACCCACCAGACTGAGCTAATAAATTTCCAGGTCACTGTTTAAAAAAGCCAACCAATTAAGGGGCTTGCTGGAAGATATAGAAAAACGTTTTACCGACTTGGTTCGCTGCTATTTTTACTCTGAGAATCGAGTATTCGAATGTTTAAGAGGATATGATTTTTTAAGTTGGGGAAAGATGAAGCAAACCAATTTTGCGCATAAGTGGATAAAAAATGCACACAGATGAAAAACTAACTATCATGAAGAATGTATAGCTGTGACGGCAGGTTCATAATTTGTTGATACGGTCTTGGGGAAGATGAAGCAATCTGATGAAAAACTATGCTACTATGCTACTATACTACTTTCCTGCGCATCAGTTTTTGAACGAGTAAATGTGTAATTATGTCATTAACTTAATAAAGGCAAAAAATGGATTCCATAGATAAGATTGAACTTACCTACCTCACTTTAGATGACCATGCAAATATTGTCGCATTGATGGAAGATGAATATCGGCATTTAGATGATTCAAGCTGGACATATGAAGAATTCTCGACATTGCTCGGCAAATTTCCAAAGGGGCAGGTTGGGATAAAGATAAATGGGAGCCTTGCCGGTTTTGCCCTCAGTATAGTCGTTGACTATACCAAATTTGACGATTCACATACCTATAAAGAAATAACGGGAGACTATACCTTTGATACACACGATGATGATGGCGATACCCTTTATGGTATCGATGTCTTTATTAGTAAAAAATATCGGGGTTTGAGGCTTGGTAGACGGTTGTATGAATTTCGGCAGGAGCTCTGTGAGGAGTTAAATCTTAAAGGTATTATGTTCGGTGGCAGGTTGCCGAATTATAAAGAACACGCAGGCGAGTTATCACCCAAAGAATATATATCAAAAGTCAGAGCAAGGGAGATTTACGATCCGGTCCTGAATTTTCAACTTTCAAACGACTTCTATGTAAAAAGGGTGTTAAAAAATTATCTTGAGGGTGATGTTGAAAGTTGTGAATATGCTTCGTTGTTAGCCTGGGATAATATTTATTATTCCAAGCCCTCAAAAAAGCCCATGTCTCAGAAGACTGTCATTCGGCTGGGTCTCATTCAATGGCAAGTGAGACCATTTAAGAATATTAACGAAGTGCTGGAACAAGCTGAATATTTTATCGACGCTGTATCCAACTACAGGAGTGATTTCGCACTCTTCCCAGAGTTTTTTAACGCCCCTTTAATGGCTACATTTAACCATTTAGGGGAAGCTGAAGCCATCAGAGAATTAGCAAAATTTACACCAACATTTAAAGATGAATTTTCGAGATTAGCAATCGCCTACAATATAAATATAATTACCGGGAGTATGCCTGAACTGATAGATGGACATCTCTATAATGTTGGTTTTGTCTGCAAACGAGATGGTTCGGTCGAAAAATACGCAAAAATGCATGTTACTCCAGATGAGAAAAAAGTTTGGGGGTTAAAAGGTTCAGGTGAATTAAAAGCAATTGATACTGATTGTGGAAAAATAGGCGTTCTTATCTGTTACGATAGTGAGTTTCCGGAACTGGGGAGAATTCTCGCTAAATATGGCATGAAAATACTTTTTGTTCCTTTCCTAACGGACACTCAAAATTGTTTTTCAAGAGTAAAAATATGCGCTCAAGCAAGAGCGGTTGAAAATGAGTGCTATGTCGCCATTGCAGGATGCGTTGGCAATTTGCCACAAGTTGAGAATATGGATATTCAATATGCCCAATCAGCAGTCTTTACTCCCTGTGATTTCGCCTTTCCTCCGGATGGCATTAAAGCAGAATCCACTCCCAACACGGAGATGATACTGGTCGTTGATGTTGATTTGGCGCTATTGAATGAACTTCATAATGTAGGGAGTGTTACCAATCTCAAGGATAGAAGAACTGATATTTATGAGGTCCAGTTAAAAAGCTGATTCCCTGCAAAAAAAAGCACTTCTCAGCGAGACAGCGAAGGAAAAAGACTGCCATCAGTGTGGGGCAGAAAGAGTGCGGCCATATAGTAATTCATAAAATTCTGGTTATCCGAGAGTTCGAGGTTGGTCATGATCTGGCGAACCTCTGTTCGTTCCCGGAAACGGTCATGGTCAGTCAAGCTGATCTGGCAGCCGAGCATTGAGGCGTTGCCCAGATAATAGAATCGGTCCCGGTCAATGTCCGGCAGCAGGCCGATGGCTATGGCCCGTTCCAGATCGATATGGGCGCCAAAATTTCCGGCCAGGATAATTCGGTCTAAATCGGCAAAACCGATGCCAACTGACTCAAGCAGGGTCTGGTAACCAGCGAACATGGCCCCTTTGGCCCGGATCAGGTTATCCAAATCTATTTCGGTGATGACAATATCTTCGCCGATCATCGTATCGTGTGACCAGGCGATAACATATTCCCAGCCGTCGGTGCCTTTCCTTATTCTTCTGTGCTGTTTGCTGCTGGTAAATTTACCGCGCTGGTCAATTATTCCCGCCTCCAGCAGTTCAGGTACAATGGCTATCACCCCTGAACCGCATATTCCTCTGGGGTTGGTGTTGCCGACAGTGACAATCATCGGGTCCAGGGTCTCCTGGTGGATATGGATATTTTCAATTGCCCCGCTGCTGGCCCGCATGCCGTATTTGATGCCTCCTCCCTCAAAGGCAGGGCCGGCTGAACAGGCGGCGCAGACCATCCAGTCACAATTACCGACAACAATTTCGCCGTTGGTGCCAATGTCAATAAAGAGGCTGATCTCCTCACTCTTGTGCATCTGGCAGGCATGAACACCGGCAACGATATCGCCGCCGACAAATGAAGCGATACAGGGATAAAGAAACAGCCTGACGGAAGGATGGGCCATTATTCCCAGCGCCGCCGCCTTGGTTAGCGGAAATTTGCTGGCGGCCGGAACGTAGGGCGATTGCCGGATGAATTTCGGATCAATGCCGAGGAGCAAATGGGCCATCACAGTGTTGCCTGCCGTCATGATATAACTGATATCACTCGGACTAATGATGACCCGGCGACACACTTCCTCAATGACCTTGTTGATTGTGTAGACGGCTTTTTCCTGCAGGGCCCGCAGGCCACCGGAACGCCCGGAGTAGATTATCCGTGAAATGATATCCTCGCCGTAGCCGATTTGCGAGTTGTAGTGGGATGCCTCGGCGATGACAAGGCCGCTGTTCAGGTCGATGAGGACGCCGCTGATGGTTGTTGTACCGAGATCCAGGGCAAGGCCATAAAGCTGGTCGGTGGTGTCGCCCGGTTCTACGGCGATGATTCGTTCAGGTTCATTAGCCCGCTTCCCCTGCAACAGGATGACGGTGACGTTCCACTCACTTTCACGAAGTGTGGTGGAGAGCTCGTGGATAAGTTCCGGGTGGTCGTAGTCAGGCTCCTGCATTCCCGGAGTCTGTTGGATGATTTGTCGGATCAGCCGCTGCATATCCGGGATATTGTCGTCCAGAGTCGGTGGGGGAAGTGCCAGGAAGAGTTTGCGGACGGGTGGGGCAATTTGCCAGGTGCCAGCGAGATTTTCCAGCGATTTGGCCGAAATCGTCCTGGTGGTTTTGGGCTTTGATTGTACTGACCTGCCGTCTTCACGAACGATTTCAGGAATACGTATGGTCGCATCGGAGACTATAGAAGAAATGCAGGCCAGTCGGGTTCCCTTGAGCAGCTCCTCCGGCGTGAGGCTGGAGGTGTTCTTTGAGTGCAGTTTGCCCTCCACCAGTTCAATCTTACACTTTCGACAGACTCCATCTCCGCCGCATGAGGCGTGGATATAGACACCGGCCAAAGCGGCTGCTGTCAGAAGATTTTCGCCGGGTGCAACGTCAACAGAGATGTTGTCCGGCAGGAAGGTGACGGTATAGCTCATAGTATATTGGTTTGATGAGGATAGAGTTGCACTGAGTATGCAATAATAGCAATATTATTGATTGAGTCAATGGTGAAAACTGATATGTAATGCCAGAGAAAGAGTTGGTCCTGTCAACTAATATCTGTTCGTAGGCTTTGGAAAAAATTGACGAATTTCAGAAAATAGCGTATATTTTATCTAGTACAGCCTATCCTCACGACAGACCAAAAAGCAAATTTTGTTGGTTTGTTGCATACAAAATAGACAATCACCTCTCTGTAACAGCAATGAGCACATCGCTCTTTGAGAACCTCGCTGCTGTCGGTCAGTAACCTTATGAATTAACTATGCGGCATCCTGCAGATATTAAAATTGATCCACCTCGACATGACTATAAAAAGACGAGAAAGTCCTTGCCTACCCCCCCTCCGGCGTCTCGTCCTGCTCCTCGTCAGAAAACGAAAAAAAAGAGGCGTCTTGGGTCGTATTTGCTGTTTCTGCTCGTTGTCCTCACGACCGCAGCTTTGCTGGGCGGCTATTATGAGATAAACACGTCTACCCTGCAGGCAAAATATATCAGCAGATATGCGGCTAACCTGCGCTATAACATGGTCGAGGGTCCAAGCGACAAAATTATTTTTCCTAAAAAAGGTCCCTACGATATTCGTCTTGGGTATGTCCAGTTGCCAACCTTGCTCAACAAACTGGAAAAAACAGGCATGGTAATCACCAGGCAGGCCCAATTCAATCAAAGCCTTCTTAACTATGCAAAGATGGGATTTTATATCCCCTATGTTGAAAAAAGCCAGGCCGGTTTGAAGATCCTGGACGATACCCAACAGACCATGTACCAGATGGTCAACCCAAAACGGGTGTATGGCGACTTTTTTGACATCCCTAATAAAATAGTCCAAACACTTCTTTTCATAGAAAACCGGGATTTACTCGATGAAAAATTTCCGAAATTTAACCCCGCTATTGACTGGGGACGCTTTGCCAAAGCTTTGATTGTGCAGGCCGGAGAACTGGTCCATATCGACATGCCTGGCATGGGCGGCAGCACCCTGGCGACTCAGACAGAGAAGTTTCGTCATTCCGATAACGGCATAACCTCATCCGGTAAAGATAAGCTTATCCAAATGGCTTCTGCAAGCGTCCGTGCCTATCAGGATGGTGAGGATACCTCCTTGTACCGACGGCAACTGGTTCTCGACTATGTCAACTCTGTGCCTCTGTCTGCCGCTCCGGGCTATGGCGAAGTGAACGGTCTGGGCGATGGGCTGTACGTCTGGTTTGGCACAGATTTCGACGAAGTGAATCGGCTGTTAAGCATCAAAAATCCGACGGAGCGTGAGCTTGAAGAACAGGCCTGGCTGATGAAACAGGTGGTCAGCCTGATGATTGCCCATCGCCGGCCATCGTTCTATCTCGTTCAGGGACGCGAAGAGCTGGCAGTCCTGTGTAACAGCTACGTTCGGCTCCTGGCTGAAAATGGGATTATCCCTGAGGCTCTGAGTGACGCAGCCCAGGCTCATCCGCTCTACTTTCGGAATTTCAATAAAAGCCCTGCGACTCCAAGTATTGTCAATAATAAAGGCGTCAATGTGGTTCGCAATCGACTGGGCCCTCTTTTTGACATTTCGCTCTATTCCTTGGATAGAATGGACATTACTATCACCACGTCACTCAACAGCCGGTTGCAGGAGCAAATCAGCAGCTATCTTAAAAGCCTTGAACGTCCTGATATCGCCGAAAAATACGGAATTGTCGGCAGGTCGCTGCTGAAGCCGGATCAGGCCGAGGCTCTCAGCTATAGTTTCACCATGTTCGAGCGAACACCTCTGGGCAATATGGTCCGGGTGCAGACTGATACCACGCAACTGCCTTTTGATATCAATGAGGGAAGTAAACTTGAGTTGGGGTCGACGGCTAAGTTGCGGACTCTGGCCACCTATCTGGAAATTATAGCCGAGCTGTATGCGGATTTATCCAAACAATCCACAGGTGAGCTGGGTAAGTTGATGGAGAAAAAAACTGATACTCTCACCCGTTGGGTTTGCAGTCAGTTGTTACTCGATCCGACAATACAGATAAGACCACTGCTTGAAGCGGCCATGATGCGGCCGTACTCAGCCAATCCCCACGAGAGCTTTTTTACCGGCGGAGGCGTGCAAACCTTCGGCAACTTCAGCAGGGACGACGACAATAGAATTGTCACAGTAACTGAAGCCCTGCAGTATTCAATCAACCTGCCATTTGTTCGGATTATGAAGGATATAGTCCGTTACACCCAGGCCAGCCAATGGGAGAACTACAGAGAGATCGTGCACGACGACAATGATCCCAGGCGTGAAGCGATGCTGGACAAGTTCATCGATAAGGAAAGCAAGGTGTTTTTGTCGCGTTTCTGGAACAAATATAAGGGCCAGAACGCCGAGCAAAGACTGGAAACACTTCTTGAGAGCATAAGTCCAAAGACTCTGAGACTCACCATTATCCATCGTCTGCTCTTCCCGAAAGCAAGCGAGGCAACCTATGCCCTGTTCATCCGCAAGCAGCTGCCGGATAGCAAATTGACCGACAAGCAGTTAGCGGCAATGTACAAAAAATATAAATTGGGTTCCTATAATTACCAGGATATGGGCTATCTTGCCTCGATGCATCCTTTGGAATTGTGGTTATTGGAATATTTGCAACAGACAGAGAAGCCATCTCTTAGGGATGCAATAAGCAAAAGCCACGAAGTGCGGAGAGAGGTTTATAGTTGGTTGATGCGTACCAAAGCCAAAAATGCCAGAGACTCCAGAATCAGCACGGTCATGGAGATAGACGCTTTTTCGGATATCCACCGTCGCTGGAAAAACATGGGATATCCCTTTGATCATCTGGTTCCGTCACTGGGCACCGCCCTGGGCAGTTCGGGAGATAGGCCGGCCGCTTTAGCCGAATTAATGGGAATTATCCAAAATGATGGAAAACGCATCCCCACTTATCGATTAACGAAAGTCGAGTTCGCTCTGGATACTCCTTATGAGACCGTGGTTGATCGACCAACACCAAAAGAAACGCAGGTGTTGTTGCCGGAAATTGCCCAAATCCTGAAAGAGACACTGGGGCGGGTTGTTAGTGAAGGTACCGCGAAACGGTTGGCAAATAGCTTTGAGCAGGCGGATGGCAGTCCGTTTCCCATGGGCGGTAAAACCGGTACCGGAGATAATCGAATATTCACCGCAACGTCCTCCGGCCAGCGAGGCTCTTCTAAGGCCCTGAACCGCACTGCTACTTTTGTTTTTTATATTGGCGATAATCATTTCGGAACATTGACCGCCTTTGTCAGCGGCAGATCGGCGAATGCCTTTAGTTTTACCTCCGCCCTGCCTCTCCAGGTACTGAAAGGAATGATCCCAATATTGCAGCCCTATATCAATGCCGCCAATAAATAAACAGGACCATTAACAGGCCCATTGAATTTTAAAAATGATTACCGACCAGCTTTTTCGTGAAGCTGTCAGAATCCTTTGCCTTTTGAGTGACTGAGATGACGCGTTTATACCCCTTGTTATTGTCTGTTCTTTTCATCATCTTTTCTGCAGGTGCTCTTGTTGCCGCAGACCAGGCGGTAGAACCCTCGCCGCAGGATGTTCCGGCTGTTAAACAGACGTCGCCGGAAGAAACTCTGGATATGTTGCGATCACTGTCTGAATTGCAGCAAAATCTGAAGACCCAGATTGCCCTGACCCGTGAAAAAATCAAGACCAGTGCGTCTGATGCCGAAAAAGTGAGGCTGGAGGAAGAACTGGCTCGTTTGGACCGGCAGCTCTCTGATTCCACCAATGATTTTGAACGGATCGCCACAGGGGTTGAGGTTGCCCTTTTTGTTGAGAAAAAACCAGAAAAATTTAGCTGGAAAGAAGAGGTAACGACCCTCATCGAGCCCGCGATAAGGGAAGTCAAGCGGTTGACGGTTCGTGCCCGTCAGAAGACAAAACTAAAGGACACCATTGCTGAGTTGTCCGGCATCAAGCCCATTGCCCATAATGCGGTGAAGCATCTCGAAGAACTTCAGGCTATTACAAAGGATCCGGCCATCAAGAAGGAAATCAAAGAATTACTGCCGGAATGGCGCAATAACGAGAACAGAATCCGTAACAAATTAGAGTTGGCACAGCTGGAACTGAGCCAGATGCAGGATAAAGAAGTTAGCCTGGTGGAGAGTTTTAGTAGGTCTATCCGGGACTTCTTCCGCGTTCGCGGCCTGTATCTCGGACTCTCCCTGGTCGCCTTTGGTTTCATTGTTCTGTTCGGCCGTCTCTTCCATCGTTTAGTCTTTCGGTTTATGCCCGGCGTTAACCAGGAAAAGCGCCCGTTTCATATTCGGCTCATTGATCTTTTCCTGCGTGTATTTACCGTTGTTGCCGCTGTTTTCGGTCTCTTTTTTGTACTGTATCAGGCCGAAGACTGGTTCCTCTTGAGCATGACCATTATCTTCTTTCTTGGTCTCACCTGGACGATACGCCAGGCTGTGCCAAGATTCTGGCAACAGGGGCGGCTGATGCTCAACGTTGGTGCTGTTCGGGAAGGTGAACGGCTGCAACTGCATGGTGTCCCCTGGCGAGTCGAAACCATCCATGTCTTCTGTAGTCTGTTTAACCCGACGTTGGGGATTCGCCTGCGGCTGCCAATTGAGCAGATTGTCGGTCTGGTTTCCAGGCCGGATTCGCCTGAAGAACCATGGTTCCCGTGCAAAAGGGGCGATTGGGTGGTGGTGGGTGACCGGCCCCGAACCAGAGTGGTCAGCCTGAGCCACGAGCTGGTTGAAACGGTGGAGCGGGGTGGCAAGCGATATCTCTATCAGACGGCGGAATTCCTCGGACAAAATCCGGTTAATCTTTCCCGCAACTTCCGGTTACGGGTGGTCTTCGGGGTCAGTTACGACCTGCAGCCCCAGGTCACGAAAACGATTCCGGACCTTTTGAAAAGCTTCATCGAAGGAAAGCTGGAGGAGGAGGGCTACGCCCAGAGCTGCATGAATCTGCTGGTGGAATTTAAAGAGGCGGGAGCCTCGTCTCTTGATCTGATGGTGCTGGCTGACTTCAAAGGTGAACGGGCAGATATCTATTCAAGGCTTGAGAGAGCAATCCAAAGATGGTGTGTTGACGCCGCCACAATGTACAATTGGGAGATACCCTTTCCCCAGCTCACCTTTCACTGGCCGGCAAGGGAAAGGATGCTTTTCGAAGAACTTCCGGATCATCTTTCGGATAACCAGTAAAAACTGTATCCTGGAATCACCAGGCAATTATTGAAAACATCGGGGGTTGCTCCCTGATAGAGATCAACCAGTGGTCGATAATGGGTCCGCCAGCTCCCCAAGTCTTCCAGGTTGAGATGTTGGGGTTTGTGATTGAAATTGGCCACCACCAAGACCTGTTCACTTGGTTTTTGGAGGTGGTAACGGCCAAAGACGAACAGATGCGGGTTTGCGACTTCAATCAGGTCGCGATTGTTGAAATCGGCAAAGACCTCGATCTCTTTCCGGACAGCAATCATCCGTTTTAACGCACTGAAAACGATATACTCGACGGTTCCGGGTGTGTTTCTGTTCTCTGCTTTCTCCCAGTCTATAGATGGCCGGTGTACCCAACGCGTATCGCCCTTTTTATAGGGATCATCAAGATAGGAATCGTCGTTCAGGGTGCCGATTTCATCGCCATAATAGAGCAAGGGGATGCCGCCAAATGACAAAATCATGCCGTGCAGCAGCAGGATCAGCTTGATCGAATCATCGATTGCTTTGCTGTCACCGTTTTCCAGAGCATGCTCGAGACCCACCAATGATGCGAGCGAACCAGAAATACGCGTGTCGCCGGTCTTGGTATTCTCTCCAAAGGGGAGCCCGCGGGAATGGGAATCTTTGAATTTACCCGTTAAATAGTTTACCAGAAATTTTCGATGCTCGCCGGGGTCGTAATCACAGCGCAGGATGTCCATGTCATCAAATCCCAGGCCGATATCATCGTGACAGCGGATGTAATTCAACCAGGTGGCCCGATCAAGTTTAACAGGCAGGCTTTTAATGCCGTGGTTGAGTAAACAGGCATTTTTAGTGGCCACCGCATCCCAGAGCAGCGCCATGAACGTGGCGTTGTAAGCGATCTCACACTCTTTGGCGATGACTGCATCCTCACCAAAATATTTAATCATTTCCACCGGCGCGACAATCGCCTCGGCGATAAAGACCACGCCCGGTGCGGTGACTTGCCCGCAGTCCTTCAGTAACTGCAGGATCAAATGTGCTTCCCGCTCATTCTGACAGGTACTGCCAATTTTTTTCCAGAGAAAGGCCACTGCGTCCAGCCGCAAAATATCGGCGCCCTGGTTGGCCCAGAAAAGGATGATGTTAAGCATCTCGATAAAAACCGAGGGGTTGCTGTAGTTGAGATCCCACTGGAAATCATTAAAAACAGTCATTACCCAGCGGCCCATTTCTTCGTCCCAGGTAAAATTACCAGGCGCCGTTTCCGGGAAGATTTCAGGCATGGTTTGGTCAAACATATCCGGGACATTGCGGCTTGCAAAGGTGAAGTAGTAGTCTTGATATTTCTTCTCTCCCGCCTTGGCGCGGGTTGCCCAGTAATGCATGTTGGAGGTGTGGTTAACGACAACATCGAGCACGAGGAGAATGTCGCGTTTTTTCATCTCGGCGGCAAGATTTTGCAGATCTTCCAGATTGCCGAGTTCCGGGTTGATCTCACGAAAGTCGCTGACTGCGTAGCCGCCATCACTACTTCCCTCGGGACAACGCAGTATCGGCATGACATGGACCAGGTTGACACCCAGCTCCTGGAAATAGTACAACCGTTCATGCAATCCCTTTAGGTCGCCAGCAAAGCCCTTGCAATAGAGGGCCATGCCAATCCATTGCTGGCTGAGAAACCAGTTGTAATCCTTTTCCCGGGCGAGATCGAGCTGGCGCAGTTCTTCCGGGCGTTTTATATAATGCCGGGCCATGGTTTCCACCAGCCGCTGTGCCTGTTCGGTAAAATCCTCCCGATCACCGTAGAGTTTATGAAACAGCGAGTGGATACCATAAAAGTTTGCCCCCAGGCGGGTGTAGAAATGGCGCAAATCCTGATTAGAGATCTCCGGTTTGATGTCGTTTAAAATGTCGTTTAGAAGGGTATGGGAAACCTGTTCGTACATATCTGCCTTAAAAAATTAAATTGTTGCGGTTTTGATCGATTTCTGTCTGTGGCTTTTGTGAGCAAGGGAAGTTACAAACTGTTGATACTAAGACGGTCGCCGGTTGACATCAAGGAAAAAGGCCGTTTCAGGATGGAAACTACTTAGAAATTCTATTTGCCTGCATCTTGTTGAGATTGCGGTGCATTTCGTTCAGGGTAAAATCAGCCTTGGTAATATCAAAACGCAGCAAGTCACGATCCCTTTCCGCTGCTCGAATGTCATTCAACAAAATCCTGCGCCTTCGTGGCGTTACTTGATCACTAACTAAATCTGCTTCCATGGAAGAGATTTGTTCGTCTAGCGCGCTATATTCTCTATACAAACGTTTTCTCAAGCTTTCCTGGTTATGAATGGTTTTCTGGTAATCATAAACTGCCTTGCCTTCACTCATTGCCAATTCAAAATCAGATTCTAATGCCTCCGGACAAATACCATTGTAGATTGCCCCGCGGGTACCCTGGTAATAGCCATTGCTGGGCGTACACCACTGTGTCAAGCCCTGTTGCCGCCCTTGCATATATTCTTCAAGGTTAGGCAATACATTATATTCGGCACAGGATTTCCGATATTCGCCGATACGAGATGCATCATACCCTTTAGTGCCATCCTCATAGCCAACGCTCCGCCATTGGGCGTTAAGACATTCACTTTTATCCATAGCGGCACAGCCAGATATAAGCAGACTAAAAAGTATGGGTATAAGAAGCCGGTTACATATCGGAATTAAACTGATTTTCAATCTATCCCCTTTGCCTTGATGGTTTGTGTCATTCATACTCTTTTCAGTGCCCCCTTGAGGAGTAAAAAACAAGAAATGAATTTCTAAGGTATCTAAACAGGGTAAGTAAATCTAAAAATGGTGCCTTCTGTTTTGGAGGTTGTGAAACTCACTTTTCCATTAAGGATTCTTTCTCCCAATAGTTTCATAGAATACGTTCCAATTCCTCTGCCAGATTGTTCTTTTGTGCTGAAATTACGCTGAAAAATCCGTGTCGCGACGTCCTCGGCAATTTCCTGCTCATTCCACACGCAAAATGATAGACAATCACCATCATGCTCAAGCCAGATTTTTATCTCGCCATTTTCATCAGTCGCTTCCAGAGCATTTATAACCATGTTGCAGAGCACACGTAATAGCAGAGAAATATCTGCTTTGATGGACACAAGCGGATAATTTTCAGATAAACTAATGGTTTTATTGATGGCAACCGGATGACTGGCAAAGAAAGAAAGGAGCCTTTCAAAAATTTGCTGAGTCGTCAGCATTTGCAAGAGGGGCTGGTACTCAGAGGATTCGCTTTGCGATAAACATCTCTGAATATCTACCTCATCTGTCAGGCGCAGAGATGCCTCATAAACACTTTTGGCAAGTTCTGAATGTTCCCTTTCAACGAGCAGTTCACTTGCCCCAACAAGCATACATAACATATTGTTAACGTCATGAAAAAAGGTTCTTTCGAGGGCAGCCCTCTGCTGCTGCTGGGTGATATCCTGCAAAAATAATAAAAGAAATCTTTTATTATCGATTTCAATTGGCTGCGATTTAACGAGCAGGGCAATATCCACCTCTTGGTCGCCTTTAGTAGCTGAAAGAGCGCACATTTTTTCAACAGCTTTGTCCTGCTCCTGGCTGGATACAATTGCTATGGCGGCACCACATGTAGAACAATATTTGGTGGTACCACAACCTGCGGGTTCGTCTTGTGCGTGGATACATTGTAATGCCTCTCCTGGTCGCAGCCCCAGGGCTTTTGCAGGGTCATCAATGCCCAGTTTTTGTAAAAGTGAATCGTTGAGAGCCACAATCTGTCGATGTTCATCCAGTACAGCCAGCAGACCACTCATTGAATGGAGCAATCCTGTAACTATAGGATTCTGACTCACTATATTAATTTCTCCGACCAGCTCGTTTCCTTTTACTCTTTCGGCGGGGGCAAAACAGGTATCCATTTTATCGTTTTTCATTAGTTCTTAGACTCAAAGATGTTGCAATGCATAATGTATTTCGTAAAAAAAAAAGCTGCCAAAAGGCGCAAACTTCGGTGATGGAAAAATACTCCCGGAGAGAAAATTCAATCTTCAATCAAAAGCGGAAGTCAGATGTATCAAGGATAGCAAGCCCCTTGTTCGAAAACAACTGAAAAGCAATACCCGAATCGGAGATAAGTGCAGACATTATCTAATTTTGAATCCATGGCCGATATAATCGAACCATAGACACGCTTATTCTTCCAACTGTTTTTTCCAGGCCTCTATGAGTTTTTAAATTGCAGCATCAGTGGGCTATTGGTATTGTAAGTTTCTGATAGAAAACAAGATTTGTGTACTCAAGTTTATTAAACGATACCACCTGTTGTGATGTTAAATAAATTAAATAAATATAGAGGCTTATCATGAGAAAAATCCACTTCTTGTTACTGGTTTTCGCGGCGTGTTTCTTAATGGCGTGTTCCTCACCAGAACGTCAGGCATTAAGGGCTCAGACGGATGCGAGTAATGCCCAGGCAGAGGTTAGCAACGAACGACTGAAATTGGTAGAACAGTACAAAGAGTGTATTTCTGATGCAGGTGCTGATAGTGCCAAAGCTGCGGCATGTGAGAGCTACTTGAAAGCAGCCAATGCCCTGCAGTAAGTTTGATGATCCAGGCCATTGCAGAGTCATGGATCTTTAGTAAAAGATTCTCGGCTTATTTCCCGTTTACCGGGGGTAGATGAAATATATCCAATATGATCACCTCCCGGATGTTTAAGAAGTTCTTTTCTTGATGGCCTGGAAGAATGAACAACAAAGAAGGTAAAAGTTACCGGCTGCCGCTTTTTCAGGGTATTCTGCCGCTTGACCGGGCAAGGTTGAGCAGCGACATCCTCGCCGGCTTTACGCTTGCTGCCCTGGCCATTCCCGGCACAATGGGTTATACCAAAATAATCGGTACGCCGGTGATAACCGGGTTGTACACAATTCTTATTCCGATGCTGCTGTTTGCCATTTTCGGGTCATCGCGACATCTGTCAGTTGGTGCCGATTCAGCGACGGCGGCGGTCGTTGCCGCAGGGCTTGCCGGAATGGCGGTGCGAGGATCGAATGAGTGGCTGGCGCTGTGTAGTCTGCTCGCGCTGATGGCTGCGGCACTGATGTTTGCCGCACGGATCCTGAGACTTGGCTTTCTTGCCGATTTCCTTTCACATACGGTCCTTGCCGGCTTTATGACTGGTGTCGGTGTGCAGGTAGCGTTGCTTGAGGTCTCCGGCTTGCTTGGTCTGCAGCGCACCAGCAATGATCCGCTTGTAGATATTGTCCACGATCTGAAGCTGATCGGAGAAAGCAATCCCTATGCCGTGGGTGTCTCCATCGCTGTGCTGGTAGTGATCATCGGCTGTCAAAAGATCTCGAAGAAAATCCCCGGCGGTCTGATTGCCGTGGTGGGTGCTATTGCCATCAGCTGGTCACTTGACCTCAGCCCCCATCTTGAAACAATTGGCGCAGTTCCAAGCGGCCTGCCGACCTTTGGTCTGCCCCATATTGAGTGGAGTTGGGACTTGATTAAAAAATTGTCGCCCCTCGCCTTTGCCTGTTTTGTGGTAATTCTCGCACAGAGTGCCGCCACCTCGCGTGCCTATGCTGCCAAATACAAAGACCGTTTCGATGAGAATGTGGATATGGTAGGACTCGGGATGGCTAATCTCGGCGCTGGCCTGTCCGGGACTTTTATCGTTAACGGCAGCCCGACAAATACCTCCATGGTTGACAGCGGCGGCGGTCGCAGTCAGCTGTCGCAGCTAACAACATGCGTTCTGGTCTTGCTGGTTCTCCTGTATCTTACGGGCCCTCTGTCCTGTTTGCCCACCGCCGTTCTCTCCGCAATCGTTTTCCTTGTGGCGATTAAAATGATCGACATCAAAGGGATGCAGACGATTTATACTCAGGCACGCGCCGAGTTCTGGGTTGCCTTGCTGACGGCTGCCACTGTGGTAGTGATTGGCGTCGAGCAGGGTATCATCCTGGCCATGGTTCTGTCGCTTATCGATCATGTGCGGCGGGGCTACCGAGCGACAAATTCCGTCATCGTCGCGGATAAGAAAAACAAAGGGTGGCAGACTACGCCGGTAGCAGTACCGCAGCAGATTGAACCGGGTCTGCTGATTTACCTGTTCAGTCACAGTCTCTACTACGCCAACGCAGCTCAGTTTGCCGAAGAGGTCTTACGGTTGGCAAAAACGACTACAGAACCGCCTCTCGAGTGGATCTGTATCGAAGCCGCAGCTATTGGTGATGTCGATTTCTCGGCCGCGGCAATGCTCCGGGATGTCCACTTGCTCCTCAAGGAACAGGGCGTCCGGCTCGTGTTCGCTAACGTTTCTACAGAGGTCGGTCGTCAGTTTGATCGGTACAGGATTACTGAAACCATTGGTGCGGATGCGATCTATGGCTCAATTCATGCGGTTGTTGTGGCTTACAAAAAAAGTCGCTTACCTAATTCTCCTAAATCGTGAGTTCTAATTGCCAACATTGCCAGGAGATAAACGTCGATGGCTACCATGAAAGGCGACAGCAAACCATCACATGAAACCTTCTGGGTGCTCGGTGGAGGAAAGTTTGGTCGACGTGCTGTTGAATTATTAAAAAAGGATGTCCCCTCCAGTAACATTGTTGTTGTGGATCGAGTACCGATTCGGGATCTGCCGACTGAAGTCGAGATCGTTTGTGCCGATGGAGTTGAATGGTTGGCCAAACATTTAACCCCGGAAGCCGGTGTCAGTAAAATTATCCCAGCCTTACCTCTTCACGTGGCCGCGGATTGGATAAAGAAAAAACTCTCAGATCAACGCCGGATTGTGCGCCCATCAGAGATCACGGATGAACGACTTGCCATATTCCCAAATCCCATACGTTTAAGCCCAAATCGTCTTGCTATATCCCATGCCGATTTCCTCTGTCCCACGAATTGCTCAGAACCAGATGCTCTCTGTACATACACCCAGCTGCGGCGACCGCCAGCGCTGTATTGTCTCCTTGAGAGCCTGGATCTTGGCAACTTCGTGCCACTCATTTTAAGAAGCCGTCAGTTTGCCGCAGGATTAGGCGGTTTTTTTCCGGAAGATTTATGGGGGCTCCTTGAGCGAGCCAGGTTGTTACCTCATACCCCTCTGTTGATTGGCACGGCATGCAAATGCCACGGCATTGTCGACGGCTTATGCCACACAAGTTCGTAATCTTTTATGCAACGGTTATAAACTCTTGGAGACATCTGCTTGATACTATTTGCAGCAATGATAAATGTGACCACAAGGTCCTAAGCAGAGACATCCTTATTTTTAACTTTGGATATATATATGAAATTTGAACAGAAATCATCACCTGAAGAGATTCGAAAACGATTCGATAATGATGTCGAACGTTTTTCCAATCTTGAAACCGGGCAGTCTGCAACTATTGATGCGCCATTAGCTATGGAACTGATTACGCAAGCGGCTGTCAAATCAACCACCAACATACGACGAGTTTTAGACATCGGCTGTGGAGCGGGAAATAATACGCTTAAACTTTTACAGTATACCTCCTCGTTCGATTGTGACCTTGTTGACTTAAGCCTACCCATGTTGGAAAAAGCTCGCGAGCGTATTGCATCAGTGAACTCAGGGGAAATCAAAACTATTCAGGGCGATTTCCGTAAGGTCGATTTACCACATCAAGGATATGACGTCATTTTGGCCGCTGCTGTCTTGCATCATTTACGGGATGATCAGGATTGGGAAAAAGCATTCAGTAAGCTTTACAGTTTGACCGCCCCTGGAGGAAGCGTTTGGATTACGGATTTGGTATCTCATGAGTCAAAGGCAGTTGATTCTCTCATGTGGGAACGGTATGGAGAATATCTTTGCTCTATGGGTGGTGCTGATTACAGAAAAAAAGTATTTGAATATATCGACCGGGAAGATTCGCCGCGGCCGGTCACTTATCAAATGGATTTACTGCGGAAAGTAGGATTTAAATACACTGATATTTTACACAAGAATTCTTGCTTTGCAGCCTTTGGCGCAATAAAAAGCGATTAATCAGGCGCTGATCTTGACCCGCGAACTCGTGGTCGGTGATTATATTCTTATTCATGACGTATCCGTAGTTTGTCGGGGATTAGTTTTAGCACTAATTCCCAACAAAACGAGGATACGCCATTTGATTTTTCATCGCTCCCTCAAACACTACTTTCGATCAGAGCTCCTGCCCACACCCTCCGAAGCTAAAAAGTATATACACACATTGCCCCTAAAAATAACTGCCCTTTACTCCCTTCGTCATCAACAATAGGGCTGTCCTGGGCATCGCCAAGCAGATATTTATAACCAAGATTTCCGACAACAGACCAATTGGAGTTAAAACTGTAGTTGGAAACCAAGTGAACGCCAACATCTTTAAACTCTCCGTCATTGGCAGAATAATTTGGTAGAGTGCTGTTACCTCGGTTGCCTGCGTCGATCTGAAAATAAGTTTCCATGTAATCAGAGCTGGCATATGTTGTTGATACGCCAAAGGTCATTTTCAGTTGTTCTGATATCTTTGCATGATATGCACCACCTAAAGTGACAAGATACCCAGTATCATCGCCAGAGATATCTGTTGCAAATTGCAGAGTTGCACTCCATTGGTCAATTCGGCCGGTTAGAAAGAGCCCGCCTGCAACAGCAGCATCGACAGTATCCATCCTGTCAACTTGATTATTATCAACGTCACTGCGCTTCATACGGTATTGGAGTAGAGGACCAAACTCAATATTATTATTGAGAAAGTTCCATTTGAGTTCATTCCCCTGAAGCAACACATAGGCCCCATCACCATAACCAAAACGGGCATAGACAAGAGGCACGGCTTTATAATCCTCAGAACCTTCATAGTCCGGTACCATCCCAGCCCCAAGGCCGAGTGATACTTGACTATCGGCTGCCATTGCCGACTGGCTGATCAAGAGGCATCCAATCAGTGTAATTGCATATATTGAAAAATATTTTCTCATGTATCTCTCCTTCTTATCACTTTTTTATTGAGTGGAAGTTTGTCAGTACTTCTTTGTAAAAAGAGATCCTAGCAGCTTCCCTTTCTATCCTGTCTATTTAATCAACTCAGCGTTAACATTTTCCTTGACCTTCCAACCTTTTTGTCTGAACGTGGTTAAGGCATTTCCATCCATTTTTCCAGTGATCCATATCTCCTTTGGCCCGTTATTGGTCATGGCACTAATATGTTCATCGAGTCGATTAAGCTTACCGTCTACTTTTGTGGTCAGAAAGATATAATCAACAGGGACGATCAAAACAATGACACCATTCCTGGTCTTGACGTGCAGTGTTCCGTCAATGTTCAGGATCTGCTCCACGGGACTGACATTGGCATGATATCCCGCCATCATCTGCGCGATGATGCGGTAGTTAACGGCTACGGTCCTCTCTGTGGCAGAGTTAGCTATTGCAAAGAACACGTCACGGCCGGCTACACCTTGCATAGTTGCGAGTGCACCAACCAGGAGTGTTTCTTCCTGAGGATCGTAGTTGTAGTTAGTCAAGAACGAATCCGTCAGATCAGCGGATATACCCATCTTCTGCATCTTCTCGGCATTAATTTTATGGAGTTCATTCGGTGCATTGTCCCGGACGAGCTCTTTTAATCCCTTGGCAGTGCCGGAAATTCGCAAGCCCAGTGCCAGATCACTGTCAACCGCAGCTAAAGCAGCCTTTGGCGTGATTCCCCCGGCAACAGCTGCACGGGCGATCTCCCCCAATCGGTCGACCACCGGTTCGTATGTAGTATATGGATCGATATCGAATGAAAAGGCAAACTGACGTTTTGCCACATCATAGCCCAGAGCTACCTTGAGAGCGTTATCTTGATTGGGATCGTCGCTTATAATGGAATTGCCAATATTACTAAAGAAACGCCCGGCACCTTTGAAAATACTTTTACTGGTTTCGATAGGTGACTGCACCAGTTCGACAACTCCCTGCACCGGTGCCTTGATTCCTTTCACCAGCGCATCGCCAAAGACGCCTTTTCGGTCAACTTCTTCCATAACCTGCAGTGCTTTTAATTCGGAAATACGAATCATTAACTGACTGGTGCTCTCAACCGTGGTTGGGCCATAGTCTGTGGTGAGGTTGTAAGTGTTGATCAACCCATCATTGAACACTGCACTTTCAATTGTATAATTGGTTCCGTGAATGGTTGTATCAGGCAAGATATCCTGCGCTTTGAGTCTGATAGGTACAATTTCCTTCTCCTGTTCTGCCATACAGGTACTCTTGAATCCAGAGAATCCAATAAAGCAAATATATGCAATACACGCCAGCTTATTCATTGCAAATCTCCTGTAATAATTTTTCAAAAAATAAAAGCTTTAATGCAGAATGATTTGGAATGTGCCAAACACGCTAAAAATACTTATTCTTTCGTGAATTTCTCCATAACTACCAGCGCATTGTCATTTGGGTTATCCAGACAATATTCAATGAACTCATTGGTTGCATCAGTTAATTTTTGGAGGTCAAATTTGCTCGCCCCTTTCTTGCCGAGGATAAAAGCTTGAAGGACAGCCAGGGCCAATTCCCGGTCAGGACCTGACATGCGCATAACATCCTTACAGAAATAATTGCTAATATCTTTTTGTCCATCCTGTTCCATTGCAGATTATGAAAAAACTATCTCGTGTCTTTGTATTTGTTTTCCAGGGAGTTGCGGGTTAGAACGATGATACGGAGTATGGACCTTTGGTTTTGTTAAGTTTGATGGACATATCATCAAATTGTCACGAAATCTCAGACATATTGAAGGAGAAAAAACCGCAAGCGCACTCCAATTATAGCAATATCAGGTACGGCAATACGTAACCCTCATCGCACATGCTTAGAAGCAGGCATGGATGGATTTCTTCCAAAGCCAATAGAACTAGAGGAAATGCTAAATGTTATTAAAACAGCCATTGATCTTTAGGGACATCAAGGACTGAACCGTTGATTCGTATTGTATGAATCAACGGTTTTACGGATCTGGCTCTTTTGGATATTTTAAAAGTTCGCATATTTCAGAAAATATTTGAGTTAACAGAAATGTGTGCCTTTATAAAAAGAAAAGTTTAAGCGCCAGTAAGGGGTTATTATGAATGATTATAGCTTGGATTGCTCAAATGAATAGAACCGTACAGTTCTGTAAAAAAGGCCAATGTTTCGCGAGCAGGTGAGATAAATTGCACACCATACATCTGGTCACGGGCTGTTATTACCTTGACCTTTTCTTTCATTTTGAAAGTACGGCCAATATTACAACTGACAATCAACAGATCGTCGATTTCGTGAACTCTTGAGGAGCTCAACAAAAGTCCGCCGGTGCTCAAGTTGACAATGTCTGCCGTTCCGCTTTTCAACTTTGTGGCGTTATAACAATGGACGTTGATCTTTTCATCAACAATATGGTGGCGGGGTATCCGTTTATGTTGACGTTTTTCTATTAAATTGGGATCATAGGCATCTATAGGATCAAATTTAATGGAAAGAGATTCTGTTATTGATTCACGCGCAAAGCATGGTTTGTCCCATTTCTCGATGTGTTCAAATAACCAACGTTCAAGAAAAACTGAGGGTGTCGGCTTCCCCGTTGTCCTGTTGTTCCTGAATTCATGGATAAACGTATTCAAACTTTTAATCAATGCATAGTGCTCCAGACAATGCATTGTATAATCAGCATCTTTTTCAAAATGATCTTCTTCGGTTTGAAAGTGCTTGAAAGCGTAGTCCCGCAAGACTCCCAACAGGGCATCCACTACCCTGATGTTTGCCCCTGTGCTGGTTGCATTGTTGAGGTCTTTAATCAAATCGAACAGCACTTTATGCTGATTGTCGATGATGTCTGAACCGACCTTTAGTTTTGATTCGGGGAGTGTATTTTTATTCATCGATGTTTTTTTAGTAAGTTTAGGTTTCAGCTCTGTTTAAAAAACCTTATGAAAATATTCACGAAAATCTCCAAAACGATGGTTGACCAAGAAGTCCAAAGGCATGTCATTTTAAATTGAAGCAATGACTACTGGACCAGTGCACACCAAGCACTGCTTCCCTCAGTAACTACATTTCCAATAAATAGTAACCGAAAGAATCCGTAACAGACAAAAAAAAATTATAAATTGTCGTTGTGAGGCGGCATAATCAAAATCGAAAGGAGCCGTACGGAATCCGTCTATAAGTGCTTTTTATATACCGACTATCAAAGAGATCACTCCTCCGGCACCTTGTCACATCTTGGGAGAGCAGGTGGCGGCAATTGCAGGTTGCCTCTCAGGTTGGTTGGCATAAACAATACCGGAGAGGAGCAAAATGCTTCCCACTATTGTCATTCCGTTGGGTATTTCCTGAAAGATAAGCAAAGCCAGCAGGGTTGCTCCAATAGGTTCGGCAATGACGACAACAGAGACCGTAGCGGCGGTGAGATAACCAAGCGCCCAATTATAGGAAGAATGGCCAATGAGCTGAGGGAAAAGGGCCATTAATACCATGATGAGGTAGGCAACAGCCGAATATCCAAAGAGGTCATGGCCACCCACAAAGGCCATGATAATCAGAAAGCAAGCGGCTGTGGAGTAGACAATTGCCGTATAACTCAATAAAGACATGCCAAAGCGCAACCGACGGCCAATGATCAGATAGGTAGACGCTGTAATCGCACCAATAAGTGCCAGGCCATTGCCGAGCATGGGATTGGCTTGATTGGTGAATTGAGTGAGACTGAACTGGAAACGACCGTCTGCGAAAGAGACCACGTCCGCCACACCAATTAACACACTGCCAAGCATGGCCAGGGCGATGCCGATTTTCAATGGTCGTGACAATTGCTCTCCCAGCAGGCAAGGTGCTGCCAGGCCTACCCAGAGCGGAGCTGTTGTTACCAGCACTGTCGAACTGGCGACTGATGTATATGCGAGTGAACTGATCCAGGTGGCAAAATGCAGCGACAGCATAAAACCGGAAAGAATCGCCAAGCCCCAGGACATCCTGGACATCTGCTTCAGTTCTGATCGTCGATGCGTTAATGCCATCGGCAATAAAATGGCCGAAGCCAGTGCCAGTCTCCATGCAGCAATGACTATCGACGGCATATCCTGCCCCTGGGCGAATCGAACTAAAATCGATCCTGACGAAATCCCAATCACTCCGAAAAATAACACGATCATTGGAGAAAAGGGTGGGGGTGCCTCAGTTTTCATGACTTTGCTCCGTGAAATCAACGTTCAGGATAGTTTTGACAGCAGTTCCTCTATACAATCCGCCACGCTTTTTGATGTATCAACAATAATTCTGTCTACGGTCCAATCGTGATACTCGCGATTTTCCACTTCGTTCCACGTTGGTAACTTCATTCCTGGTATGGTGCACACGCGGGTCTCAACTCTCCGGCGATGTTCATGGGGATCGGAGCAAATGACCTCGATGTTGATATGGCGAGCCTGTGTTTCCAGTGCGACTTGCTCCCACTCGCGGCGAGTCAATTCGATTGGATTGCACGAGTCTGCGATCACGCTCACTCCCAGGCGTAGATTGTCAGCTGCAATCCGGTATGCCAGTCGATATCCTTCGCCCTGCACATTCACAGAACAAAAATCTCGTAAGCCCTGCTCAATAGTATCGATTCGCAGATAGGTGCTATTGAGCTTCTGAGCAACTAATTGGGCAAGGGTCGTTTTCCCGCTACCGGGAAGGCCGGAGAAAATATAAAGGGTTGGTCCGTCGGCAATCATGTCAGCTTCCTGGAATCCCAACTAAGATGGCATCATCTTGAGATGACGTATGGCAAAGTTGCAAAAGATAAACATTTTCCCATTTTTTTCAGAGTTCTTTACGCAAGGTGCCTTAGCCGCTCTTATGAAGAAGAGCGGCGACTTCTTGCAGAAAACCGTCAATCTGAATATCACCAATCAACTCGGGGATTTCCTTTAACGGGCGATTGTTGACTCTCTGCTGCATTTTTTCGCGGCATTTTTGCTGAGCACTAAATTTTGCCTGCCAGAATGGGTGGCCCTGACAAAACTCTCTCGGTAATACCTTGTTGAGGATAAAGCCCTTGACCTCAATGCCGAAATCATCAAACGAGTCTGCTATATCAAAGGCCTGTTCAACCGGCAAAGGTTCCGGATTGGCAACCACCCACGCACAGGTCTCGGTTTGTAGAAGTTTGATAATCCGTTCCGTCAGAGAACGCCATTTGTCGATCAGCGCCAGAGGATCGACTTTGTTAAAAACTTTTTTTACCTTGAAGTACAGCCTATGGGCCTGGGTTAGATGAGAATAGAACATCTGCTGAACAAAAAGAAGATTCAAAGTGGTGACGGTGGGAGCCGTATCCCAGACAATAGTCTTGTAATCGCCGGACTCAGCCATCGTCAGGAGATAGTCAAGCATGAACTCGTCATCAATTCCCGGAGCCCCTTCGATGTAGTCGATAATCTCCCGACCCACCGGCAGAAAAGAGGATAAAACAGCGTAAATATCATCGGCAAATTTATCCCGCCACAAATCCAGGACCAGCTTGCGGTTTAATTCCACCGCGTCAAGATTGGGAGCCACTGTGTGAACTTTGCGATCCAGCGGTCGAGAGAAAATTTCACTCAACGAACCGGAAGGGTCCGTTGAAATGAGCAGGGTTTTGCCGACACTGGAATGCTGAAGAGCTGTTGCCACAGACATAGTTGTCTTGCCAACTCCTCCCTTGCCGGTAAACATTTCAATTTTTGTCACAGTGAACAACCAAAAGTAGAATTAATTTACTGATACCACTATCTCATCATATCAAAGAGAGAACGAAGGGTTCCTGCTCCTGATGGCGTGAACAACCAGCCAAGAACTCCGCAATTGAGAACGACTGTAATCCAAAACACAATTTGAAATGATTGCTTCCTGGATTTGTGTCGAAGCAGTCTCTGTGCAGCTAAAGCACCAGGCCAACCACCGATCAAAGCGAAAAAATGTAAGGTTCTTTCCTGAATACGCCACTCACCGTTTCTTGCGGCTGATTTGTCGAACGCATAAAAACCAAATGCGATTGAACTGGCAGCGAGATAAAGCCAAAAGACAGCTCCAGGCATCTTGCCAATGAAAACTGACCCGGCCAAAAACAATAAAAAAAGAACGACCAGCACAAGAGAACTGTAATTTTCCCCTTTTCGACCGACTAATGCTACCTCTTCTCCAGAAAACAACACATTGTCAGCTTGCTGTCGCCCTCTCTCATCAATTTTCAGTTCATAGGTCACAATGTCATTATCAATTGGCCTTCGTTGTCTATTTGCAAAAGACTTGATGTGGACGAAGGCCTGCTTTTCACTCTTATTCGGTACAATGAAACCAAATCCTTTGCCGTCTTTCCAACTGGTTATTCTGCCTTTATAGCGCATGTATTATTTTTATAAAGAGGATATGTTTGTACTTTGGCAAGCAAACATCTAGGGCGTTTTTCATATGCGATGAATGAAACAAAGGCTCGACTCCTTTTAGTACTTTAGAAATTCATTTCTTGTTTTTGATGAATGAATTTCGTGAAGGTACTTATCCCGGCTTACTTCCCGTTTACCGGGGTTAGTTTCTTTATTTTTTCTCGTATTCTCGAAAACCAACGCTAAAGAGTTATGCAAATCATTGGAAGACAGTGTTTAAAAGGGAAGCGGTATAGCCGATATAGCAGGCCAGCAAAACTCCACCCTCAACACGGTTGATACGGCCAGGTCCCTTGAATCCGTAACAGATAACAAATAGCGAAACGGTTAACGCAACCATGACCAGGATGTCTCTGGAAAAAACTTCAGGCCCGACATCCATTGGATGAATTGTTCCGGCGATCCCTACCACGGCTAGTGTGTTGAACAAGTTAGAGCCTAGAATATTTCCAAGAGCAATGTCATGCTCGCCTTTGCGGGTGGCAATTATAGACGAAGCAAGTTCTGGCAGCGACGTGCCGACCGCGACAATGGTCAGGCCGATGATCAAATCACTAACACCGAAGCCATGGGCGATCTCAACCGCACCCCAGACGAGGATGCGGGAGCTGACAATCAGCAGGACCAGACCGACGATAAGCCAGAGGACCGCTTGGGGCAATGGCAAGGCGTGGAGTTCCAGTTCCTGTTCCATCTCTTTACCTAGTGTATCGCCTTTCTTTCGCATGCCCTGCCAGACGGTCCAAGTCATTAGGCCTACGAATACACCGAGCAATATATAAGCATCGAAACGAGTAATTTTACCATCCCAGAGCTGCCAGGCGGCCAAAATCGAAATGGCGGTGAGGATAGGTAGTTCCTTGCGCAACACCTGCGAATGAACGGATATGGGTTTAATCAGCGCAGTAAGACCAAGGATCAATGCGATGTTGGTGATGTTTGAGCCGTAGGCGTTACCAAGTGCTATTCCTGGATTTCCCTGAAATGCAGAAATAGCCGAAACCACCATTTCTGGCATGGAAGTGCCAAATCCGACAATCACCATGCCGATCAGCAGTGGCGGCATGCCGAAATGTCGCGCAGTAGAGGCTGAGCCCTCTACAAAACGGTCGGCGCTCCAGACGAGAAGTGCCAAGCCTGAAATCAAAGCAAGAATGGGCAAAGTCAAAGCTTCTTGTTTCCTTTATTATAGTTTTCGCAATTAATCTGTTGTTCATTAGAGGTCTGCAGCAGTTCCCGGCCACCCCGGAAACCCAGCAATAGCTTAATTTGATAATGGAGGCTTCGTAAACATTTTTAAAAAAAATTGAGACTAACATAAAATTTATCTTGACATTTCAATAAGTTAGGAATCGCCTTTTTGTGAGCAATATCAAACACTTACAAGGAGGCTTCAATGTCCAGTCATTTAAAAGCAATTATAAAGACCCAGAAACAAGAAATGGCCCGAACCGAAGAAATAAAACTTCGCAAACACCTCAATGCCGACGCTCTAATTAACACTATGCGCACCGGTTTTGCAGGGCTTAGTGACCATCGTGCGGGCAATGTCAGCCACACTCTTGCGGATTCTCTTATGGCCGGCTTCGCCATGTTCTCGATCAAAGATCCCTCGTTACTTGTTTTTGATGAAAGAAGATATAGCGCTCCTCATAATCTCATGACCATTTATGGGATGGGCAGCATTCCCTGCGATACTTCGATGCGGGAGATCCTCGACGGTGTCGATCCCAATGATCTCCGACCGCTCTTCAAGGCTGCCTTCCGGCAATTACAACGTGGCAAGGTGTTGGAAAAATTTGTCTTTATGGAAGGCTGTTACCTCCTCAATCTTGACGGCACCGGCTGTTTTTCCTCGGATTCCCGGCATTCCGATGCCTGCATGGAAAAAAGAAATAAGAAAAGCGGCAAGATCACCTATTATTTGCAGACGGTCGGCGCGGCTGTTGTCCACCATGATCACAAAGAGGTAATAGTTCTGCCGCCGGAGACCATCAGAAAGCAGGACGGTGAGACCAAGATGGACTGTGAACGTAATGCAGTAAGGCGTTTTCTTAAGAAACTTCGCCAGGATCATCCACACCTTCAGTTCATTGTCAATGAGGATGCTTTGAGTTCCAACGCACCGCATATAGAAGACCTCGAGACCAATAATCTGCATTATATTCTGGGCGTAAAAGAGGGGGATCATAAATTTCTATTCCAGTACGTAGAAGATGCCGTGGCCAGGGGAGACGTCATGGAACTGAATATAACCAAAAAGGATGCGCCTCATCTCATTCATTGCTTTCGTGTCGTTGACAATGCGCCGCTCAATAAATCACATCAGGATAAACGAGTAAGCTTTGTCGAATACTGGGAAGAGAACAGCAAGACCGGGAAGGTGCAGCATTTCACCTGGATCACCGATTTGACCATCACCGAAGAAAATGTCTTTCATTTTATGCGCGGCGCTCGCGCCAGGTGGAAGATCGAGAATGAGACGTTTAATACCCTGAAAAACCAAGGGTATCATTTTGGCCATAATTTCGGCCTTGGCAAGAAACACTTGAGCGAAGTCTTTGTTCTCCTCATGATGCTCGCTTTTTTGATCGATCAGATCCTGCAGCTCTGTTGCCCCTTATTTCAAGCTGCCTGTAAAAAATCTGTGACTAAAAGATCATTCTGGGAAAAGGTACGCGGTAGATTCCATGCATTTCACATCGAGACCATGGAGGATTTATATCGTTCCCTGTTGGTAAATAAACCCGTTCCGCTGCAATACTGACGGCAGAATCGGAGTGATGTCAAAGATCGGACCCTTGTTCCAAAAATACTGGCAAAGGCAAGTGGCTTGGTGTGTCAAAAAGACGCCCAAATTCAGTTGGTTTACACCGGATTAACATGGTAGTGGCCAACTGACTACATTAAATTGTTTGGTTATGCGGCGAATTCATTGCCAGTATAGCGAAAATTAATTTATGGCCACCTTGGATGTCAAACCGGGAGCGGCTGATGCACCATCATTACTTGGTAGTTGAAGTGTAAATTCTCTATCCATAATTTAAGGTCTCTATTTCTTTAAGTGCAGAAGAGGTTATTACGCTAGAAGCGTAATAACCTTCAAAGATGATTTATTTCTAAACTGAAGAATTCAGTTCCATCTCCTGATGGGAAGTTGCACGGAGAAGAGTTAAGATATGTCCAACATATGTGGACTTTAGATATATTCACTTTATATCCGGACAATCAACTGCAATCTAAGCCTGCCACTCTGACTCAAATTGGCAATCACATTCCGGGGTTATCTGGAAACTTGGAATCTCCACCTTCTGTTCATTGCATGAAAAATATTCCAGGACCTTCTTTGTCTGCTTTTGACTCTTATATGCTGATTCCGAATGTATTCTGATAGAAGAACATAACCGAAAGAATCGGTAACAGATAGGAGAATATTCAAGATTATTGAGTGAGATTGCCAAACACTCAGCCAATTATCATGATCTGAAAAAAGTGTCCTGGCATGTCCAAATTATTACGAAAGTTGTATGTGTTACTGCGTGGTTATTTCCTGAAAATCATTGCTGGAGCAGCTAGAAATGGGTAGGATGAAGCCTTACTATAAAGAACAAGGAGCACCTTGCGGGGGGCTTGGGTTTATTACAATTGCTGGTATTGCAGGCTTTTCCAGTAAAGTAATAATTGTTTGTTGTTTATATTGGTAGCCCATCATTGCCCGCTATAACTTTCACTCGAAATAATCATTATGAAGAAAAATGGACTTTATCTGCAACTCATCAGCATTCACGGCTTGATCCGTGGTAACTCTCTGGAACTGGGGCGTGACGCCGACACCGGTGGTCAGACCAAATATGTCGTGGAGCTTGCCAAAGCCCTGGCCAGCCATGAAGATGTCGCTCAGGTCGATTTAGTTACCAGGCTCATTCGTGATAAAAATGTTTCAAGCGACTACAGCAAACCGATTGAGGAGATTGCCGACGGGGCCCGGATCGTGCGGATTCAGTGCGGTGGTCGGAAATATCTGAGGAAGGAACTGCTCTGGCCCCATCTTGAAGAATTCATCGACAAAACCATTAAATTTATTACCTCCCAGGAGAGTTCACCTGATGTCTTTCATGGCCACTATGCCGACGCTGGCTATGTTGCCATGCAACTTGCCGCCGCCTTTGATTCGCCGTTCTTTTTCACCGGCCACTCTATGGGCAAAAATAAAATGGCCAAGCTCCTTGCCGATGGCATGACAGAAAACGATATCATCCGCCAGTACAAAATCCAGCACCGCATTGATGTTGAGGAGAAAATAATTCAGAAGGCGGATATGATTATCACCTCAACCCAACAGGAAATCGACAAACAATACGGCCTCTATAAAAGCAGTGCAGAAGGTAAATTTACGGTTATTCCGCCGGGAATCGGACTTGAGGCTTTTTACCCGTATTACGACTCACAAATTGATGTCGATCTTCTCAGTGAAGAGGCCAAGCAAACCAAAATCACGCTGAGTAATGAACTGCATCGATTCTGGGCGAAGCCGGAAAAACCGTTTATCCTGGCTCTCTGTCGTCCCGATCAACGAAAAAATATTTCAGGTCTGATTGAGGCATACGGTACAGATAAAGAACTCCAGGCCATCGCCAATCTGGCGATATTTGCCGGTATTCGTCAGGATATTAATTCCATGGGTGACAACGAAAAAACAGTTCTGACTGACATGTTGCTGCAGATGGATCGCTTTGATCTTTACGGTAAGCTGGCGATTCCCAAAAAGCATGACTTCACCACCGAGGTTCCGACCTTGTACCGGATGTGCGCCCAGAGCCGTGGCGTCTTCGTTAATCCCGCCTTGGTGGAACCTTTCGGTTTGACGCTTATCGAAGCTTCTGCCTGTGGTCTGCCGATTGTCGCCACAAATGACGGTGGACCTGTCGATATTATCAACAATTGCGAAAGCGGCAAGCTGGTTGATGTCAGTCAGCCGAAGGCCATCGGTGATGCGATCAAAGAGATTCTTATCGACCAGAATCTCTGGGATACCCTGTCAAATAATGGCATTAACGGGGTTCGCAAATACTATTCATGGACAGCCCACTGTGACAGCACTCTTGAGCAGTTATTCCGTTGTCTGCCCGATCATCAATCAGAAAACAGCAGATCGTCTCAGCAGCAGAATCACCCGCGACCGTCTTTTGGCAAACGTTTGACCGGTCTTAGCAAACTGATGATCACTGATATTGATAATACTTTGATAGGTGATGATGCCAGCCTCAACCAATTGCTCGACTTGCTCGATCAGCACCGTGAAGAACTTGCCTGGGGAGTGGCAACGGGACGCAGTCTGGAACTGACTCTGGAAGCGATGACAGAGTACAATATCCCAATGCCTGATATTCTCATCTGTTCGGTGGGCACCGAGATGTACTACGGGCCGGATCTGCGGATGGATAAGGGTTGGAAACAGCATATCTCACATAAGTGGAAACCGGAGCTCATCAAAGAAGCGCTGTTGCCATTTGACTTTCTGGTGTTTCAGGAATCGGAAGGCCAGCGGAGTCATAAAATCAGTTACTACCTGGAAAATAAAGATGACCGCTTGCAACAGATTCGCCAGGTTCTCGATGATCGGAAATTGCGCTGTCAGGTTATTTATTCCCACAATCAATTTCTCGATATCTTGCCTTATCGTGCCTCCAAAGGCAAGGCGGTGAACTATCTCCGTTATAAATATGAATTTCTGCCGCGTCACGTGATGGTGGCGGGTGATTCGGGCAACGACGCCGACATGCTGGAGGGCAACACCAGAGGTCTTATTGTCGGTAACCACAGTGAAGAGTTAGCCTTTCTCAAAGATGCACCGCGGATATATTTCAGCACGGGTGAATATGCCGCGGGCATAATCGAGGGCTTGCACCACTATGGTTTTGTCTGAGGCGGGCGCTTACTTTTCCATCCCGGCCGCCAGGCGGCGATACTGGAGATGATAGAGCATTTCCAGGTAGCGGCTCGTTTCCTGGCGTTCGAGGTTTGTTGCATATTTCCAGAAACCATACATGCAGGTTAGGGAAAGGAGTCTCTTGGCGTATAAAGTCCAGGTGTAATGGCTCCTTACCCTTGCCATGCCTCCATCTGCTATCTGCTGCCAGTAGGTTTTGTCAGTTGCACATTTTTTGAAAAAACTGAGGAGGATTTCCGCTGCGGCATCGCCGTAATTGGGGTCGATATGAAAGCCGGACCGGCCGTTTTCGATAATCTCCAGAGGGCCACCATATCGGGTGGCAAAGGTGGGCAAGCCGGAGACCATTGCCTCAATGACCGTCAGGCCAAATGCCTCAAAATAGGCTGGTTGCACAAAGACGCCCTGGCGATCGGCGATGCAGCGATATAATTCGCCGGAAAGTCGCTTGTCAAGGCGCAGACCAAGCCAGCGCACCTGGCCGTCAAGACCGTAGCTATCAAAGAGTTCATGCATTCGCCCGATCTGGGTCCGTTCCTCTTCATCACCCGAATTTGCCGGATCGACATTGCCGCCAACGATTACCAGATTGGTCATCTGACGTAGTTGCTCATTCTCGCCAAACCACTGCACCAGCCCTGTCAGGTTTTTGATTCGATCAAGGCGGGCCATGGAAAACAGCAGTGGCTTCTCTTTGTCTGCCAGTACGCCTCTGACCTGTGGATGGGCGTCTCCATAGAGTAAAGATGAGATTTCCTCCTGATGTTCAACGAAACGGCGCTCTTTTTCTGCGTAGGAAAAATAGATATTTTCATCGGCACCCGGTGAAACGATATTAAATTTCGGATCGAAGGCGTCGATTCCCTGGATGACTCGTTGCAGGCCCGGCATAGTGAAAGAAGAGTAACTCTCGTACTGGCCAACGACATCACTTGATCCGGCAATTTCCTGATATGTTGAGGTGATGATAAAGTCCGCCGAATTCATGGCGATTAAATCCGCGGTAAACTGGCAGGAGAAATGATACTGGTCTTCCATATCCCTCCAATAGAGAGAAGAATACAAATATTTTGTCTTTTCAAGAGCATGGGCAATCGTACACTGGGTTACCCCAAGATTTTTCGCCATGAGATATGAAACCAGATTACCATCTGAATAGTTGCCGATAATCAAATCCGGCCTTCGGTCCAGGAGTTGCAGTACCTCTTCCCGCGCTTCGTCGGCAAAACGTTCCAGATAGGGCCAGACCTCAAAACGGGAAATCCACTGCGGCAGCACTGACCCATCTGCCCGTCGAAACGGGATTCGAACGATGTGGACATTGTCGGTATCATGCACGGCTTCTTCCGCCTGGTTACAGGTGGTCTCACCGGCCTCGGGAATGAGCCGCGTGACGATGAGGATTTTCGGCTGAATTTCCAGGCCAAGGTCATATATCCTCTCCTGCATCTCTTTTTCCAGGGCCCGCACCTGATCAAGAATGTAGACGATCTGGCCACCCGTGTCGGGCAATCCCAGCACGTTTTCCTGGCCGAAAAAGCCGTGGGGGGAGAGGACGACGATGTTGAAGATCATCGGTAAGACTGAGATGAAGCGTTCAAGATTCTCATGATCGGGAGCTTCCAATAAATTGGCCAACAGACTAAAGCTCCTTTCGATCTGTTCTCTGGTTCTTCCCCAACCGGCCTCAAAGCCAAGACGCCGGAGGTCTTCGGCCATATCCTGCCATCGGCTGTCAGTCGGCTGACTCTGCACATATTCCAGAGCATCGTTTAGGGCAGAGCCCATCTCTTTCACACTCTTTATCCTGTCATTGATCATAAACGGCTGGTCGCCATAACCATGAACCTGTAGAAATGAGAAAATCAGTTCATCTCCACCAGCGAGATTCCTGGACAGTCGGTTGGAAAAAGCGCGGTTTAAAAATTCTACACCATGGCCGATAGATCGGCTTTGGCTCATTTTCGGGAAATCCCGTTCAAAAGGCTGCAGGTCAAATTCCAGCACATGTTGCTCAATATCGCCCTGAACCATTTTTTCTTTGAAGGCGAGAAAACTGGTAACACTCATTTCCCCAAGTTTTCTGGTGGCAAAGCAATAGCGCAAATAATTCCAATGGGCTACTTTGGGGCGGATGGCCAGGCAAAAAAAATCTTCATCGATTGCGGCTTCCTGAGCTTTGGAAAAGGCCTTTCCCAGGGGTGAATTGGCCAGGTCTGGCAGTTGTGTTTCGTTGCAAAAAAGTAAAAATTCATCCCAGAGGTCACTTTTGAGCATCAGGTTTTTGTTTAAAGAGCGGTACCGGTCAAAAAGAGCGGTAACCGTCTCGGGATTAGTTAGAAAAAATTCATTAAGTTTTTGGAACATAATTGATCGTCCTTATAAGAAATGTCTGAGGCTGATGTAGCTGATTTGCTTGCCCTGAATGAGTTCAATATGAAGAGTATAATACATAATTGAGAGAAATGGTGATGGTTAGGAAAATTTCTGAGATTGCGCCAATCCTTGAAAATGAGGAAGTTACTTGCCTAAAATTCCGGAAAGGCATAATGTTGCGCTTGCTATTTTGATAAAGTGAGATGAAAACAGGATAAAATTGTAAAACGTCCTCAATCAAGGTGAAGAGTTTTTACGACGCCATCAAACAAGAGATATAATGAATTCAAAAAATACCGATGACCCCAATATTTCCGGTCAGGCTGAAGCTGCCTCCCCGCTGCCGCTGTTTGCCAAGGCTTCCATGACCTTGGCAACCGATCTCTACCAACTCACCATGGCACAGGGCTATTTCTTGTCCGGCATGGAGAAAAGGTCGAGTGTTTTCCATATGTTTTATAGGCACCCGCCGTTCAAGGGTCGATATACGGTGATTGCCGGTATCGGTTCTTTTGCCGAATGGCTCGAACACCTCAGGTTTACTGACGAGGATCTCAATTATCTCAGTACAATTCCCGGCAAAGGCGGCCAGCTTCTCTTCGTGAAACCCTTTTTGGACTTTCTTAGAACCTGGAAATTTAGGGGCTCGATTGAGGCAGTGCCGGAAGGCACCATCCTCTTTCCTCACGAGCCGATTGTCCGGGTTCGGGCACCGCTTCTAGATGCTCAGATGATCGAAACAGCACTGTTGTCTATCGTCAACTACCAGACTCTTATCGCCACCAAAACGTCGCGTGTTCGCCTGGCAGCCGGAAATGATGAAGTGCTGGAGTTTGGTCTCAGGCGTGCCCATGGCCTGGATGGCGGCCTGTCGGCGAGTCGGGCTGCGCATATTGGCGGTGCCGACGCAACCTCTAATGTCCTGGCAGCCGCACGATACGGGCTTCCGGTGCGCGGGACCCACGCCCATAGCTGGGTGATGGCTTTTGACAGTGAAGAGGAGGCCTTTGCTTCTTACGCCAATTTCTTTCCCCATAATTCTGTCCTGCTGGTGGATACCTATGACACGCTGGAGGGAGTGAAAAAGGCCATGGATGTTGGTCTTACGCTGCGGGAAAAGGGCGCAGACCTGATGGGGATTCGGCTGGATTCCGGGGATCTTGCTTACCTCTCCAAAGAGGCCCGCAAAATTCTCGATGCAGGTGGATTTTCAAACACCAAGATCGTTGCCTCAAACGACCTCGATGAGAGACTCATCTCAAGCCTGAAGGTGCAGGGCGCTCCTATTGATATATGGGGGGTCGGCACCAAAATGGTGACGGCCTTTGACGAACCGGCCCTCAATGGGGTCTATAAACTTGCCGCGGTGGAAAACGGTGCTGGGGAAATGGTTGCCCGGATGAAGCTGTCGGAACAGTCGGCTAAATCGAGCATCCCCGGATGTCTGGATGTGGCCAGGATTTGGTTGAATTCGCACTGCCTGGGAGATGTCATCTTTGACACTCTGAAAGAGGATCCTCCGGGACAGGGCGAAAAGGTTGTCACTATCATTTCGCCGGAAGACCCCTGGAAGCGCAAGGCTATTTCTGCCAAGGGAATTGTGGTGACACGGTTGTTAGAGCCACTTTTTAACAATGGTGTGCGGGTGAATGGCCGGGAGAGTTTAGGTGAAATGCGGAGCCGGGCACAGACCAGTCTGGCTACCTTTGATCCGGCGGTATTTCGCTTTGATAATCCCCATGCTTACGCCGCGGGCTTATCACAGGCCTTATTTGAACGTCGCCAAATGATGCGGGATCACGAGTTTGAAAAGATCAAGTTCCGCTTGGCAATGGCTGAAAATAACGGGCATGATAATGGGGATTCCAGTCAATAGGTGAGAAGAGGGGGAAAGATTATGAAAAGAGCTCTCATTGTGGTTGATATCCAGAAGGATTTTTTGCCCGGCGGAGCACTGGCAGTGCCAAAAGGAGATTTGATTATACAATTTGTTGTAAATCTCCTGCAAACAGGACATCACTATGACCTTATAGTTATTTCCCAGGATTGGCACCCGGAAGATCATGGTTCGTTTGCCTCGTCTCATGATGGAGCGGAACCCTTCCAGCTTGGAGAGCTTGCCGGTTTACCGCAGATGCTCTGGCCCGACCACTGCGTTGAGGGAACAAATGGCGCGCGCCTTTTTGAGGAAATTGAGCAGGTCTTAGCCCAGATAGAAGCAGCAGGGCGGCCAATTCACTTTGTCAAAAAAGGCCAAGACCCGGAGGTCGATTCCTATTCAGCTTTTTTCGATAATGCTCGTCGGCGTGATACAGGACTTCGCAGCACCCTGATTGAGCATGGTATCACTGACGTTGATGTTGTCGGTCTTGCCCTGGATTACTGCGTTAAAGCCACTGCCCTTGATGCGGCGTCGCTTGGTTTTGTAACGCGTGTTTTGTTGAAGGGAAGCCGGGCTGTCGATCCATCTGCCGAGACAGAGGTCCTAGCCGAACTCTCAGCGGCGGGTGTCGTTTGTGTTTCCGAGAGTTGCTGTTAAGGTTGAAAACCGAATAGGCAGGTTGATCTATTCTTTCTATTAGGACGATAATTTTTTGGATTTCTGGTAATTAGTGAGGGTTACACCACTCAACACCAGCAGGCCGCCTGCCAGGACAATGGGTTTGACTGCTTCACCAAGAATCAGCCAGGAAAGCAGGATGGAAAAGACGGGGACGAGGTTGATAAATATACCTGCTCTTGATGCGCCAATCTTTTTTATACCCTGATAATAAAGGGAGAAGCCAAGGGCCGTTCCGCCGATGCCGAGATAGGCGAGACTGGCCCAGTCAAAAGAACTTATCGCTGACAGATGGCCAAACAATCCCTCCCGGGCAGCAGGGATCGACAACAAAATGGTCCCGATTATCGACGAATAACAGACAGCCATCAGCGGCGAGAGAGTTGCCAGCACCGATCGGCCGATGAGTGAATAGGCGGACCAGCTAAGAACGCAGCCGACCAGTGCCTGTTCTCCTGGGCCGAAACCACCGCTGAGAAGCGAGCCAGGATGACCGTTACTGATGACCGTTATGGCACCGGTGAGCGACAGGAGAACACCACATGCCTTCATTGTGGTCAGTCGTTCGCCCAAAAAGAGAGCTGCAAAAATGGTAATAACCAGAGGGGTACTGGCGACAATGAGTGAGGCACGACCGGCACTTATATGGTGCAGTCCGCTAAAGAAAAAGACATTATAGGCAAAGACGCCGGTCATCCCCAACAGACTGAGTGGCAGCCACATTTTTTTGGGCGGAAAGACAAGCTTTTTCTCGACAAGCTTTGTGACGATAAGCATTGCCGCCGAGGCGATGAAGAATCGCAGGAAAGCCGCGCTGCCGGGTGCCACCGATTCGGCCAGCAGTCTTCCGGCAATAAACGTTCCTCCCCACAAGAGCATGGTGAGGAGCAGTGAAAAATAAGTGAGCAGAGGCATAGCGAGTCAGGATGAGTTTTAAATATCAGAAAAGAGTATGATCTTGGCCTGAAAACATATACTTTCCGCTCGATCTGCTGTCAACTTTTTCCATCAAAGAGCGGTAGCTCAGCAAGATAAAAGAGCCTGAGCTCGGCATGGTATGGTTGACTCAATTCTTAACCTTATGACTGAACTACAGAGAAGAAAGGACTGGCGATGGGCAAGAAACTGAAAATGACCAAACAAGAAGTGAGCTGGATCCTCTATGATGTGGGCAACTCGGCCTTTGTCCTGGTCATGGTGACGGCTTTGATGCCTATCTTTTTCAAAGATGTTGCCGCAGCAGGTCTGAGTGGTGCCGAGTCAACCGCCAATTGGGGCTTTGCCAATTCTACGGCCTCATTTATACTCGCCATGCTTGCGCCGGTTCTTGGCGCGATGGCAGATTATCAGGGCATGAAGAAGCGGTTTTTTCTGTTTTTTCTATTTCTCAGTCTCTGTTTTACCCTTTTGCTGCTCTTTGTAGGGAAGGGGCAATGGTTACTCTGCCTGATGTTATTTGTTTTTGCCAGGGTCGGATGGGCGGGCGCCAATATTTTTTATGACGCCTTTTTGGTCGATATCACCAGCCGGGACCGCATGGACACAATCTCGGCCAAGGGATATGCCTATGGCTATATCGGCAGTGTTATACCCTTTTTGCTGATCATCGGCCTGATCTTGGGCAACGGCATGGAGGAAGGGCTGCCGGTTATGGCTGTTCGGGCGGCTATGGTCATTGTTGCCGTCTGGTGGTTGTTGTTCTCCCTGCCAATCATCAAAAATCTGCGTCATGTCCACTTTCTTCCGGCTGATCCTGCCTGGATTACCGGCAGTTTCAAAAGGCTCTGGTGTACCGTAAGAGAGGTCCGGCAGCAGAAGCAGGTCTTTATGTTTCTCGCCGCCTACTTTTTCTATATCGATGGGGTGGGCACGATTATCTCCATGTCAACAGCCTATGGACGGGACCTGGGCTTTGGTGTAACCATGCTCATCGTGGTTCTTCTCTTCATTCAGATTGTCGCCTTTCCCTTTGCCCTTCTTTTTGGCAGGCTGGCGGACATTTTTTCCACCAGGCGCATGCTCTTTGCCGGTATCGGCGTATACTGTCTGGCTACCTTCATTGCCTTCTGGCTGCCAGACATTGACGATCCGTTCCGAAAGACCTTGGCTTTCTGGTTTATCGCCTTTCTGGTTGCCTCATCCATGGGTGGAATACAGGCACTCAGCAGAAGTTATTTTGGCAAGTTGATTCCAGCAGAAAAGAGTGCCGAATATTTTGGATTTTATAATGTGTTCGGTAAGTTCGCTGCAATAACCGGCCCGCTGATGATGGGCATTGTTGGTAAAATAACCGGAGAAACCAGGTGGGGGGTTTTGAGTATTGTGCTGCTTTTTGTCATTGGCACTGTTCTACTCGGCGGAGTGAAAGACCCCGCCAAGTAGAACAGATATCAGGCTGACTGGTTCGGTAATTGACAGGCGTTGAGGAAATCCTTGATGCCGTCGATATCTTTGAGACGACCATAAACAGTGATCACGTCCCCCACATTCAATTGGGTATTGCCACGGGGGATGAGAATCTGGCCCCCTCGCTTGATGGAAACCATATTGATGGTATCTGGCAGGGAGAGATCCTTGACCATGGCTTTGTGGCAGGTGTCTTCTTCTTTTAAGACAAATTCGACATAGCCGTTTTCTTTCTGTTTTCTGAGCTCCACCTGATGCTCAACGATCTGACCTCTTTGTTTACGTACAATGCCGACGTCATAGGCTCGCAGGATGTCGCTGCGACTAATGATGCCACAAATCCTGTTTGACCCGTCTCGGCTAATCACCGGCAATCTCGCCAGATCACGTGGTGACATCTTTTGGATAGCCACCCAGATCGGCTCGTCGGCAAAGACCGTAATCGGATCTTCAACCGCCAGATCGGAAACTTTCATTCCTTTCGAACTAAAGTTTTCCGAAGACTGTGCCCTGTGTATATCCTGAAGAGTTATAATGCCACAGAGTTTGTCATCATCTGCCAGTACCGGAAAGCCCAGGATATTCGTTTCCTGGAATAGGGCCATGGCTTCTGAAATAGATGCGTCCTTGTGGATAGTGACCGGTTTACTCCGCATCACTTCACTGACCATAACACCCTGCATGATATCCATATCACGGCCATCGGCAAAACGGACACCGCGTTTAGCAAGTTTCATGGTGTAGATAGACTCAGGGTGTAGCCACTGAGAAAAGTAACTGGCAGAGACTCCGGCCACCATCAGCGGCAGGATCATTTTGTAATCGTTACTCATCTCGAAAACTATAAGCATGGCCGTGAGCGGTGCCCGGGCAGTTGCCGAAAAGACCGCCGCCATGCCGACCAGGGCAAAGGCACCGGTATTATTACTAAGAGACGGGAACAAATAATTGAAAAGATGGCCCATAGCGCCACCCAGTACGGCACCGGTGAAAAGTGATGGTGCGAAAACACCACCTGAGTTTCCTGAACCGAGAGTGAAGGACGTGGCGAGGGGTTTCAGGAAAATAAGCAGGACTAAAATCCATAGAGGTGAATTGCCTTGAATTGCTGCCTGGATGAAAGGAAAGCCTGAACCGTACATATGGGGGAGAGGGGTTTCAAGTCCGGCCCCATGGGCTCCTGCTCCCACCGAAAAGGTGAGGTTGGGCAGATTCATATAAAGCAGACCAAGCAGCCCGAGCAGCAGGCCACCGATTGCTGGTTTGAAAAGCTGGGGAAACTTCCAGTTATCAAAGACATCTTCCGAATAATCCAGCATCTTCATAAACATGACGCCAACGAGAGCTGCGGTGAGTCCCAGTACCAGATACAAAAGCATCTCAACGGAAGTGTTGAGGCTATACGCCGGAACCTGGAAAGCAAATCTGTCGCCAATGAGACTCCGACTGACAACGGATGCAGAAACGGCAGCAATGACAACATTGCCAAATGCGCGCATCTGCAGGCCGCACATAAGTACCTCGATGGCAAAGGCCACTCCAGCGATGGGTGCATTGAACGTTGCCGCAATACCAGCAGCAGCGCCACAGGCCACGAGAGTGCGGATACGTTCATCGGAGAGGTGCAGGATCTGACCAATTGATGATCCAAACGCCGCGCCGACCTGAATGATTGGACCTTCACGGCCGGCAGAACCGCCGGTGCCGATACAGAGAGCGGATGCTGCGATCTTGGCTGCGGCAACTCTGGCACGAATACGACCACCCTTTAAAATGAGGGCCTGCATAACTTCGGGGACACCGTGTCCTTTGGCTTCCTGGGCAACCAGGATAAGGGGACCCACCAGCAAACCACCCAGCGCTGGGACAATCACATAGATCCATTTCCCGACAAAAGGGATGGAGTCGAAGAGGGTGCTGTAGGAAAAATCCTGTATGGCAAAGATGAGTTTTATAAATAAAACAGAACCGAGACCGGTACCCGCGCCAACAATAACAGAAAGAATGAGAAGAAAAAGGCCTTCAGGGGGCGAGAATCGATCTAAGTACGTGCTGAGAATAGAGCGTTTAGGAGTCATTTAAGGTTCCGCCAGGCAAAACATGGCCGTTTGAGATTGTTATGATGCGATGCTCACAACTGGCAACTCAAAACGAACCATATGTATGAGTAAGAATAACAAACAGGAATACGAAATTGTTGTCCTGAACCTGGCATTAATACCGCTTTACGGCCAGAGATTCAACAAGTATTTGTTTAAGCTCTGGCCGATTAGCTCCGCACTGGACGGTAGAATTCTAACCCCGGTAAACGGTAAGAAAGCCGGGATAAGCACCTTGGAGACAGATTGATTTCTTGCAAAATAACAAGAAAACAATCTGTAAGGTACTAATGTTTTTTTACGAGCCCATTAAAATTGGAGCGCTTTGCGTGCCTCCTGGCGCAGCAGCATATCAAGTATGACCAGAGCTGCCATGCTTTCGACAATGGGGACGGCTCTGGGGACGACGCACGGATCATGCCGGCCTTTTGCTTCAAGGACCGCTGCTTCTCCAGCAAAATCTACCGTTTCCTGGGGAAGAGAGATTGTTGCCGGTGGCTTGAACGCGATCCGTAAGAGTATCGGCTCGCCATTGGCGATACCGCCCTGAACGCCTCCTGAGTTATTGGTGGTTGTTCCCAAATGGTCACCTTTTTGGGTGAAGGGGTCGTTATGCATGGAGCCGCGCATTTTGGTGCCAGCAAAACCAGAGCCGATTTCAAAGCCTTTCGTCGCCGGGATGGCCAGCATGGCCTGGGCCAGCTTTGCCTCCAGTTTTTCGAAGGTCGGTTCGCCCAATCCCACCGGTACATTGCGAATAACGCAGGAAACAACACCCCCCACCGAGTCACCAATCTCTTTCAGCTCGGCCACCAGTTTTTCCATCTTGGCGGCGGCTTCCTGGTCGGGGCAACGGATAGTGGTTGAGTCGACATCTGTCCGGCTAATAATATTGCTGTCTACCGGGGCTGAGTCAATTTCACCAACACTGCTCACCCATGCGACGATGTCGATATTAAATTTTTCCTGCAAAATCTTCGTGGCAACCGCCCCCGAGGCGACGGTGCCGATGGTCTCTCGGGCGCTGGATCTTCCTCCGCCGGAGGATGCCCGGATGCCATATTTCATCTGGTAGGTATAGTCGGCATGGGAGGGTCTGGGGATGTCCCGCATATTGCCGTAATCTTTTGGCCGCTGATCCTTATTGGCCACCTGGAGGGCAATGGGCGTGCCCAGGGTTTTACCGTTTTCGGTCCCGGACAGGATGGTGACCTGATCGGCTTCCTGTCGGTCGGTGGAGAGTGCGCTCTGGCCGGGACGTCGCCGGCTGAGCTGGGGTTGAATATCCTCTTCTGTGAGGGAAAGGCCCGGAGGGCAGCCGTCAATGACGACGCCCACAGCCTTGCAATGGGATTCACCAAACGTGCTTATACGAAAGAGTGTACCGAAACTGCTCGACATGAATAATTCTCCTCTCAATAATTGTTGAACGTTGTCTGTGGCGTACCACAGGTTCGAAATTTGTTTGACTTACGATGTGTATGAAACCGGTGTTTGTAAATATTTGATGGCCGGGTATTTTTCTGCAGTCAGTGCAGGATATGCTTTTGTGACTCCAGCAACTGGCCACGGGCATAGATGAATAATCCGATCGAGCAGCCGATGATACCGATCAGTTCAAAGCGATTTAAACTTTCGTTGAGTACTAACCAGGCCAGAATTGCCGTACTGACCGGGACGACAGACATAAAGATTGACACTGTTATTGTCCCGAGCCGTCGAATTGCGTATGTCGAACAAATAAGAGCGACAATGTTGACCAGTACTCCCTGATACAGGGCCTGGCTGACAATATCCTTAATATCGGCCTGGAAAAGAGCGGTAGGAAAGACAAACCAGAGCGGCAGGAAAATTGCGGCATTGACCACCGCTACGGTAACCAGAACATCCTTCCATTGAAAGCCCCAGTGTTTTACCCCGATCATGTGCATGGTATAGAAGGCCGCGGCCACCAAGAGAAGAATGATCCCGGTGGTGTGTTCGACGGAAAAAGTGTCGCCTCCGGCCATAATAAAATTTGACAGAAAAATAAGGCCAATTGCCATATAGCGCAAAGGTGATACCCGCTGGCGCAGGATGTACCAGGCGGCAATTGCCCCAAAGACCGGCAGCATACCGTTAACCAGTACCCCGACATGGGCGGCCTTCAGTTCACGCAAGCCATAAAAAGAGAGCATGGTGTACGGAAAACCGATGCCCAGACCCACCGCCAGGTATTGGTGTGGTTTGAATTTCGACCAGTTATGGCGAAAGACAAGCGGCGAGACACAGACGAAGGCGGTTATGTATCTGAGCAGGGTTATATCTGCGGGTTGGAGTACGGTGTGGACCCCGTATCGCGAAATAGTTATCCAGCCGGACCAGATAAAAACAATTGAGATGCAGGCAAGGTAGGCCCGGCGTTCGTTCATAAATTCATCTCACGTCGTAGCTATGGGCGACTGTTCTGGATCTTGTTTGACGCCGAGAGGGCGGCAATTTTCAAGGCTTCGGAATAGGTGGGATAGTTGAAAATATTATCAATGAAGACATCAATTTTAGCATTGTAGATAAGAGCCATCTGGGCGATGTGTATGACCTCTGTTGCCCCGCCACCAAAGATATGGACCCCGAGAATTTCCTGGGTGTCGGCATGGACAATCATTTTCAGCATGCCTTCACTTTCACCGGAAATCTGGCCACGGGGGAGTTCAGAGTACCGGCATTTGCCGATGACGATTTTGTAGCCTTTGGCGACGGCCTCTTCTTCGGTAATACCGACATAAGAGATCTCGGGAATGGTATAGATACCAATGGGAAAAATCTTCGGAAACGACTCCGCTCTTATTTTCAGTGCGTTCATCGCCGCCAGCCGGCCCTGGACGATAGAGGTGGCCGCAAGGCTTGGCCAACCAATCACATCACCCACTGCGTAGATATTGGGAGTTGAGGTCTGGTAGAGATCGTTGACCTCGATATAATGGTGTTCGTTAAGGCGGATGCCGGCATTTCGAATGGCCAGACTCGCCGTGTTGGCTTCGCGGCCGAGCGCGAAAAACAGGCAATCTGAACTGATAACCCGTTTATTGGTCAGAGTTATTTGCGCTTTTGCACCGTTTTTTTCGATTTTAAAGTCGCCGCAGCGGGGTATGTAGTCAACATTTCCTCTTGGAAAATTTTTCCCCAGCTCATTGGATATCTCATGATCGAGGAATTTCAGCAGTCTTTCACCCCGATCAAGCAGTGTCACCTTCACGCCAAGTGCGGCAAAGATAGTGGCATATTCCGACCCAATCACTCCGCCACCCAAAATAATCAGGCTTTTGGGGATATTTTTAATATTCAGGATTGAGGTTGAGTCGACGATCACCTCATGATCAAACGGAACATACTGCGGGTGTCGCGGCTGGGAGCCTGTGGCAATGAGGATTTTATCACCCTTGATGCGCAGTTCCTCTTTGTCTTCCGGTTGATCGACCAGAATAGTATGAGCATCAAAAAAGCGGCCATTGCCCCGGATGATATCGATGCCGTTTCGTTCAAGTTGGTCGGTGATAACAGCATGTTCTTCAATACGTACATGGTGTAGCCTTTTTTTTAGCCTCTCCATGGATATTTCTGCATCCTGAGTGGAACAATAATTTTCCTCAAAGACCTTGCGTTTCAGGTGACCGGTGAGATAGAGAACCGCTTCCCGTAGAGTCTTGCTGGGGAAGGTTCCGGTATTAACACACACGCCGCCGAGAGAACCTTCTTTCTCCAGAATAAGAACCTTTTTTCCGGATGTTGAGGCTGTCATTGCTGCGGTAAGTCCGGCGGGGCCGGTACCTATGACGATGAAGTCGTATTGTCGCGTTGTCATGGGCGATTGATTCGTGTGTTGAGGAAAATAAGAATTTCAAAAAGCCGTCAGGTTAACATTTTTGCGATATTGCGACCTGAGGCTCTTTAGGATTCTGGGGCATTTCATCCACTACTGCTAGCATAATTTTACTAGTAAATCAATGGTGATAGTCTGTGGCAATGGCAGGTTTCAAGGTGCCGGATAAACCGGCACCTTGAAAAAACTAGATTTTAAACTTTGATACGAGGTGGGTAAGTTTCTCTGACAGCTTTGACAGCTCATCCGCCGAGATGCGAATTTGCTGGCTGTTTTCTTTTACTTCAATGGATCTTACTTTCACTTGACCGACACCCTCTGACATCATTGAGGTCATTTGGTTGCTGCTGGCCACGTTATGATTAATCTCGGTGATGCCGGTGGATGCCTGGTTCACATTGATAACAATTTCATTGGTGGTGATGGACTGTTCCTCCACCGCAGTGACGATGGTGGAGACGATGTCGTTGACATCACTAATGACCGTGCTGATGGCTGCAATATCTTTTACGGTTGTCCCCGTCTGGTTCTGGATATCTTCTATGGCTGCTTTAATTTTATGGGTTGCAGCGGCGGTTTCCCTGGCAAGCTCTTTTATTTCATTGGCAACTACCGCAAAACCTTTGCCGGCTTCTCCCGCTCGCGCCGCTTCGATGGTGGCGTTCAGGGCCAGCAGGTTGGTCTGTTCGGAAATCTCGGTGATTGTTTCTGTTACGGTGCCGATGGCCCGGGCAGCTTCTCCCAGTTCCTGTACGCCTGCGTGGGATTTTTCGGCACTGATAACCGCCTCTTCGGTGGTAAGGCGTGCTCGGGAACTGTTTTCGGCGATTTCTTTGATGGTGTTTCCCATCTCTTCCGATGCTGCCGCAATCATATCAAGATTGACTGTTGATTCCTCCATGGCTGCAGAAACTGAATTCATGTTATCCGACACCTCACCGGCATTTATTGCCGCTTGATCAGCTATGGCGGTGGTGGCGTCGGCATTGGTTACCATATGTTCGGAGATGGAGGCTAACTGGTTTGATGCTGTCGCAAGGGCTTGAGATGACTCAATGATATCCTGAAGCATTTCTTTGGATTTGCCAACCATGGTGCCGAGGGAGTTGGTGAGCTGGCCGATGGCATCTTTGTTTTCGGATGAGAAATCTATGGTGTAATCGCCGTTACCGACTTTGACACTTTTTTCCGCAAGTTCCTTTAACGGTTTATTGATGGAGCGGATGAGAAAAATGGTAATTAGAATGCCTGCGGCAATAACGATGAGCCCCACCAATAGGTTATTGCGAAGCATTGCAACATCGAGGCCTTTGATGATATCAACGGTATTGAGTCCAACGGCAACAAAAATGTCCCACTCCTCTATATACTTGATGAAGGTCAGTTTCTCTGATCCTTGCCAGTCGTATTTTATAAAACCCTCAGTGGCATTTTTGAATTGGGGAACCAGCTCAAAGAGATTTGTTTTGGTGTCAAGGCTTGGGTGGATCAGGATTTTCCCGGTCTTGTCATAAACAAAAAAATAGCCGGGACCGATTTTGGTGTCTGAAATGAAGTCTTTAAGTTCAGGATTAAGCATTAACTGACCGACATAGATTGCCCCTGCGATCTCGTCGTCCATATTGTAGAGAGGGGCATAGGCTGTTATATACCAGTCGTTGACGACATAGGCGATTCCCCGGAAGGTTTCTCCTTTCATGATGGTTTTGTATACTGCGCTGTCCGAGGGGATGTAGGTACCGACTGCACGCTGACCATCAAGTTTTTTTACGGTGGTGGAGACTCGCAGCAATTTGTCATCCACCAGCTGGAAAATCGTTGCCGAAGAGCCGGAGATGGCTTCAATATTATCAACGATATCGAAGTAGCCATTAATATAGCCAGCTCCGACCTGGAGTTGAGGGATTTCCTTGGTTATGCTTTCTTTCGTTACCTGATTGACAAGTGTCTCTTTTCGCAATCTTCCTTCGTCCAGGTAGATTGCACCTTTGGATTTTATAACTTGTTGCAAAAGGAGGAGGTCTCCATCGAGTTTTTTTCGGATATTGCGGTCATACATAAGCAGGGAGTTGTACACGCTTTGATGGATATCTTTTATTGCATCCTCTCCCAAGGTGTAGAGACCTTCGTCGGACATCCTGATGGCATTGCCGGAGGTGATGAGGATGGAAACGATTGATATGGACACCACTGCGATGAAGAGCTTAGTGGTGAATTTTACATTGCTGAATTTCTTGAACATTTTTGTCCTTCTGCGGTTAGGGGGATGGGGCAGCATCTTTCGGAGTGCCTTAACAGTATTTAATTTGAAGTATATAGTCTGGAAAAAAAAAGTGTTAGCCAATGAATGAAAAAGATGAATCAAATTTTAATAAAAATTGAAAAAAGCTCTAATTCGGAATGGCTAAGTACAAAATTTCAGATACTCCATCCCATGTTCTTCCAGAGTGAACATTGTCCATTTAAAGCGGAATTAATTTTACTTTTTGTGAACATTTGTCGTATGCTTAAAACCGCTGCAAAATTCAAACATCAGGTAATTCCTTGATATGTCTAGATTGAATGTAATCTTTTGCTGTGGCATGTAGTTTGCTTGACTATTTGAAATATGCGTTGTCGAACTACTGTTAGAGGTCGAGGCGTCCATTGTCCGCTGGAAAATGGAGAGGATCTGAAATATGTTTTCGTTGGATAAAGCCTGTAAATGAACCGAAATATATCAGCTCCTGCTGGATATTGAGGAATAGAAAATTTAAACTGAGAGTTCGAGGAAATTATTAAGATGGGTTGGAAAAAACTGTCAATATCATTCAAAGCAGCACTGATCAATAGTGCAGTTGTTCTGGCTCTACTCGTTTTTGTCGCAGGTTTTATTATCACTAAAGAAAGGTCACTTGTTCAATTTATCCTGACTCAATACCAGGAAATGATCCAGCAAACAATTGACCATCAAGCTGAAAGGGATATCCGGTCACTCAAGGAACGGCATGCCATTAATACCAAGATCTGTAGTGGTATGTCCGGTTATTTTGTCTACAACTTTGATACCGAGGGGTTACAGCAAAATCTGCAGAGCCTGCTGGCATTGCCTGATATTGCCGCTATACAGATCAACGATATCGAAGGTAAGCCATTTGTCGCAATGTGGAAGAATGGAGGTCAGATACAGAAAGGCAATGCTGTTGCTGAAGATGTCGTCTTGGATTCAAGTAAGATGTTTAGCGAAGATATTCTTTATGACAAAGAGGTTATTGGCAAAGTGCAACTCTTTTACACTGATAAACTGTTACAGGATCAAATCGAGGAGAGTAAACAAAAAATACAGGGTGAAGTCGACACTCTAGGTTCTCAGATTGACCGAAATATCAAGACTTCTGAGTATGCCCAGATTGGCGCTTTTATCTTTGTTGTAATCGCTCTCATTGTAACGATTATTTTCACCCTCAGGTTTATTGTCATAGTCCGACTCCAGAAAATCACTTCAGGCTTGCGCGATATTGCTGAAGGTGAAGGAGACCTTACCAAACGGCTCACTGACCAAATGGATGATGAAATTGGTGAGCTGTGTAGCTGGTTTAATCATTTTGTCGAAAAAATCCAAAACATTATCAGAGATGTCTCGGAGGGGGCTCAAGAACTCGACAGTGCTTCCGATAAACTGGCTGAACTGTCAGGTTATATGAGAGAGGATGCCATGCAGACCTCTGAAAAGGCCGGGATTGTGTCTGGTTCCTCCGAAGAAATGAGCGACAATATGAATTCTGTCGCTGCGGCTATGGAAGAGGCCTCGACAAATATCAATATGGTTGCTTCAGCGGCGGAGGAAATGAACGTTACCATCAGTCAGATCTCTGGCAATACTGAGCAGGCTCTCAAAATTACTGTCAATGCTGTCAGCCAGACTGAGAGTGCATCAAAGCAGGTTAACGAGCTAGGGCTGGCCGCTGAAGGCATAGGTAAAGTTCTTGAAACAATTTCAGAAATATCTGATCAGGTAAATCTTCTGGCCTTAAATGCCACTATTGAAGCAGCACGAGCAGGAGATGCGGGGAAAGGGTTTGCCGTAGTTGCCAATGAGATCAAGGATCTTGCCAAACAGACAGCTCAGGCAACTGGAGAGATCAGACTTAAAATTGAAGGAATACAGGATTCTACCAAAGGAACAGTTTCACGCATTGAACAAATTGCTCAGGTCGTGGATGAAGTCAACGCCATCGTGTCCACTATCGCCACATCAATAGAAGAGCAATCTGCTGCTACCCGTGAAATAGCCAGCAATGTTGCGCAGGCCAGTGAAGGAATTTTGGAAGTCAATGATAACGTGGCACACAGCAATATTTCAGTCCGCGCCATTTCGCAAGAGATTGGAGAAGTGACCGATGCCGCGAACAAAATATCAGGAAATAGCACTATGGTAAGCGAAAGTGCAGAGAAACTTTCGCGACTTTCCAACCAGCTCAATCTTATGGTGGGGCGGTTCAAAGTATAATTTCAAAAGGAGGAGGCAGGCTTATTTAAACTTTTGTTGGGAGGGACCCAATGGAAGAAACACAATCCTCTAAAAATACGAGAAAGGATAAAAAATGAAAAAAATTAGTATGTTGTTGGTTAGTGTAATGTTGGTTTTTATGTTTTTCGGGGGCGCTGCCAACGGTGAGACCTTTAAGATTATGACGGAAGAAAATCCTCCGTTTAATTTCACAGATAATGGCAAGATCACAGGTTTATCCACCGAGGTCGTGGTTGAATTGGCCAAAAGAGTTGGCAACACTGGTGATATTGAAATGCTCCCATGGGCAAGAGCTTATGGACTCGCTCAACAAAAGGAAGGAACGATTCTGTATTCAATGACCCGAACCGAACAACGTGAGGATATGTTCAAATGGGTAGGTCCGGTTGCTCCTAATACATGGGTGTTTTTTGCCAAAAAAGGTAGCGGTATAACTTTGAGTTCTGTTGATGATGCCAAAAAAGTTGGCAAGATTGGTACTTACAAAGATGATTCATGCGAAATTTTTTTGAAAGCAGAAGGATTTACCAACCTTGACAGCGTTGTCAATGACGAGCAAAACGTACCAAAGCTTATGGCTGGCAGGATTAACCTTTGGATCGTCGGTGAACTTGTCGGTATCCACAGAGCCAAAGCCAAGGGGGTTAATGACCAATTGGAAAAGGTCCTCACTGTAAAAGATACACAACTGTATATCGCCTTTAATAAAAATACCAGTGATGAAGAGGTAGCCAAATGGCAGGCTGCCCTCGATAGCATGAAAGCTGATGGCAGCTATGATGCTATCGTTCAAAAATACATGTAACTGATTTATTGTTAGCAAATGAAGTGTACAGCAGCAGGCGGAGCAATTTCGTCTGCTGCTTTTTTTTTTTTGCTCATTGCTTAGGTGTCGCTTCGACTGACACCGCGCATTCGTCGGTACCATTTTGCCAGAAGGACCGGAGATACGCCGAGACCATAGCCACAGACAATAAGCTGGTTGATGAGAGTTGTTTGGATCAGGCCCATATTCTGCCAGCGACGGGCGGATGTTGTGGCGCATTCGGGGAGGATAATGATCTTTCCCTGTTGTTTCATTTTTTTGATAAAGACAAAATCTTCCATAATTTCCATCTCAGGAAAGCCGCCGACGGTGGTAAACATAGTACGGTGGGTGAATAGGGCCTGGTCACCGTAGGGGAGATGCAGAAGGCGGGAACGCAGATTAGCCAAGCGGGCGATGACGGCGAGACTTTTGGCGGGGCTGTCTATGGCCAGCGAAAAGGCACCGGCGGCGAAATGAGGTCGGTTGACGGCTTCAAGTATCAGTTCCAAAAAATTATGTGGCAGCAGGGTGTCCGCATGGAGAAAAAGCAGTACTTCGCCAGTTGCTGTTGCCGCGCCGAGATTCATCTGTCTTGCCCGCCCTGTATTGCTGGAAATGGTAGTGCAACCGGCGTCTTGAGCCAATTGTAAGGTTGCATCGCTGCTCCCTCCGTCAACGACAATAACCTCGCAGTCTTTTCTCTGTTGCAGGCGGTGGAGGGTTTTGCCAAGAACATCCTCTTCATTCAAGGTCGGGATAATGATCGAGATGAGTACGGTCATAGTAAGCCCCGATCTTTTGCCAAGGGAAGGTCTGTCGGCAGATCTATGTCTTGCAACATTGGCAGGATTGCAACATCATATCCTGCTTTTTCAAGGTGGTCTGCTGTGGTGGCAAATAGTCCTCCAGTGGACCAGGGCATCTCTTCAAAGAGCAACGGATAGAGTTGTGTCGCCTGCTTCGCGGTCATGCCAATAAGGTAATAGCCGCCATCCTGAGTGGGACCAATGACCACCTCTTTGGTTAAGAGGGAGGTAAAAGCCTGCTGCAGCAGATCGCTGGTGATATCGGGAATATCGCTGCCAATCAGAACTACTTTTTCAGCCCCGATTTCAATTGCGTGTTTAAAGGCTGCCCGCATCCTTTGTCCGAGATCACCATCGTCCTGTTCGACACATTCTAGCGGCCCCAGCCAAGAGGTCATCTTTTCCCTGCTGCCTCCGGTATAATGGACAACGGTTGTTATGCCTGTACGCTCTGCAAGAAGCTTTGTCTGGTGAGCAACTCTTTCGGTGAGCCGCTTTTGCAGTTGTGCTGCACCGTTTGCACCGAGTTCTACGATGAGCCTGGTTTTGGTTTTTCCTGTTTCAGGGTATCTGGTAAAGAGCAGCAGTTGGCAGTTGGTAGACATTGTCTTGGAAAAGGGTCACCCCTTCATGAAGGGGTGATGAAGGATTCAAAGAGGGATCGGATGAACGTCAGATCCATATACTGTTGCAGTTTCTGCCGGGTGTCCTCATTCTGAATCCCGCTGTATTCGGTTTGGTAGGCGACCCAGGCCATGGCCGACCAGGAGATACCTCGCAGCAGGACGAAGGGAAATTTAAGCCGCATCCGCTCTTCCAGGGTATCCCGCAGGTGGGCCGAATGTATGTTTTGCTTGTAGGTATCGATAAAAAGTTTGATGGACGTGGCAGAAAAACGAAAGCTGGTTTTCCATAGAGTGGTGAGAGGGGAGCAGAAATGGCAGAGGTCTGTTGAAGGATCGCCCCAGCGCGGCATTTCCCAGTCGATGAGATGCGTCGTTTGTTGTCTGCGATTAACAATAAAGTTCGCCGAATTAACCTCAGTATTAACTATGCAGAGCCATGGGTCATCAAGAAAATATTGTTCTTTTATCTTTGCCGATTCGGCCCAGGCCACCACTTCATGAAGAAAGGAATAAATATCAGGCTTGGCCAGGTCCGACTGAAAATATGTTTTCAGCAGGCCGGCGCATTCATCATAGATTAATGAGAGAGGCTGGTTTTCAACAATCAAATGGTTGTGCGTTGGTGGAACTGTAACCTGATGAACAGTGGCCAGAACTTTTGCCGCGCCGGTAAGATCAAGGTGGTAGTCAAGTGGGCATCCGGGCAGGTATTCCATGATCGATATACCCCGGTCGATCAATTTACGGCTGTCATCAACAAAATAAGGGACTGGCGTGACGCCTGATTTTTCTAAAAGTCGTAGCGTCTTATATTCGTAAACGATTTGGTCGCTACGTTTGATCTGGGTTCCCATATTGACTCGAAACACCAGCTGGCTTTCTGCCGAAGAGAGAAGGTAGTTGAGGTTGTATTCTCCTTTGGCAAGCGGCGAGACAGTAAAATTTTTCCCTACCATCGCGGGAACATTGTCCCAATCTTGTTCACGGAGATAGTTTTTTACCAGGGGGAGGTAAATGTCAAAGGGATCTGCTACGGCTGTCATAATTTTTGTTTATCCGGGAAAAGGTGTAACCGCTCGGCGGGAAAGTGCAGCCAGATGGATTGCCCTATCTGAAAATCAGGTCGCAGAGAAATCGCTGTAAATGTTTCGTTGTCTACCGTGATGGTCAAACGACTGGTGGAGCCCTCAAACTGCACATGGACAACTTTACCCACCGCTGCCTTGCTGAACTCAGTGGAAGAAAGAATAATATTTTCCGGTCTGATCACCGCGATGGCCCTTGGTAAATCACTAAGGGAGGTGGCACAGTTGCAGTATCTGCTCACAAACAGGCCATTGCGAATTTCTCCGCACATAAAATTCGTGCAACCGAAAAACCGTGAAACATCAGAGTCGGCGGGCTGATAAAAGAGTTCCGCAGGCGTTCCGGTCTGCCGCAGGCTGCCGTCAAGTAACAGGCATATCCGGTCACTGATGGCAAAGGCCTCGCTCTGGTCGTGGGTGACAAACAGCATTGTGGTTCCTGTCTGGGCCTGCACGTTGCTTATCAACTCCCGCATCTGCTGGCGAAGCTCGGCATCGAGGCTGCTGAGGGGTTCATCCAGCAGCAGCACAGAGGGTTCGAGGACCAGTCCGCGGGCCAGGGCAACGCGTTGTTGTTGTCCTCCGGAAAGCTGGTGTATCTTCCGATGTTTCAGTCCTTCAAGGCCGGTGATCTTGATGATTTTGTCGATTTGTTTTGTCGCCGCACTTCCTTTAATCTTCGCCATTTTTAGACCAAAACCAATATTCTGGCCAACATCAAGGAAAGGAAAGAGCAGTGGTTTCTGGAAAATGAGTACCGCGTCACGTTTTTCTGCGGGCAGATGGTCCACCCTCTGGCCATCGATGATGATTTCTCCGGAGGCCGGTTGCAATAAGCCGGCAATTGCTTTGAGGATCGTGGTCTTGCCCACGCCGCTGGGGCCGAGGAGAGAAACCATTTCACCATTGTGAATAGTCAAAGAGAGGTCGCGGATAACCGTTTTCGTCTCATAGTTTATTGCCAGATTTCTTAGTTCCAGCTGGCCCATCAACGCACTCCTTTCAGGCCGCTGCGGCCAAGGTTATGGGCACTGCCCATCAGGGCAACAAAGGCCGGAAGGATGAAGACCAGACTCACCGCCGCAGCTACCGGGCGGTCGCCGCTGTCCATCAGCGAAAAGAGTAGAATCGGCAGGGTGAGCATTTTGCCGCCGCCGATTATCAGGGTGCTGAGATATTGCGACCAGGACAGGAGAAAAGAAAACAGGGCAGCCACGGTTATTCCTGGAAGGATCATGGGCAGCATGACCTGTAGGATAACCTTTATAGGAGATGCACCCAGTGATCGCGCCTGTTCTTCAAAGTCTGGATTGTAATCGGTGAAAACGCCAGAAATCACAAAAATTGTATAAGGCAGACAGAAGGTCAGATGAATCAGCACTACGCCGATGAATGTTTCAGCAAGGCCCAGGCGAATGAACCAGAGATGGAGGCCCATGGAAACCGACAGCGGCGGGACGATTATCGGCAGAATGAGAAGCAAAGAGACCAGCTTTTTGCCGGGGAAATCATAAAGACCAAGGGCCCGTCCGGCGGGGATGCCGAGGATAAGGGAGATAATGGTGGTCACCAGTGCCAGGGAAAAACTGGTGAAAAAACCCGAGACAACCTGACCACCTGCGGTACCGAAGACATAATGCCAGGCACGTGGTCCAAAGGCCTGGGGCAGAAGCCCCGGATAGAACCATTTTTCACTCATCGACCAAAGCGCCAGAGGCAGGAAGGGCAGTATGACGCTGAGAGAAATCAAAAAGAACAGAGTCCATCTTGCCGCTTTCATATGGTCAATCCCCTTTTGCGGCCAAAGTGCAGCACCACTTGGGAGAGGATGATTGCCAGGATGACAATTGCCGCAATAATCAGGCCGATGGCAATGCCTTCCGGTCGGGCCAAAAGATCGACATCGCTATAGTTTTTATAGGCCCAGACCGAGAGCGTCAGGGGGTAGGTGCGGCCAAGCAGATAGGGTACTTCAAAGGCGCCGAAGGTGAAGGCAAAGACGATGAGGCAGGCGGCACCAAGGCTTGGGGCGATGATCGGCAGGGTGATAAAGGAAAAGCGTTGGAATCTTGAAGCGTTCAGGGTCGAGCCCACCTCCGTCAGTTCCGTCCCCATATTTTTTAACACGGAGAGCAGCATAAAGGTGATAAACGGGACCTCTTTCCAAATATAGACACAGAGGATGCCAATCCCCCAGTCATCGTTGACTAAAAGCGGAAAGGCGGCAGGATTCTGTATGATTGAAAGAGTGGTAAAGAGCCTGGAAATCAGCCCGGCCGGGGCCAGCAGCAGGATGACCGAAATGGTGATGACCAGATGCGGTACCGTCATCGGAATCTGTAAAATAAAATTAATGGCCCGGCTGTCAGCCGCCCAGTGCATGAGGGTGAGGGCGAGCAGCACACTGACCATGGCGGCAATCAGGGTCGAGGTAATGGAAATGTACAGGGTGAGAATAAGGCTTTTGCCAAAGTCCGGATCTTGTAAAACATGGCTGAAATGCTCCAGGCCGAGACCTGCCAACCCCCGCGATGGCAGATAATCGAGGGCCTGTAACAGACCAAGCGTTAAGCCTCCGCCAAAAAGCAGGAGAATGAGGCCAAGAGCAGGACCAAGGAGGCTAATGAGCCGCCATGGTGATGTTTTTCGCCCTGTGCTTTCAGGCGTTACCAGGGAACGTTTTGGTCCTGCTGTCATCTGTTCTTCAATACGTGTTCTACCCAGCCTTTTTCCAGCTTGATCAGTATCTTGCTTGGCGGCTCCGGCAGTTGATGGGCCTGTAGTTCAGTGTCGCCAAGTGTTGCCACGCCCTTGGGCAGGAATTCAAACTTTTCCCGCATCGGCGATGGCAGTTTGGATGGCTGAATGGCCGGAAAATCACCCCAAACTTTTGGTGTGGCTTTTTCAAGCTGAGCTTCGGGAGATAGAAGGAAGTTGGCCACGACCATGGCAGCTGCCTTGTCTTTGGCGTTGTAGGGGATGGCCACAAAGTGTGTATTGGCTATTGTGCCTTCGTCAAAAACGAAAGTTCGCACTGAATCTTTGAAAAGTCCGTCCAGGATATTTCGTGAGGCTTCTCCCTGGTGATAGGAAAAGGAGAAATCAATTTCCCCATCGGCGAAAAGGGTATTCATCCTCACCGGCGATTCAGGGTAGGTGTCGCCGTTTCGCCATAGAGAATTCTTGAGATCGCGCAGGATGGTGTAAGTTGTATCGGCGGCTTTATTAAAATCAGCTTCTGAATAATCACCCTGCCATTTGTCCACCGATCCGGCGGCGTAATAGAAAAAATGGCGGACAAATACCGAACCGGTGAAATCAGGAGGGGCAGGATAGGTGAATCGGCCCGGATGATCCTTGATCCAGGTAATAAGCGCCGGTATCGATTTGGGCGGCTGTGGCGTTCTTGCCGAATCGTAGATCATGACCAGTTGCGCACTGCCCCAGGGCGATTCGAAACCCTCCACGGGGGTGCCGAAATCATTTTTTATGGTCGGGTTTGCTGAATCGACATATTGTTGATTCGGCAGTTTGTCGGCAAAAGGGCCGTAAAGGAGTTTCTGTTCTTTACAGGTTCGGAAATTTTCACCGTTAATCCACATGAGATCGACACTTCCGTCACTATCCTTGCCGGCCTGTTTTTCGACCACCAGCTTGCTGACCACCTCGGCGATATCTTTTACCGGCACCTGCCGCAGATGTATGTCGTACTGTTTTTTGAGTTCAGTCGCCAGATAGCCATTAACGTAATTGTTTACAGCCGGAGAACCTCCCCACATATACCAATCGACGGTCTGACCACGGGCCGCTTGTACTGCCTCATCCCAGGAGAGTACCCTGTCTTGAGTATTTGCTCCGCACAGGAATGGAATTGCTAAGAAAAATAAAGTCAGGATTGTGTAGCGGCAAAAAAAAATTACTTTGGTTTTCATTTTGTACCTTTTCATGTTCTTTTCCGGTTGCTGCGGAAAGGCTCAATATTTACAAAACTTTTGATTCGATTGGCAGGATGGTCACACAGTTGCGACCGTTTGTTTTAGACAGGAAAAGTCCACGATCAGCTGTGTCGATGAGTTCCTGCTGAGTGGCATTGTCATTTGGCGATAAATGGACGCCTCCACAACTGATGGTTATGGAAATGTCACCTTTTGGGACAGTCGTTGTTATTGAAGCGGCGCAACGCCTCAGTCGTTTGGAAAAAACTTTCAGCCCTGTCTCGCTCGTTTCGGGTAGTATGACGGCGAATTCCTCACCGCCGTATCTGGCTATTATGTCACTTGGCCGTATGGCCACGCTGATCGTCTGTGCCAGATTGACCAGGACCTTGTCGCCCGCCGGATGACCGAAAGAATCATTGACTGTTTTGAAATAATCGATGTCAAACATGATCAAGGCAAGAGAGTGTCCATAGCGTTTGGCACGGATCATTTCTTTGCCGAGTCTTTCCTGAAAGTAACGATGGTTATAGAGATTGGTCAAACCGTCACGGGATGCCAGGTCCTCGAGTTTGCTGTTGGCTTTGCGTAGTTCGTTGGCAAACCGTTCCGCTTTTTCCTTGGAGTGTTTGAGTTCCAGTACCAGTTGTTCGTATGAAAGGTTTAATTTGCCCAACTCGTCATTGGCTTCCTGGAGCATCTGTGAATAGGGCTGCATTTGCGCAGGATCAATCTCAAAGATATTCAGCAGGTCGATACTCTTTTCGGCGACTTCATCAATTAATGTTCTGGTTTGATCGGCGTTGATATTGAAGAAAGCCTCCATCTTTGTTTCCAGCTTCCGGATGTTTTCCGCAGTTTCTGTTTCGCTGTAAATTGCAGCAAGCAGGCTTGCCACATAGAGCACTGAGCATGTCTGGCGATATTCTTTGGGGGCGAGTGTCGGGTTATGGTGGTAAAGGACTGGTTTAACGATGGATTGAGGAATTCCCCAACTCTGCAGTAGTGTGCCGCCGAGCTGTTGGTGATCAAACTGATACATCTGTTGTTCGACACGGGTTAACTCGGTTCCTCCATCTTGGAAACCTTCTTGCAGTGCGACAGTGTATTCCTGCCCTTTATTGAGGAACATTATCAAAATGCCGATGTCTTTCAGAAGGGCGGTAACGAATATATTTTCATCCTTATCGTGCAGCAGGCCCATAACCAGTTCAGCCGCCACCGCTGCGGTAACGGAACGTCGCCAGAAATAGTCAAAATCGAAAAGGGATTCTTTCTCACCACGTAAATTACCGGCGATCACAAAGGACAGGGCTATATTTTTTATAACATTGGTGCCAAGGATGGACAGTGCGCGGTTGACATTACCAACTTCGTAAGGCAGTGCATAAAATGCAGAGTTCGCAACCCGCAGTAATTTTCCTGTGAGGGCCGGGTCGGCCGAAATTATTCTCTCCAGATCGGCTAAAGAACTTTCCTGGTTCTGGATTGTTTTAAGGATTTGCGCGGCAATAGTAGGCGGAGAAGGCAGGTTTATTTGATTGCCAATCAGTCGTTCAATCTCTGTGGTCGAAATGTCTGTTGCCATCTTTTTACCTTAAGGGGAAGTTGGAAGATGCGTAGTATTATCTTTGTTGAGGAAACATGCAAATAATTTCAATATGTCAAATGGATTTAAGGAAAGCTGGGGTGTTTGGATGGCCTGCTAATTTTTAGTCCAGGTAAAATGGAAGAGCAGCAGGTATTGTGTCTGGTACCAATTTTGAAGTTGCCTGATTTGGGTTCGATAACTGATGTTTACTCTCTTAGAAATTCATTTTTTGTTTTTTACCCCTCAAAGGGGCACTGAAAAGAGGGCCGGCTTACTTTCTGTTTACCGGGGCTAGTTTTATAACGCATAATGTACGCCATTGCGAAAAAATAAATGTAATTTCAATATATCAACAACATAATTGGTGCTTGAATATTTGATTAGCTTGAAAAAACGGCAGATGTTCATGAGAAATAAACACTCAATTCCATAATGAGTGGATAGTGTTCATTCAGAGAGACCATGGTATAGAAAATGGCTGGGAGATTTCAACTGAGTTCGCTGGCGGTAAAAGAACGGCCAGAACAGCTTGAATCTTGTTGAAGAACAGGCCAATAATTGTTATCAATAGCGTCGTTGTACGGAGAAGTGCCGGAGCGGCCGAACGGGACGGTCTCGAAAACCGTTGTGGGGGGAACTCCACCCAGGGTTCGAATCCCTGCTTCTCCGCCATGATTTTTGTCAATATATTGTTTTAAATCATGTGGTTATTGATTCTGGCTTTAGCTGGATTTTAGCCAGTAAATAGCCAGTGAAGTTCTTATTTATTCTTGGTCGTCAAAAGAATCTCTTCGTTGTTAAGCGGCGGAAATCGAACCCTTACTCATGTAGTATTTATGCCGGGGGTCAGCTTGAGTAGTAAATCAGTTTCATACGTCTGGTCTCATATCCTCAAATTAGGATTGCTGCGAAGGTGATACATAAATTCAGGTAGTTACAGTCTTGTGAATTGCGTCCTTCACAGTACAACCTAACAAAACTGAACGAAAACCGCCATCAAGCCTGCCACCAGAGCTATTTTGAATTAATTACACTTATGTGCATGTGCAGATTATCTCTCTTGCTATGCAACCGTGATTATTCAACCGATTTTTGAATTTTGTTTAACGTATTAGGTTTGTCTCGGACGTTGCTTAAAAGGCATACGATTACAAGGTCTGTAAGTGATCAGATATTTTGATTGATTCAACATAAAACTCAACGAGTTTTTCTGCTTCTATATTCTCTTTTGCAATCTCTTCCTGAAAACATTCCCATTTAGCTTTTTCATAGCTTTCGATCAGGTTCAGAAAAGGAAAAAGCTTTCCTGTCCGTTTTACCAAGGCTTCTCGAATATCCAAAGCCAAGGGGAGTTGCGCTACCAATTTTTCCATACTGCTATCGAGCATGGCGTCAATGAGAGAAAATAGTCCAAGCATAAATAACTCGTTACTGTGCATGTTTAGTTCTTCTCCTAGGCGGAAAAGTACATTAGCCCGTATTAACGATACTCGTATTAATTCAGTAGGTTTCTGCTTGGCAAGTTTGCTGGCAATTATCAGTGAAATAAACAAACGGATGGCATTCTCTCCCAAGAAAGCGATCGCCTGTTTGACTGATGAGATTGGCTGCACTCTGGAAAAATATGAAGAGTTTAGGTACTTAAACAGTTTGTAGGTAATTGAAACATCTTGATTTATCAATGTTTCCAAATTGTTGACATCAAATTCAGTTTTGTTGATTTCACAGATAATCTTCATTATGGACAACTGAGAAGAAGATATTTCCTTATTCGTAAGGATCTCTGGACGGGCGAAAAAATAACCCTGAAAATAGCTGAATCCCATATCTTTCGCTTGTTGGAATTCCTCATAAGTCTCTATTTTTTCAGCAAGTAAACTGCATGGATATTTTTTAAGTGTAGAGATAAGCGTGACAATTTCTTCTATGGGGGTCACACGAAAATCTACTTTAATGAATTTTGCGATTTCAATTAATGGCACAAGATTATTTTGGTAAACAAAGTCGTCGAGAGCCAAAGCATAACCCTTCTGTTGTAAGTCCTGACAGGTCGCGATGACTGCATCAGTTGGCGGTACATCTTCAAGAACCTCTACGACGATTTTATTCTCAGGAAACATTGAAGGGATACCGCGAACGAGTAGATTTTCAGTGAAATTGATAAACACCTTTTTTCCATTGGAAATATGGTCGATTCCAGTCGTAAAAAAAGACGAAGAGAGGAGACTGGAAGTGGCGGTTTCACCATCTATGTCAGGAAAGGCATTGGATGTGCCAGCACGAAAAAGTAATTCGTAAGCAAATATTCGCTTCTTAGTGTCGAAGATTGGTTGGCGTGCGACAAATGAGTTCATATTCTTCCTTTCAATGGTGCTCACGTCAAACTTTACAATCTCTTGTTGTATGGCAAGTTTGCGTCGAGATAAGAAATTTGATGAAGATTTGAAGATAGAGAATGGGCTATGAAATTATATGAGTGTCAAATATACAAAAGTAAGCATGAATTAACGAATAAGAAATATCAGCGAGGTAGATTTAAATAGTTCTGTCACCATTTTCATCAGTGTTATCGTCGTGAAAGGCCGAACGATTGTTTTGGTTACTTGTAAATTCAAAAGTTTTAAGACTGTACAGATAGCTTAAAGCTGGATTCAAGTAATAAGTGCAACACGCCTGCCAGTAAAAGCTTCCAGGGGAGTTAACCCTCCCAAGACCTTTCTGGGTGTCAAATTCAATAATAGAATTCTGACTTTAATTTCTTGTTCGGTGAGTGTAGCCATGTCGAATTTTTTGGGCCAAAAGCGCCTGATACGACCATTGGTATTCTCATTTGTCCTTCGCTGCCAACTTGCATAGGGTTTAGCAAAATAAACATCGGCTCCCATTGCCTGAGACACACGAACATGATCTGCAAACTCACCACCATTATCCAAAGTAATAGTCAGAACTGAGTGAACATTTTTTAGCATTCTGATCATCGCATCTGCCACTTGCTCTTTGGTCTTTTTCAGCACTCTTTCTACCAGCGTAAAAAGACTTGTGCGGTCCACCAAGGTCACAAGGTGTGCATTTTGCCCGTGTACGGTATCTCCTTCCCAGTCACCTAGTATTTCGATTCGTTAATTTATTTACAATTAAGCAATCTCAAGGTCAAACTTTTTCCAACGATAAACAACCGGAGCAGAATTAATTTCTTCAATTCCCTTAAGAATTCTGGCCTTCAGTTCAGCCTTAGACGAAACGCGAATATGTCTTAAAAATGTTCTGGCCATTTTGGAAAAAGCGGCTTCAACTAAATTCAACCAGGATCCGTGTTTAGGAGTGTGCACATAAATAAATCTTCCAGGCCTTGACGCGAGATATGCCATCGTCTCTTTAGAGATATGAGCTGAATGATTGTCAAGAACTACCCGTATCGTGCATTCGGAAGGGTAGCGAGCATCAAGTTCTTTGAGCAACTCGATAAATTCACGACTTCGATGTCGTTCATGAACTTGACCAATTATATGACCGCTATGTAAGTCAAGAGCGGCAAGAATAGAAAGAGTACCAAGTCTTTTATATTCGTAATCTCGACTGACGGTTTTGTGTTTGCCCGGTTTTGGCGGCAAATCAGGGGCAATATTTTGAATAGCCTGCACTCCGGGTTTTTCGTTGACAGATACAGTAATGATTGACGGGAGCGTATCGCCTTTTTCGTCATTTTGTAAATTGACCTCTTGATACACCATGAGTACTTCCTGCATTTTTTGTTCAAAGTTGGGATCGCGACGCTCAAGGTAATATTCAAGTTTATGTGGTTTTACCGCATCAGCACTAAGAATTCGCCATATAGTGGCTTTTGCAGCTTTAGACAAACAGTGATGTCCTGCTTCGGGGGCATGTTGACGAGAATATTTGGCAAGCTCGCTCAGTGTCCATAATTCTGCGGCAAGGCCTTTATCTTTAGGCTTTGTACATGCAAGGTTTATAACCCAAGCCTTCGCTCCATCTGTAATAGTTGGCTCGAATGGCCTATGGTAGTAATCTTTCAAACCTGCATCCGGACCAGCGGCCAAAGCTTTATCAATGCATTTGTATATGGATGGCCTGCTCACTTTAGTCAGTTCTTGAATTTGACTGATTGGCAAATCATCCGCATAAAGTAATAATATCTGAGCCCTTTGGACTTCCCGTAAAGGGCCTTTGCGGGATTTACTAATTTGCTCAAGTTTGTTCTTTTGTTCCACAGATAAAGACAGTTGCGCACGTTCTGTTTTTCTGGCCATAGCTATCCTCCTCAGTTTTTTGGGAAAGGATAGCTTGAAAACGACTTTTTGTAAATATATTATTGAAACTAAATACTAGTCGCACTCTGTCATCAACCACCTTGGGCCGTTCTGTGATATCGACTCTGTTTGGAATCAATCTAACCCCTGCTTTCTTATTGCGTTTTTCGCCTTTCCAGCGTGTTTTTCCGAACCTTGGAAGCTTACGGAACAGTAGGCCACCTCGTTGCCGATCTTCTTCGATACGCCTGTAAATTGTGCTATGGCTCAGTTGTTCATGCTCTTTAGCTTCAATTTTGCCCTTTCACGGGTATTCCCAACTGTTTGTATATTTTTGTAACTTAACCTGTGGTCCTACTCTTTGGGCCCCCGCTCTGTGTCTTAAGGGATGTCTAATCGTATGCTATAACGTAGAAAATTATAATGTATTTTGTCAGCTCATCAAGAAACTATATGATGAGAGATTCTGACTACAATATCAATCAAGTAATGACACAATATAGCAAAAATGTTTTACTGATGCATGGCGTGGCAATGAATAGAGGAGTGTTATCCGATGATTTCACAGTCTATATCAAAAAAGAGGATTCCTGCATGCTAATAGAACAGATTGCGAAAACTTTTCCTGATCTTAACAAGGCAGCAACACTTTCCCTTACGGTACAGGCAATACTGAAAGGCGAATCTCCACAGAAAATTATTTTAAACGGTCTTCTGCCAGGTTTTAATGAAGTTGCAAAGCGTTATGAAAAGAAAGATCATTTGTATCCTGACATATATAAGGCATCCTATATTTTAAAAGAAGCATTCGAAAAAATAAAACATCAAATCGACGCCATGGAAACAAAGCCTGGAGTAAAAGGTGCAATTGGCGTTGTCTACGGCGACACAAAGGATCGGGGAAAAAATTTTGTGAATATGCTTTTGGAGACCAAAGGCTTTGAAGTAAAAGATTTGGGAAAATCAGTCCCTGCAGAAGATTTTTTGCAGGCGGTCTTGGAAGGTGCTGACTTCATTGGCATATCAATTGAAACAGAGAAAGGTGTTGAGGAGGCAAAAAAGGTAGTACAAACAATTAAAGACGCTGGAGTAAGGGATCATGTCAAAATAATTGTTGGTGGTGCTGGGGTTAATGCCAAAAAAACGACTGAGATTATTGAAGCCGATGGGTATGCTGAATACGCTGAAAATATGGTTGAATTCTTAAAATTATTATTTAGAACTCCAAAAGCCTAACTCCGATAAACGGGAAGAAAGCCGGCGTTGAGTGTCGGACTTTCAGTAGCAAGGTACCAATAATATAAACAACAGAGATATCTCCAACCAGCTTGTGCCTGTTTTTGAAAAGAATACGCTTAAACACTGGATGCTGGATTTAAACCTCAATAGCCTTATCGTATTCGTTTCGTTGACTGGTTGCTTTTTTTTACCCATTTTTACAGCACGTAAACTTAATCTTGAATAACCAATTATATTGACTTTAGGTCATTTAACAGTAGATTAGCTCATAGTTTTTTGAGTTTAATGCTTACAAACATAAACAGTGTTTTCTCGACTCGGTTTATTGCAATCGATTCGAGCTTTTTATTTGATCAGGTTAAGATAATATGGAAAGCTATGTGCAGGTATATACAGGAGAAGGAAAGGGTAAAACAACAGCTGCGCTTGGACTGGCAATAAGAGCTGCAGGCGCTGGTCACAAAGTGTTTCTCGCCCAATTTGTCAAGGAAGGACGTTATAGTGAATTAAATGCACTGCAACGGTTTGATGATTTGATCACAATTGAACAGTTTGGCCTGGGACGTTTTATCAATGGAAGACCTTCTGAAGCTGATGTTAAGGCTGCCCGCGAAGGTCTGGCAAAGATGAAGGATATTGTAACTTCCGGTGAGTATAAAGTTGTCATATTGGATGAGGCTAATATCGCAGTGCACTACAATCTAATTTCAACAGTTGAGCTTATTGGCTTAATCGATAGCAGGGCACAAGAAACAGAGCTTATTATAACCGGAAGAAATGCTTTACCTGAAATCTTGGAAAAAGCCGACCTTGTTACCGAAATGAAAGCTGTAAAGCATTATTTCAAAGGGGGCGTTAAAGCACGGGTTGGCATAGAAAAATGATAGAGACAGGAGAAACAATTACTCTCTTTTCTCTTTGAGGGAATCAACTAAATGGCAAAGATAATATTAGCAATCGGTGGCTCACGCAGCGGCAAAAGTAGCTATGCCCAGAATATAGCGGAGTCCCTTTCTGGAAAACGCGCTTTTATTGCTACTTGCCCGGCACCCTCCAAAGAGGATTTAGAAATGCAGGAACGGGTCATACGTCATCAGCAGGACAGACTTGGAGCCGACTGGCAAACCATTGAGGAAGAGATTGACCTGCAAAGAGTATTGAAAGGGTATCCCGAATTAGACGTTCTCCTTATTGATTGCCTGACGCTGTGGATTAGTAATTTGATACATCACTCCCAAGATGATCTCAGCGAAGATAAAATAACTATGATTTGTCAAGAACTCATAACGCTCAGTAGACAACGTCGTGGAACTGTGATTTTTGTAACTAATGAAGTCGGCTGCGGGATCGTGCCTGTTAATGCTATAGCCAGAAAATTCAGTAATCTCTCCGGTCGATGCAACCAGGCTGTGGCGAAGGGTGCGGATGAAGTTATCTTTTTTTCATGTGGATTGCCACTTTTCCTTAAAAGAGCTGACGCTTAAGGAGAGTAAGCAGTGTATTCTTGTACCGTACAATGTTAACACAATTTCGTTGATGCGATTTGTTTTCCAGCAAGCATCGCCTGACTAATTTCTGTTAGTATATCCTGTACTGATATCGCAATATTTATGCCAACAAAATTATTGCATAGTATTTAAACAACTCTTTTTGATCTTTTGCCACGTTGGTATCAATACCCAAATTTTTAAGTGTTCCGAGCATATCTATTCCTAACGATTCAATTGTCGGTCGTTTTTCGGTTGGAAAACGGCATGCTTCGGGGTAGGCACATTTGCTGCAGAGTGAACAACTCCCGGAAACCAGACTGAAGGCCTTGTCGTAACCGTGTTGAGAAAGCTGCCTCTCGAGGCTTACAGTTCCCTTCCAGTAACGCACCTGTTCACTACGTGTTTTGCTGTTATTGAGATAAAAATTTGTACATTGTTGGGAACCGATAAGAAGAAGGGCTAGGGTATATTCGTTTAAAATTGCTCTGGCCTGAGCAAGCTCCGGGGTGGCTGGGGGACAAGACCAGTTCGTACCAAATTGTGAACAGCCGTATCGACATTTAAGTCCTACCCATTCACCAAGCTCAAACTCATCTACACTAAATGGCGTAATGGTTTCGATGCCGTATTTCTCACCCTTAGCACAAAGCTCAATAAGTATGTCATCAGGGATGATTGCTTCATCTTGAAATGATCTTTGTCGTTTGGCATATAAATTTGAAATTTGAACTATTTTTCCACTTTTCTGTAACATAACGAGTCTCCTGTAATCATGAAAAATGAATTGAGACATCCCGTGGTAACGCCAGGCCTAAAACAACCTCGGACGCTTTAACAATTGCTATTGGAATTGGGCAACAAAGGTGACAGTGAGCTTGTTCAGTGGATTGAAAAATATGATTGTTGGAATAGGATTTAAAAAGGTCAAAAAAGGTTATCTCCGAGAGGGTTGCCGCGAGTGTATTGATCAATGTGCACTCTGAGCCGATAATCTCGATTGAAGCAATTCGTTTAGATTTCTGAGCTGCCACAACCTGACATGCAAAGCTGCAGATTCCTGGGGTAACCGATACAGTAACCTTTTCCATTCTGGATCCTTCTGTCACATAACACTGATAAACTGCCGGTCCGCTGCAAACTGTTGACCGGCAGTTTTAATACTGCTACTTTTCAGGAAATTTCGGTCCCTTTGGTCCCTGATTTAAGATATAATCAGGCAACACATCTTCGAGATGTGGAAACTTGTCAACCATATGGGGCAGTTGCATCGCTTCGGAGAAATCCTGTTCAAATGTCGGCTCCACCGTAAGTTCAAGATATTTTACATTTCTTGAACACCAGTTTGCTTCCACCCTTTTTTGAACGTTCAGGAGTGCAGCCCGGCAGCCATCTCCGGCGGCATTACCCACTCCGGCAATTGCCTCTATTTCACAGTCAGGGAAGAGACCCATGACCAATGCTTTGGTGCGGTCAACGTGGGTTCCAAACGCTCCTGCAATCTTAACCTTATCGACTTTTTCAACACCCATATGCTTCATCATCAGTTTACAGCCGGCATATAAAGCACCTTTGGCCAACTGAATCTGGCGGACATCTTTCTGGGTAATACAAATATCTTTGCCGATACTTGATTCTTCCTTCCAGGCCAGTACAAATTCAGGCTGGCCGGTATCGGCATTCATCCGAAATCGTGGGCATTCTTTTAAATGCTTTTTGTTAAAGACACCAGTTTTAGTGATAACACCTGAGCTGTAAAGCTCGGCAAGAACATCAAGTATACCGGAGCCACAGATTCCTTTGGCCTTCATGTCTTCAGGCTTCTTGATCTCTTTTCTGCTTTTTTCCTGACCGATTACTCTATAATCTACGTCAAGGGTTTCAGGGTCAATAGAAATTCTCTCAATGGCTCCAGGTGCGGCGCGCATACCAAATGCCAGCTGGGCACCTTCCATTGCCGGACCGGTAGCGCAAGATGATGAAATAAGTTTATGCCTGTTACCGAGAATCAGTTCACCGTTGGTACCAATATCAATAATAAGCTGAATTTCGTCATATTTGTAGGGCTCTTCGCATATAAGCACTCCAACATTGTCGCCGCCGACAAAACCTGCTTCATTCGGCAGGACGAAGAGATAAGACGAATCATTGATTTTGACCCCGAGATCTCTTGCCTTGATGTCCATGCTTTGGTGGATAACCGGTGGGAACGGTGCCAGGCCAACATATTCAGGATTAAGGCCAAGAAGAATATGATGCATTGCGGTATTAAACCCGATGGTTATATCTTCGATGTCTTCCATCTGCAGGCGTGGGTAAAATACACCTTCTTCAATGATTTCTTTAAATTCGTCGGGACCGGTATCGCCTTTTTTCTTTTTGATCTTTTTCTTTTCCGGATGAGTTGCATTGACGACCTTTTGTATAAGATCGTTCACACCTTCAATGATATCATCACTCATCCTCTTTAGGCCACCGGGAGTTGTCATGTGGAAAGTGATCCTGGCCATGACATCTTCACCGTATTTGCATTGTGGATTCATTAATGATGATGTAGCTATAACATCCATTGTCTGGAGATTACAGAGATAAGCTGCACAAGTGGTTGTACCTACGTCGATTGCAACACCATAAGAAGCAGCGTGAAAACCTGGCCGGACCCTGACTATTTCTTTGTTGTTCCAGACACTGACCGTTACTATCCACTTACCTTCGCGTAACACACTAGGCAGTTTTCTAAGCGCAACGATGTCGATTGTCAGATTTGTCAGGCCGTGCTCACGTGCCAGTGCATTGGTGAGCCTTTCAAAATCACCAATTTTATTTTCAAAATCAGGCGCCTGCATCTCAACTGTGTAGAGCTTAATAGCTGGATTATGTTCAATGTGAATATCGCGCGCCGCCTTGCTGACAATCTGCTTTCCTGCTCTTGATTCTTCCGGAACAAATACCAGGATATCGCCCAATACCTCGGCAACACAACCTAATCGATATCCTTGTGCCTTTTTTTCCGGATTGAGAAATTTCTCTTCTTCCTCCTTCCATGGAGATACATGATCCATGCTGGAGTGGATATTGTATTTTTCGAAATGCCCGTCTTCAACACGGACAACACATTTTCCACAAACTTTTTTTTCGCCGCATGGGGCTTCGATATCCACACCTAAAAGTCGGGACGCCTCAATTATGTTACATCCTTTAGGCACTTCACCCCGGACTCCAGAAGGCTGGAATATTACCATTACCTTTTCGTCTGCCATCTTCCCTACTCCTTGTGCAAATTAATGACCGTCAAGCAGTTCACAACCAAGTGTCTGCACGGCTTGAATATCTGCCTAGGTATGCTCGGACAGTGACTCTCTCATTGATAGTCCTGCTCTGCAGACTGATGTGAAGGCTAAACGGTCACAGTTCATTTTCAGAAAAAAGGGGGTGATTATTTAGCCTGTTGTTCCTTTTTATCTTGTTCGAATTTTCTCAGATTTGCGATCATCTTGATACCCTCGGAAACCGCATTACCGGCTGATTCTGCATAGCCATCAGCGCCGAACAGGTTAGCAACATCCCTGGTAACCGGTGCACCGCCCAGCATAATAAGGCAATCTGGGTTTTTCTCTTTAACCATGGCAATAACCTTTTTCATTCCGAGCATGGTTGTTGTCATCATGGCGGACATAGCCAGAACATCTGACTTCGTATCCAGCTGTTTCTCGACAAATTGCTCAAGGGGTACATCGCGGCCCAAGTCGTAGACATCCCAGCCGGCAATATCAAACATCATCTTAACCAGATTTTTTCCGATATCATGGACATCTCCCTGAACACTGCCGAGAACAACAGAAGCTTTGGTGCCCGCCTCTACCGGAGGAATATGAGGCCTGAGCACAGCAAGACCAGCATAAAGTGCGTCTGCACACATCAATACCTCCGGCACAAAATATTCATTGGTATCAAAGAGCACACCTACCTTCTCCATACCGGCAGCCAGCCCATCAAGTACGCCTTCCATGGGAGTTATAACATCGGGGTTATCAATAACCTTCTGGGCAGCAGCGACGCAATCATCTTCCTCGTACTCAACAACGGCTTCGATCAATTCAGCTAAAATTTCTTCTTTAGTTGCCATGGTTATTTCTCCTTTAGATTCGTGGAACGGCAGGGGAGGCTTTCACGCCATATTCTTTGACAGTTTGCACATATGTTTCCATGTTTTCTTTTTTGACATCCGGCCAGATGTCACATCCAGGCCATACGGAATCGACACCTTGATCAATGCATTTTTTTATGACGTCGGCCACTTTTGCGGTATCTTCCAAGGTGGTCAAAGTGCCATAAGGGTCAAAATTGCCTAAAAGCAGAACGTCATTGCCGACCTTCTTTCTTGTTTCGACTAAATTGTTTTTCTGATCAACGCTCAAGGCGTCTGCGCCACATTCGTGCATCATTTCGATAATCATATCAGTTGAACCGCAGATATGGTTGACCGACGGAATTGAGATGGATTGAATTACTTTGGTGAGATTGGGCTGGATGAGGGTCTTCCACATACGGGGCGAAAGGAGATCGGTCCCTGAACCCATTTCCCGAACACAGATAAAATCAACGCCCAGGCTTTCATAATGCTTGCACATATCAATTGTATGCTGAGTCATCTCGGCCAAGAATGCCTCGATTTGATCCTTGTTCTTTTTCAATCCTTTTAAAAGGATGTCGAGCTCCATGATTTGTCCCGCAAGAGTAAAGGGGCCAAGCACCCAGGCACCAATGGCCAGATCCGGAGCATCTTTCATAAGGATTCCAAATGCCTCGTCGACCAGCGGCATTCTGCCTTGACTCATATAATTGGCGGGGATATTGATTTCATCCAGGCTTTTCCATTTGTTAGGAACAGTTGGATAGACAACACCTTCCAGGCCATCATAGAGCGACACGCCGCGCCCCATCGCCTCGGCCACAACCGCCATATCGAAAGGTATAACCAACCCATCCAGGCCCCACATTCTGGCAGATTTCAATGCTGCTTCAGCCATCAACTTGGCATTGTTGTGAATTAATGAAAACGAGGTGCCCATCGCCTCGATAGCCTGTACGGTAACGGTTCCTTGACCGCTAAAACAGGGCATCCTGTCTATTGGTTCTTTTTTGAACATTTTCACTACTCGTTCTTTACCAGTTAGCTCTGCCATATCTCCTCCGAATTTGATGTGAAAAGCGGTAAAAGGCTCCCGCTCTCTTTAATTAGCATATTGTTATTGCTCAACTCTTTGCCGATGTTTTGAGGTTCTCAACAAAATCTGGAAATAGTTTCAGTAATGGGTGGTTGGGATCCTTTGGCAGACGTCCTGTTTCACTGAAGATAGCAGTCGCCTGGAAAGCATTGGCCATGGCGATAGCAGGCATGATCCGTGTGGCACCAGCCATGGGACCAGAGAAAATAATGTCATGGTAATTACACGCTGACAACGATTCCAAAGCCGCGTCAGCTGCTGACCAGCCTTTGAATCCCCATTTTTCCCGAGCCTCATTCCACATATAAGATCCATTGCTGGGAGCACTGCCAGTGGGAAATCCCCATTTTTCCTTGATCATTTTGTTGGCTATGCTGCAGAGAGCAGTTGCTGGCCCATTCATAACTGAGGAGTCAACAAAGATGCTTTCAAATTTCGCCCCTACTTTATCAATAGCATCGAGAAGTTTCTGAGTTCCGGAAACACGTCCCGATGGCATTTGGTCAGTTTCATCAAAAGCAACCAGGAGCACATGTTTTACGCCAATATCGTAAATTTCTTTAATTTCGGTCTCCAGGTCTTTTTCCCAGACAGTAAGGCTATTATAAAACATGCGGTCCAAGAGGCCTTTTTCTGCACAATAGGCTGCACCTTCAAGTTTTGGTTTCATCACCCATGCATCGATACAAAAAGGCATGCTGCTGACTGAAGTCACAAAATCAATGTACGTCTTGAACTCAGCACCAGTGTTTGCAACAATATCTGCCATTCCAGGAACACCGGTTTCTTTCCAAAGCTTGTCTTGCGTGGTCAAAAGGTCCGCTGCTTTTTTTTCGTCAAAGCCTTCCTTACGTTTTCCTTCAAAAACCTTATCGCCTTTTTGAAAAATTGAGTTACAGACTACCGTTGGATATTCCCCTGGCAACCCCCCAAACTTAACGCACCCAACCTCACAAACCTTCTGTTCTACGTCTGTGCTAATGTCAAACATCATGACCTCCATGCTTTGCGTTTATGATCCTTGCCAATGGTGATAAGCCCGACCAGAAATTCAATTTACAAAATGACTAACTTTTATAAATTGGTGAACATTATGACGAAGCATAAGGTATTTAGAATTCCTGGGTATCGTCTAAAGGATGGTTTATGAAATGAATGAATGAAATTTATATAAAAGCTGGAGTTGGGCTTGAGGGTATATAGAAGTGACAGCAGGTAGAACTGCGTAATGCCATTAATGACTGGTTTTTCAATGTTTTTCTAGATTGATGCTCTGCTGTTAATGTCGATGGATGGATTGTTACCCGTTACAATCGACATTAATGGAGGTCTGCTGCGACAGAGAAATTTTTCTTGTTTCTCTGGAAGTTTTGAAATATTTGCTATTGCAAAGCCTTTTCGCCGTATAAGGTTTGGAATAGAAGTTCTGCCATATCAACAATACGGGGACTGGTCCGGCAAGTCAGCCCACAATCAAATTGGTATAATCTATTGGTAAGGACGGCCCTGAGGGATTGCCACTGCGTCCCGGCTTTCAGTCTTGCAGTATAGCTTTCATCTGAACCGCAGAAAAATATCATTTCTGCATCCCATTGTTGGAATTGCCGGAAGGAAACTTTGGGGTATGCGCTGCTAAAAGAGGATGTGACATTGATGCCTCCAGCCCGGGCAATGACATCATATTGAAACGATCGCGGGCCAGCCACAATTAATTGTTCCTCTTCAATATCGAGGACTCGACAAACCGTCAAGCGCCGGTTCGGAGAAATCAATTCAACTGACCGATCCAGTTTCTCAAGGCGGGTTTGCAGGTTGTCAACCAACTCCTGAGCTCTTTCCACCGCACCAAGCAATTTACCCAGGTGCACTATATCGGCCAGAACATCAGTTATGGTTATTGGATTAAATAAAACAGAGTGTATCTTGTTTATATTAAAAAAGGAGGCAAAACGCTCATGGGCTGTTTTAAGGCCTAAAACTAAATCCGGCTTAAGCGCAAGAAGACGTTCCATGTCTGGGTCAAACCAAGAGCAGATATGGGGTTTACTGTTCACTTCATAAGGAAAATCACAGGAATCGGTAACACCTGCGACCAGATCTCCGGCACCCAAGGAGAAAATAGTCTCAGTGATAGACGGTGTAAGAGATACCACTCTTTTAAAATTCATAATCTCTTCTCCTCCATATGTAAAAGTTGCAAAAGCTGTTTTCCTATGATCTGTTTATCGACTATTGAAAGATAGAGTTTCAGCTATGAAGCCTGCAAATACGTTATCATGTTTAATGAGGAGATGACAATAAAGGTTATTTTGCCCTCTAAAGGCCCTGATGTTTCTTTTCGAATTGTAAACATTGAGTGAGAAATATGCCTGAGATAAGACTCTCTGAATACAGCACCTACTTGCAACCCGCTCCTTCGTTCAAATTAGGTGCTCCGTCAATGATATATGGTTACGATACGGTCACTAACGCCGAAATTTTGTCAAATTCCGGCAGCGGTCTTAATTTCACGGAAATATTGCTGTTTCATACCCCCGAATTACACAACATTCCCTCCACTCAGCAGATACAAGCCCTAAAGAAGATAAAAGAGAGCAGCAAGTCCATTTATACGGTTCATCTTCCGGCATCCCTTGAAATTGCCTCGAATAATAAAGAAGTACGAGAACAGTCAATCCACCTCCTCATCGATATTTGGCGTAAAACCAGTGCTCTTGAGCCAGCCTATTATATTCTGCATATTCCCATCACCCCTCCGACTCTGATAGCAGATCCTCGCCAATATTTAAGGGCTGGGGCGTTGCAACCGTCGAGTGACTGGACATTGCGGGCTATGGAAAGTCTTCAACGAATTCAGGAAAGTGTAGGCGATGCAAGTAATTTATTAATTGAAAATATTAATTATTCACCGCAATTCCTGGAACCATTTTTAGACGCAGGTTACTGCAAATTTTGTTTGGATGTGGGGCATCTGCTGCTTGGTGACGAACCTGTGCTAGAGGTGCTGGAGCACTTTTGGGGGTATATTCGAGAAATTCATCTGCACGGAGTTCTGGACTCTTCGGAGCATCTCAGCCTGGATGTGCTGTCAGGGGAAAGAGTCTTTGAATGGCTTTCTGCTTTAAAAATTCGGAATTACAGAGGTTTCATCAATCTTGAAGTCTTCAGCCCCAAAGATCTGGAGACGTCCCTCAGGGTTGTATCCGGGATTATGAAACTATTGAACCTCAACTGATTTTTTCGATGAGACAAGTTTTCAATTTCTCCAGCATTGCAATGGAATCCACATTCCAGCCGATAAATGCCAACTGAGTTTTCTGTTCACCATCCAAGGGCATCCATTCCGTCTTGCCACCAACATAATTTACCAGCGCCGAATGATCTGCAAATTGCACATTTCCCTTTAGACGAAACAATTCCCAGGGCATTTGATCGATAAATTGCTTAAAACGACTTTCGTCTATATATCGAACTTCCTCGAAGGAGAACGTAACAAAGTTGTTTGCCGCAACCGAAGTGGAATGGTTTTTATCTTCATGGCTGGCATTGTTAGATTTTTGCTCCGAACAGTTGAGCGACAATTCCTCAAAAAAACGCATCGGTTGGAGTTCAACCATCTTTGGTTTTACCGGGGACCAAAGTGTTTGCGCATCAATGGTACAGCGAATAGTTGGAATGACTTGACTCCCGACGACCTCTTCATGGATTTCTTTTAAAAATACCGGCAGCAAATCGGCATCTATTAAATCGATTTTATTAAGTAAAATTAAATCGGCTGTTTTCAGTTGGCTAAAAAACAAAGTGCCGAAATTTTCCCTATACTGCCAGAAATCGGCATCCAGCACGGTGATGATTTTTTCTAAGTCCATGCTGCCAATAAACTTAGAATTGGTTAAAACTGACACCACAGTGGCAGGGTCGGCCACTCCTGAAGATTCTATTATAATTCGGCGGGGATTAAATTTCTTACAGATATCATCCAGGCAATGAAGCAAGTCGGCCGTTAGCGTGCAACATATACAGCCGCTATTCAATTCGATAACATCTGACCCTGCCCCTCTGAGTAAAGCGCCATCTATACCGACTTCACCAAATTCATTAACAACGACTACCGTGTCGGAGAGGTCTTCCTGCCAACTCAAAATGCGTCTTAACAGCGTGGTTTTTCCGGAACCGAGAAAGCCGGCAATGAGAATAACCCTAATACCCTGAGCTGTTGACCTCTCCGTTTGGTCCTGCATTTGCGATATCTCCCCATTAATTTTTTATAGCTGTCTTCAATCTATCTTGATGTGCAAATCCTTTCCACAGATCTCAACAGGATAGGTGCGAACGGGTTCCGGCGCCGGACCGTATATTTTTTCACCAGTCAATGAATAGGTGGATTTATTGACGCTGCAGCATTGGACCGTTTGGGTTCCAGGCACATAGTCTAACCGGCGGTGGCCGAGGTGGGAACAGCGGTTGTGGATTGCTCGGTATTGTCCTTCCCCTTCAAAAACAACCAAAATTCTCTTTGGCAGGTTCTTCCCCTCGAATCGGACGGCCGTTCCTGGGTGGCTCAGCTCGGTAATTTTCTCAAGGTTGATGGTAAGTTGGCCCGAGTCATAATTCCATCCGCTTTCATTATGCGGTACATTTGTCGCAGAGATACCAAGCAGTCGCTGAAAGATGTTGCGTTGTAAAAATTTAATAGTCATTGGCAATCCTCATTATTAATTGCTTGAAGGGGATGGACACAAGCCATGATCGAGGTCGACACCATCCTTTTGCCGATAATGTATCACAATGTCTTCAAGGGCTAACCTTTCTTACCAGTCTACTAATTTGCGGATTTCGGTCACCTCGAAGGTGGCAGCTGCGACAATCATTTTGGCGGCATCGGCACCGGCATGTTCGGCAATAGCCGCCTTAATAGCATCGTACACCGGGCCGGCTTTATCAATTTTCTTTACTTTGAGATAGAGGCGCATACCGGGAGTCTGAAACCCTACAGGGCTTTCGGTGACGCAAAACAACATGGCAAGTGGATTCTCCTCCAAATTTTTCAGGCTTCTATTGTCGCCTAAACCCAAAGCCACAGATCCGTCTTCTATCAACCGCAAACTGCCGAAATAGGCACTGTTGGGCTGTCCCTGTTTGTTGGCGGTACTCAAAACTCCAACCCTTCCCGGCCTGTTTACGATTTCAAACACTTCTTTGCTAATTTCTACCATGGTATTCTCCTGGACTTGAGATGAGTGAAAAATACCGATTCCGGGCCAATCCCGAATATTCGGTTTACTTCTCTCTACTCTATCACCGGATATGAAAAATTCTGTAGCGCAGGCTACAAAATGTTCACTTTTTTCAGGTATAACAATTTTGATAAAATCGTAGAAAATCGCAACAACGAAGCAGGTGAAGAGTGTTTACGACGCCATTGACTTTTGTAAATTACACGATGTCTTTCGAAAGGATGAAAGAACGGCCATCTTTGGTTATTTTGCCGGAATCCCTCAGCTTTTTTAGTGCTTTGGTAATAGTCACTCGATGGGATCCCGTGAGAAAACTTAAATCTTCATGGGTCAGGGGAAACTGGATACGGACTCCACGATTGACAGAGACCCCATGCTCACGGGCTACGTTTAGTAATACCTGGTACAGCCGCTCTTCTAAGCAGGGAATGTTCATATCGCCCAGCCTGGTTGTCAGAGTTGCTATATGTTCGCTCTGTTTTTGTATCACCTGCAGTCCGATGCCTGGATGTTCGAGAACAAGCTGCTCGAAATCTGATCGTTTGAATCCGCACGTATAAGTGGTTTCCATGCATCTTGCCGTTACTGGATAGTGGATGGCTTCGCCAAACATATTGTCGCCAAAAGTATCACCGGATTTTCGATAATCTAAGGTTACCTGGCGGCCATCCTCAAATATTTTACTTAACTTGATCCGTCCCGACTTGATGAGAAACATGGCGTCAGCGGCATCCCCTTGGTGAAATACCACCTCGCCCTCTTGATATGTTTTTCGTGAGCCCACGCTGGCTAGGGCCGCCATATCTTCTGAGCTGAAATCACTAAAAAGCCAGATATCTTTTATACATTTTGGGGATACTGCTAGTCCATCAGGTATACCGCTTATACAAAGGCATGTCATAGCCAGATCCTCTAGTTTTGAATGATGTGCCTCTACTTTAGCGCACAATTTGTTAACTTTAATCGCTATAAAACATTCAAACTTGTTTGAAAAAGACATCAACAACAGTATTTTCTATAGTTGCGGCGATGATATACATCCAATACCACGTAATCAATACACATATAAATACATTTGATATTTATATCAATTATTGGTTAAAATCAGTTGTTGATTTTTTGCACTGTCTTTTCGATGCCATCTTCAATTCGGCCAATGTCAGCAACAGGGGTTAGCCGATCTATTGCTAAATGGGAAGTGACATATGAACACTTTCATAAAGAGCACCATTCCATCTGATATAGAAACTCGTTTTTTCGCAACACTTGAAGCCTGCAGCAAAATTGAAGATCTGGATGAGCTTTTTGAGGCGTATCTTGGGTACATTCTACACTTTGGGCAAGTGCGGAAAGCGGAAATTTTGCTCATAAACACCGCGAATACTCTGGTACCTGTGGCCGAAGCCAAATGGACCGGCCCATCCCATGCGCGGGAACCAAAAGTGTATTCGGAATGCTGGTTGTTGAACTACTCGGTCAAGCATACAGTCAAAAGAGGTGGAAGAGCACAAATACATCCTGTATTTTCTGTTCCCTTGATGGATTCAAGAACCATTATAGGCTTTTTAAAGATTGAAATTGAAAAATTAAATTTGGTCGAACAATACCGCTTGAATCAGTTTCATTTGATAGGGTTTCAACTTTCCTCAAATATCAAAGAACTGCGACTCAAAAAGGAAATCAAGGAAACCAGGGAAAAACTGCAAACGCAAATTTCGCAAAACAGCGCTCTCTTGCACCAGTCTACATCGCTTAGTAAGGAGCTGTACGCCATCAGTGCCATCTCAACCAAAATCAACCAGTCGATGGATTTCGACAAAACCCTGCAACGTATACTCACCTTTATAAGGAAAGTATTCAAGGCGTACAGCATTCTCATTTATACCAAAAATTACACAAATTCAAAAATCGAATTGGTAGCAAACGAATGCGAAGATGTCACTCCGATTGAAAAGCTTAATGACCAGTATATAAAGAGTATCGGAAAAAACTATCTCAGGGAGGTGCTTAAATCTGATAAGCCCCTGGTAAAAGACAAGCTTGCAACACTGCTCCCGGCTCCCAAAGAGCTGGGGGATGAGTCATCTATTACATCCCTTATCGGACTCCCGCTTCAGTCCAGGGAATCCACAATAGGAGCAATAATGCTCCTCTACAGATCTTCTCAACCTGTTAATCAGTCGGGACTGCGGTTGTTATCCGGAATGGCAAATATCATGGGCATGAACATTGAGAATAAAGCCCTTTACCAACAGAGTATCCAGAAAAAGTCTGAAGTTGATTTTTTGTTTCACTCCATTGTGCAGTTTAACAAGACCCTGGACCTCCAAGCCACTCTCACCTCTGTCGCCGAAAAAGGAGTTGAGTATTGTGGTGTAAGTAGTCGTGTTTATCTGTTTTCTCAAGTAAAGACCGAGGTCATCATCTCGCGTTATAAAAAACTGGATAATCGCTGCCTTATCAGTTCCTCGTTACGAACCAAAAGTGAATTCGGTGTCCTGGAACATGTTTATTCGGAGTTGTCCGAACTGATTGATGAAAAGCCGATATTAATCAAAAGTATCGGTCGTTGCAGAAAGATTGCTTTAACTGCGAAACAACGATTCTGCCAATTAAACATGTTCTCTCTCATTGGGGTTCCTCTTAAGGTGGGCCAGAAAAAACTTGGTATGCTTCTGTTGGTGCGGGGTGAGGATGCCCCGGCTTTTGGCCTACATGAAATGCAGTTTGCGGAAGCATTAGCCAGCGCTGCGTCCCTGACCATTGAAAATGCCAGAGCGTATACAGCTAGTCAGGAGATGAGCGACTTTTTGGAGAAAAAAATATCGAAAAAAAACGATGAGCTCTTAAAAATTCAGGATCGCCAGAGAATTCGTGTGGAAAATCGAAAAGATATAATATTTCGGGTGAATAAATATAACCGATTCGTTTTTGCCAATAAGTCAATGGAACTTCTCTCCGGTTTACCGCGGGAAATACTCTGCCATAAAGATTTCAGTGCGGATGGGGTGGTATCTGCTGAAGATCGAGAACGTATTAACAGTTTGTTTCGCAATATTTTAACTCAAAAGATCCCTATAGTAAAAGATGTAGAATATCAACATGTTAATAATAAAGGAGAAAATCATACCATCTCTTTAACCATCTTCCCGGAGTACAATCAAAGCGGCCAAGTGGTAGGGGTTGAAGGTGTGGGCCGGGATGTCACCGAAGAAAAGAGATTGGAAACCGAATTGAAAAAAGCTAAAGATTTAGCCTTGTTGGGCGAGTTTTCAGGTGCTGTTGCCCATCAAATGAGAAATCCTCTGGGCAATATTCTTATGGGGACCAAACGATTGGAAAATGCCCTGGAATTGGATGACCATCAATCGCAGAACGGCACAAAAAATGATAACAGCACTGCTTTTGCAAAATCCATAAACAAAACACATGTGGCCGAAATTTTAAGAAATGTGTCACTTGGTGTTCACAACCTTAATCAGGTTGTTACTGAACTACTTGATTATACGAAATCCTTAAAATTAACACTATCCTCTCAACGCATGGATATCATCATGCATGAGACCGTGCAAACCTACGGCAGCTTAATGGATCAATATCAAATAAAGGTAGTTGAATATTATTCTGACGCGTTGCCGACCACCCAGGTTGATGCTGTATTGATAGGGCAGGCCATTCAAAATGTTGTTTACAATGCTATACAAGCCATGCCAAGTGGTGGCGAGCTTACCTTGATTACCAAAATCTCCAGCCAAAATCCCACCCGGATACTTCTCACTATCAGTGATTCTGGTGTAGGAATAGATCCTTCGGAGGTGGATCGAGTGTTCCGGCCATTTTTTACCACCAAAAAACTTGGAACCGGCCTGGGATTATCCGTGGCATACCGCATTGTCGAAGCTCATGGGGGAAAAATCCAGATTTGCCGTAACCCTTGTCCCCACCTGCTCGATGATCACCTCCTCAAAGGTGGGGATAGTGAACGGCAAGATTTGCCAGGGACCACGGTACATATCGAGTTGCCGATGAGAGCCGGTGGCGACCAAAAATTGATTAAATCAAATTGAGAATATGAAAGCAAAGATCTTTGTTGTGGACGATCAGGTATCATTGTGCCATCACATCAAGGCCATACTGGAAGGCGATGGATATGAAGTGATGATTGCTGATAACCCAATTGCAGCATTGGAATCCCTCTCATCGATGCCTTTTGATATCCTGCTTACCGATATGAAAATGCCAGCTATGACGGGGTTGGAACTGTTCAAGGTCGCCCGCCAATTGGATCCACACCTCTCTGGAATCGTTATGACCGCTTTTGGCAGCGTAGCTTCAGCAGTTGAAACCATCAAACAGGGGGTGACTGATTATCTCCTCAAGCCATTCGAACCTGAAACACTGTTGATGGCTATCGAAAAAACCCTCAAAGAAAGGCAGATGCAGCAGGAAATCCGCAATCTGCGTAAAGAGATTAGTAAAAAATATTCTTTTGGTAACATCATCGGCAAAGATCACAAAATGCAGGCAATTTTTAATTTAATCGAAAAAGTTGCCCCCACCGATGCAAGGGTTTTCATTACTGGCGAAACGGGAGTAGGTAAGGAGCTCGTCGCAAAGGCTATTCACTTTAATAGCCACCGCAAAAATAAACCATTTGTCGGAGTTAACTGTGGTGCCTTATCCGAATCCTTATTGACAGCCGAATTGTTTGGTTATGAAAAAGGTGCATTTACCGGTGCCACGCGACAGAAAATCGGCAAATTCGAATATGCTGCAGGCGGTACTCTTTTTCTAGACGAGGTTGGTGACGTTTCCCCCAGTATGCAAGTGAAATTTTTAAGAGTGCTACAGGAGAAATGTTTTGAAAGAGTTGGTGGTAATCGACCTATTGACATCGATGTCCGAATCATCTCTGCCACCAATCAGAATATCAATGAGAAAATCCAAAGTAATGATTTTCGGGTCGAGCTTTTTTATCGACTTAACGTTGTTCCGATCCATATTCCACCCCTGCGAGAACGCATTGGTGATATCCCATTGCTGGTAAAACACTTCATGTCGATATTTAATCTTAAAGATTCGACCGAAGCACCTCGGTTGAGCCCCAATGCGATGCAGCAACTCATGCAATATTCATGGCCGGGTAACATCAGGGAACTAGAAAATGTGTTAGAGCGAGCACTGGTCATTAATGAGGGAGATGTGATCGATACCATTCTTTTTTCCCACGGGAATCCCAAAGATAATATCACGGATTTTCCCTTCAGCATAAATACAGACATTCCTTTCAAAATAGCCAGTTCCATGGTTGTTCAGCGATTCGAGAAGGCCTATCTGCTTGAAGTTTTGAAGCGTTTCGACGGCAATGTTACCCAGGCAGCTCAACAAACCGGTATAAACGTCCGGACCCTTTGGCGCAAAATAAAATCATACAACCTCGACCGCAATAGTTTTGATGCGCAAAAGGGGCAATGAAATTCTTGTCACAGCGTGACAACTTTGTCACAGTTGGTATTTCTATATATTTCAATTGATTACAGTGTTCTCTGAACTGGTGTTGTAGCTTTTGTGGTTGGACTGTCATGCTCTTGTCCTTAATAAATCGCTACATCCTCTCTTGACTTGGACAGACCGACGAGCTTCTGGTTCAATAATTCTGAACAATTGAATAAGTAATATATATCAACCAAGTGCTGTCTTCCAGAGGATTACAGGCCAGCCCGCAAAAGAATCTATACTATTGATTTACCGCTTATGCCGTTTGGGATACAAACCAGGCACATCGTTTGCAATACATAAGTCGAGTAAGTTGGTGAGTTACTAGTTTTTTTGTTAGGGAAGATGGTTAGAATCCATCGCTGCCCCGCAACTGTGAACGGTATATCTTTTCTTCCGCCAAATCTGAAGAAAAGAGTCCCCGAAAATTTGCAACCCGTTATTCGGGGGAAAACGCTACTTGACCCTCAGGTTATTATGACTGGAAAGGTCATGAGAGCACACCAGCCGTAAGCCAGGATACCTACCCAATCTGTAATGTTGCTCTTTCGCGGGAAATGAGCGCATTAACTGTCAATGTAAGTTTCTGTTTTAGCAAAAGTAGATGGTGTTACCTGTTCATTAATTTAATCGCATATTTTTTGGTTGATACATAATGACCAAATTTTAAGAACAAAACGATGAGAAAATTAATGATCTATCAGCGAAATTTGATTGTTTTCCATGCTGTATTGAGTGTTGGTGTTTTTGCTTGCAATGACAAGACAATGTGCTTGATCTAAGGGATAACCCTATATTTTTTTCTTTTCAAGGAGGATCACTGATGAATTCTATGGAACGTGTAATGGCAGTGCTGAATAATGAGAAACCCGACCGGATGCCATGTTTCGGGGCCAATGCCACTGTTACTTACGATCAGATGGAAAAGGTGCAAGCCTTCTGGCCAGCCGGACATAACGAGGGTGAAGTTATGGCCAAACAGGCATTGGCTGCACATTCAGTGCTTGGTTTTGATGCCGTACGTGTACCTTTCTGCCAGACATTTGAGGCAGTCGCATTGGGTTGTATCCGCAAACCCGGCAACATCCAGGAAATTGAAGGGATTCCTGGAATTGATCATCCAACCCCATATAAACTCGATGATACACCGGTTTTTCCAGATGACTTTCTTGCGCGCGGGTATATTCCGGAACTTCTTAAAGCGGTGCGTATTTTAAGAAAGGAAGTGGGAGGGAAAGTGCCCATCATTGCCGGAATAGTCGGTCCGTTTACTTTGGCTGGTTCCCTGATAGATACAGTACCGCTTTTAAAGGCAAGTTTTAAAGCACCTGAGAAAATGCGTCCATTTCTTGATATCGGGGAAAGAGCCGGTACCGCACTGGCACTTGCTCTTATCGAGGCTGGCGCCGATTTTATTTCCATTGAAGACATGACCGCTTCCCCAGAATTGATTGCGCCCAAAACCTATCGAGACTATGAGCTGGAGTACCAGAAAAAGCAAATTGACGCCATTTCAGTCCCGACAATTTTGCATATCTGCGGCAACGTTGATGCAATTGTTGAATATATGGGCAAGACCGGAGCTGACATCTTGAGTCTGGAACCAAAAGCCAGTGTCCAAACAGCACGTGAAAAATGCGGGCCAAAAACATTGTTCATGGGTGGTGTGGACACCGCAACCACTCTTTTTATGCAAAGTCCTGAGACGGTCAAGCAAGCTTGTGAAGAATCCATTGCTGATGGGATGCAAATTTTGGCACCAGGGTGTGCAGTGGCACCGGGCACTCCTCTAGAAAATCTGCTGGCCATGGTAGAAGTAGCCAAAAGCCATTAATCCCTAACAGATTGTTTTCTTGCTTTTTTGCAAGAAAACAATCTGTCTCAGGGTAATAATACCCCGTTGTGGGGAGTTAGTGAGGTTTGTTAATCGCAGTAGCGGCCTAGGCCGGAGTAATCAACATTCAACGTAAAGGAGAATTATGATGAAAGTTTTAAACGATTTTTCAAACATTTTCAAACGTTATGACCTTGATCTCGAAGCAACAGGCCAAGCTAAACAGGTCTCTACTAATCCAGTCATGCAGGCAATCGCCCAATTTGTTGTGGATGGGGACGATGAGGGAATTGTGCTCGAAGTTGAAAAAGCTCTTAAAGCTGATAATAAACCCGTTGACATTATCAATAATGCCTTGATCGCTGGCATGAACGAAGTCAGTCGCCTCTGGGAAGAAGGCGTCTACTTCCTGCCCCAGGTCATTCTCTCTTCAGATGCGATGAGTATCGGCATTGGCATATGTGAAAAGGCCATGGGGAAATCCATGAGCAGAAAGGGTAAGGTTGTTACCCACACTGCTGAAGGTGATATCCATGATATCGGACAGGTTATTGTCAATGCTCTGCTTAATGCCAACGGCTTTGAGGTAATTGACCTTGGAGCAGATGTGCCTGTGGACAAAGTGGTCGCTACCTGTAAAGAACACCAACCTGTTATGGTTACCGGAACTGCCTTGATGACCACGACCATGACTGCATTTCCGAAAATCGCTCATCAACTCAAGCTTGCCGGCCTGAATATACCGTTCGTCTGCGGTGGTGGTGCTGTTTGCGAAGAATATGTAACCAGTTTTGAACTGGGTGTGTATGGCAAAGAAGCAAATCAGGCTCCGGATATGGCTGAAGATGCTTTGGCTGGCGAAGGTTGGAGTGGTATGCGTTCCAAGTGGAACGGCTAAACTTCAGAAAAGGGTTCCAAGATGATTGTTGATGTGGCATTTGGGTTCTTAGGCTCCGGCAAAACCACTTTTATCAGCAAGGTTATGCAAGAGTGGGGAAAAGAACAAAAAATAGTAGTTTTGGTTAATGAATTCGGTGATATAGGCATTGATGGTGAATTGTTGTCAACCCTTGGTGGAAACGTAGTTGAAATGCCTAGCGGTTGTATTTGCTGTACGCTGCAATCGGATTTCAGAAAACAAATTTTTGAAATTCACGATGCCTTTCACCCGGACCGAATTATTATTGAACCTAGCGGTGTAGCCACTATCAGCACTATAGACTGGATCCTAAAAGCACAGACTTTGGAGCCGGTGATCGACAAAATTAATAAAATTCTCATTGTCGATGCCACCGGCTTTAAAGGTTTATACAAAGCAAACCGCAGTTTTGTTGAAGCACAGCTGGAAGGAGCCCATCTCGTCATCCTTAATAAATGTGACCGGGTGGATAAACGTACTGTGCAGTTGACTCGGTCTGCCCTTTCTTCGATTAATCCAAACATAACGGTTCTATTGGCTGAATACGGTGCTGTGAACTGGCAGGAATACTACCAGGCCCTGTCAACTACCAACTTTGCCAACCTAATCACACCTGACGGACATCCCGAGGATTCTGCCTTGACCGGGCAATCAATCCAGTCAGGATCAGATCATGAGCCGAAAAAACAAAACACCCTTCATATTCCTCATTTTCATGAGACCAAGGATGCACTGGGGTTAGAGTCTTTTGGCACAATCTACGAAGATCGTATTTTTAATTTTCAACAACTCGAAACATTTTTCCAAAGCCTGAACAAGATTGAATCCGGTTTTGGTGAAATTGTACGGGCAAAAGGTATTTTTTGTATAGGTGATAAATCTATTGTGATGGAACAAGCATCAGGTGATATCTCGTCTCAACCTATTCGACCGTCCCAGCAGAGTAAGGTGACAATTATCGGCAAAGATTTGAACAAATTATCTATCAGCGAATCGCTCAATAGCTGTAGCAGGGCTACTTGACAATTGTTTCCACCTCTAAGCGAGAAGAGAGGGTGAAATAGCTTTACGAAATTCATTCATACAACCACCAAATCATTTTCTAAGGTACTAACAGGAATTAACGCTGAATAAAGAGTCAAAAACCGGATAGGTCACACAAGTGAAACAGACAGACACTCGAAAACCGACGGTCATGATCGTTGATGACTCCTACCGAACTCTCCAGGTTCTTCCTGGAATGATTTCCCTTGAAGATTTTGAGCCTCTATGGGTTCCCAATGCCAGTCAGGCTCTGAAGTTGCTGAAAGATAAGGACAATGAGGTCCATATTATTGTTATTGATTTGAAAAATTCCGGAATGGGGGGGGGCGGATTCCTCCAGCAGGTAAGGCGGATTGTCCCTCAAGCCGCTCTTCTTATCGTTGGACCACTTGGACCATTTTTATATCAGCAAGGCAGCTTTTATGAGCTTCAAGGTCCGAGTTTGAAACAGAATATCAATATAATCCTGTCAAGTATTGCCGGAAAAATGGGCTTTGGTCATACGTCCGAAATGAACCTGGACCCTGTTGTTGAACGTAAAGAGCGTTATGGCGTGATCATTGGCAAGAGCGAGGGTATCAATAAAATTTATCGGCTTATTGATAATCTGCGGGAATCAACCGTCAGTGTGTTAATTCAGGGTGAAAGCGGCACGGGCAAAGAACTGATTGCTCGAACCATATACCAGACCAGCGCCCGAAAGGATCGTCCATTTGTTGCCATTAATTGCGGGGCCATTCCACCCAATCTGATGGAAAGTGAGCTGTTTGGTCATGAGCGGGGGGCATTCACCTCTGCCTCTCAGCAGCGTAAAGGGAGATTCGAAGAGGCCGAAGGCGGGACATTATTTTTAGACGAAATAGGTGAACTTGACAGGGAATTACAGGTCAAGCTGTTGCGGGTTTTGCAGGAGAAAGAATATCAGCGGGTCGGTGGAAGTAAAACCCTGCACACCGATGTTCGAATCATTGCTGCTACAAGTCGGAATTTGAAAGCAGCGGTGAAATCCGGTTTTTTTCGGGACGATCTTTTCTATCGTCTCAATGTCATGCCTATCGATATTCCACCCCTTAGAAAGAGACAAGAGGATATACCGCTTCTGCTTAATCATTTCTTTGACAAGAGTACAAAAGAATTAAACAGACAACCGCTTCGTATCGGTGCTAAGGCTGAAAAAGCTTTGCGGGAATATACCTACCCAGGAAATATTCGTGAATTGATGAATGTAGTGCAAAGAATCATTATCACTTGTCCAAATGGCAAGGTGACGTATGAAGATTTGCCAGAGGAATTGCGTGTTAACGGGAAGTCAACCTGCTGCTGTAAATCCGTGTTGGCAGAATTGCCTGAAAACGGGATTCGTCTTCAGGATGTAGAAAAAGAGCTGATTCTAAAAACACTGGAGCTGACGAAGGGCAATAAAAAGGCAGCCGCTGGGTTATTGGGTATTACCAGACGTTTACTGTATTTGCGGTTGTCACAATACCAAGGTGTACAGGCCTGATGTTGTCACGTCATGTGACAGTGTACGCGGCTTCTGTCACATGGTGTGACAAGATGCTCGGTGCAGCGGTTAGAAAATGTGAATTGTTTCTATATGCCGTTTGATTTCAGTTAGTTATGCTTTAGTGAAATAAACATCCTAAAGTCGATTCCGGCATGTAAATTGCGTTACAGGATACAGAAGCAAAAAATATCGGTTAAAGGTCCGTAGCAAAGGGCTATAAAAGCCCCTCCAGATCTGACGTAACGGCAGACAATTGCAGTCAAGTCTAAACACAATCCAAGGAGGAAAAAATGGCACGAACAAAGTTGACCAAAATGGCTTACACAAGTGGCAAAGAGATGATGTTTGGTACAGCTAAAAACCCAGTCACCACGAAACGGGGAATTGTGTTTGGGGGAGGATTTGTTCATCCTGAGGTAGTACCCCATCCAAGACCTGGTAGCGAAAAAACTATGAAAACCCTGCTCCGAGAATATGAAAAAGCGAACGGTGATGCTTTAGAGCGCATGGTCGTTGTTGGACATCCTACTCTTCTGATCGAAAATGAGCATATTTTTCAGATGACTCATAACCCCAAATGGGGTGGCGAGATTGCGGCGCAGTCAGCCAAGCAAATGGATGACTATCTAAGCAAGTATGGTTTAAAAGCTGCCTATCGTGCCACTATTGCCGATCTACGTAAGCCGGATATGGTAGATATGCGCGATAGCGATTATACCCGGGAAATGATCGAATCTTTTAAAGAATGTGCCAAATATGCTGACATCCTCTCCATTGAGACCATGGGCGGCAAGGAAGTCTTCGACCACTCCATAATTCGAAACGATATCGCAGGAATGCTTTTTGGCATTGGCGTCCTGGGAGCACGCGACATGGAGTGGATCTGGGATCAGATTGTCCAAATATCCAAAGACGCTGGTTGTATTGCCGGCGGGGATACCAACTGTTCGGAAGCTAACACGGCTATGTTCATGGCCGGTGGTATGGTTTCAAAAGACGTTCCTCACGTGATGGCCGCGCTTTGTCGCGCTCTTGCCGCCTCCAGGACTCTGGTTGCCTATGAATGCGGAGCCACTGGCCCGACCAAGGACTGTGCCTATGAAGATCCTATTATCAAGGCTATGGCCGGTGTGCCAATCTCCACAGAGGGTAAAACCAGTGCTTGTGCGCACTCTGATCTGGCAGGGAACCTGATCATGGCAGTCTGCGACGTATGGAGCAATGAGGCAGTTGAATACCATGACATGTTCGGTGCCACTACTACTTCAGTTTTCGCCGAAATTCTCGGTTACGACTGTGCCATGTTAAATTCGGCTATTGAACTGGGCTATCAGGAACAAATGAAAGAAATCCTGGTCAACTCTGATATGTACAGGGATTCCCACAGTTTAATTCTGGCACCAGACAATGCCTGGGAAATTGGTAATGCCATCGTCAGTAATCGTGACAAGAGCTATTATGCCAGTGCCCGAGCCGGTGCCCTCAAGGCTGGTGAGATAATCCAGAAAGATGAGAAGATGAAACTGACAGCCTTAGAGAAGAACTCACTTGAGACCGCCATGAAAGACCTGCGGGCTCTGCCTGAGGATGAAGGCAATTTCATTGACATGTGTCTTAGCAAATATAAGAATGTCAAGGGATTCAATCCGAAATCCTATGGTTTATAAACTTGCCGCATAGGCGATTTGTCTGAAGAAAGGGGTATAGCCTTACGTTATGAAAGTGTCTGGAGCTATACCCCTCTTTTTAGAAATGGATATTGTACAGAGAAAATTTCATCCTGAAAAATGTAAGGACCGCTCTCTTTCATGATAGGGTGCACACGTTGCGGCAATTGGCATAAGGATGCTGAAACAGCTGAGGGCAGAAGATTATCTTGCACTGAAGTTAAACAGTACTGGGCAAAATTGAAAAACCAGCATTATGGACGATATGGTCACTATCCCTCGATTAGCAGAAATGCTGAAGGACGCTGGATTTGCGTGAAGTGTAAATTGACAGTTTAGTGAAAAGATAAATGCTCAGGGATAATTGCCGATTTCTTCAGGTCCAAGAAAAATTATGTATATTTTTTTGCATAATTTTTAAACAGACGGGAATTTAGGTACTACAATGGCAAAATTGGGTATTGCATTAGATTTGGGCACTAGTGGATTCAGGGGGCAGGCGATTGATCTTGAACAGAATAATAAGATTTTATCAACGGCTATTACATCCCGCCATCCTCTTCCAGGAGCTAATGTTATAGATCACCTGCACTTTGCACTGGAGGCAGGACTGGCCACCGCGCATGACGTAATGATCGACGCTGTTAACCAGGTCATCGCTAATTTACGCGCAGACCCGGCTGAGATTATAAAACTTGCGGTATGCGGTAATCCCATTCAGCTCTCTCTTTTTCAAGAGATCGAAATTAGGGATTTGGCCTATGCCGGCAGACGCAAGCTGGAAGCGTTGGGGGTCGTTGCACCGAAAAGGGATGCCCAGATCGTACCAGCCATAGAGATCAGAGGGTTGAACATTCCACCGGATGCGCAAGTCTTTATCCCTCCGGCTGTGCAGCATGAGATTGGCGCTGATGCGTTGGCCATGATGATCCAGACCAACATGTTGGCCATGGATAAAATTTGTGTTGTAACTGACTATGGTACTAACAACGAAATGGCCTTGCTGGTCAACGGTATTGTTTATACGGGATCCACCGCTGCCGGGCCTGCTCTTGAGGGTCAGCATATAGAATACGGATTGTTGGCTTTACCCGGTGCTATATCTGACGTGGAGTTTGAGCTGGCCGACAAAAGTAATGTCCCAAATCGTTACAAACAGGTCTCTTTGACCAGTAACGTAATCAAGTCCTATGTGCTGGACGAAGAAATGCGAACAATACCGGGAGATTCTGTTGACGTTCACAGCGGTGAAGTTATGAGCGAGGGGGAAAATCGTGCCGTTGGAATTACAGGAACCGGTGTTGTCGCCCTTATCAGCGAGGGATTGCAATCTAAATTCATCCAAATTCCTAAAATCAAAACTGAGGATGGCAGAATTCATCTCTGCGATGGTATTGAGTTCAGCGAAAAAGATTTGCTCGAGGCGGGCAAGGCTATTGGGGCGGTTAGAGCCGGTCATCTCACTCTTTGTCAGGAGGCAGGCATACGACTGGAGGATATTGAAGTCGCCTATAGTTCAGGTGCCTCCGGAACCTATGTAGATGCCTTGAAGGCTCAACGAATTGGTGTGATACCGCCATCGGTGAAAACCATCTTTCAGGTCGGTAATACTTCTCTGGCCATGGCAAGAGATATTGTGCAGGACGAAGACGTTTTATGGAACATGAAGAAGATCGCCGACAACCTGCGACAGCATCATTGCATGTTTGCTCAGTCCAAGGTGTTTGAAAAAATATATATTCTTGAACTTTCTTACTGGACTGAGGGAATGCCGCTTGCCCAATACCAGAAATTTTTAAAAAAATACGGCTTCCAGCCATTGGCTGATATCATTTCCACCCCCGAGGTCATTAAAACTGTTGAACGGGACATTCAGGATCTGGGTGAGATGGGTTTACTCATTATTCCAGATATCGGCCAGAGACGAAAAATTATATTTGATTCCTGTTACGGTGATATGTCCTGCATTACCGAATGTCCGGAAAGTGCACTGCAGATGGAAGAGCTGGAAAACGGTTTTGAGATAACCATCAATCTCGCCCTTTGCGATGGTGTGGCTTGTCGCAGGTGTGAAAGAGCATGCAAAGACAAAATATTTAATCTCATCGATTTGATAACTACCAAACCGGAATCTCATTCATAAAAAAACGCCTATAATTGAGATTTCAATCTCAATGCTTCCATTCGATGAAAAACAAGAAAAAATCTGTAAGGAACTTATACCGGGAAACGGACTACGCATGATTAAAGAGAAAGAACTGACCACACAGATTCAGCAGGAATTAGCCAAGGTCAAAGGAATCGTCAGCGTTTGCCTTCTACGCCCAGTTGACCATTCTGAGATTTTAAGATTGGAGGATGAAGCTGAAAAACGATCCCTCATGGGGATGGGAAAGGTCGTCAACGCTGGCGTCAGGAAAGCACTTCAGTTCGAATCCGTTTACGTTGCCTTAACAAGTATGGAGTTTAACTGGCGATGTTCGTCTTTGGTTCTAAAGAAAGGTGATAAGCTGGTTGGAGAAGATATCTATGATGAAGAAGTGCTGGCCAAACTATCCAAATCGCCCAATGCTTGGTTCCTGCATAAAAACTTTGTCATATATAAAGATTTGATTTCTTTTCCAAAAGACATCATGAAAAAAATCTGTCATTTCGAAATTCCAGGTGTAAAGGTTGATTGGCTACCCAATGACACAAAGAATGGTATCCGTTTCGATGTTTGGCATGCCAGCCCTTCTACCTATTGTGACGTCTATTTAAAGGAAAACTATTTCGAGAACTATCAAAACGAAAAATGTTTCGATGGCTCGAAAGAAAAGGGGTTTGGAACCATTCTCATAGGTGTTAATTCTATTTCCGAAACTGGAGAGGAGAAAGGTTAATGAGCAAAACAACTGAAAATCTTCACAAGGCACTAACGGGTGAGGCTCAGGCTTGTGTCCGCTATCTGGGATTTGCCAAAGCAGCGGATGACGAAGGTTATCCTGGGGTAGCAAGACTTTTCAGGGCGGCTTCCATGGCCGAAAAGGTCCACGCCCAATCTCACCAAAACGTTCTGCAGACTGATCATGAAGTGATTGAAAACCTCAATTCAAAAGAAAAACTGGATCAGGCCATTAATCAATTGAAGGCTGAGGGTGATATCAAAGGTACGATGGAAAACCTGCAGACTGCTATCGATGGCGAGACCTTCGAATTCAAGAACATGTATCCGGCCATGATTCAGGATGCAGTGGCTGAGAAACAACTTGAAGCCCGTCACAGTTTGGAGTATGCCATGTCTATTGAGATGATACACGCCAAACTTTTTAAAAAAGCCCTTGCCGCACCAGAAAAGGACGAAATTGAGACCTACCATATCTGCCCCTTGTGTGGATATACCGTAGCCTCTCAACCACCGGGGAAATGCCCCTACTGCGGGGTTGACAAGGACAAATTTCACACTGTTCAATAGCTCATCGTCATGCAAGGAGAGGCAGCTAAAACGGGTTACACTGGCATGACATCAGATTGACGGGGATATCTTGTGGGCAACGACAAAGTCGTACCTTTCAATTACAATGCCGGCATCTCTCAAGAGCTGATTCAAAAACTTCTTGAGAAGGGAAAACCATTTGGTTTAACGGAAGTTGTCCCCTTTGCCGTTGAAAAAATTATCATTGCTGAATGGGTGCACCTCAAATGTCGTTACGGCTGTAAGCAATACAATAGTAACTGGTGTTGTCCACCGGCAACCCCACCTATTGAGACTGTTCGAGGTATTTTAAAAGAATACTCACGAGCGGTTCTTTTGGTGGGCAGCCACAAATCACCGGACTTTTATCGTAATAATCCGCGAAAAAGAAACATGCAGGTCAGATGTTGGAAAGGAACTATTACTCTGGAACGAATGTTGTTTCTGAATGGATACTATAAGGCCTTCAGTCTGGTGGGTGAAAGCTGTGCTCTTTGCAAAACCTGTGCTTATCCTGAAGACTGTAAGTTCCCACAGGAAAAAAGGCCTTCGGTGGAATCCTTTTCCATCGATGTTATCGGCACACTCAAGAATGTCGGGAAATACTCTGTGGTCAACAGCGATATTAATGACCAATTTAACTATTACGGAATTATTTTGGTCGAATAGAAATAACATTTTGGAGTATTAACTTTTTTATAGCATTGAAGAGGTAAAATATGGCAGTTGAACAGGAAATGGCAGATATCTACTTGCCTGACGCAGAGGGGCTGTGTGAATATCTGCCGAATTTAGATTGCAGAGAGTGCGGTTTTGCAAGTTGTATTGAATTTGCAGAAGCCATATTGGAGAGAAGGTTTGCTTTTCAAAAATGTCCTGAGTTGAGCCACGAGTTGGCTGAGACAATAACTGCTATTATAGCTCTTGATATACCTCCAATCCCTTATAATTTAATGATGGAGCAGGAACCGTGTCGACTCATTAAAATCTGTAATCCGACCCCCGATGCACCGCTTCTTGTCACAGCTAATTTTCGTGAAACTGTGCGAATAATGACAGATATTCTCAAACAGACGGATACCTCTGCATTTCTTCTGCCCACCAATACCCATGGATATTCTGTTGACAATGCAGTTCATGAACATATGTTCCGTGCCATTGAAGTTTTCAAGGCTATGAATGAAAACGAGGTTTCTAAAGAGGTTAATCGTCCTCTTTTGGTCATTCCAGGCCTGGCTTCATCAGAAAAAAATGGTATTCGCAAGCTGACACAGTGGGAAGTTCTGGAAGGGCCAGTTTCAGGATTTTTGTTGCCCTTGTTCCTTAAAACCTCGCTTTCCTTCTAAAAAGAAAAATTCAGGATTGCTACGGCTCTCTGCTTTTGATCCCCATCCCTTTAGTACTTTTCGATAATAGCTCTAGTTTTTGCAAAGACTGAGTGTGAGTTACTCTTTAAGTCTCTTCGTTTTGCTTCACTTTTGAATTTAGTAAACCTATGCAACCTCATGTCGCAGGAAAAACCAATCAAGTAACCTAGGAGCCTGTCGGATTTAGGCTCATTTTTAAGATAGCAAAAATGCATCAAAACAATGTATCGTTTTGATTTAACGGCATAAATATTGACATTTTCCTGTATTAGTGGTTAATTTCTATGTAAATTCAATGAATTGCATAGAGAGAAAAATATGATTCAAAAATTCATTCCTACAAATAGAGACCAACAGTACTTGTTCCCGCCATCTATTCAAGATTGGCTCCCGGAAAAGCATCTGGCTCGATTTATTGTCGATATCGTCTCGCAGCTTAATCTACGGCCTCTTGCCGAGACCTATTCCGGGAAAGGGTTCAAAGCATATCACCCTGAAATTTTGATATCTTTATTGTTTTATGGTTATTCTACCGGAGTATTCTCCAGCCGAAAAATCGAGAAGGCAACCTATGACTCCGTTGCCTTTCGTTTTATCTCCGCCAACACCCACCCAGATCATGACACCATAGCTACCTTCCGCAAGCGGTTTCTGCAACAACTGAAACCGCTCTTTGTAGAGATTTTGATGCTTGCCAGTGAAATGGGCCTTTTGAAATTGGGCAAAGTCAGTCTTGATGGCACCAAGGTGAAAGCCAATGCCTCCAAGCACCATGCCTTGAGCTGGGATCATGCCAGTAAGCTCGAGCAGCAATTGAAGGCGGAGGTTGATGAACTCATCCGCTTGGCAGAACAAGCTGACTCCGAAGTAATTCCTGAAGGAATGGATATCCCCGAAGAGCTGTGTCGTCGTCAAGATCGTTTGGAAGCCATAGCCCAGGCAAAGATGAAAATTGAGGAGCGGGCAGCCCAAAGATACGCTCAGGAACAAAAGGAACACGAAGAGAAAGTTACGAAACGTCGGGAAAAAGCTGACAGCACCGGCAAGAAGCCTCGCGGCCCCAAACCAAAACCACCGACAGCGGGACCTCGTAAAAACGATCAGGTTAATTTGACTGATGAAGAATCCCGCATCATGCCGTCCTCGGACAAGGGATTTGTCCAGGCATATAACGGTCAGGCAGCTGTTGATGTTGACACGATGCTTATTATCGAAGCTCATGTAAGCCAGTCACCGAACGACAAGCAGAGATCACCCAGACTATTGCATCTCTGATCGAATTGCCTAAGGAATTGGGCAAAGTTGGGATCATACTGGCTGATGCCGGTTACTATAGTGATGCGAACGCTGCATCTTGCACGCAGTCGGGAATGGAACCGTTTATTCCCCCAAATCGAGACAAGCATAACCAACCCCTTGTTGAACGATTCATCGATCCTGCACCTCTACCGGAAAATGCAGAACCAATCGACAAGATGAGGCAAAAACTCAAGACTGTAGAGGGTCGAAAGGTTTATGCGGAACGTAAGAGCACGGTTGAGCCAGTATTTGGCATCATCAAACACGTCTTGGGTTTCCGACAATTTTTCTTGCGAGGTCTGGAAGGAGTCTCCGGCGAATGGACACTTGTGTCCATGGCATGGAATTTAAAGCGGATGTTTGTTCTAAATGGTTAAAATATGTCAAAAGACAAAGCAATCTGAGCCGATTTTAGCTCAGATCGGCGGCTAATTGTCTGAAAAGGTGATGATTGTTATCAACCAGACAGAACATTTAGCTGCAATTGTCAGGATTACGTCTTCGGTTTGGATTTTAAATCCGACAGACTCCTAGGGTGACATTTGCAGTATTTTTGCAAATCAACAAAACAACGAACTTATAATACTGCTTTAATTCAACGCGTTACACGTTGAATTAAAGCCTCTGATGGCATGGCATTTGCCTAGCAAAATACGTAGTGCAATTGATAGCCTGTACTCTTTTTCATGCTCTTATGGTTACCACAACATGAACCTAAAAACTTAAGGAGGAGAAAAATGGTAGAAGCAACTCTTATGGCAATAAGTCTTATGTGGTTTCCGGTGGCCTTTTTACTCCTAGGCAAAGGTGAACCCAAGGGAACCGGATTCCTTGTACTCACGGTGGGCTTCCTCGTGCTAATATCCGCCGTCATTCAAGACGCAATTTTCAAAGATCCGTACATTGCAGCCCTACTTTTTGCTTACGGCCTCTTCTATTGTATCGTCGGCTACAGCCTCTTTGCGGGACTTGAAAATATGCAAGCTGCAGGTAATGCCTCGTTTACGTTAATTCCGATTACCTTAGTATTTAGATTCAATAATATATTTACATAAAGCTGTTTTTAAGCTATCCTTTCCCAAAAACTGAGGAGGATGGCTATGGCCAGAAAAACAGAACGTGCTCAACTGTCTTTATCTGTGGAACAAAAGAACAAACTTGAGCAAATTAGCAAATCCCGCAAAGGCCCATTACGGGAAGTCCAAAGGGCTAAGATATTATTACTTTATGCGGATGATTTGCCAATCAGTCAAATTCAAGAACTGACTAAAGTGAGCAGGCCATCCATATACAAATGCATTGATAAAGCGTTGGCCGCTGGTCCGGAAGCAGGTTTGAAAGATTACTACCATAGGCCATTCGAGCCAACTATTACAGATGGAGCGAAGGCTTGGGTTATAAATCTTGCATGTACAAAGCCTAAAGATAAAGGCCTTGCCGCTGAATTATGGACACTGAGCGAGCTTGCCAAATATTCTCGTCAACATGCCCCCGAAGCAGGACATCACTGTTTGTCTAAAGCAGCAAAAGCCACTATATGGCGAATACTTAGTGCTGATGCGGTAAAACCGCATAAACTTGAATATTGCCTTGAGCGTCGCGATCCCGACTTTGAACAAAAAATGCAGGAAGTACTCATGGTGTATCAAGAGGTCAATTTACAAAATGATGAAAAAGGCGATACGCTCCCGTCAATCATCACAGTATCTGTCGACGAAAAACCCGGAGTGCAGGCTATTCAAAATATTGCCCCTGATTTGCCGCCAAAACCGGGCAAACACAAAACTGTTGGTCGAGATTACGAATATAAAAGACTTGGTACTCTTTCTATTCTTGCTGCTCTTGACTTACATAGCGGTCATATAATTGGTCAAGTTCATGAACGACATCGAAGTCGTGAATTTATCGAGTTACTCAAAGAACTTGATACTCGCTACCCTCCCGAGTGCACGATACGGGTAGTTCTTGACAATCATTCAGCTCATATCTCTAAAGAGACAATGGCATATCTCGCGTCAAGGCCAGGAAGATTTATTTATGTGCACACTCCTAAACACGGATCTTGGTTGAATTTAGTTGAAGCCGCTTTTTCCAAAATGGCCAGAACATTTTTAAGACATATTCGCGTTTCATCTAAGGCTGAACTGAAGGCCAGAATTCTTAAGGGAATTGAGGAAATTAATTCTGCCCCGGTTGTTTATCGTTGGAAAAAGTTTGACCTTGAGATTGCTTAATTGTAAATAAATTAACGAAACGTAATACTAGTCTATATGATCCTCTCCATTACAGGCGGACCTGTTTTAGAGGGTGGCAAACAACTCGTAGGCAAAAGCGATTTTCTGGCCCTGGCATGTGCCGTGTACACAGTTCTCTGTATCATGGTCTGGCTCAATGCATACGAAAAGTTGTCAGCTAAAATATTAGGTGTTTCACTTATCTTAGGGACGATAGTGGGGCTTTGGGTGCCTTCATTCTGGTTACTGACTACGGGCACATTACCATTTTAACGAAATAACATATCAGACCAGTGGGGTCTACATGGACCCCACTTCTGCCTCCAGCCGACAAACTGGACTTGTATCGCAGCATTTTGTTTAGCTCACTTGCAGCGCGGTAGTCTTTTGTTTTCCTCGCCAAAAAAAACGGCTATTTGGGCTGCGTTTTCTCTCTCAATTAACTAACCAATCGGGGATTTAAATTTTTCAGGAATAGGCATCACTCTTGGGACCTTGCCTACAGGATTTTCGTCTATGAGCAAATCACACTCATAACTTTTCTCTATATATTCGGAGACAAAGACTTCGGCAGGTGTACCTATAATAACCACTTTACCATTTTTCATCAACAGCAGCCTATCTGAATACAGGGCGGCAAGGTTCAAATCATGGGAGACCATAATGACAGTGGTCTTCTTTTCTTTCCTGAATCTCTCCATAAGATCCATGATCTTCAGCTGATGAGCCGGATCGAGAGCGGTGGTCGGTTCGTCCAACAAGATAATTTTTGGTTCTTGGCATATAGCCCGGGCAATCATAACACGCTGCCTTTCCCCACCAGAAAGCTGATCGAGACGGCGGTCAGCAAATTGCTCGACCCCGGTAAACTGCATTGCTTCAACGGCCAGTGTATAATCCCTTTCACCTTCAATTCCCAGCAGCCCCAAATGGGGGGATCGTCCCATGAGGACCGTCTCAACAACAGAAAAAGGAAAATCCATTGGTGCCTGTTGGGCAACAAGAGCGACCACTTTAGCAAGATCTCTGGCGGAATATTTTTCTTTTGCCTTGTCGAGGATGGTAATTTGTCCAGATTGTGATTCTTCTATTCCGGCAATTAATTTTAGAAGTGACGATTTCCCAGCCCCGTTAGGACCAAGTATCATAAAAAACTCGCCAACATCGGCTGAAAAGGAAACATTGTCGACGACTTTGTTGCCATTGTAACACAGAGTTTTGTTGTGAAGGGCAAGAGCAATCATCATCGAGACCGCCATAAAAGAAATATAAAAACAGGTGCACCGACTAAAGCTGTTACGACCCCAACGGGCATTTCTCCATTCTCTGGTAGAGTCCTGGCGATAAGATCGCAGAGAACAAGAAAGCTGGCGCCGCCCAGAATACAACTTGGCCCAAGAAGACGATGGTCTGCTCCCAAAAAAATACGCAGTAGATGGGGAATTAATAAGCCAACAAAGCCTATGAGGCCAGACTGACAGACAACCAGGCTTACCATCAATGATGTTGTGATAAGGAGAATGGTTGAAATAAGGCGAACGTTAATACCCATGGCAATAGCTGCATCCCGACCTGTTAAAATAATATTCAGAGGCCTGGCCAGTATAAGTATCACAATGAAACAAGGAAAGCATAGTAGTAAAAGTGATAAATTACTGCTGCTTGCTATGGAAAGATCACCCATCAGCCAGTAAATGATCTCCTGAACCTTTGAACCCTGGCTGATTGAGATCAAAAACATGATAAAGGCACCGCAGAACGCATTCATCATGACGCCGCCAAGAAGCAGAGAATCTTTTCTGGTTGAAGAGCGACCACCGGAGAGGATAAGTACAGCGGTTAATGTCGTCATCGATCCCAGAAATGATAAAAGGGTTATTCCTGGGAAAAAAGAGAGACCCAGCAGAATACCGCTTATTGAGCCAACGGCTGAACCGCCGGAGATGCCAAGAATATATGGCTCTGCCAGTGGATTACGCAATAATGCTTGAAAAACCATGCCGCCTAATGAAAGTGCCGCACCGACAACTGCGGCCAGAATAATTCGTGGCAATCGAATTTTCCAGAGAATGGCACTGGCTGTTGAGTTAGTAGAATCAGTTCCAAAAGCCAACGAAAAAATTTCCCTTATGCTGATCGGCGAGGGACCATTAGCTAAGGCGAGCAGGGCGCTGAAAATAAACAAAACCAATAAGATTGCGCAAATCAAAGGCAGTTTTCTTGTTATCGGAGTAATCGGCACGCCTGCAGATTTATTGACCACTTTCTTTCCCTGAAACTTCTGGAGTTAATAATTGGGCGAGAATTTCAAGACCGGTAATCAACCTGTCGGTTGGCCTGTTAAAGAGATCAGCGTCAACGACATAGATTCGATTATTTTTAACAGCAGGAATTTCCGGCCACCGTTGCCAGGCAGCCTTTAAGACTTCTGGTGATTTGCCTCCAGTCATCGAGCTTATTATTACAACGTCCGGTTGTAATAACATGATATTTTCCCATGAGTAATGCGGGTATCCAGTACTGCTTCCGGCAATATTGGTGCCACCAGCCATTGTGATAAGGCTGTCGATATAGCTATCTTTGCCAGATGATATTATTGGAGTATCAGCTATTTGAAAAAAAACGCGTGGCTTGGCCTTGCTGGAGGCAACCTCTTGCTTCACCAAACCAATTCTATGTTTCATATCAGCTACCAGCTCTTCTGCTCTTGTCGATACCCCGAGAATATCACCCAGTAAAAGAAAAGCGTCCATAATCTGATCAATATTCCGAGGATCTAAAGCAAAAACAGGAATTCCGAGGTTTTTTATAGCGTCAGCTGTACGACGCGGATTCCCATCCTTTATTGCAATGCATAAATCCGGTTGTCTGGCGACAATTCTTTCAAGATCAAGTTGTACATAAGAGCCAATCCTGGGGATTTTTTTGGCAGCTTCAGGGAAATTGCTGTAGAGGGTAGCTCCGACCAACTTATCTTCAGCCTGCAACGCATAGATCATCTCGGTTAAGCCTGGAGCAAGTGATATTACTCGTCGGGGATCATTGGGTAAATTGATTCGTTCTCCTGTCTGGTCAGTCATTAACCTGGCATTCGCTGGAGAAGCCGTTGCAATATAATAAAAACAAAAAACGAACAGTAGCAGTCTGATGATTTTCATAAGAAATTTTCCTGACGTTTATTTGTGTTTTCAAGTTGACTTCAGCTGAAATTCTACCGGTACATCGACCCACATGGCTACAGGTTTGTCACCCTCAGATGCTGGAGTAAACAACCAATTTTTCACCGTATCGAAGGCTGCCGAATCAAGGCTATGATGTCCACTGGAGTGTTTTATTTCAATGTCGGCAACAAAGCCCTTTGCATCTACCAGTACCTTCAGCAGGACTTTTCCCTCATATCCTCTGCGTTTGGCCATCGCCGGATATGGCGGTTGCCTGTTTTTTTTATACATTGGCATAGCTGCTTTTTGTAATACAACAGCTTTGTCGTTTGTTTTCTCAGAAAGTGTTTCGATGCTGCTTTTTTGCTGGCTTTCTCGCAGACTTTCTTGAAGATCGGAATGTGTGTTCTTCTCCTCGACAAGTACTACATTTTTAATGTTATGCGGCTTAATAATTTTTTTTCTCTGTTTTTTGGGGACATCCATTGGCTGTGTGATGGGTTTTTCCTGAACAGCCTTTTGAATAGGTTTTGTTTTTGGTACAGCCTCTGTTTGAGCCTTCGTTTCTATCTTCTGGACCTTTTTAGTTGCAATGGTTTTGGGTGAATACGTGTTTATCTCAACTCGAATTGGATTTCCCTGGAGAACAGGTTTCAATCTTTCATGTTTAGGAAATTTGAAACTGATCAAGAATCCATGGACGACAAAAGCTGCGATGACCGGAAAAATAAATTTCTTAAGATCCTCCATTTTTCTCTGCCTGCAATGAAATATTAGAAATTCCAGCCTTTTTTATACTGTCGAGCACCGTAAACAGACGCTGATACTCGAGTAGACGATCGGCAAAAACCTGCACGCCCCTTTGCTTTTCTGGTTCGGCTTTACTTTGAAGAATCCCTTCCAGATCAGCTAATGCTATTGGTTGTTTGTCTACATAAAGAAGTCCCTCACGGGTGATGGATATGGCTATTATAGGTCGATTGTCGATTTCTGTCATACCGGATTGTGGTAAAGCGATTGGTAATGCACGGTGAACAGCCATCGATAACATGGCATAGATAAAAAACACCAGAAGCAAAAAAACAATATCGATCAAAGGCAACATTTCGATGCGCGGGCCCCGACGCTTGCCAACATTTAGTTTCACGGGTTGTCTCCATGTGCTAATTCCGGTGACAGTTTTTCATAAACTATTTCAAGACTTGTTGAATATTGTTCCATTGACTGAACTGCCTGTTCCACTTTGACATTGAAATAATTAAAAGGAATTACAGCAAAAATGGCTATGCTGAGACCGGCAGCTGTGGTTATCAATGCCTGGGCAATACCACCGGTCACTGCCTGGGGATTATTGATGCCCTCGTGAGCGAGCATATCAAAAGACAAAATAATACCGGTTACAGTGCCGAGTATACCCAATAACGGTGCCACCGTTATCATGGTATCAAGAAATCCCATTCCCATTCGCATTTTTTTTATTTCCTGCATTGCGGCAACTTCCATGGCTTTAGTCATGGAAAAATGTCTGTGCACAATACCGCTCACCAAAACACGAATGGTGTAATCTTTAGAACCGAGAGTTTTTTGCTTTACGAGTTCCCATTCTCCCCGTTGACAATTCTCCAGCACCTCGTTTATGAGCTGACGATTATGTCTTCGGGTTAAAATGATCCAGAATATGGTCCGCTCAATAACTATTGTCAGAACGCATACAGAACAGGCGAACAGTGGGTACATAACCAAGCCGCCTTTCATTAATACTTCGAGCATCGATATCTCCTTGAAACCCGATCACTGGTAAATTTTTTATTGTTAGATGACGTTAGATGTTAAAAGTTACACCAACCAGAAAATTAATCTTTGGTGAAGGATAAACCCCCGGTTCACCGAGGTAGTTGACTCCACCATATTCTGAGTATTCCTGGTCAAGTGCATTTTGAACAGTCACATAAGCTGACCCTTTTGTAAACAGATAGGTCAATTTTGCAGCGAGATAGAAATAGCTCTTTTGATCTTGTACTGCATTGGCGAAATCTGAAATATATGGTCTGCTGCCGATATATGTTCCATCAATATTTAGACGTATATTGTCAATGAAATTGGCTTCTGCGCCAATGGTGAATTGATGGCGTGGAACATTAGGGATTTCATTACCGTCATACATTCCGCCATCGAATTTCGCATCCATATAGGTGTAACTGCCGTTTAATGAAAAATCCGAAAAACTCTTGCTGACATTTATCTCTACACCCTGTCTTTTGGTATGGCCGCCATAGTTTTCATTGGTAAACAAAGCAGAGTTATAAAAGATTTCATTTTTGGTCTTTAAACTAAATAAATTCACATTTAAGTTGATGCCTGGGTCAAACAGAAGACGTGTTCCAATTTCAAAATCATTGGTTGTTTGCGGTCCGAGATTCGAATCAAAGGTATTAGTGTAAAAGTTAAACATTTCATCCAGAACTGGATATCTGAAACTTCTTGCATAGCTAAAATAGGCCGAATTATTGTCTGAAAAACTATATGTCAGCCCTGTGTTATAGACTTGTACATCCATAGTCACATTGTCAGAAATACCGGCTGAAGAAGATTTGTATTTGGCATGATCATAGCGATACCCTCCGGAAATTGACCAATTATCGTTGAGTGACACTTCTGCATTGCCATAGACGGCCATTTCCTCTTTCGAGAGGTCATAGGACGCTATAGTGGCTGAGCCAAAGAACACTGAGTCGTTTTTAATATCTTCCTTGTTTTTTATATAATCAAATCCTGTAACTAGTTTTGAGGAAAAACCAAAAATCTTTTCATTAATGGCAAATTTCGGCGATGCCGCAAGGGTATCAATCTTAGTACTTGCATCAAATGTCCCGCCGATATAGGCGTAAAATGCGTCATTCTTTTTTTTCCTGGCGGAAGTTTCCAGGTTGAAATAGCTTGTATCGGTAAAGAAGAATTGCGGTACAACTTGTGCGTAATAATCCTTGGTGTTAGCATAATTATCAGGTGTTGTGCTCGTTGTTCTGGACACACCACTGTCTAATTCACTCAATAACAGGACACCTGGTATATCAGTATCATCTTTGTGATATCCGCTGGTTAAGGCAACGTTAAAACTGTCAGAAGCAAAATAATCAAGATTCAAACCGATGTCTTTGGCATTCGTGCCACTGTTGTCTCGATATCCATCAGTTGTTTGAAAGGCAGTGTTCAGCGCATAGCTTAAGCTTTTCACTGATCCGCTGGTTGCCAACCTGGTCAAAAGCGTCTCGTAACTCCCCCCCGTTACGCCACCGGAGAAATGAGTTTCATCCCCTTTTTTAGTGATAATATTTATTACCCCACCGGCAGCATTGTCTCCATATAAGACACTGCCTCGTCCACCGTAGATAATCTCTATCTGTTGAATTCTGTCTTTAGGTATAAGGGTCCAGTCAACACCGCTCAAGTCGGCTTGATTGATCCGACGGCCATCAACCAGTAATAAAGTGTTGAGAGCTGCTGTTTCCCCGAACCCTCTCAGGTCAACCGTAATATTGCGGCCATTGCCGGTGATATCGTTAACGACTACCCCTGGAGTTGTGCGTAACAAGTCTGGAACCGTTTCTGCGGGTGAATCTTCGATTTCTTGCTGAGAGAGGACGGTTACGTTGGCAGGAACCGAGGCGATTTTTTCTTCTTGCCTCGATGCCGTAACGATTACCGTGTCCATTATTGGAGCTTCATTTTCAACTGCATGCACCTTTTCACTTATGCATACAATCGAAAACAAAAAAGATGCCGCTGCGATTGATTTGAATTTTTCCGATAAATTAGATTCTTTACTGGTAAATAATGATCCTGACGTGAATAAAAATGCTGATTTCGGTAATCTCCATGCTTTTCTCTTGGTCATTTTTTTCCTCCTCGCCTTTCAAACATTCAATTGAGGCCAGAGAAAAAAAGCCCCTGACCTATTCAAAGATGAATGATCCGGGGATTACCCTTTTTCCACGTGATCTGATAACGAACTATAGTCCACGAAGTGTCGTTATCCATATATCCAGGTAGGTCTTCTGACTTATCCATCCTCTTTTGATGGCCTTCCCGTGCTACGCTTGGCACAGTGGCATAATATCAAGAGGATTCCTCGTGAGAGGTAGACTTACAGCGGCGGGTCCATTCCCGATTTTCACGGGATTCCCAATTAAGCCCTAAAGGGCACCTGAATTTGATCTTATCGTAGTTGTCAAAAGAAAGAGCGTCAATAAAATTATTTAATTGGCAAACAGGACTATTTTAGTACAAAATATAAATGAAAATTATATTGTGTCGTAAATACAGGTTCTTACGTTGGTGAAGAACTTTTGGGTAAAATATTTTTGACACAAAGCCAGGTCGGCTTCAGGCAAAAATCATCTTTTGGACTATGCCTGGTTGCAGGCTGTCGTACAGATGGTGAGGCAATATTCTATTGAATAGAAAAGCAGGTGGCGGATCAAATTGTGAGGGAAGACTTAAACCGCTCTTTTCCTCTCGGTGAACTGAAAGACTTCAGAACTTAAACCCCGGTAAACGGGACATAGGCTGCGCTGTGTCCCTTCAGGAAATAGATTCATAATACACAAGAAATGAACTTTTAAGGTATTAAAGACTTATAAATGTATGCCATATCACTATTACATCGAACGTGTTCAGCCAGCCTGTTGTATTGTTCGTTTTTAAAGTCATCCGAATTAAACGTAACAGCTATTTCTCCACCGGCCGCTTCTATGATGTTGCGGATTATAGATACATTGTCAAAAATTCCATGGAGATACGTACCCCATGTTTTGGAGTTTAAATAATAGCCATCCTCACTGCCATTTGATATCCTGCACGTAGGAGAGTTATGGTGCGCCATGGTCTCGCCCATATGTATTTCGTAACCTTTACATAGTTCTTCGTTTTCTAAGAACGTAAAGAGGCGTTGTTCGGTAACTTTTTCCTTGGTTAACGTTGTCGAAACAGGCAAGATGCCTAAACCGGAGATGGTTTCAATTTCTCCTTCGACATGATCCGGATCGTTTATATCAATTCCCATCATTTGGAATCCGCCACAGATTCCATAGACAGATTTTCCACGCTGATGCGCGGTGATGATAGCCTTTGCAAGGCCAGTTTTACGCAGGTAAAGCAAATCTTCAATGGTATTTTTTGAGCCGGGAATGATAACAATATCGGCGTTCACTATTTCATCTATGCTATGGGCATAATACAGATGAACTTCGGGGATTCTTTCCAATACATTGAAGTCCGTAAAATTTGACATGTGCTTGAGCAGCACTACGACAATGTTGATTTTATTCGATACACCTGTCGCTCCTTTCTTATCCACCACAACCGAATCTTCATCATCGATAAAAATATCACGATAATAGGGGATGATGCTTACGACAGGAATTCCTACCAACTCTTCAAGCATCTTTTTGCCATCCCAAAACAGGCTAATGTCTCCTCTGAATTTATTGATAACTATGCCTTTGACTAGTTTTCTCTCTTTGGGTGGCAGTAAGAGCATCGTGCCGTAAACGCTTCCGAAAACACCACCTTTGTCGATATCGGCGATTAAATAGGTGGCGGCATCCGTTGCTAAAGCAATCCGCATATTGGTTATATCATTCTCCCAGAGATTTATTTCTGAGATGCTCCCTGCGCCTTCTATCACGATGGGATTAAAAACATCAGCAAGTCGATTGTACGCCTGAAAAGCTTCATTGAAGAGCGTGTCCCGATCTGTTTTTAGGAAGTATTCTCTTGCTGATTTGTTACCAATGGGTTTGCCATGCAACACTACCTGCGCTGACTGATTTGATGTTGATTTCAGCAATACAGGGTTCATTTCAACCTGACATTCTATGCCACAAGCTTCTGCCTGAACAGCCTGCGCACGACCGATTTCCAAGCCATCGGCAGTTGGGTAACTATTCAAAGACATATTTTGTGCCTTAAAAGGTGCAGGCTTATAGCCATCTTGCTTAAATATTCTGCAAAAACCGGCATTAATGACTGATTTACCAACATCAGAACCTGTGCCAACAAACATAATCGGGCGTAATATGTTTTTCATGATACGTTCTTCAATTTGAAATCGATAAGTTAGATGCCAGCCCAGGTGCCTAAACGATTTCTGGTCTGGTTAATTGCAGGATATCCTGCCTGATTTGTTCTTGTTTTGCTGCAATATTATCCTGAACACCAGCCGTTTCGACCTCTGCAAGCAATGAATCAAATAACTCCACCAAATACTGGTTAGTTGCTTGAAAAGCAGGAGAAATTGTCTTCTGCCAGAAAATAGAGGACTGTTTTTCGGACATGTCTCGGAGGACGGTTGAGCAGGCAAAAATTACCAGCTCAGCTAACCATTCTACTTTTGAATCCGCAAACGGGACTTCACCCTCAAAACCAAAAACACCTCTTTTTTTGAGCAGTCCTTTTCTTTCGTATTCCGCATAGCCGGTCGTTCCAGCCATAACAATCTGTTTGTGACTGAGGAGATTGGCCGTTCTCTCCAACCGATCCAGGAGATTGTTTGTTTTCAGATACAACATATTGTCGCGAAGATCCTGGATCGTAGCGTCAGGAACGAACATGAGAAAACCAATCTCAGGATCAATACCATATTCAGAACAAAGTTGGATCGCCTCCGCTCCAACGGACGTGGTTGAGCTTTTTTTGATCTGACGAAGAATGGAGGTCGAGCCACTTTCAATACCCATAAGCAGGCTGGTCATTCCCGCCTCAACGAGGTGCCCCATAATTTCATGGTCGAGGTCGTTCGGCCTGGTTTCCATGCCGAAGGTGATGTTTAGTTCTTTTAGCAATTTCAGTAGATTGATGGTTCGTTCTCTGCCAGCCTTGCCAGGGCCGATGAAGTTAGGATCGGCAAAATAGAAATCTTTTACTCCCTTTTTAACAAACGTTTTTATTTCCTCGACTATGTTGCGTGGGGATCGACCACGCCAGTGGCCGATTTGATTGTCAAACGAGGGGACCAGGCAGAAACTGCAGCGGTTATAGCAACCACGGCTGGCAAGAATGGTCGCAGTACCATCGAGTAACGTTTGTTTTGGAAAAGCAAACACGTCTGGATCAGATTCAGGCGCTCTGACTGTAAGGTGGATGTTTCCGCCATCGCTTCTTGTTGCAAGACCTCGGATGCTTTTTAGTGCTTTCCCGGCAATAATTTTTTCTCCAAGTTCAACCAGGGTATATTCAAACTCACCCACGGCAATCGAATCAGCAGCCTTAACTGTTCGTAGGATATCGGCAAAAACAAGTGAAGGGAAGAAACCGAATAAGTTAATATGGCCAGTGAAACCATTAAGCTTCAGGCTGGTGAGAAAATCAAATATTTTGTCGGTATGCTCCCAGAAATAGACAGCGTTGACACAAAGAAGATCAGGGGACAAACGGAGAACCTTTTCAGCCGTCATGGCAAAGTTTACTCCCGGATGAGCATCGTCGATGAAGACAACCTCAAATCCTGCATCTTCTAAAGCAGAGGCAGCATAACCACCCATGAGGCATGACCAGAGCGGGGTGTTGGCAATATCGTTAAAGCGGTCTATCGAACTGATGCGTGGATGTTCTAATACAACTGTTTTCATCAGGATATCTCCAATCGTGAGAATACATTGGCTGTATGACAAAGGGCCTCAAAATCATGAAGAATGTGGTTGTATTTCTTTGGATTATGATAGACTGGGTAGAGCAGATCTGTTTGAGGGTCCAATTCACCCGCCGCGACTATTTTTCTAGTCAAAGGAGCTGCAGGATATAATCGGACGTGGTTGAAGATCACCGCTCCGAGATTACCTTTGGGGTGATGAATTGCCAGTATCCGATCCAACATATCACGGGATGCCTCAATTTCACTGTCAGTCTCCCCGGGTAGATTGAGCAGGAAGTGGCACATTGTCAACAGTCCGAGTTCCGCGGTGACACGTGCCCCATTGAGAAGATCATTCTGAGTCATCCTTTTGTTAAGCAATTTCAGGCCATGGTTGGTCAGTGCATCACCCGAGAAGTAGACGGCACAGAGGCCGACATCCCGGGCCAAACTGAGGTTTTCCACTGTAACCAGGTCTTCTCTAAAAAAACCCGTCCAGGAAATCGCCAGTTTTCTTTTTAACAGTTCCTGGCATAAATCCTGAAAATGGTCTGCCGGCCGGTTCAGCACCGGATCGGTAAAGTGAAACAGATTGATCTTATATTCCTTGTGGAGATATTCCATTTCATCGACAATTCTCTTGGGGTGTCGAAGACGCATCGATGTTCCACCCAGAAGAGGATATAAACAATAGCCGCAGTGCAGGTCACAGCCACGTTTTCCTTCTATGCCCATGGCTGCGACATAGCTGTTGTGACCGGCGTAGTCCCGGGGAGAAAAGGACTGAATATCCAACTCGGGAAGATGATCAAGATTGACTTTAGGGCCTGTGGCATTTGTGACAAGCTGCGCACCGTCCCGCCATATTATTCCAGGGAGGGTTGCTATGTCCGGCTGCATCTCAAGAAGATGGGGAAAGACCAGTTCGCCCTCTCCCTTCAATCCAATATCGAGTTGCGGAACCGCCTGCATCAGCCGTTCGGCAAAAAGGGAAAAGGCCGGTCCACCGACAAGAATTCGAGCCTTTGGCACAAGTTTTCTGATGAGAATCGCAGCTGTTTTCAAAGAGGAGAGGTAAGACGCCTGATGCCCCGCCAGCGGATCGAGATTACGAAAAGAAAGCGCAGCAACATCCGGTTGAAAATCATCAAGGAGTTGTCTGAGATCTGTCCAGGCATCGGTCGCAACATTCATGTCGATGGCGCGTTTGTCTAAGTCTTTCGGAATAGTAGACGACAACCTCGATAAACCAAGAGGGTAGACCTTTTCCTGGGCTCCAAGGTGAGACGTAGGTAACTGTATAAGTAAAACTTTTCTTTTCATCAATTCACCAGAAGAAGACCAAAATATTTTATATAACCGTCTTTGTTCTGCACCGGAGCAAGAGACCAACCGACCTGGGCTGTAGTCGCATATACATCAATGCCTGATCCTTCCATAGCAGGCCGGGCCAGATTATGATGTCTGCATTTTCCGTCTTCGGGACAATCCGCACAGACGGTACAGGGACCGGCACCGAAAACAAAGGCCTTATGATAGCCATCAAGAAACATTCTTTTTTCGAGAGTGAGCAGTTTTTCATGGAATGATTTCCCCGGTGGCTGGCCCTGTACCAGAACAGCCGTTGAATAATCATCGAGCATTTTTCTTGTTTCCTCATGGGCCATTGCATGCGGAGGACATTGAAGGTTTTTACCGAAGTTCGCACAGCCGTAGCGGCATTTGTGCTGGACCCAGGAACCAGTCACAACTTCTCCCGGTGAAATGGTCATAGCTTGCTCAAAGCCAAGTTGCATTGCCAAATTGATCCATGGATCTTTGTTGATATGCAGTTGGGGATCGCCCCCGACAAGAATCAGCGATGTGTCGGTACCCAGGTCTTTTATACTTGTTTGTCCTATCCCACCTTCTTCAAGCCACTCTCGTATCGCCGAGGTTTCATGACAGGCACCGTCGAAGGTATTCAGCATCATGGAGAGATCATACATGGCACCCTTTTGCGGAGAAATTCCTTTGCGATCAGGAAAATAATCATGGATGAGGATGAGACCGTCAGGCTTCAGTAAAGAAATCGCTTTTAACAACAATGTTCTCGCATCTGCAGGTCCATAGGCATGGAGAAAATTGGATAGGATAATCAGGCCAAATTCAAATTCAAAAGAGGCTGATCGAAAGTCACCATCCATTGTCCTGATATTCTGCCAATGAGCCTCATCGGAATACAAAGTCCTGGCGGCGTTAATCACCTCAGGAAGATCGAACACTGTGCCTTGCAGATCAGGATTGCTCTTCTGCAGTGCTCTCACCATACTCCCGGCACCTCCACCCACATCCAGAACCGGACCATCTATTCGCGCCATCCCCAGGCAGTCGGCTATTTCTCTTGCCTTCTGACATGCCAAAGTATCCATGGCTCTGACATAGAGATAATTCCTCTGGCTGTAGCTGAGTGTTTGCACCTCTTTTTCGTTCCCACCTGACACTTTAACCGTCAGTTTTTGCCAGTTAGGTTGCATATACCGGCGATAAAGAAAAAAATCTCCCATGTAGTCGACTTTGCCTGGAACGAGATATCGAGAGGCTAAGGGATTGTTCATCCAATAATTATCCACAAGAGATACGAGCGCCATTCGCTCCAGACACCGCAGTAATCGATATAATTCAGGTTTTTTGCTAGATGAGGCTTCGGCCAATGACGCAACCATGTTTTTACCCTCATCCAGGTGCATGAATAGCTGCAAATCCAGAGCTGTGAAAAGGATCTCTGAAAACCAGTAAGCGGTGGCCAGGTCCTCAATATATTGAAACCCATCACTGGCCGGGTCTGCATTGAGAAACCAGGTTTGTTGACGCATGGAATACCTCTCCCTATAAATATTACGAGCAAAAATTACAATTCAGGATCTACCAGCCCAAGATTAATAGCAATGCGGACAAGGTGCGTAGGTGAATCAACTCCTAACTTTTCCATGATTTTTGCCCTGTGTGATTTTACAGTGCTGATGCTGATAAATAGCATTTTGGCTATCTTCTTTGTTGGAACACCTTCGGCTATGAGCTGAAAAACCTCTCTTTCTCTGTTAGACAATTTTTGGTAACGTTCTTCTTTGGAAGACGTCTTATATGGAGACAGGAGAGAATCTTCAACTTTTTTGGAAATCGAAGGACTCATAACTATTTCATTGTTCATAGCACCACGAATTGCTTCTATGATTTCAACACCACTTGACTCCTTCAGTAGATAGCCAGATACACCAACTTCCAGCAAATTATGAATATAGTGTTCATGGGAGTACATTGATAAAATAATAATTTTACAGCTCGGTAATTCCTTACGTATCCTCTTAGCAGATTCAATACCATTTAAGAGCGGCATTGCAATGTCGAGTATGGCAATGTCCGGTTTCAGCTCAACAGCCATCTGCACCGCTATATTGCCATTTTTTGCTTCTCCAACAACATGTATGTCTTCTTGTTCTTCGAGCAAATGTGCCATACCCTGCCGAACAATTGCATGATCGTCTGCCAACAGTACCCTAATTACTTGTGCCATTTGCTCAGACCCCTTCCTTTAAGCCTTCAGTAAAAGTCTCGTAATCTTCAGGTATTTTAATTTCTATTCGTATTCGAGTACCATGTCCAAGGCGCCCTTTAACTAGAAATTTTCCACCAAGCAGATAAGTTCTTTCACGCATACCTAATAAGCCAATACTTCTTTTGTCATTGAGGACTTTCTTATCATCAAAACCAATACCATCATCTTCGGCAACAAAAATTATTTTAGGAAAGCTCTTGATAATTTTAAGTTTAAAAATCTCAGCACCGGAGTGTTTGAGAGTATTGGTCAATGCCTCCTGACTGAAACGATAGAGCGAGGTCTCTAAATCCTTTTCAAGCCTGCTCTTAAATCCAATCATCTGGAACTCAATATTCAGATTGGAGTGATTCTCAATATCTTTAAAATAGAGTTTAAGGGCGGGTTCAAGCCCTAAATCAGTCAATAAAGTCGGGTGTAAATGGTAAGCAAGGCGACGAATTTCAGATGAGGTTCTCAATAGCATTTTACGCGTGTCGGTCAAGATATCTCTAAGAGCAGTATTAGCCTTGGGAATCTTTTGTTCTAAATGATCCAGCCCTAATTTGACAGCAGTCAACGATTGACCCGCCTCATCATGAAGTTCTCTTGCAAGACGTCTTCTTTCATCTTCCTGGGTTTGAAACAGTTGGTGGGTAAGTCGTTGAAGATCATGCCTGTTTTGGTGTATGGTTTCTATCATTCTGACATTTTCAATGGCATTTCCCAAAAAATTACCCAAGGACCCGAGTAAACGATTTTCCTGGTGGTCCAGGATTCTGCCAGGAGGGAGGACAAACCCAAAGAAACCAACCGGCTGGCCTTTTGAAATAATTAAATGACAAGAAAGCCACAAGGGTGAGTTATCGCCACGACAATGATAATACGCATCGAAGGAGGGGAAAAACGCCTCAAGCGAGAGCCTTGAGGCTTTGTCAATGAGCGAATCTTTTAACAAAGAATCTTTAAAAATTAATTCTACCGATTTTCCCTTTTCCACACCGGGAAGTCCATATGTGCTCTCTAATGTTGTCTCCTTTTCTATTCTGTCGATTAAAAATATTCCTCCCTGTGAAAGCGTCAGCCCGCTTAAGATCCGGCGAAGGGTGATTTTTAAGATATTGTCCAGCCCCATGGTATAGTTAAGCGCCAGAGCAATGCCATTGAGAATCGACAGTTCCCTATTGCGTTTTTGAACTAACTCTTCAATTTCTTTTCGCTTGGTAATATCCTTGATAATCCCTTCGTACTGCACCTCACCAGTCTTAGAATCCTCGTAGCTCCGACCCGACATAAGAACAGAAATAGGTTTCCCGTCGACACGCACCCAGTTGAACACCAAGTCTTTCACACTACCATCCCGGCTGAAAAGAGTGACTAGCTTAGAACGATCCTCTGGATTGAGATAAAAGCGACTGACAGAATCAATTTCAAGCATCTCCTCTTTGCTGGAAAACCCTAACATCTCTACGCCGGCATTGTTGACATTGAGAAGCTTGCCGTCCTGCCTGGAGGTATAGATCATATCGTGACTGCCCTCAAAAATACGACTGTATTTCTTTTCCCGTCTGACGACTTCATCTTTCAGCGCTATTAATTCTGTAATATCTTTAAAAATTGAAACCCCGCCTGTTACTTCGCCCTGGTCATTTCTAAATGGAGAGGTGGAGCAAATTACCGCTTTTATTTGGCCTTCCATATGGACTATTTCATATTCACGGTTATGGACGTCGGCTCCATCGTTAATAGCCTGTCTCAGACCATTACCTCTGCCACTGTCAGTGTTTTTGAAAACCTCATCGTAAGGTGTTCCAACAACATCTGCGGCGCGAACACCAGTGATTTTTTCGGCTGCGGGGTTGAAATAATTTATCCGCCAATCTTTATCAAAGGTGCATATTCCATCAGGAATTCTATTTATAGTTTCAACCAGACTTTTTTCATTCCGGGTTTTCTGCTCAAACTCTCTCTTGCTGCACTTCTGAAATTGTTCGGCAATAAAGAAATTTAATCCTTTGGGGTGCGAGGTTCCGTGATTTATGAAATATTCACAGGCAAGACACGTCTTTAATTTTTCGATAAAATCATCGGATGAAGGGAGGGGGAGGTGAGCTTTGTTGGAAAACAGCCAGCACGATTTGCCATCTTTTAGGCATTCATTTTGGGATAGACTTTCAGGTAATAAACTCACAATTCTCGTCTCCTCTGGCGTAACAGGAAGCTTCCGCCGGTGCTTGAATATTGTGTTGAGTATCTGCCCGCACCTTCTATTTGATGTAATATCCAGAAACCCGCCACTGCCCATCTTTTTCCAACAGAGGGGTTACCGTCTCCATAGCATTTTTTTTATTCTCGAAAGAAGTTTTGAAAACAATGACAAAATATTCACCATCGGGAGCACCGGGCAGAGAGGTTTTGTGGCTTTTTGTTTGCACCTTTCTTGATATGATTTTGCCATAAAGCTGACGAACCATTTGCAATGAATGCTCCCATTGCTCCTGACTTATTGCATTTTTGAAAAGATGAGCAGTTTCTTTCCAGCTTAAAGCGTATTGCCCTGAATCTACAGTTGTGAGCCATTTCTCGCAGGCGAAGATAGCTGCCGCCTCTTTTTTAGAATCACTTGCCATAGAAGAGCCACCTGACATAATCAACCCAACAAAGAGTAAATATAGAATTTGACGAATCATTGACCTCTCCTCTCTTTAAATATTCACCCCTAAACGATAATATTACTTTCGTTCGATACTATCAATATTATTCACCAGTGTCCCAATACTTAATTGAACAATTTCAGCAGGATAGCGTTTGGTGATTTGCCGCATTTGTATTTTGATCTAGTAACAGCTTGAACTAATGGCGTTTTTTCAAATATGGTAATGCTCAGAACCTGTAGGATTCTGTAAAAATTATCTTAAATTCCAAGCCGTTTTCTCAAGATCGCGATGAGTGTATAAATGGAAACGGCCATCCATAATTGTGATTTGACCGCATTCTCTGATGTTCCGTAAAATGATTTTATTCGGAGGTGCTGCTGTATTCATTTGAAAAACAATTCCACCTGCCGGCGCTGTTTGTACAAATCTGAAATGGTTTGAGCTCAGATTATTAAATTGTTGGTTAAAAAAGTGAACGTTTTCCCGTTATCTGTATCGTGGTATTTCACACGGCACAACGCTTAAGGATAATCCATAGAAGCTTTCAGTCCTGTCAGCACTTCAGCTGCTTCTTTCTGCTCTTTCAGGCCAAAAGATTCTTTTCGATCTGGCCCATCGTTATCCAACCCTGCACCTTTTTTATTGTGAGACCGTTCCGTTGAGGTATTATGGTCAAAACCTGTTTTTCTGCGGGAGGAGTGTTGCTGTCTTCTCTATGACATGATTGATAATTTTTGTTGCTAGGAGCTCGTTGGATTATAGCAATTTTTTCTCAGATTAGGGTATTTTGAAAAAAACAAGCACAGCCATATCGCTGATATTGCGAGCATTGCTTTTTTCAAAATAATGGAGAGATGGGGAAAAGGGCAGAATTCGACTGGCTCCCAGAACGGTTGGCATTTTTGTACAATGTCTGGAGCATATTTTATGGATATATCTTTTGTTGAAGTTGGTACCCTCCTCGTACTAGGCCTTGTTGCAGGTGTCATTAACACTCTCGCCGGTGGTGGCTCCAATCTCACCGTCCCCGCTCTCATGGTTTTCGGAATGCCGCCTGAAATTGCCAACGCAACCAACCGGATAGCTGTCTTCCTGCAGGGGCTTGCTGGAGCGAGGGGCTTTCGCAAACATGGCAAACTGCCCATGGGGGATTTCAAGAGGATGGCTCCTCCTCTTTTCATCGGTGCCGTATTCGGAGCGGGGTTTGCTTCCTATGCACCGGAATACCTGCTGAAGTATCTGCTGCTGGGGGCAATGCTTCTTGTTGCGGGAATAACCCTGATTCGTCCGGACGTTATCGCTCCCCCCGAAGGAACGAAGCCGGTCAGTGTCAGTGAGCGACCGTCATCGTGGTGGTTTCTTCTGCTTACCGGTTTCTACGGTGGATTTGTCCAGGCAGGCGTTGGGTTTCTTCTCATAGCTGTTTTTGCTGGCTCTCTTCGCTATGATTTGGTGCGCAGTAATGCTTTAAAAGCGCTTTCGGCGCTCTTTTTCACAGCTGTTTCCCTTGTTATTTTTATCTACAACGATCAAGTTCGTTGGCTCCCAGGCCTTATTCTGGGAACCGGTTCGGTTGCTGGTGCTCTCATCGGAGTGAAACTTGCGATCAGGGCAAGTCAGCGCTCACTAAAATGGTTTCTCTTCATTATGACTCTGGCTGCGAGTGCTGCGGCAATTTGGCTGTGAGGTTATTTACAAGGAGAAGCAATAAAGCGGATTTCGGAGATAAAGATATGTACATGACCGCCAGTAGACTCAAGATTGATGGCAAGCCCTTGCTCAAGCTCAACATCCATGAATATAGTCAAGAAGATATTCCGTTTTTAGAGAGTCTTGGCATTGACCAACTTGAAAGCGATTTGCCAAATTGTAGATATATCCACATCCATAACCAGGAAGATTTTCTCAGTACTCGCACCGCAATCCTTGAGAGATACAAGATTCTAGAAGAAAAAGGTCCGCGGGTTTTTCTGGAAAAGAAATAGACAAAACAGCTTTACACCTCACTTCTTTTTTACAGCAGCCGCTTTGCCAATGTCCCCACGATAAAAAACTTAGGTAGCCGTTGATATCGTGGGGCACCCCGCTTGATTTTGATACCGCCAGTCGCTAGATCGTTCTTTTTCCTTAAGCCGTACCAATGACCTTGATTGCTGCAATTTGGCCGCCGTGGCTGTTGCTCGAAATGACTTTCCAGAAACCATGCATCACCAGGGACTCTACTACATCGAAAATTACGGCAATGAGGGTGTCTGACGACAATGAAACTGTGGCGGTGCGACAAGATTATTTTTTTGAAATGAAAAATAATTGAAGGGTAGTCACTATATGATACCCCTGGTGTGTCATAATGCAATTATAGGATGGACAGCAAGGAGACTTTAACGGAGCAAAAGAGTCGTCAATCGGAACTACTCATAAGTTTTCGAGAAGTCAAATCTTAGAATGACTAACCGCCTGGAGGTATAAAATGTTATCTCAATCAAAAGTAGTCGATTTTAATGCTATTTTATTGACACAATTGGTCGCCGAATTCTCCGTCGAGAAGCAATCGCGAAAATGGAAGTGTCATCTGCCTGAAACCTTTGTCGGTGAATATTTGATAATCCCTCTGACATCCGCCAAAATGTTAAAGACTGAAAGCAACATTATGAATAATCGCTATAGAGACTACATCGGTCAATGTATGGAATCGAGGTATTGCCTTTTTTCAATTCGGAGCAGGGTGGGAGAACATTTGGCTACTCTCGGGCTTGTAGCTGATGAAGGTTATTGGCGCTTTGATCAATGCAAGGGACCATCCAATACCGAAGTATTAGAAGAAACGCAGCAATATCTTGATGAAGATGGCGAGCTACAGGAAGAATGGTGTGCAACTGAGTTGTATTACGTTGCTCAGGATGTGGCGAGATTAATGAACTCGAATACATACAGCCACTAATTAGTTGTCACTGGGGAAGGTGTTTTGACAAAAAAAACTTGCTGGAGCTAGTGCCACTGACTGCAGCAACAGAACCACTAGCTCCAGTTGTCCTTAGCGGTAATAGAGGCTCGGGCTCCCCATGGTGAGAAGCGCCTTATGCAGATTCCTTCTGAACTCCCGGCGATCCCATATGCCCTGAATATGCCCACGTTTCAGGGCGTTCCTGGCGGAATGGTAGTCCGGTGGTATGGCCGAACCGGTGGTTTCCCGGATTACCCGGGGCCCGGCAAAGCCGACTCTGCTTGATCTGATGGCGAACTGGTAGGGCGAGCAGCCAAGAAAAGAGGCCAGTGGCCCGGCGTAGGAGTTGTTGTCGTAGACGACCAGATAGAGCCCGCCTGCGTCGATATATTCCCGCACGGCCATGGTGCACTTGGGCATCTGCGTGACTCCCAGGGTCCCTTCCTGGATGCGGATGCCGCCGGTGGTATGGATGTAGGCCAGGAGCGGTCGTTTCTTGCGTTTCGCCAGGGCACAGGCCTGGGCAAACTTTTCGCCCTCCGCCGAGCCCACGGTGCCATTGCGAAAGTCGGAATAGAGCATGGCAACAATGATCTGAATACCGTTCACCTTGGCGTGAAAGGTCATATTGCCGGCACGGCGGCCAGTCTTGTCCTTGGCCAGTTGCAATCTTTCGGTGAACCCCGTGTAGTTGAGGGGATTGCCGGAGGATATATCCGTGTTGAAATGTCGTATCGAATTGGGGTCGAAGATATTGTTCAGATACCACTGATGCTCCAGCGGGAAATGATGACCACAGGTCTCGCAAACTCCGGCAAAATCACCATAAAGATCGGGAATCCACAGATCTTTGCAGCCGTGTTTGTCGGCGTTGGGACAGCTCACCGTTCGATCTTCATTGGCCAGTGGACTGGTGTAGGTGTCAGTGAGTTCCAGTGGGTCAATTCGGCGCGCCTGGCTGTCCTGGTGGTGTCCTCCCCCGGAGTAACTGAGCAATCGCTGAGGTTTATCTGTTTTTTTCTTGCCAAAGATGTCTATGAAGGCGGTTATCGGCTCGGTAATGCGCTTCAGCATAATCGAACTTTCTCCCGACACATCACTGAAGACCTTTCTCACCTGGCGCTTATGATTTTTCATGATATCGTAGCGCAGGGTGTAGTAAACCTTTTCGGTTTTCACCTTTGCCAGGTTGTAGATACCTTCCTCTGCTTCTGCCTGACCCATGAAACCATTTTTACCCATTTCCAGGTATTTTTTGGAGCGCAGAGCAAGGAGTCTTTTGATTTCCTCTTTGCTCAGGTCCCAGCGCAGCTCCATCTGGAGTTCCTCCTCGCTGGCCGGTTTGTGCTTTTTGCTCCTTATTTCGTAGGTACGCAGGGCACTAAAACTCTTAACGGATAAGACAATTTTATCCGTTGCCCGGAGCATCTCTGCGCGGAGCTTGGCGAAAAAGGCAAAGTCGTCTCGTCTTGCCCCAAGGAGCGGCTCATAGATGATCCGGTCAATGGTATTCTTGCTCAAATTGTCTTCTGCGGTCAGTTTGAGCCGGTCAGCACAGACCTCAATCAGTTCTTTTGGAACCTTGGAGCCTTCACGAATCTTGCCCTCGATGGCCGCAGCCCCTTCCGGGGATATAACAGAATAATAGCCATGGGAAGCCATTATTCTGTAGTCGGAGAGACCTATGGCCTCGGCGCCGCCAGAACCACCCTCGGAGATCATGGAAATCATCGGTACCCTGAGCTTGGTCATGGCATAGATATTTCTGGCGATCTGCTGGGCAGCACCTGAACCTTCCTCAACGGGGTAGGAGCCAGGGGTGAAAATATAGAAATGAATGGGGATTCCTTCCGTTTCCGCGACCTTCATATACCTCAGAGCCTTTTCATTGCCCTGGGGTTTGCAGGAACCACCGTTACGGAATTCTTCGCCATGGCCGGTTTCCTGGCCAATGACCATGACCGAAGCGGTATAGGGTTTATTTTTAATCCGCCTGGTGATGGTGGCTTTTGCACAGATCATCGCCGGGTCAACGTTGGCATCATCCTCGCCGCCTAGCTCGGTGTAGTCTTCATAGACATTTTCGAGAATGTCTTTCAGGCTGAACCGCTGGATGGATCGGACGATTCGGACCCTTTCCATCGGCGTCAGGTGTTCTTCCGCCCGCTCTTCGAGAAAGGTGATGGATTCATTGAGGTTGCGGATCGCGGCCGAGAATTCTTCCTCGGTGTGGTCATAGACGGTGCGTTTGAGCTCGTCGCAATTCTTCTTGAAACCGTCGAGATTACCCCAGTTGGAGTAATCTTTTATCTGGAGCAGATAATTGATCCGTTCTTCTATTTTGAGAAGCTGCTTAACTAGTTCTTTCATGTTGAAACTATTTTATTTCCGGTAGCGTTGTTAATCCCGATCTATGGGATTCTTTTGAATACCCCATAGATGTCTATTGCCTGTCTGCGGGGTATAGGTTCTAAGGAACTAGAAGGCCAAGAGGCGATCCAGGTTGTTTTTAAGGTATTCGAGATTAGTAATGATAGGATTATTGTGCGAATCCGCGCCGCGAATAATGGTTTCATCGATGAAACGGGCGGCTTTGGCCTTGGCGTCATCCATCGACTCTCCCCATACGAGAGCAAGCGCCAGGTTTGGGTCAAAATCACTGGGGATGGAATACGGTCTGTCGCCGGGAACATGCGAGTAAACCACAGACCAGGGATAATCAGGGAACTTGAATTCGGTTATTGTACCGATCCATGGTGCAAAACCGCGGCGGGTATCTTCTGCCACGATACGCAGCTCAATGGCTGCGCCTTTGAACTTCACCGCATTTTGTTTATAGCCGATCTTGTTGCCGAGGCCTAGGCGGATCTGCTCTCGAATGAGGTTCGGCTGTTCGCCGCCAATATAACTGATTCTGGCGGAGATATCGTTTTCCACCTGAATGCGGGTGTTGACCTCAAGCAGGTAGGGTTGGCCGGATCTGCTGATGATCCATTCCCAGGTGCCGACATTATCATACTTAACGTAGTCGGCAAGCTTAAGGGAGTATTTGACGATCTGATCGAGAAGTTTTTTCTCGTCAAAATCGTATTCAAAACAGGAATCGTGAAACCCTGGTGCTGCTTCAACACGTTTCTGGCGGCCCGTAGATTGGATAGTGCAGTTTCGCGAGCTGAAATGGATTCGTTCACCGTGCTTGGAGCAGACAAGCTGCACTTCAAGGTGATTGTAATCGCGCAGACATTGCTCAATGAGCACACCACCATCGCCAAATTGTCGTTTGGCATAGTTCTGCAGTTGCCTGTACACCCTGCGGAACTGTTCAATTTCCGTAACCTCCTCAATACCCATCCCGCCGCCACCGGCAGCCGCTTTAACGAGGATTGAAGGATTGGTAATTCCGGCTTGCCGCTGGTCGTCCAGGAGCCCTGCGGCAATCTCTTCGGCTTCCATCTCATTATAGATGGGGGCAGATGTTCCGGGAATGGTGGGAATACCGAGCTGGTTGGCGATCCGTTTGGTGTTGATCTTGTCGCCAAGATCCCTGATTACTTCCCAGTTCGGGCCGATAAAGGTCAGTGCTCTGTCGCGAATGGTGGCCCGCCTGGCAAAACGGAAATCTTCTGAGAAGAAACCGTAACCGGGATGGATAGCGGTGCAGCCGGAATGGTCGGCCACCGCAAAGATGTCATTGGGTTCGGTGTAACTGGTTATGCGCCAGGCGTTTTGATTCGGACCACTGGTTATATTTCGACGTACATGCTCCGAATCTTTATCGGCTTCGGTGTAGACAACGACATAGTCGAGATCTAAATCCTTACATGCATTCATGATCCGAATGGCTATTTCACCACGATTTGCTATGAGAACCTTTCCTTCCAAACTGTCCCTCGTAAATTCTAATTGAGTTGGTTTATCTGTTGTTTTCCTGTTATTTCTTGCTAATACACAGGGATTGCAATATATGAGATCTGAAATCGACGCTACTATAGTCATGCACAACCCAATAGAAAAGAAAAATTATCCATTCTGACCTGGTTTTACAGTGAACCACAGCACATATGGGGCACGTCGCCCTTTTCTGCTTGACAGCATTGACCCGCTTGACGAGAGCCTGATCTTCCAAAGATTTCTAAACTGAAGATTGATTTTTCTGACCGTGATGTTATCTATTTAGGGATAACTATTTTTTTCAAGAGACAGAACTTTCTCCCGTTTGTAGAGGGTAGAAAAAACTCCCCATAACTACTGCTGGCACTAAGCCATCAAGGTATATTAATCTGCGCGATGGACAACGATACAACACCTGACGAACCGGAACCGGACCAGGAAAAGGGTTTTTTAAAGAAGTTATTTTCAGTTATTGATTTTAGAAAACCTGGCACCAAAGAAGATTTGGATAATGATATCCATGATTTGTTGGAAGAAGGGGAGGAGCATGGTCTGATCTCGGACCTGGAGGAGAGAATGATCAACTCCATACTTGAGTTCCGGGAGACCTATGCCTCCGAAATTATGACCCCGGCTGCGGAGGTCACCTCCTTCGATGAGTCGGCGCCGATGTCAGAGCTTATCGAAATCGTCATCGAGAGCGGTTTTACCAGAATCCCGGTTTATCGGGACAACCCGGATTGTGTCATCGGAGCGATTCACGCCAAAGACCTTCTCAGGATTTGCGTCCGTCCCAGTGCGGAGCCCAGTGCGGATTCTAATAATCTGGCGAGTTATTTGCGGCCTGTCTATTTTATTTCCGAAAACAAACCAATTGTCGATTTGCTGCGGGAGTTTCAAAAACGGAAACTGCACATGGCCATGGTCAACGATGAATTCGGCACGGTCCGCGGCCTGATCACCCTTGAAGATATTCTTGAGGAGATAGTCGGGGAGATTGACGATGAGTATGACGAAGAGGACGAGCACACCCTTGAGGTCATAGATGAAAACACAGTTCAGGTACACGCCTGGGTTGATATAGAAAAAATTGAGGAACATTTTCAGGTTGAATTGCCGGAAGGTCCCTATGAGTCTGTGGGTGGGTTGGTGATCCATTTGCTTGGCCGCTTGGCGGCTACCGGTGATAGTGTTGAGATTGCCGGACTTCGGTTCGATGTGCAAAGTGCCAATGTGAGACAGATCGAGATGATAAAGGTGAGTAAAATCATCGGGGAACAGTTATAATCGTGGCACTCTTTCGCAGTAAGTCTTTTGTTCTGTCTCTCTTGACCAGTCTGTTGCTCTGGCTCTCCCTGCCGGGTGGCGGGGAGGTCTGGCCCCTGCTTTTTGTCGCTCTTGTGCCGCTGCTCGGTGTCCTTCGGGGGGCGACGGCCAAGGTATCCGCTTTTTTGGGACTCTTTTGCGGCCTTGTCCATTTTTCTTTACTGCTTTACTGGATAGTTATTGTCCTTGGCAAGTATGGCGGCTTGGCCTGGTTTATCTCATTACAGGCCTTGCTCTTACTGGCTTTGTACATGAGTCTGTACATTGCTCTTTTCGCACTGCTTGCCAGGTTTATATTGCTGGCATTCCCAGCGGCGGTTTCGCTGTGGTTACTGCCCGCGCTCTGGGTGGGGCTTGACTGGTTTCGAGGGATATTCCTCACCGGTTTCCCCTGGATGGACCTGGGATATGCCTTTTATAAAGTGCCTCTTCTGCTTCAGATTGCCGATCTTGTCGGGCATCATGGAGTGACGTTTCTGGTCGTTTTTGTTAACACCTGCCTGATGTTGATTGTAACCAAAAAACATTCTTTTGGCGGATACCTTTTGGTTCTCGTGCCCACCATTTGTCTGCTTGTCGGGGTGGGGATCTATTCGAAGAATCGTTTTGAGGAAGTGCAGCAAGCGATGCTGGCAGCTGATGCATCTCGAATTTCCGTGGGAATAGTGCAAGGTAATATTGATCAGGGTATCAAATGGTCCCCCGCTCAACAGCAGAAGACGGTGGAGACGTATCTGTTGCAGACAAACTCGCTTTTTGTTTCAGGCAAACCAGCATTTGTGGTCTGGCCAGAGACCGCTCTGCCTTTTTATCCACCTTCCAATGATCATATGCAACCCCTGAAAGAGCTGGTCGCCACCAACGATTTTGCTCTTTTGACTGGGGCCCCCTGGTATGAGATAATAGACCGTGAAGCAAAAAAGGTGAACTTTTTCAACAGTGCTCTTCTCCTGCTGCCGGATGGGCGGTTTGGCGGGAAATATTATAAAACGCATCTTGTCCCTTTTGGCGAATATATCCCGCTCAAAACCTTTTTGCCCTTTTTGGCACCACTGGTCGAGGCAGTGGGGGACTTCAGTATTGGCAAGATTGAACAACCTTTAACCTGGCAGAAGGCAAAAATTGGCGTACTTATTTGCTTTGAGTCGGTTTTTCCGGAATTGTCGCGTAAGTGGGTGCTAAGTGGAGCAAATATTCTGGTTAATTTGACGAATGACGCCTGGTATGGTAAGTCGAGTGCCCCGCATCAGAGTCTCGCCATGTCGGTGCTTCGGGCGGTGGAAACCAGACGGAGTCTGGTGCGATCGGCAAATACCGGGATTTCCGCCTTTATCACCCCGGTGGGGACCATTGCCGAACAGTCTGAGCTGTTTGTCCCCTGGGCGGCGGCAAGGGACGTCGTTCTTTTTGATTGGGTGACGATCTGGGCGCGTTATGGCTATCTTTTTGCGCCACTCTGTCTGGCTGTAGGCCTATTGGGTGGGTTGACCGCGGCAGTGAAAAGGCGATGGACATGATGTTTGTTGATCATAAGAAGATAAAATAATAAAAATAATAAAGTATTAGGGTAGAAATTATGGCTATAGAAATCGGTACGGCAGTATCTAAACAGAAACTTATTGATTTAAAAACTCGCTTACTTACTCTCAAGGAGCATCTTTGACTTAGCCGCCAAAAAAGACCGGCTGGAGGAACTGGAACGCCAGACCCTGGCGCCTGGATTTTGGAATGATGCCGAAACGGCAACGGTGATCCAGAAAGAACTCGGTCAACTGCAGGAAGTGATTAAAGACTGGAATGAAAAGTGGAAGGAAGCTGAGGATACGGAAATGTTCCTCGAAATGGTCATGGAGGAGAAAGATCCTGAGCTGGAGCTGGAGATAGCTGAGAAGATTGCGACCATGGAGAAAGGGTTGGCTCTCGCTGAGCTGGAATGTATGTTCAACGGGGAGCATGATCATAATAACGCTATCATGTCCATCCACGCCGGAGCCGGTGGCACCGAGGCCCAGGATTGGACAGAGATCCTTATGCGGATGTATTTGCGCTGGGCAGAAATGCGAGGTTTTAAAACTGCTATTCTTGACTATCTGGCAGGCGATGAGGCCGGTACCAAAAGTGTCACAATCATGTTCACAGGTAGAAGCTGTTATGGCTATCTTCGTTCCGAACTGGGGATTCATCGTCTGGTTCGTATCTCACCCTTTGATGCCAGTGGACGTCGGCACACCTCTTTTGCCTCGGTGATGGTCCTGCCTGAGTTGGATGATTCCATTAATGTGGAGATTGACGATAAGGATCTGCGCATTGATACCTACCGTTCCAGTGGAGCTGGCGGGCAGCATGTCAATAAAACCGATTCTGCTATTCGGATCACTCATCTGCCGACCGGCATCGTCGTTCAGTGTCAGAATGAGCGTTCCCAGCATAGTAACAAGGCTACAGCCATGAAAATGCTGACCGCCCAACTCTATGAACTGGAGCAGCAGAAGCAGGCTGAACAGCATGACGGCTTGTCCGGAGACAAAAAAGGAATTTCCTGGGGGAGTCAGATTCGCTCCTATGTTCTTCAGCCTTACAGAATGATCAAAGATCATCGTTCCGATTACGAGACCGGCAATGTCGATGCAGTGTTGGACGGCAACCTTGATCCTTTCATCAAGGCATATTTGCTTTTAGGCAAGTGAGGGTGTTGCGAGGGAAAAGTTATGACTAAGGCATTACCACCTTAGTCATAGTGCAAGATAAAAGGGGGCCGGTTCAGAAATGAGCCGGCCCCCTTTGTCTTTATTGAAGTCTTTATTGGATTATTTTTTGAGGATCTTAGCAACCGGGGTGTATTCAAGACCAAAGGCGTCAGCGACTCCCTTGTAGGTAACCTTGCCGTCGACAATATTCAGGCCGAGGGCAATCTCCTCGTTTTCACGAGCACTCTTCTTCCAGCCTTTGTTGGCTATCTCAACGGCATACGGGAGGGTCGCGTTGGTTAAGGCGAGAGTTGAGGTAATGGCAACTGCTCCAGGCATATTGGCAACACAGTAGTGAACAACACCGTCCACAGTGAAGACCGGATTGTCATGGCTGGTGGCTTTTGAAGTTTCAAAACAACCGCCCTGATCGATGGCTACATCAACCATAACCGCGCCTTTTTTCATAACTTTCAGCATATCTTTGCTCACCAGTTTCGGTGCTTTGGTACCAGGAATAAGTACAGCGCCGATGACCAGATCAGCTTGGGCCAGCAGTTCACGCAGCTTAGGGACACTGCTCATGATTGGGAAACAGTTGCTTGGCATGACTTCTCGCAGGTAGCGCAGTCGATCAAGGTTGTTGTCGAGAAGATATACCTTACCACCCAGTCCGCAAGCCATCAGTGCAGCATTGATACCAACCACACCGCCGCCGATAACAACAACGGTTCCTGGCTCTACACCGGGAACGCCACCAAGAAGAATCCCGCGGCCGCCTTTGGTCATCTGCAGGTAATTGGCACCTTCCTGAGCTGCCATCCGTCCGGCAACCTCACTCATCGGGGTGAGCAGAGGCAGGGAACCGTCCTTTTTCTGGATGGTTTCGTAGGCAATATTGACTGATTTTGCTTTTATCAGAGCTTTGGTCTGCTTTTCGTCCGCAGCGAGATGGAGGTACGTGAAGACAATCTGGTCCTTACGGATAAGATCATATTCCTGTGGCTGTGGCTCTTTGACATGCATGACCATGTCGGCCTTCTTGTAGATTTTCGCAGGGCTGTCAACGATGGTGGCCCCGGCTGCCACATATTCTGCGTCAGGGAAACCGGCGCCTTTACCGGCATTTTTTTCAACCAGCACCTGGTGTTTGTTGTGGATCATAACCTCGACACCTGCGGGGGTCATGGCTACTCTGTTTTCTGCAATTTTGATTTCTTTAAGAATTCCGACGATCATGTTGATCTCCTGTGTTGAGCAATAGGTGAACTGTAAGATACTTTTCCCGGCTTTCTTCCGGTTCACCGGGGTTAAAGGATATACGGTACTTTCAGGTTATATCCTTTGTAGACAATGAAACTTTCGACTGTCTGCACGTCGGCAACTTTGGCAACTTGTTCGGTGATGAACTCAAGAAGGCTGTAGTCACGACCAAGCAGGACTTGCAGGATGAGGTCGTATCGGCCGGTAACTATTCCCGTCGATACCACTCCCCTTAATTTGCTGAATTCCGAAGCTTTCTTCTCAAGTTCCATGGTCTTCAGTTTAACCCCAAGGTAGAGAAGATTGTGTCCGGTGAGTGCATCGATCTGCACAGTGCCGGAAAACTTCAGGATACCTTCCTCTATGAGTTTATTAACCCGGCTTCGGATGGTGTTTTCGGTAAGAGACAGGTCTTCGGCGATGAGTTTATATGATTTCCTCCCGTCTTTAAGATGGCGAAGTATTTCAATATTAGTGTCATCAATGTCCATCTGCTAATGTGCTCCATCCAAAGACTGTCATAAAAAATGTTAATTAATAAATAATTATAAGATGGATTGCGTAAAAGTCAAATTAATTGACGGTATATTTTACAAAACCTCAATGATAATATTTGGGCTTAGCATAATTCAGCATCGCTATAAATGTTTGTTGAATGACTGATGTGGATGGATATCGGCGGACAGAGGCTTACTTGGTCGAAATTTAAGGAGAAAGGTGTCGGGCGCAGATGGGTATGGATGTTAATGCCAGTGAAGGGAAAGAAAGCCGAGGGGTGATCAGTGCCCTTTAAAGAATGTAGAACACTACTTCTTTTTCGAAAGCGACGGGCAACAGGCGGCTTTATCGTTTTTGGCCGGACGAGAGAGTAACTGGGAACTGCAGCAACCGCACATGGCACCGCCGCTCTCGTGGCACATACCGGTCAATCCGTGGTTGGTGCGGTTCTGTCGTCTCTTGCAGTAGCTCACCAGAACAACCGTTATGAGAAGAAGAGAAAATGTGATGGCTAAAGTGAAAATATAATTAATCATAAGTATATAATAAGCATTGTTGCCTCATCCGCCAAAGTCGTCGTAGTGTATATTTTCTGGTTCTACGCCAAGGTTGTCGAGCATCTTGAAAATAGCCTGATTCATCACTGGCGGGCCGCAGAGGTAGTAATTGACATCTTCCGGTGCTGGATGGTCTTTGAGATATTGGTCATAGAGGACCATATGTATGAAGCCTGTATGGCCGGTCCAGTTGTCCTCGGGAAGCGGGTCGGAGAGGGCCAGATGGAAAGTGAAATTGTCATGTTCCTCGGCAATTTTTTCAAACTCTTCTGTGTAGAAGACTTCTTTCAGGCTTCGGCCACCGTACCAGAAAGAGACTTTGCGGGTGGTGTTTTTTCCTTTGAAGAGGTCGAAAACATGGCTGCGCAGCGGAGCCATGCCCGCACCTCCACCGATAAGAATTATTTCTGAATCGCTGTCGTCCATAAAGAATTCTCCAAAGGGGCCACTGATGGTCACATCATCGCCCGGCTGGAGATTAAAAATATAGGAAGATACCTGGCCGGGTGGCAGTGAGGCTTGGCCCGGCGGGGGACTGGCGATGCGCACGTTCAATTTAATTATGCCTTTTTCGCCCGGATAGTTGGCCATGGAATAGGCTCTGGTCACTGGATTATAGACATGGGATTTATACTGAAACATCTTGAATTTGGTCCAGTCGGCAAGAAACCGCTCATCAATTTCGAAGTTCTGATATTCCAGGGTGTGAGGCGGGACTTCGATTTGGATATAGCCACCGGCCTTAAAGTCTACAGACTCACCTTCCGGTAAACCAATGACCAATTCCTTGATGAAGGTGGCGACATTATTATTTGAGATTACCTTGCATTGCCATTTTCTCGCGTCAAGCGTTTCCGGCGGGACAACAATAGTTAAATCCCGCTTTACCGCTACCTGGCAGGAGAGACGGACACCTTTTTTCGCGTCACGATTGTTGATTTGGCCTTTTTCTGTGGGCAGGATGGAACCGCCACCCTCCTTGACGATGCAGCGACATTGACCGCAACTGCCACCACCACCGCAGGCCGACGAGAGGATAATGCCCTCTTCTGAAAGAGTCGTCAGCAGTTTTCCGCCGGGTTTGGCCTGGAACTCTTTATCTTCATTGACTTTGATGGTAATTTCACCACTGGGCAGCAGTGTTCGTTTGGCCACGACGATGATTGTGACCAGTAAAAGCTGAAGAGCCAGAAAGCAACTCACGCCGTAATATATTTCAGTCATTGTCCGATACCTCTGATTACAGGCTGGTGATCATAGAACACATTAGAGTTTTTGATAAAATCGCAAAAAGTTCTGATTCGAGATGGCAAAGTAAAAAACGCAACAATGAAAGTGGTGAAGAATTTTTACGACGCCATCACATTTCCATCCCGGCCAGGCCCATAAAGGCAATGGCCATTAAACCAACCGAGATAAAAGTCAGACCGAGACCTTTTAAGCCTGCCGGTGGATCGGCGTATTCCAGTCTTTCCCGGATTCCTCCCAGGCAGACAACGGCCAGAAAGAAACCGGCACCCGAGCCGAAGCCATAGGCGACGGATTCACCAAAAGTATAGTCTCGCTCAACCATAAAGAGAGTGCCGCCAAAGATGGCACAGTTCACCGTCAAAAGGGGCAGGAAAATACCCAAAGTGTTGTACAGTGACGGAATAAAACGATCGAGGATCATCTCAAGAATCTGTACGACTGCGGCGATAATTGCAATGTAGGTCAGAAGCCCCAAAAAGCTGAGATCCAGATTCGGCTGCCCGGCCCAGGCCAAAGCTCCCGGCTTCAGCACATAGGTGAGGATCAAATTATTGATAGGGACGGTTATCATCTGAATGACCAGCACAGCGGCTCCAAGTCCCGTAGCAGATTTTACCTGCTTGGAGATGGCCATGAAGGTACACATGCCGAGGAAAAAACTGAGCGGCAGATTTTCCAGAAAGATTGAACGGATAATTATATCAAGATAATGAGCCATTAGCCTTTCTCCTGTTGTTTGGGATCAATGGTTCGCAGGAGCCAGATGAGCAGAGCGATGAGGAAAAACGCGCTGGCCGGCAGGACCAGGAGGCCGTTGCGGAGATACCAGCCACCATTAGTGGTCAGCGGCAAAATCTCGTAGCCAAATAAACTACCCGATCCGAACAGCTCCCGAACAAAGGCCACCGACATGAGAATGAAGCCATAACCGAGGCCGTTGCCTATTCCATCAAAAAAGCTGGCAATCGGTGGGTTGGACATGGCAAAACCTTCGGCCCGGCCCATGACAATGCAGTTGGTTATGATCAGGCCGACATAGATGGAAAGCTGTTTGGACAGTCCAAAAAAGAAGGCCTTCAGTATTTGATCTACCAGAATGACCAGGGTGGCAATGACCATGATCTGTAAACCGATTCGCACACTGCTCGGGATCTGAAAGCGGACAATGCTGATGGTCATACTGGAAAATGCGACTACCAGAGTAACACAGATGGCCATGACAAAGGCCGTGGTCATCTGGCCGGTGGTTGCAAGCGCCGAACAGATGCCGAGAACCAGCAGGGCGATAGGGTTGCGTTGAAATATGGAGCGGGTTATCAGCTCTTTATTTGTTTCAGCCATGAGCACGTTCCTTCTTTATTTGGGCAAAAAAAGGTTTAAAACCGTGGTTTCCAAACCAAAATTCCATAAGGTTGTCGACGCCTTTGGTGGTGAGGGTTGCACCGGACAGTCCGTCGATCTGGTGGGATTCGGCCGGCTCGGTGGTGGCCGCTTTCCCTTTGACAAATTTCAGGTCCACTTTGCCGCTTTTGTCATAGACCTTTTTCCCCTGCCAGCTGTCCTCCCACTGGCGATTTTCGATTTCACCACCTAAGCCTGGTGTTTCTCCATGCTCGTAGAAAGATACGCCCTGGATGGTGGTCAGGTCGCCATCGAGGGCAACATAGGCGTACATGGTGGACCAGAGCCCTTTGCCCCGTACCGGGAGAATAATCTGTTTTATCCGATCGCCTTCCTTTACCAGATAGACCAAGGAATATTTTTCAAGGCGGCGTATTCTGGCAATGTCCTCTTCAGTTGGCAATTTACGGCTGAGATCATCAACGAGAGCGGCTTTCCGCTGGTTGTATGTTTCCGGGTTGATTTTGTCTTCCGGCACAAATTTTCCGGTGGCGAGGTCGACTATTTTCGTTTCAATGGGGGCAAACATCTGATCAATGGTTTCACCCTCCCTAAAGAGGCCTGCCGCATAAAGTATGTTCTTTTTTCGGTCCAGATCCCGGTTGGCATCCTGCAGCGGTCGCAGGCCAACCGCAGCTCCGGCAACCAGAGCCGAGCAGACAAAGGCCAGAACAAGCACAGAATAAAAGGGTTTGAGAGCGTTTTCTTCAGCCATGACGTAGCATCCTTCTTTTTATATTGGCTTGGATAACAAAGAAGTCAAAAAGTGGGGCAAAGACATTACCCAGCAGAATGGCCAACATGATTCCTTCGGGGTAGGCAGGGTTGGAGACTCTGATCATGATGGCCAGTACCCCGATCAGTAAGCCATACATCCACTGACCTGTGGGGGTATGAGCGGCAGATACCGGGTCCGTGGCCATAAAGACCAGGCCGAAGGCAAAACCACCTAATACCAGATGCCATTGGGGAGGGATCGACCACAAAGGATTAACATCGCTGCCGGTAAAATAGTAACATGATGCGCAGAAAAGCGCGCCAATAAGGGTCGATGCCATCACCCGCCAGGGGGCGATCCGGGTTATAAGTAAGATTAAGGCACCAAATAAACAGGCAAGAGTTGATGTCTCTCCCATGGAACCGGGGATAGTGCCGAGAAAGGACTGGGCCCAGGTAACATTTATTGAGTCCATTATATGGCCTGGCTGAGCGGCCGCAAACTGGCCCAGGGCAGTTGCCCCGGAGACGCCGTCTACTGCGGTCCACACCGTATCGCCGGTCATCTGGGCCGGATAGGCAAAGTAAATAAAGGCCCGTGAGGCAAGGGCTGGATTCATAAAATTACGACCCACCCCACCAAACACTTCTTTGGCAAAGATAAGGCCAAAACTCACGCCAACCGCTACCTGCCAGAGGGGAATGGTGGCTGGCAGGGTCAGGGAAAAGAGCAGGCCGGTAACCAAAAAGGCCTCGGAAAACTCGTGGCCCCGAATGAGGTTGAAGACCCCCTCCCAGAATGATCCGACCACCATAGTTACAAAATAGATGGGCAGAAAGTAGAGGGAACCGTGCAGGAAATTAGACGCCAGGCTGGTTGGATCACAGCCGGTAAGGGCCATAATTGCCCCCCGCCAGCCATCCGGTCCGCTCAGGCCCATGGCCTGTATAACGGTATTGGCCTGGTAGCCGGTATTCCACATGGCCATCAGGGTGCAGGGCAAAAGAGCGATCAGTACCGTGGTCATGATTCGCTTCAGGTCAATAGAATCCCGGACGTGTGGCGCAATCCTGGTCGTTTGGTTTGAGCCGAAGAGGAAGGAGTCAAAGGCCTCGTAGAGTGGATACCAACGTGCCAGACGGCCATCCTTTCCGAAATGGCGGCCCGCTTCTTCCATGATTTTGCTTAAAAGTTTCATCTCTAAACTGTCACCTTGCTTTAAAGTGTTATGGTGTAATTTTGGAGAGCCTTAGCCGCCGAGTTCGATGGCGGTCAGTACCTCACGGAGAACCGGACCAAACTCATTTTTACCGGGACAGACAAAACCACAGAGACCCAGATCATCTTCGATGAGTTCCAGGGCGCCGAGGGCCTTGGATTTTTCTGTGTCGCCAACGGAAATCGATTTCAACAATGATGTGGCAATAATATCCAGAGGCATAACCTCGTCGTAGGTGCCAAGGGGATAAATGGCCCTTTTGCCGCCCCAGAGCGCGGTATTCATTGGAAAAGTAATGTTTTTCAAATAGGCTGAGGCGAAAACCGGCCTCATGGAAAAGCGGCCTTTGCCTGGTAATAACCAATTAAAGATGGAGCGGCCGTTGGAGTTCTCAATCACCGAGACTTGATCGTGGAAACGGCCAAGAAAAGTAAAATTCCCTTTGGATTCCCGGCCACTGAGCACAGAGCCTGAGATAATACGCAGTTCCTCAAGAGAAAGTTCTCGGCGACAGAGCTCCATGAGTGAGGCGCCAATTCTCGTTTTTATAAGTGCAGGCTGAAAAACCCCTGAGCCGGCAAGAGCCACGACCCGTTCGGTCAAGAGTTGTCCGGTCATGAAAAGGTGGCCGATGCCAATCACATCCTGATAGCCGATATGCCAGACCGTTTTGTTCTCGTGAACCGGATCAACAAAATGGATATGGGTGGAGGGGAGGCCTGCCGGATGAGGCCCCTGGAATGACCAATAATTCAAACCATCCAGTTCTTCGACTGGCAGCAACGTTTCGGCTCCGGTGCAGTAATGGATGGGACCGGAGATCAGCCGTTTTAGAATTTTCAGGCCAATTTGATACACGGTCTGATATTCCTCGATGATGACCTGTGGGTTTGCCGCCAGAGGTGAGGAGTCAGTGGCAGTAATGAATAAAGAGTTCGGTTCGGAATCGATGGCCGGGGTTTTGCCATAGGGCCGGGTTCGAAACGAGGTCCACAAGCCGGAATTGACCAGTAGCTCGCGAATGGTTGCCGGTTCCAATTCCTCTGGTTTATCCGCTGGTTCGGAGAAGCTAACGGTTTCGTCGCCGTCGAGGTTGATGATGATCGACTCGAATTTGCGTCTCTCCCCCCTGTTGATGGAATGAACCGTCCCGCATCCAGGTGAGGTGAAAATTACCCCCTCGTTTTTTTTGTCAGTGAACAGTTGCTGGCCGACGGTCACCCTGTCGCCGGGTTGGACCAACATGGTCGGCTTCATACCGATGTAATCATCACCGATAAGTGCCACCTGGCTGATCGGATTGCCCGGCCTGATTTTCTGCTCGGGTTTGCCGGAAATGGGAATATCGAGCCCTTTGCTTAAGGAAATTGTCTTCATATCAGCTAAAAAAACCTGAGGTGTTGAAGTGCTGGAGGTTCTTGTCCACCATATAGGCCTCACAACCTTGCATTGGTTCAATGAGGTCGAGGGCATCGTTTTTGCCAAGCACCATTAAGGCGGTGGCGAGTGCGTCGGCGAGCGCAACATTGGGGGCGGTGACGGTGCAACTGGCCAGCTCCGGTGGTGAAAAACCGCTCCGGGGATCAATTATGTGGTGGTTTTTCAGGTCGGCAGTAAAGGCCTGCATATAGTCCCCCGAGGTGGCAACCGCTTTATCGCTGACCGCAATGGTGACTATTTCTTGTTTCTGCTGTGGTCGAGGATTTCTGAGGCCAATGCGCCAGGGTGCTTTATCTTCTTTTAGGCCGGAGACCATCAGGTCGCCGCCTGCTTCGACATAGACATTGTTAAAGCCAAGGCTCCTGAGGGCGGCAACACCCTGGTCGACAATATAGCCCTTGCCGATTCCGTCGAGGGAGATTCCCATTCCGGCTCGGGCAAGTCGTATATCCTGGCTGCGCAGTTGAAGATTTTCAAAATTTACAAGCTTGCGGGAGGATAAAAGCTGCTGGCTATCTGGATGGTCGTTCGACCCTTTGATGCTTTCATGAAGATGAAGCAGCGGCAGGATTGTTACATCGAAGGCCCCGGAGCTTTTTTTGCTGATATCCTGTGCCAGCGTGAGAACCTGACGGAGATCCTCGCTCGGCTCATTCAGGATGGCGGTTCTGTTCAACTCGGAGAGTTCGCTGTCTGCCATGTGCCTGCTGAGCCGGCCTTCCAGCGTTTTCATGGTGGCGATGGTTTGGTTCAAAGCCTCTTCGCAGCTATCGCGGTCGGGGCCATAGACGGTGAGATTAAGCACGGTGCCCATAATCGGCTGACTTCTTCTGGCCACCTGGAGAGGTTTGACCGAACCAAAAAGCCCAAGTTTCCAACAGGCGGCTGCTGCACCGGCAACGGCCACAATCTGCAAAAATCCGCGCCGATTGACCCTGTTTGTTGCTGTTTGTTCTGTGTCCATCTTCTCTGTCCTTTGATGAAAAATCAACCAGTGAAAGTAACTTGTATAACACGTTAATGATTATTATAAACAGAACCATTTTTCTCGGCAAATGTAAATACTGAATAATTAATTCATTGTTTGAGAGGGGTTACGCTGGGGTTAGAACCAGGCAGGGATAAGAACTAACAAACAGTTGAAATATCCATTTTTTGTGTTATCAGTGCCGTAGAGGCGCCTTTTTATAGTGGAAAATTCTTTTTTAGGAGAAGAAAACGTATGGATACCAGCTACCCATATGAAAAATTAGGCCTGCTGTACCTCGGTCGGGAACTCGATATAGCCAGCGGTACTCCTTCTGAATTGCCATTCTTGTACCAAAACAAGAATATGACGACCCATGGCGTTATTATCGGCATGACCGGGAGCGGTAAAACCGGCCTGGGAATGGGTCTTATCGAGGAAGCTATCATGGATAATATTCCTTCGATAATAATTGATCCCAAAGGGGATATGGGTAATCTGCTCCTCACTTTTCCTAAATGCACAGCAGAGGATTTCGCCCCCTGGATCGATCCCACTGAAGCCGCCAGAAAAGATCTGACCGTTGAGCAGTATGCGGCAAAAACCGCTGAAACATGGAAAAATGGGCTTCTCTCCTGGGGGCAGGGGCTGGATCGAATCGCCGCCCTGCGATCCAAGACAGATATGACGATCTACACCCCGGGGAGCAGTGCCGGGGTGGCGGTTTCGGTGCTCAGCAGCTTTCAGGCCCCAGCCGAAGAGATATTGAACGACACGGACACCCTCAATAGTCTGGTGAATTCAACCACCACCAGTCTGCTCGCCTTGATTGATATTAAGGGCGACCCCTTGCAGAGCAGGGAACATATTTTACTGAGTTCCTTGTTGCTGCACTTTTGGCGCAATGGTCAGGACCTTACCATGGAGGCGCTCATTGGTTATATCGTCAATCCCCCCTTTGACAAGGTGGGTGTTTTCTCGCTTGATACTTTTTATCCACAATCACAACGAATGGCATTGGCAATGAGTTTGAATAATATTCTGGCCAGTCCAACCTTTAGTGCCTGGATGACAGGAAAACCTATCGATATTCAACGAATTCTCTATACCGAACAGGGCACACCCCGGACGGCAATTTTTTCCATCGCCCACCTCAGTGAAACTGAACGGATGTTCTTTGTAACCATGCTGCTCAACCAGTTTATCGGCTGGATGCGGCGACAGCAGGGGGCTTCGTCCTTAAAAGCCCTGCTCTATATGGATGAGATTTTCGGATATTTTCCGCCAATCGCCAACCCACCTTCAAAAAAGCCGATGATGCTTCTGCTCAAACAGGCCCGTGCCTATGGGGTTGGAGTGGTGCTTGCCACCCAGAATCCGGTGGATCTTGATTATAAGGGCTTGTCAAATATTGGCAGTTGGTTTGTTGGGCGCTTGCAGACCAAGCAGGACCAGGACCGGGTGGTAGAGGGTATTGTCAGTGCCAGTGATGGAACACTTAAGGTGGGCCAGGTGAAAAAGCTGTTGTCTGATATGAAGGGCCGGCAGTTTCTGTTGAATTCGGTCCATCTGGACGATCCGCTGCTTTTTGAGACTCGCTGGGTTATGTCCTATCTCAAAGGGCCGATCTCCAACAGCGATATAAAAAAGTTGATGACGGCAAAGAAGACCAACGTTAATGAGCCGCCAGCAGGGGCACAGACACCATCTTTTGGCACGATGTCGGACGTCCGGGATGGGGCAACGCTTTCACCCCTTGTGCCGCAAGGCATCGAGCAGCTTTATTATCTCCAGAATGTGGTTAGTGACGATGTGTGCTTTGAGCCCTGGATTGGTGCTGTGGCCTCGGTACGGTTTTTTAACGCCAGGCGCAATATTGATGTTGTTCGGGATATTAACCTGCGTCTCTGTATGAATGAATCCTTGGTTCGGCCCGATTGGGACTTGGCGGAAGTCGGGACATATCAGCTGGCTGACTGTAAGTTCAACGCGCCGGCGGGCAGTTCCTATTATCCCTTACCGTCCAGTTTTGCTCAGTTTAAGGATTTTCGAGGACTGACCAAGTCATTCACCGATTATCTCTACCAGAATAAACAACTTGAGCTCTTTCGGGTGAAGGAGCTTACATTTGAGTCTTTGCCGGATGAAACATTGAGGGATTTTAAGGTTCGTTTTAATGACCACCTGCGTGAGCTAAAGGTTGATGCGGTGGAGAAACTGAAGCAGAAATACCAGGTTCAGCAGGATCGATTGGAACAGAAGTTGAATACTGCCCTCGATAGACTGGAAAAAGAAAAGGTCGACGTTAAAACGAAAACAACAGATTCCCTGATCTCTTTTGGCGTGGCAGTGGTTGGGGCATTTTTTGGTCGGAAGGCCTTTTCTGCCGCTAACATCGGCAAGGCGGCAACCGGGATGCGCAGTGTCGGTCGTGTTGCCAAAGAAAAAAGTGATGTAAAGCGTGTTGAGCAGGATGTGGAAGAAATTCAGCGCGATCTTCAGGCGCTCGCGGTGGAGATTGAAGAACAGATAACTGAATTGGCAGACTCTTTTACCGCAGACAACTATGAGATTGAAACCTTTGCTATTAAGCCTCGGCGTTCAGATATCTTTGATGTCAGGATGGTGCTTCTTTGGGAAATGGTCGTTTAGGTGAGGATTGATGTTGTGCCTATTTGGATTGATATGAAAAAAGGAGGTTTTCTTTTCCCACTTAATGTGATGTAGTGAAAATTGAGATGTACCAGCTCGACAGCCACTTTAAATAAGGGCTTCGGGATTTACTAATCGAACACAACAGGATTTGTCATGGCAAAAGATCATACCCCAAGCAGAACCTATCACGATATTTCAAAGCGTTACCCTGAAGTTATTGCCGCACTGGACAATTTGGGCACAACTGTAAGGGATCTTGGCCCCCTCGATGAAAAAACCAGCCATCTCGTCCAGCTTGCCGCAGCCGCAGCCTCAAGATCGGAAGGCTCCGTCCATTCCCACACCCGCCGGGCAATTAAAGCCGGAGCTACCAGGGAGGAAATTTACCATACACTTCTCCTGCTTATTTCAACTGTTGGTTTTCCGCAGGCTATGGCCGCGATTTCTTGGTGTCGGGATATCTTGGAGGGTGAGGGTGGGGAGTAGAATAGTTAAGAACGCGTAATAGATTTTCAGGTTCGCGAGTGGAATAAGAAAGCCCATTTCATGTGCACTGGAATGGGCTTTTTCTTTAAGCGGATGTTATTGAATAATAAGGTTATGCAGTTCGTCTGTATCATCTTTTTGATAAGGAAAGTGGGTTTGTAGAATTTGACCGACTCGTTGCACTGCTTGACAGATGGCCTCAGCTGGCTTCCCGGCTTTAATTCCGGCGGTAAGGTCGGTTACCGTGGAATCCCATTCCTGTTGGTTGATTTTGGCATTGATGTTGCTGTCGCCGAGTATCCAGACCTTTTGTTCCATTACCGAGATATAGAGCAAGACACCATTGGCATCTTTGGTTTTATGAAGCTGTTCTGCGTAAAATGCCGACAGCGCGCCTTTTTTTACCTCGTGCTCGACCTGTCCGGAATTCAGGAAAAAATGTTTCAAGCGATCTGATCCCATGACCAGCGGATAGCATAAAGCGTAGAGAGCGGCAAAAAGGGCAAGAAAAAGCCACATATTCTGTGCTCCGATCCACATTCTTTCGCCAATAAAATCTGTCAGCAAAAGGGCCAAAGGCAGAGCAATGCCCACACTACAGGTGACGGCTGCCATCGGATAGTCATGGCTGCGGGAAACTATCATTGGAACAATTTCGCCGGAGGTCGTCCGTTCGGCTTCCTGGACTGCTTCGGTTACTTTTTGTTGTTCTGCAGCCGTTAGAAAATTTTCAGCAAGTGTTTTCGTCTTTTGCATTTTACCAACCTCCTGATGCACCACCGCCGCCAAACCCACCACCGCCTCCACCGCCGAAACCACCGCCACTAAAACCGCCACCACCGAAGCCACCGGAGGAGTAACCTCTAAAACCGCCGGATCGACCGTGAGCCCGTCTGGTAGATGAGCTGCTACCAAAAATCAGACTGGCCAGATAGCCGGCAAGAGCCCCCACAGGAATAAGCGTCAGGAAGATTAACCATTGAAAACCAAGAAATAAGCTGCCCATGACCGGGACAATGATTGCCCCGATGCCGGTGGATAACAGTTTGTGGCGTCCGAGTATTCTTCCCATATTAAATAAGATAAAAAGAAGGAAAATAAACATACCTTCGATGTTGCCATCTGGCTGTTTTCTATGGCTAACACTTTGTTCATTGAACTCTCCACGAACGGCAGCAATCATGGCCGAAACGCCATCGATCACTCCTTGATTGAAATTGCCGTTGCGGAATTGCGGGGTGATAATATCGCGGATGATACGGCCGCAGGTCAGATCGGTCAGCACTCCTTCCAGGCCGTAGCCAACTTCGATGCGAATTTTCCGGTCATCTTTGGCGATGAGCAGTAAGGCGCCATTGTCCAGTCCCTTTTGACCGATCTTCCATTTCTCAACGACTTTCAACGAAAAATTCTCGAGATTTTCGCCCTTAAGAGAAGTGATGGTGAGCACCGCCAGCTGAGTAGATTCTTTCGCTTCCAAGGCGGCAAGCACACTTTCCAGCTGCTGCACAGTGGCGGGAGAGAGCATGTCTGCATAATCGTTGACTCTGGCGGTGAGAGATGGCACTTCCAACGCGGCTGCCGGCAAGGTCCGGAGCGTCAGCACAAGCATTGCTCCCAGTAGCAGGAGCGATAAAATCTTAGGCCAGGCTATCTCTTTAAGTCTTGTCATGCTCGTCCCCAGTTAGAATTTAACCTTGGGGACAGCTTTCGCCTCCTCATCTGCCTTGAAATATTCCTTCCTCTCCAGATGAAGGAGCAGGCTGTTGGTGAGACTGGCGGGAAATTTTCGTATAGCGCCATTAAAGATCTCCACCGCCTGGTTGTAGCGCTGCCGGGCAACGTTGATCCTGTTTTCTGTCCCTTCAAGCTGGGTCTGGAGATCAAGAAAATTTTGATTGGCCTTCAGGTCGGGATACCTCTCCACCACCAGCATAAGTTTACCAAGAGCGGAAGTAAGGCTCCCTTGCGCTTGCTGGAAATTCGCCATAGCCGCAGGGTTGCTTAAATCATCTGGAGAAAGCTGCACCGATGTTGCCTTTGACCGGGCATTGATTACCGCCTCCAGGGTTTCCGCCTCATGTTTGGCATACCCCTTTACTGTCTCAACCAGGTTGGGAATGAGATCGCCTCGCCGTTGCAGGGTTGACTCCATATCGGCCCAGGCCTTGAAGACTGCTTCTTCTTTCACCTGAAGAGAGTTATAGCCGCATCCACCAAGGAGAAAGAGGGTAAGGATGAATAGAGTCACTTGAGTAAGACGCTGCATGATTCCTCCTGTACGTAATGAAAAAAGTTTTTAAATTGTTGCTTTGTTCGTTATTCACGTGGCTTACAGTAGTGCTTTCTTGCCTCACTGTCCATCTCCACCTGAAAAAGTTATCAGATTTTTATCATTTATTGACAGGCTAAAATATACCTCGTAAATTGTTGCCTTGTTAATTATCAAGGAGGCAATAAATGAACAATAGTTGTGAAGAATCCTTTTTCCGCTTGATTGCTCTCACTGGTCAGGCGATTCGCAGTTACGCTGATCAGCGCTTAAAAAGTTATGACCTGACAGTGGAGCAACTGCAGGTGCTCAAAAAAACCGAGGTGGATAGAGGGCAGGCACAAAGCACATTGAGCCAGCTCACCGATAAGAGCCCGGCGAATATGACCAGGATTCTTGATCGTCTGGAGAGAAAAAACAGAATCGTCCGCAAGAAAAATCCCGACGACAGGCGGTCGAGCCTCGTCTTTTTGACTAAAGATGGCGAGGCGCTGAGGGACGAGGTGAAAACCCTTTTTAATGGATTACGCTTTGAACTGGGGGTTGGTATTGAGGGAGATAAACAACTGATCGCCACCGAGGTGCTTTTGGCAATTAAAAAGAATATTGAAAAAGTGTCAAAATAATAAAGAAGAAAGGGGGAAGGACTGTGCGAAAAGTATTGTTGATTCTGTTCATTTTGGCATTTTGTTCAGTGGTTTATGCTGATGGTCCACCACCAGCCAAGGTCGTTCTCGGCCAGGTGGTCAGCGAAGAGGTTTCGACCACCCAGCAGGTAACCGGCATTCTTTATTATGAGCGAATAAGTGAGATCTCCACCGAGGTGTCTGGCCTGGTGGAAGAGGTGGATGTCAGGCAAGGCGATCAGGTTAAAAAAGGTGATTCGCTGGTTCGCCTCAATACTGAAATATTGGAAAGGGAAATCGCCCTGACCCAGACGCGTATAGAACAAATTGAGCTGCGTATCGGCAATACCGAAAAAAATTACCAGAGATTGGATCGGCTCTACAAAAGTTCCGGGGTCAGTGAGAAGGATTTTGACGATGCCCTCTATGCCTATCAGGATGCTGAAAAAGAAAAGCAGGCGGTGAAAGATACTTTGGCCAAACTGCTGATCCAGCAGCGCCGATCGATCATTAAAGCACCTTTTGACGGTGTCATTCTAGATAAAAATGTTGATTCCGGTGCCTGGGTGCAGCAGGGCAAACTGCTGGTGAGCATCGGTTCGAGCAGTGATCTTTTTGTCCGGGCGCCCATTGCCGAAGATCTCCTGCAATTTATCGTGTTGAGCGAGCCGGTGCAGGTGGTCCTGAACGCCTATAATCGCCAGGTGAAAGGAACAATCATTGGTATTGACCCGGTTGCCGATCTGAAAACCAAGAATGTCTTTCTGAAGATTAAAATTCCACCAATGGATATTGTTGCCCAGAACATGTCCGCCAATGTCTTTGTGCCGAGCAGTGCCAAAAGGCAGCTCAGTGTTATCAGCCGGGCTGCGGTGATTAAGTCTCAGGGCAAGGATTATGTTTATACCGTGAAAGATGGCAAGGCCTCGATTCTCCCTGTGAATATCGTTGCCTATCTCGGTCAGAAGGTCGCTGTGGATAATCCTTATATTGTCCCCGGTCTCTCTGTGATCGTTGAAGGGAATGAACGGTTGCGGCCTGACCAAGCTGTTGTTGTCGCGGGGGAATAGGTATGGGTATCGTAGAATACGCATTAAAAAAGCCGGTTTCGGTGGCCGTAGCCGTTATCCTGGTGCTCACCTTCGGGATAATAGGGTTGAATAAGCTGCCGATCCAGCTCACTCCCGACGTGGAAACCCCGAGAATCACCGTCAAGACCACATGGAACGGGGCCACTCCCTTTGAGATTGAAAAAGAAATCATCGAAAAACAGGAAGAGGCCCTGAAGGGCTTGCAGGGCCTGACCAAGATGGAAAGTGCCAGCTATAATAGTTTTGGCGAGGTCACCCTGTCCTTTGAACTGGAAACGGTGGTGGAAGATGCCTTACTCAGGGTTTCCAATAAGCTCAATGAGGTGTCGGATTACCCGGATAATGCCGATAAGCCATTGATCGAGGCTGCCGGTGCCAATAATTCACCGGTCATCTGGATGGTGGTAAAGCCGAAAAAGGACAATCCGGAAAGCATCACCCATTATATGACCTTCTTTGAGGATAATATCCGTCAGCATTTTGAGAGGATAAAAGGGGTCGGTTCGATGTTCATCTTTGGCGGTACCGAGGATCAGCTCAATGTAATCCTCGATATGGCAAAGATGGCCCAGAATAAAATTACCATCAACCAGTTATCCGGTGTAATCCAGCAGGCTAATGTTACCACCTCGGCTGGGGTCTTGGGCGTCGGCAGAAAAAACTACCGGATCAGGACCATTGGCCAGTTCCAAAGCCCAGCCGATGCTCTGGATGTGGTGGTTTATGACGACGGTCTCAAGCGAGTTTATTTACGTGATATTGCCACCATCGACAAGGCTTACAATAAGGAATCCTCCGCGGTTCTACATAACGGTGAACAGATTATGGTGGTGGGTCTTCGTAAGGAGACCGGGGCGAATGTACTGGAGATGAGTGATCGGGTTGAAGAAGAGATCAATCGCCTCAATAAGAAAATTCTCGCCGACAAGGGACTGTATATCGAGCTGGTTTATGACCAGCGTTCCTATATTAATACGGCAATCGATCTGGTGAAACAAAATGTCTTGATCGGGGCATTTCTGGCGGTTGTTGTACTTATTACCTTTTTGCGCAGCCTGCGCACGACCCTGGCAACGGCGGTGGCAATTCCTATCTCGGTTATCGGCACCTTCATTTTTCTCTGGATTACCGGCAGAAACCTAAATGTCGTCAGTCTGGCCGGAATTTCTTTTGCCGTTGGCATGCTGGTGGACAACTCTATCGTTGTCCTGGAAAACATAGACCGGCATCGCAAGTTAGGTAAAAGTGCCTACGAGGCTGCTCTCATCGGCACAAAAGAGGTGGGTGGGGCCGTTTTTGCATCCACCGCGACAACGGTGGCGGTTTTCCTGCCGGTTATCTTTATGCAGGAAGAAGCGGGACAGCTCTTTCGGGATATTGCCATTGCCATCACCTTTTCTATCATGATCAGCCTGGCCGTATCGATCACGGTTATTCCGACCCTGATAAATCTTCTTTACAGGGATTCAAAGCCGAAAGAGCAAAACAGACTGCAGAAGAGTTACCTCGGACCTTGGCTGGCGTCCGGCTTGATGGCGGTGTCAAACTTCTGCCTGAAAAACGTTTTCACCAGATTGCTGACGGTGACGCTCTTCACATCTTTGTCAGTTTTGGTGATTTTTCTTTTGAAGCCACCGGCCGAGTATCTGCCCCAGGGCAACAGAAACCTTATTCTCAATATCCTCATCCCTCCTCCCGGTTATTCTGTTGAAAAATTTAAGGAGATGGGGGCGGGAATATATGAGAAGTCCAAACCGTATTTCGAAGCAGATGGAAAGGACGGTTTGCCGAGGATTAAACAGATGTTCTTTGTCGGTGCCGACCGCTTTACCCTCTTTGGGGCCATTGCCGCCCATGAAACACGGGCGGGGGAACTGATTCCGCTCTTTTCAAAGATTATGAATGCGATTCCAGGTATCTTCGGCGTCAGCATCCAGGCTGGCATCTTCGAGCAGGGCCTTGGCCAGGGCCGGACCGTCGAAGTTAATATCTCTGGCGAACAAATTGATACTATTGCAGGGTCGGCGATGACCCTTTTTGGCGGTGTGAAACAAAAAATACCGGGGGCCCAGGTGCGGCCAATTCCTTCACTTGAAACCAGTTACCCGGAGATTCTGGTCATTCCCAATAAGGAAAGGCTTGCAGCCAATGGCCTTTCGGAGAAAGATCTCGGCAGTTATGTGGACATCCTCATGGATGGCCGCAGAATCGACGATTATAGTCCTGAAGGGATAAAGAAAATCGATCTGGTACTTAAGGGAAGTGATAAGGAGTTTGACAGCCCAGAAAATATTCTCCAGGCAACCATTGTTAATAATTTTGGAGATCTGATTAAGGTGGGCGATGTGGCTGACCTAAAATACAGCCAGAGCATGCCCCAGATTAATCACCTGGAGAGGAAGCGGACCATCACTTTGCAGGTCACACCACCCGCTGACCTGCCTCTGCAAACTGCCATTGAAATCATCGAAAACGATCTGGTTCAGCCGCTCACCGCCGCCGGTAAGCTGAAAGATGTGACCATTACCATTGGTGGCAATGCCGATAAACTGGTGGAAACCGGTGAGGCCCTGAAATGGAATCTGCTGCTTGCCCTGCTGATTACCTATTTGCTCTTGGCTGCTTTGTTCGAGAATTTTTTCTATCCGTTGATTATTCTTTTTACTGTGCCGCTGGCCGCAGCCGGAGGCTTTGTCGGGCTCACCCTGGTGAATGCCTTTATTACCCGCCAGGGCTTTGATGTCTTGGCCATGCTCGGCTTTATTATTTTGATTGGAACGGTGGTCAATAACGCTATACTCATTGTCCATCAGTCTTTAAACAATGTCCGTTATAATGGCCTGGTGGGACTGGAGGCGATTTCCGATGCGGTACGGACCAGGATTCGGCCGATATTCATGAGTGCCGCAACCAGTGTTCTGGCCATGACACCGCTGGTGGTTGCCACAGGTTCCGGCAGCGAATTATATCGCGGCCTCGGCAGTATTTTGTTAGGTGGTTTGACCGTTTCGACCATGTTTACGCTTTTTGTTATCCCCTCATTATTAGCTTTTGTTATACGATTTGAAAGGAGTCGAACAGATGAAAATGTTTCGTGAAGGAACTCAATCTTCTTTTGTCAGCGGTTTTATTCTGACTGTCATCCTGATAGCGTGTGCCTCGTCCGTTTATGCTATTGATCTTAAAGAGATGCAGCAGATGGCCTTAAACAACAGGCAGGTGATTCGCCAGTACATGACCATCCTTGAGCAAAGTGAGGAAGATATTGTCCTGTCTAGAGGCGGATTTTTTCCATCGGTGGATGTCGCTTACACCGCCAATTCTCTTAATGAAGCCCAATATACTGAAGCTAAACATAATTCGATAGCCGCAGGAAAGGTAAGCTGGAATGTTTTTGCCGGGTTTCGTGACAAATATAGTCTGCTTTCAGCGGAAAAACAGAAAGAGGTGGACCAATATCGGCTGGAGGGGGTTACCCAGGATATTCAGCTGAACGTTGCTCTCGCATATCTGGCGGTGTCTGAGCGATTCGCCAACCGTAAGGTAGCTGAGTCGCAGTTTCAAACGCTGAAAAAAGTCTATCAGGATGGGGAAAGTCGATATCAGGTAGGGCTCATTGGTAAAAATGATTTATTGAGATTTCGGGTCGATTATGACAACGCAGATATTACCCTGCAGGCTGCTGAAGCGGGTTTGAAAAAGAGCGTCAATGACTTATCGCGACAGGTAGGCTGCGAAATTAAACTTGTAGACCTTGATTTTGCCGATTTCAAGCAACTTCCTCCGCCTGTAAACAAGAGCGATTACATGAGCAAGATGCTCACTGATAGAAGTGAGATCAAGGCCCTGGAGTCAGTGATATCTGTTACCGAAGCCCAGACGGAGGTGGCTACGAGTGACTACTATCCCAAGGTTGATCTGGTGGCCAGCGGCAGAAAATATGATGACGATTATGTCAATGGCAGCGGTTCGGTGGATGGCCATGAACTGCGGGCTCAAGTCGTCCTGTCAATGAATCTTTTTCAGGGGTTCACCACCGAGGCAAGTGTCGCCCGTGCTAAACTTGAAACCCGATCAACCCAGTATCAATTGGCTGAGCTCAAAAACGATCTCACCACTGAATTAGATAATCTTTATATCGACCTCACGGTAAGCCTTGATAATGTCGTGGTCGCCAAACGGGCCATTGAGCAGGCCGAGGAAAATTTACGAATCACTCAGCTGAAATACAATGAGGGGCTGGAACGGGAGTCCGATCTGCTTGATGCAATCGCCAATCTGTCCAGGTCAAGATATAACCAAGTTGTCGTTTTGCGGACAGTATTTTCGAATAATTTCAGGTTGACTCGCATGATAGATGGATTCTAGGAACCTCTTCTCAGACAAGCTACTAGGAGTCGTCAGGCGAGTTCTTTTTAAGAAAATGTCTCAACAAAATTATTAATAAGCAGACGAGCGATGGTGGCCTTTGAGGGCAAGGGCGGAAGATTTCGTATGGTAAACCATTTGGCATCTTCTATCTCTTTGTTGTCGATCTCAATTTCCCCACCAGCATATATGGCCGAAAAACCGATCATGATTGAATGGGGAAAGGGCCAGGGCTGGCTGGCGACGTAGCTGATATTGCTGATCTGTATATTGACCTCTTCCCGGACTTCTCGTTTTACCGCTTCTTCAAGGGTTTCGCCCGGTTCGACAAAACCGGCGAGGGTGCTGTACATGCCGGGAGTAAAATGGGGAGAGCGGGCCAGAAGGATCTGGTCTTCCCTGATAATTGACATGATCACGGCTGGTGATAGCCGGGGGAAGCTGATAAAATTGCAGGCCGGACAAATCTTGGCCAGTTCTGTTTCCCGATTTTTCATGGGGGTACCGCATTTTCCACAGAACTGATGTTCCTTATGCCAGTGCAGGATCTGCATTGCTTTTCCTGCCAGGATGAAATGGTCGTTATCTATAACGCCAAAAAGACTTCTGAGTCCTTTGAATTGCGTTGACTGTGGCGGGACTTGAATATCCCGGACTTCAGCTACAAAACAGTTGGTCGAACCATATCGGCCGAGAAACTGGCTGTAAACCGGTACTAAACCCAACTGGGCGGGAGAGCGGTTGCAAAGATACTCTGTGTTGTTTTCTGCAATGTTCACCAAAAGCTTTTCGCCTTGAAAAATAAACCAGAAGGAGGGCGACGATACTGATTCCTCGGGACGCATATCAGAGGAAAAGCGGGTTTTTAATGAAAAATAATAATTGTCATCCATGGCAAATAATGGGGATCATTTAATAAATGGTTATTTCTTGAACTGTAATTGACGGATCTTTCTTGACATAAGGCTCCCAAGTATTGGACGATAAAGAATATATTACCGAGTTACCTGAGATTGAAACAAATAAGCATTGCCTGTTGGTGTATTGACATTCCGAGTGTGAAAAGTCAAGATGTGTGGGCGAATAACCGGTGATGCTGGACAGTGGGTTCTCTTGGTTCTTGACGATTTGGACAAACTGGCAAAAGTTTGACAGACAATGATAAGGTGAAAAATGAAAATATTGATAGCTGAAGATGAATTTACCACTCGGATGATGGTGCAAGTCTGTTTGGAAAATTGGGGATATAAAGTTGAGAGTGTGACCAACGGGGAAGAGGCCTGGGAAAAGCTCCAGAAGCCCGATGCACCGCATATTGCTATTCTCGATTGGGAAATGCCCATCTTGAACGGAGTTGAGGTCTGCAGGCGGGTGAAAGAGATGGAGGTTGATAATCCTCCTTATGTCATCCTGCTGACCAGTCGAGACAGTAAACTGGATATCGTCCGGGGTTTTGATGCCGGTGCCGACGATTATATGACCAAGCCGTTTAATAACGATGAGCTTCGGGCACGGACCCGGGTGGCTGAAAGGCTGGTGCGGACCCAATTCTCGCTGTCCGAAACGGTGATTGAGCTGCGGGAGGCCTTAAACCAGTTGGAGATGCTGGAAGGCGGCGTGGGGGTTTGCGGGGCCTGTAAAAAGATATTCAATAAATACGATGGGGAATGGCACAGCTTCGATGATGTCCTGAAGAATAGAAACGACCCTCAGTTTGTTATCAATGTCTGCCCCGACTGTGCTAGAGAATAACTCGCAAAGGCCCTGCATTTTATACCATCAACTCACAAGTTGATGGTATTCTGTAGCAGAAATGGGGGCCATTTCTGCTACATCACATTCCCACAGAAAACATGGCATCGAGGTCGTGTCTGGAATATGCTTTAAACGCGAGCATGGTTTCAGTTTTTAGAATTTCTTTGATGGCATGCATCTTTTTTGTCACGAGGTTTGCTAAATCTTCGTTCGTGGCAACACGAACGATGGCGATCAGGTCGTAATTGCCACTCACCGAATACACCTCAGAGATTCCTGGGGTGCCTTCCAGTTGCTCTGCCACTTCATTGATTTTTGATCGTTCTACGTTCATCAGGATAATAGATGTGACCATGTGGTTCTCCATATGTAGTATGCTTCAATCTCTCGAAACGTAACTTTGCAAGGCGATCTTGCTGTTTTCCATCCACCCGTTTCAAACTGACTAAATCGAGGAGAACTGTAACTCCTTTGTGGCAATTTTACAAATAGGCCATAGTCTTTTGTTATTATTACTTTTCGTCAGGATAGATTTACGCTGTAAATAAAGATGACTATGTCTATAGTATATCAGATAAGAATAATTCCCCTGAAGTTTATCAGCCCTTACATATATGAGGTTCGTCATGCTTCCAGAAAAATATCAGAAGTTTTACCAGAAGATAGTGAGAACCATTTCGAAAAAAAACATCATCACGGATCCACTTCGAACCTTAACCTTTGGTACCGATGCCAGTTTTTATCGTCTGATTCCTAAAATTGTCATCAATGTGGAAAATGAAAAGGAAGTCCAGCTCATCCTCAGAGAGGCAAACAAGCTGCGACTGCCGGTAACCTTTAGAGCAGCAGGTACCAGCTTATCCGGACAGGCCATCACCGACTCTATTCTGGTGCGCCTTGGTCAAGGCTGGCGGAAATACCGTGTTTTTGATAATGCCGGGAAGATACAACTGGAACCAGGCGTCATCGGCAGTTTCGCCAATGCCATTCTTGCTGAATTTGACAAAAAAATCGGCCCTGATCCGGCCTCGATTGACAGTGCCAAAATTGGTGGCATTCTTGCCAACAACGCCAGCGGTATGTGTTGTGGTGTCGAGCAAAACAGCTACCAGACCCTGGAGAGCATGCGGGTGGTGCTGGCCGATGGCACGGCGGTGGATACTGCTGAGGATAAAAGCCGGGCCGATTTTGAGCGCAGTCACGCAACAATACTGCAACGGCTCAAAGCTCTCAGGAAACGGGTTTTGGCAGACGAACAGCTCGCTGAGCGTATCCGCTATAAATTCAAGATCAAAAATACCACCGGCTACAGTCTCAATGCCCTCGTTGATTTCGAGGATCCTTACGATATTCTGATTCATTTAATGATCGGCAGCGAGGGAACGCTGGGCTTTATTTCGGATGTGGTGTACCGAACTGTGGTGGAGCATCGCCACAAGGCCAGTGCCCTCATTTTATATCCTGATGTCAAGACCGCCTGCCAAGCCATTCCTATCCTGCGTAAGCAGCCCGTTGCCGCCGCTGAGTTAATGGATCGGGCTGGACTGCGTTCTGTGGAAGATAAAGAAGGAATGCCGGATTATCTGAAGGATTTGGGCGATACGGTGACTGCGCTCTTGGTTGAGAGCAGGGCGGAGTCGGCGGCAACCCTTCAGGCTCAGCTTGCCGAAATTCAAAACGCGCTGCAGGTGCTGCCGACGGTGCGACCCATCACCTTTACCGATGTTCCGGCTGAGTTTAACGCCCTGTGGAAGATCAGAAAAGGCCTTTTTCCGGCTGTCGGCGCGGTCCGCAAGACGGGTACCACGGTTATCATCGAGGATGTGGCCTTTCCAGGAGAGCATTTGGCTGATGCCGCCCTCGATTTACAGGAACTGTTTAAAAAATACGCCTACAATGAGGCCATTATCTTTGGCCATGCCCTTGATGGGAATCTCCATTTTGTCTTTACCCAGGATTTTTCCATCCAGTCAGAGGTGGTGCGCTACCGGGACTTCATGGCCGAGGTGGTTCAACTGGTCGTCGAGAAATATGATGGTTCGCTGAAGGCCGAGCATGGCACTGGTCGCAATATGGCCCCCTTTGTCCAAAAAGAGTGGGGAGAGGCGGCCTTTAGTCTGATGTGTGAGATTAAAAATATCTTCGATCCGCATAATCTTCTCAATCCTGGTGTTATTCTAAACGAAGATGCCGAGGCGCACATTAAAGACCTGAAACCCCTGCCGGCAACCCATGAGATCGTCGACAAGTGTATTGAGTGCGGCTTTTGTGAGCCGGTTTGTCCGTCCAAGGATGTGACCTTTACTCCACGGCAGCGCATTGTCGGGCGGCGGGAAATTAGCCGGGAGATGGTAGCAACTGGTGATTCCAAGAAGTTCAGAGAACTGGCCAAGGCCTATCAGTATCCAGGCAAGAATACCTGCGCGGCTGACGGTCTTTGTTCCACACGTTGTCCCGTCGGTATTGACACCGGTAAGATGGTCAAAGCTCTACGGCAGGAATCCAATGGCAAACTGGGCAATACCATGGCTGACTGGGTGGCAGGTAATTTTGGCGGAGTGGCCAAGGCCATCAGCACCACTCTCAATGTGGTTGATTCTGTACATAAGATGACCGGTACACCATTTATGGAAACCGCTTCTTCTCTGGCCAGGAAGGTGACCATGGATCAGTTGCCCCTTTGGAGCAGGGAGATGCCGTCCGGGGTATCGAAAATCAAAAAAGAGCCGGTAAATGATGCCAACCCGCTCAAGGTGGTTTATTTCCCCAGTTGTGCCAGTCGTTCCATGAGTGGTCCGGCTCGTGAGGATGCCGAACGGGATCCTTTGCCGCAGAAAACCCAGTCACTGTTAAAAAAGGCCGGCTATGAGATTATCTTCCCAGAAAACATGGATCGTCTCTGTTGTGGGCAGGCTTTTGAAAGTAAGGGTTTTATGAATCAGGCCGATCGAAAGTCCAGCGAGCTCTCCGACGCGCTTTTGGCGGCCTCCAACAACGGCGAGATTCCGGTATTATGCGATACCAGCCCCTGTTTTTATCGAATGAAGGCGACGCTGGATAAACGTTTGCAGCTTTTTGAGCCGATTGAGTTTGTCCTCACCTACCTGATGGATCGACTCCGTTTTACTCAGCTCGATGTCAAAGTGGCGGTTCACCCAACCTGTTCTACCAGAAAACTGGGACTGGAAGTCAAGCTTGAACAGTTGGCCAGGGCCTGTGCCAGGGAAGTGGTTATGCCTGCGGATGTCTATTGCTGTGGTTTTGCCGGTGACCGGGGATTTAATTTTCCGGAACTAAACGAGGCGGCGCTCAAAGACCTCAGAGATCATGTCTGTACCTGTGAGGCAGGCTATTCCACCAGCAAAACCTGCGAGATAGGCTTGTCCCTGCACGGTGGAATTCCGTACAGGTCTATTCTCTATCTGGTGGATGATGCCAGTCAGCCGGTTGTTGCAGAATAACTGTCGCAAAATAGCCTTTTCAGCAAAGGTCAGCGGTCATAAATCACCAGAGAATGGTCTTCATCGGCCAGTTCCTGGTCGATGATCGCTGAGATTCTTTCCCAGTTGCCACCGGCAAGACCGGCACCGATCTTTGGGTAGCCTATGCGTTTGCCGGAATAGTGTTGTTTTACTTTTTTAAAAAGACTTTGCATTGCTTCGTAGTCGACCAGATCCGAAGCGCCCTGGTAATGAAACTGGGTGTAGCCATTGATGATGGTGATAGTCTTATCACCTCGTTTAACAGTGGCGAAGCTGTAATCGCCCAACTTGTTCCTGTCGCCTTTGGTGGTGACCAGATCGGCGGTGTAGGCCTCGGGAAATTCATCGAGAATGGCTCTGGCTATCCCGGCACTCATGGTGCAGAAGCAGTTGCAACCATGGATGATAACGTCGAATTGACCATCAAGGGCCAGGGCAATCAGGTCACCTTTAACTTTATTCATTGTTTTGCTTTTTTTTGTGTGTGTTTGTTGTTTCTGTTCAGTTACGTTCTTTTGTTTACCCCATAATGGGTAACCAGTTTCACCAGGGTTTCATAGCTTTGTGCGCCGACCAACGTATGCGGTCCCATGAGGAAGGTGGGTACCGCATTGACAGACTTAAGCCTTGACGCGGCCCAGTCCTTATCGACTTTTGCCTCATAGGCTCGGCTGAGGAGTATTGCTTCGGCTTGTTTCTCGGGTAGTCCCACATTTCGGGCAATTTCCAGCAGAACAGGGTGTTTTGCCAGATTTAAACCGTCGACAAAATAAGCGCGGAAGGCGGCGAGGTGAAATGCTTCGCCTTTGCCCTGATCTTCTGCCCAGAGTCCCAATTCCTGAGCAAGTCTGCTGTTGTAGGTTTTGTGCCTTTCCCCAAAGGGCAGACCGAGTTCTTTTGCTGTGGTGTCGAGTTGGGCCATCATAACAGTAATTCTTTCTTGGCTTGTCCTGAAAAGATCCTCAAGCAACTGCCCATCCTCGGGTGTTTCGGGGTGGAGAGGAAAAGCTCGCCAGCGAACCTTCACGTCATATTCTTTTTGTAGTCTTTCAATACGCCCGGTAATGAAATAACAGTAGGGTCATATATAGTCAGAAAATATTTCTAGTTCCATCTTCAGTCTCACCCTTTTTCCTGCTCTGAGGAAGTGTCATAATTGAATCGCAGCAGGTGTGTGGAGTGTCTCCAACAGACCACTCCATTTGCTTTTCATAGTAAGTATCTATCATGCCAAGATCAATATGACAGGTGGGTAGTCACTGGCCTTTCTTTCCTCAGGTTGCCGCAGATGTGTACTTGTCCGTAAGAAAGACGAGGATTTTCGCCATCAACTTGTTGATCGCCTGGTATTTTTTAGGTGGCTGGTCCAGTATTGCTGCTTCAGGCTGGACAAATTTCGACGGTGAAATCTCTTCCCGGCATTTTGTGACTATTTCGCTGGCGGATTCCGGGGTGGTTTCCAGATGAAATTGCAGACCAATCACCGTTTTTCCCAGCTGGAATGCCTGATTCTCGCACGCCTCGCTTCTGGCCAGGAGCACTGCCCCGTCAGGGAGGTCGAAGGTCTCACCATGCCAGTGGAAGACCTCAATCGACGGTGGAAAATGAAAGACCGATTCCTGTTGATGGTCAATGCCTTGTATCGGAAACCAGCCAATTTCTTTTCGGCGATTGGGGTACACCGATTCACCCATGGCACTGACAATGAGTTGGGCACCAAGGCAGATACCGAGCACTGCTTTGCCTGACTCAATACTCTTCCTGATGAACTGTTTTTCTATTCTCAGCCAAGGAAAACGGTCTTCGTCATTGACGCTCATGGGGCCGCCCATGACGATAAGAAGATCTACCTGGTCAAGGTCAGGCAGGGATGTCGATTCGTAAAATTTGGTGGTGGTAATTTGGTAACCGGCCGATTCAAGCCAGGGGCCAATACTGCCGAGGCCTTCAAAGGGAACATGTTGCAGGTAATGGGCGCGCATGTAGTTCTCCTATAGATTCGGATTTATTAACCTTTAGTTGATGGTTTTCGATTGTGGGCGAGTCTGTAATTCAGTAACACATAATAACCATTATGAGCAAGTCTGAGAATCAGAACTTGTTACGAGTTAATCATTATTAAGTGCAATGAAGAAATAACAAGAGGGACAAGAAACCACAGCGCAGTGGTGAGCAAGAAAAGAAAATGTCGCGACGAGGTTGGGCAATTTTACCGCCTACCTGTCCTTGTGACAGGATAGGCGGTAAAATAGTTCAGGGATTATTCTTCGTATCCTTTACCATTACAGGTTGGACATTTTTGATCAGGGGTACACTGCATTGCATCTTCTTCCTGGGTTCCGCTCCATTCCGAGGATGTCTCGCAAACACCTTCAATGACTTTCTTTCCTTGGCAGGTTGGACATGGGGTGCGTTTTTCTTCAGTCATGTAATTCTCCTTTAGCATGGTCTTGATTTGAACTGCACTTGAAAATGTTATAACTACTCTTCAACGAGGTAATCCTTAAGCTTTTCCAAAAGCGACTCAGGAAGTTCACGATTGAACATGAACGCTTCCGCCTCTTCACCGGTTATCTGTTCTTTCACCTCAAGAGGGAGAGAACGTAATATTGCCACTCGTTGTGGGTCCGGTTTTTCCTTCTTTGATTCAGCCATTGTTGCAATTCCTTGCTGATGTTTTCCGATCTTTCCTGACGCTCTCCAGTAAAAATGCAGTGTGATACTATCATAAATTGGATGTGATTAACACTCCTGTCAATACTGGTACGGCATTATTTGTAAAATAATCTAAATATCGATATCTTAGCCGACAAAACGACGATCTGATTTTTTGTTAGCAACATCTTCATCCGAACCTTTCATCCAACCTGATCGGCTCTGTTGTACAGCGTCAAAAGCGGCGATGTACGGTTTAACGTCCAGCAGTGGCGTACCATTGAGGATATCAATTCCTTGTACGGTGATGATGTTTTTTTCGACACCAATAACCTTTACGATGGAGATGCCGATATGATTGGGCCTAAGAGGTGATCTGGTGGCAAAAACGCCCCGGGGCTTAGTGTCCATAAAAGGAGTCACGGTGAGGGCGGTTCGTTCTGCCCTGTGAAACTGGTAAAGGAGATAGATATGGCTGAATCCATTGAGATCAGCCAGGCCTTCGACATATCGTTCCTGCAGTTCTACGGTTCCGATTACCTCCCTGGCACCTTTTGGTTGAATCGGCATATCTTCCAAGGTTTCAAAAGGGGTGTGGATGGTTCCAATTGGTTGCATAGCTTTTTAGAGTGACTTTTGTTTATTTTTCCGCCTGCACAGGTGTTTTTTTGTGCAGGCAGATTTTATTTCTGCTCGGACTTACCAGTAATAAAGGGCCGCGCCACCAAGATCATGTTCGATTTCCAGTAGCCTGTTGTATTTGGCTATACGTTCACTGCGGGAGGCCGAGCCGGTTTTTAATTGACCGCCGTCCATAGCCACAGCGAAATCGGCAAGAAAGGTGTCTTCCGTCTCACCCGAGCGATGGGAAATAAAATAATGCCAGCCTGCATCGCGGCACATTCGCACGGCGTCAATGCTTTCGGAAACGGTGCCTATCTGATTGAGCTTGATAAGTACCGAGTTCGCCGTTTTTTCTTCGATACCCCTGGTTATATATTTGGTGTTGGTGACAAAGATATCGTCGCCGACGATATCAATCTTGCCGCCAACCCGTTCGGTGAGCTTTTTAAAACCCGCCCAGTCGTTTTCCGCCAATGGATCTTCCCAGGAAATGATGGGGTATTTGTCAATCCATCTGGCGCTCATCTCAATAAGATCCGCTGATGTCATCTTGCCGGCACCTGACTTGGTGAGGTCGTACGAGCTGGTCAGATCGGTTGAAAATGAGCTGGCAGCACTGTCGAGAGCGATGGAAATATCCTTGCCCGGAGCATATCCGGCTTTTTCGATGGCTTCTATTATGATATCCATAACCGCTTCATTACTGGGAAGGTTAGGGGCAAAACCTCCCTCGTCACCGACACTGGTCGCCAGGCCGCGACTTTTTAGCAAATTTTTCAAGGTATGGAAGGTCTCTGCCACATATCGCAGCCCTTCCCTAAATGTCGGTGCCCCTGCCGGGACGGCCATAAACTCCTGGATGTCGACACTGTTGTCGGCATGGGCTCCGCCGTTGATAATATTCATTGCCGGAACTGGAATCCTTCTGGCAGTAGCTCCGCCGAGGTAACGATAGAGAGGCACTCCGACAGATTCTGCGGCAGCCCGGGCAACCGCCATGGATACGCCGAGAATGGCGTTCGCGCCGAGTTTTGATTTGTTATCGGTACCGTCAAGTTCCAGCATTTTGTGATCGATGGCCAACTGCTCGGTTGCCGACATGCCGATTAATGTCGGGCCGATTATGGTATTGACGTTATCCACTGCTTCTAAAACACCTTTTCCGAGATACCGGCCTTTATCGCCATCCCTCAACTCAATGGCCTCGTTCTCACCGGTGCTTGCACCTGAAGGGACGGAGGCTGAGACCTTCGTGCCGTCGCTTAGTTCAACAAAGACGCGGACCGTTGGATTTCCGCGGGAATCGAGTATCTCCATTCCTCGCACAGCTGTTATTGTATTTTTCATACCTGGTACCCCTTTTTGAATTGATCATCATCCTACGATAATTGGTAGAAAAGTCATCATGCCTAAGCCAAAATTTCTGGCGTCTGAGTGAGAGAAATGTGCTTTCTTAAGTGGCTGAAACAATAAACACTCAACCGGCGAGGTCAAATGGATGTTGGCCGAAGTCTGTTGGAGGAAAAATCGCAACAACCAGGCAGCTGAAGTGTTTTTACCACGCCATCAAAACAGAGTGTTGAAAACGCCGCTGTCCCGGAGAATATTCAAACCTATAAGCCACAGCACCAGGCCGCCAACTATTTCAGCCCAGGTGGAGAGCCAGGTGAGACGGGCCACCCGTTTACCTAAATGAAGGCCGGCAATGGTGAAAAGACAGGCAACTATGCCGATTATCATGGCCGGAAAAGCGACCGATACCTGCAGCATCGACATGGACAGGCCGACGGCCAGGGCGTCTATGCTGGTGGCCACTGAGAGCATGACCATGGTCATGCCCTTCGTTGAGTCTTTCTTTGGTCGTATTATTTCCTCGTCCTCATCGGTCAAAATGGCTTCTTTCAGCATATTAGAACCGACAAGGGCCAACATGATAAATGCCACCCAATGGGCATAGGCCGCCACATATTCCTGAATGGAAGCGCCAAGTCCCCAGCCGATGATCGGCATAAAAGCCTGAAAGAGGCCGAAATGCCAGGAAAGCCTGAATGTCTGCCGAAAACTGACCTGCTTGAGACTGACGCCGGTGGCGATGGCAACAGCAAAGGCGTCCATCGCCAGGGCAACAGCGATTCCTAAGGTGGTGAGTATATGCATGGAGTTTGTTTTATGCTCTTTGGGCTGCAAAAAGGGCTTGGTCGAGATCAGCAATAATGTCCATCGGATGCTCTGCACCTACGCAGAGACGAACCATATTTGCCGGAATGCCAGCCAGAGCACGGCCTTCCTCGCCCTGCTGCTGGTGGGTGGAAATTGCAGGAATGGTCGCGACACTCTTGATGCGGCCAAGATCGGTGGCTCGCCAGATACGCTGGAGATTGTCGAAGAAGGTTCTGGTTTTCGCCACTCCGCCCTTGACGCAAAAGGACATGAGATGCCCGTAGCGGTTGGTCGGACGCCGGTATTGGTCGTCGAACTCGGCATCGACCAGCCACAAGTATTTTGCAGCCAGTTCGTGGTGTGGATGGCTTTTCAGGCCGAGGTACTGCACACTCTCTATGGCCGGATGACCCATCAGATACTCCGCTACTTTTTCAGTGTTTCTACTCATTAGATCCATCTTTGACCGAATGGTCCGCATGTCGTTTAGGGTCATTACCGCCTGCATCGGATGCAGGTTGGGGCCGAGGTCTCTGTTTTGCAAGTATTTTACGGCCAGGGCAAAGTCACTTTTCAGCGCATCGTCGTCGATATTGGTAATAATGTTTTTCCTGGCAATGACTGCGCCGCAGATACCAAAGCCGCTGCTGGTAAGACTTTTGGTTACCGACTGAACAACGATATCGGCACCATGGCAGATGGGTCGCAGGAGGGCAGGGGTCGCCACAGTGGAGTCACAGATTAGGGGCAGGTCGTGGCTATGGGCCAGATCAGCCACCGCCTGTATGTCAAAAAAACCAAGTTGTGGATTGCTTGGTAACTCTCCATAAAGGAAACGGGTGTTTTTGTCAATTTTAGAAGCCCATTCGTCAAGGTTGGTGGCATCTATTATCCAGCGACACTCAATGTTTCTTTCCTGCATGAGCCGGACGGTGAATTGCTGAAAAGTGCCACCATAACATTGGGCTGTAGCCACGAAATTTACAGGTTCCCCGGCTTTTGTCAAAACTTTCAGAAAGGGTTGGACCGCGGTCATGATGGCAGACATGCCGGAGGATGTGGAACAGCAGGAGGTTGTGCCGTCAAAGCCATAGCCTTCCAGCAGGGCAAGGGTCCATTCGTAATAATAGGTCGATGGATTGGCAATGCGGGAATAGCACCAGGTGGGAATTTTGTAGGCAAGGGCTGCGGCCATTTCGTCCGAGTCGTTATAGGCCTGGGAGGAACTCATGAAAATTGGCTCAATGATCGAGCCCTGATAGTCTTTCAGGGCATCGGTAACTGAGTAAAGGCCGTGGACCGCTATGGTGTCAAATTTCCAATTTTTAACGGTTTTGTCAATGTAGTCGGCCCGTTCCGCAAGGTACTTATTGTTCTGGTCAATATATTTCTGCATACCCTGAGTAATATGGACGTCATTTTCGGACATGGCTCACTCCTTATCTGTTACGAAGTTGGCTGTCTAAGAACTTTTACATACTCATATTAACTTTTAGCGTAAACAATATTTTCCAGTTCAAGGAGTTGTTGTTTTATATCCATGCCTCCGGCAAAGCCAGTAAGTGAACCATCTTTGCCGATGACGCGGTGGCAGGGGACTATAATTGGCAGGGGATTTTTGCTGTTGGCCATGCCAACTGCCCGGCTGGCTTTGGGGTTACCAATCCGTTCGGCAATATCTCCATAGCACGCTGTCTGGCCAAAGGGGATTTTTTGCAGTTCCTGCCATACCCGTTTTTGAAAGTCTGTTCCTTTGGGGGAAATCCTCAGGTCAAAATCGCGTCTTTCACCGGTAAAATATTCGGCCAACTGCTGGAGAACCTCTTTGAAACTTGCTTCATCATATTGCCATTCATCGGGAATATGATTTTTTTCTTGGGAGTTGGGGAAATAGAGTTCTTCCAGTATTCCGTCTGTTCCGGTTAGCAGCAGTTTCCCGATGGGGCTGTTATAATAGCAATAGCGCTTCACGTTATCTTTTCACCTCTTTTAACGCTGTTTCTTTACGGCAATGAGTTGCACAACAGATCCAAGACCGGTATGCAATCGTCCCTCATAGACCTCCCGTTCAACTTCGACACCATGAATGATCTGAAGTTGTTGCAGTTCCTTTTTCAAGTCGACGATCTCCATCAGCAGCTCTCTCACAGGTGGCCCGCCAGTACCATGCTCGAGCTGGCGGGGGGTGTATCCTTCGAGGAGGAAGACACCGTCATTTTTCAGGCTTGACCCTATTTGGCTATGCAGTCGCTTTCGAACCGGCGGTGGAAGGTGACAGAAAATGGAGACTATTGCATCATAACTGTTCTCAGGGAGTTGGTAGTCAGTCAGGTCAGCGACGCAGGTGGTAATGGTAACTCCTCGCTCAGTGGCGAGGATCGTCGCTTTTTGTAAACCTACTGAAGAAGAGTCCACCGCCGTAACTGTATACCCCTGTTGTGCCAGGAAAACACTATTTCTGCCCTCTCCATCGGCAAGGCAGAGAATAGTTCCGGTCGGTGGCAGATGTTGCAGGGATGCCGCCAGAAAAGCATTGGGTTCGGTGCCGTAGGCAAAACCGGACTCACTGTAGCGGTCATCCCACTTGTTCTGCATCGTCATAACTGGCTTTTATGAGGCCACCGCGTCAAGTGCGGCCTGGTAATTTGGTTCCTGAGTGATTTCCGGAACCTGCTCAGTATATTTCACTTTTCCTTCAGGGCTGATTACCACAACGGCTCTGGCCAGAACCCCGGCGAGTGGGCCGGTGGTGATGGTCTGGCCATAGTTTTTACCAAAATCGGCTGCTCTGAAAACAGAAACAGGAACGACATCTTTCAGTCCTTCTGCTTCACAGAACCGGCCATGGGCAAAGGGAAGATCGGCGGAGACACAGAGGACAACCGCGTTGGCATGCTTGCTGGCCTCGCTGTTAAACTTGCGTGCTGAAGTGGCACAAACACCTGTATCAATAGATGGGAAAATATTGAGAACTACGGTTTTTCCTTGGTAGTCCTTCAGACTCGTCTCAGAGAGATCTGTTTTCACCAGAGTGAATTCCGGAGCGACTGATCCTACGGCTGGAAGTGAACCTACTGTTTCTATCGGGTTGCCTTTTAGAGTGATCTTGGCCATTTTTTTCTCCTTTTAAATTAAGCTCTAGTTTTTTGTTGTGCTTGCCTGCTTGTGTTTGAAAATCAATTACATGATAGTAATTCTTACTCTATGGCCAGTTGTCAACCATCTTGGCAGAAAATATTCTGGATGAAAATGAACAGCTTTGACTGCGGCTATTGCCGCAAGCATAGCAGTCGATTCAATGATTGCTTGAAGGTGATCTTCGTTGTTTATCCTGCTATTGCCAGAATTTCTTTTGAACCTCATTATGAATTTGTGCAACAGTTAAGCCGATATCCTGATAAAAAGAAGGATCTAGATTGGCAAGTTGCTTTCTGGTTTTTGCATTCTGGCGCCATTTTTTTATCCTAGACAGCCAAGCTAATGTAGATTGCCATATATTCCATTTGTATTTACGCAAAGAGATCCACATCGACTTGCTGGCCACTATTGATTTGCTATTCATTTTTTTATCCTCCAGTACCTGTCATTAGTCTTTTGAATATGTTACTCTCTCTATCTGAACCGCAACAGATTCAAAAGATGTTTTTGTTGACCAAAACAGATTTAGTATTTTTCGAACTGTGCTGGTCAATATTGAAAAAAACTGTACTGGTAATAGCTATGGAGAACAGTTTGTATTCGAGGTTGGCCGCCAAAATAATTGGCCAGATGCGCAGTGGAGCTATTCCGGCTGGTGACCGCCTCCCATCGGTCAGGCAGTTGTCAAAGAGCGAAAAAGTCAGCATTTCAACCGTGATGGCTGCATACGCCATTCTGGAAGAGCAAGGATGGGTTGAAGTACGGCCAAAGTCAGGCTATTACGTGCGCAGACGCGCTCGCGATCCACTCGCCGTTCCTGAAACCTCAGCAGTTACGTCACCTCCGGTTATTGCAACAACCTCCCAACTTGTGATGGCTGTGCAACATGACGTCTTCAAGCCTGATGCCATTAGTTTCAGCAGAGCAACCCCAGCCTTGGATTTCCCCATTGTTCGTCATGTGCAACAAACGTATACACGTCTCTCCAGAACTCGGAAGCACCTTGGGCTCGGGAATAGTCTGACTGAAGGGCTTTACGCGTTACGACAACAAATCGCTCGCCATGCGGTATATGCCGGTGTATCTGTATCACCTGACAGTGTGGTGACTACTGTCGGTACTTTGAATGCCATAGGATTATGTGTACGGGTTTTAACCAAGCCAGGAGATGTGGTTGCGGTTGAATCACCATGTTACTACGGTATCTTACAATTGATTGAAGCCAATGATCTGAAAGCAATCGAAATTCCCACTCACCCTGAAACCGGTATGAGCCTTGAGGCTCTCAAGCTGGCGATGGAGCAATGGCCGCTAAAAGCTGTATTAACCGTATCGAGTTTTTCTAATCCTCTTGGTTGCAGTATTCCGGACGAACGAAAAAAGGAATTGGTTACGTTATTGGAACACTATCAAGTGCCTCTCATAGAGGATGATGTCTATGGCGATCTCTATTTTGGTGAGAGAAGAACGTGCGCGGTGAAAGCATTTGACACTCAAGGATTAGTGTATTTGTGTTCATCGCTGTCCAAAACCATTGATCCACAACTAAGAGTAGGATGGATATTAGCCAGCAGTCATTACGAAGAAATATTACATCGAAAATTTGTAACGATGTCCTCGACTCCGATATTACCGGAGCTGGTATGTGCAGATATTTTAGGCCAGGGGGTCTACGAACGGCATTTGCGACAAGCACGAGAGGCATATTTGCAACGTTATTTAAGATTGGTTGATTTGGTATCAGAACATTTTCCGCGTGTCACCAAAATTTCTCGTCCGCAAGGTGGAATAGTTGCCTGGCTTGAATTGCCCAGGAGTGTCGATACCACAGAGTTGTATCATTATTGCCGGAATCACAATGTGTTAATAGCACCTGGAGAAATGTTTTCGTTTAAAAAACAGTACCGACATTGTTTCAGAATAAACTACGCACCCAGATGGACACCCGAACGAGAAAACGCGATACGGCGGTTGGGCCAGTGGGTAACAGAATGTGTCAGGGGATAACAGGAGTGATTGTGGCCGAAGTTTGGGGGGCTATAAGACGTTTTTGGTGTAATGATTTGTTTTTTGTAACTGTTTGATATGATAATGGAAATAATTTTTTGGCTATTGTCGAATTCATGCTTTATCCAGGGTAAATGAAAAAAATGTAATGGACATTGGGATGTAAGCTATTGAAATCATGAGCCGGGCATGGTTAAACAGGAGCATTCATTTTCGGCTCATGCGCAACAGAATGTAGAAAATTGCCCATGTCGGATTAACACGGTCACCAGAGTGAGATTATGTCTTTCGTACCGGTTATTGGAAAATCGATCAAAAAACAGCTTGAGGATCGTGAGGAAAAAATCCTCTCACCTTTTGCGGCGCTGAACAAAAATTCCTCGGGTCGACACGCTGAAGAAAAAGAGGTGATGTCTGACATCCGCTTACCTTTTCAACGCGACCGGGATCGAATAACCCATTCGAAAACCTTTCGACGCCTCAAGCACAAAACACAGGTTTTTCTCGCACCAACCGGCGACCACTACAGGACCAGGCTGACGCATGTCCTCGAAGTCTCTCAGATTGCCAGGACCATTGCCTCGGCCCTTTGTTTGAATGAACCATTGACCGAAGCTATTGCCCTCGGCCACGATCTCGGCCATACTCCTTTTGGCCACGCAGGCGAAGTAACGTTGAATGAATTGCACCCCAGTGGTTTTCGGCACTATGTGCATAGTCTGCGGGTCGTCGACTTTTTGGAAAATAACGGCAAAGGTCTGAACCTCACTTTTGAGGTGCGCAATGGTATTGTTCGCCATTCCAAAGGCCGTGCCGATATCCTGCCAAAGGACAAAACCGAATGTGCGGTGACCCTTGAGGGACAGGTTGTTCGTCTGGCCGATATAATCGCCTATGTCAATCATGATCTCGATGATGCTCTCAGAGCGGGGATTTTGGTCGAAGGTGACCTGCCTGCCAAAATCAGGACAGCCGTTGGTGAAAAACATTCCAAGCGCATTGGTTCGATGGTTCGTGACCTCATTGTTGAAACCCTGTCATCTGACGATGGGACCTTGCATATTAGCGACGGTATGCTTGAGGCAATCACTGATTTACGTTCATTTCTCTATGATAATGTCTATACCTATTACAAAGTGCACAATGAGTTTATTAAGGCCCAGCGCATAATTACCCACCTCTATGACTATTTTCTGGAAAATGGCATCGTACGGCTTAGGGACAACAAGTGGGAAGTTGACATTGATGAAGAGGCCTGGGCCGATGAAAAGAAGGCCCATCGTAAGGTCTGTGACTATGTGGCCGGGATGACAGACCGTTATGCGCTCAGCATCTATCGATACCTCTTTCTGCCTGAACCATGGAGTACTAAATAGTTACCATCCTGAAACGGCCCTTGTATCCTGACTTTTCGTTGTTCTCAAATTTTAATCTGCCCTACAAAGATCAGAGCATAACTCATTGATTGATGTCGACGTTTTCCTGGCATTAATTTTATTTTTTTCGAGCTAGGCTGCGAAAGCAGATTCCTTTTTTCCATTGGCAGTCTTTTTTAGCGAGCCACTGGGAAAACTGTTGAATTCTGGCGTCTTCGTAGTTAATCTCAGGAATGGTGCGCCTGAAATATGAAGAGTGTTATGAGATTCTCAAATATCAATATTACTGAGTTTTAAATTATGAATGACAAAGAAGAGTTGTTGAGCAAGGGATACGAATTTGCCGAAGTAGAAGAAAAATGGCTTCGTCAATGGCAGGAATCAGCAAGTTTTGCTGCAAAGATGGAAGTGGGCAAGCCCGCCTTTTCAATAGTTATTCCGCCACCGAATGTTACCGGAGTTCTGCATGTCGGCCACGCTCTGAACAATACCTTACAAGATATCCTGACCCGTTATCACCGCATGTGCGGTGATAACACCGTGTGGGTTCCTGGTACCGATCATGCCGGAATTGCCACCCAGAATGTTGTTGAACGTCAGTTAGCCACCGAGGGCAAGACTCGTGATGATCTTGGTCGTGATGCATTTATCGAAAAAGTTTGGGAGTGGCGTAATGAAAAGGGCGGCACGATCATCAACCAGTTGAAAAAGCTTGGCGCCTCCTGTGACTGGGAACGTGAACGATTTACCATGGATGAGGGTTTGTCGCAGTCTGTCCGGGAGGTCTTCGTTCGACTCTTTAAGGAAGGACTCATCTATAAAGGTGACTATATCGTCAACTGGTGTCCCCGCTGCCAGACCGCTTTGTCTGATGATGAAGTAGAGCATGAGGATACAAGGGGCAAGCTGTATCATATTCGCTATCCCTATGCCGATGGTTCGGGCCATGTTGTTGTGGCAACGACCAGACCTGAAACTATGCTCGGCGATACGGCGGTGGCCGTTCATCCCGATGATGAACGCTACCAGCATTTGGCTGAGGTGGGGATTAACCTGCCCTTGACGGATAGAGTTATCCCGGTTGTTTATGATGACCATGTCGACCGTGAATTTGGTACCGGCGCTCTGAAAGTCACCCCGTCACATGATCGGAACGACTATGAAATTGGCCTGCGCCATTCCCTTCCACGTCTGAAGGTCATGGATAATATGGGGGTGATGAATGCGGCTGCCGGTGAATACTGCGGGCTTGACCGTTTTGCCTGTCGCAAAAAAGTGGTCGAAGATTTGGAACGTCTCGGCTTTCTGGAAAAAATTGAAGAATACGACCATGCGGTCGGTCAATGCTATCGCTGCAAAACCGTCAGTGAGCCGACCACCTCCGTGCAGTGGTTTGTTGCGGTAAAACCGCTGGCTGAAAAAGCTGTGGCTGCGGTTCGGGATGGCCGGATAAATATCTATCCGAAAACCTGGTATAACACCTTCTATAGCTGGATGGACAATATCCGAGACTGGTGTATTTCCCGGCAGATATGGTGGGGGCATCGCATTCCCGCCTGGACCTGTGATGCCTGTGGCGAACTGATCGTCGAGTCTGAAGACCCGACTGTCTGCCCGAAGTGTGCGTCCGAAAAACTGACCAGAGAGACGGATGTCCTTGACACCTGGTTTTCTTCCGCGCTCTGGCCATTTTCCACCATGGGCTGGCCCGACAATACCAAGGAGCTGGCAACCTTTTATCCTACCTCGGTGCTGATTACCAGTTTTGACATTCTCTTTTTCTGGGTAGCCAGGATGATGATGATGGGCCTGCATATCATGGACGAAATACCGTTCAAGGATGTCTATCTGCATGCCCTGGTGCGGGATAAATACGGCAAGAAAATGTCGAAATCCACAGGCAACGTTATAGATCCGCTGGTGGTGATGAAAGAATATGGTACGGATGCCATGCGTTTCACTCTGACCGCTTTTGCTGCCCAGGGGCGAGAGATAAAGCTTGATGAAGACCGGATCGAAGGCTATCGGCATTTTATTAATAAGATCTGGAATGCGGCGCGCTTTGCCCTGATGCATGTCAGCGACTGTGAAGAGTCGATAAAAGACGTTGTCGCGAAACCTGCGGAACTGCCGCTGGTCCATCAGTGGATTCTCAGCAGAACCGCTACCGCCATCGCCGATGTCCGGTTGGCACTTGATGAGTATCGGTTTAACGATGTCGCGTCGGTCAACTATCAATTCATCTGGCATGAATTCTGCGACTGGTATCTCGAGTGGATTAAAGCCGATCTGTTCGGCGATGATATGGTGGCCAAACGACAGGCTCAGGGTGTTTTGCTTGTTGTCCTGGAAACGATCATGAAGCTTATCCATCCGATAACACCATTTGTCTCTGAAGAAATCTGGTCGGTTTTGCCCGGCGAACGTTCGCTGCTTACCACCAGCCAGTTCCCGCTGAAACAAGAGACTTGGGTAAATGTTGAAGCTGTTTCGCAGATGGAAATGTTGATGGGGATCATCACCGGAATAAGAAATATTCGCTCCGAGGCTGATGTGCATCCTTCGATGAAAATTGACGCCGTTGTTATCTGTGCGGACAGCGCAAAAGCAGAGCTTATAAGATGCTTTACTGCGGCCATCTCAGATATGACCCGACTCAATACGCTTACTGTTACGCCGGAGGCAGACAAGCCGGCGGATGCAGCAACCTATATTTATAATCATATAGAGATTTTTGTACCGCTCAAGGGCTTGGTTGATGTTGAGAGTGAGTTAGCAAAACTGCTGCGGGAGCGAAAAAAGATCGAGGCCAAACTTGGTCAGGTCAATGGCAAGCTGTCGAACAAGAAATTTCTTGCCAATGCCCCCGATGAGGTGGTCGTGAAAGAGCAGGAGAAAAAAGCCAATCTTGACGGCACAATGGCCAAGATCGTTGAAGCTGAAGAGCGATTGAAAAAATTAGCGTAAGCAATAAAGGTAGGAACGGGAATGGATAAAAATCTTCTTCATAGTATCATTCGTCAGTTTCTCCTTGAGGACGTGGGAAGGGGCGACCTCACCAGCGAGTCGATCTTCTCCGTTGATGATGTTGGCAGCGCCAGACTGGTCGCCCGTGATTCGTTTATCGTTGCGGGCGTGGAAAATGTCGCGGCCGAGGTGTTTAAGGTTCAGAATCCTGCTGTTATCACCGTTGACGCCGTTGCTGACGGCACCTGGGCCAGACCGAAGATGAGTCTGCTCACGGTTAGTGGTCCAGTGATCGATTTGCTCAAAGCAGAGCGGGTTGCCCTTAATCTGCTCCAGCGACTTTCCGGCATCGCCACCTTCACCGCGCAGTTTGTGGAAAAGGTCAAGGTGTATGCGGTGCGCATCACCGATACCCGTAAAACCACGCCTGGCTTGCGTATGCTGGAAAAATATGCAGTGCGGGTTGGGGGTGGATCGAATCATCGGTTCAACCTTAGTGATGGCGTCTTGATTAAAGATAATCATATTGCGGCCTGCGGTAGTATTCGGGAGGCGGTTACCAAGGTGCGAGAAATGATCCCACACACCATTCGTGTGGAGGTGGAAACAGACAATCTCGACCAGGTGGAAGAGTGTTTGGCTTGTGGCGTGGACATCATAATGCTCGACAATATGAGCCCTGAAATGATGGCTAAGGCGGTTCGGCAGATCAATGGTCGTGCGCTGGTGGAGGCCTCCGGTGGTGTTACCCTGGAGACTGTCGAGTCAATCGCTATGAGCGGTGTAGATATTATTTCCGTAGGCGCTTTGACCCATTCTGCCCCTTCCTATGATGTTGGAATGGATTGGTCTTTTTAGCGTTTTAAAAGTTTCCTCGCTGCTGTGAAAAACCGCTTATTTGGGCTGAGTCGCTTGTTTGACGTATATTTCTTGATTATTGTGGTGGAAATATGAGATACTCGAACTTATGTAAAGGTATCACTGAAAAGTGAGTACTGAACAGAATCCCTGTTTTTTCTCTTGCCGGGGTTAGTCAAATTTAAACGGCATTTTATCTAAAGAGGTATCGGCTCATGCGTTGTCCCAAATGTGGATTCATCTCCTTTGATCATCTGGAAGAGTGTCTGAAATGTAAGAAAAATATCAAGGCGATCTCCGACAGTCTTTTCGGTTCCACCTATAATGTCACGCCGCCGAATTTCCTCCATTTGGATCGAGAGGAGAAAGAAGAAAGCGTTGACGAAATGGAGCTGTCCGACGATCAATTTTTTGATGACGAGCATGACTTTGTCGATGAAGAACTCGAGATTCTCGTCGCCGAAGAGGAAGAGGGCGATGATGCAGATGGAGAAATTGATTTCGAAAATGAAGATCAGGTCGTCATGGAGTCCTCTGAGGAGGATGAGCAAGAAAATGATGGTGAGATTGAAATAGATTTCAGTCAATTTGAAGATGCTGATGAACCTGAGGTAAATCTTTTCGATGATGACGAGTCGGAGAAGGATGCGCCGCAAGAATCAGAGGAATGGGACTCTCCGGCACTTGAAATTCCTGCGGAACTCTCCGATATTTCCGATCTTGCCCCCCCCGCAAAAGGCAACGCCGAGGCTGAACAGTCACCCGGTATCTCCCCGGACTCGGCTTTCCCTGAATTGGCACTGGATGATCTTGACTTTGACTTAGATTTGGATGGCGAATCGGCAAGCAAGAAGGAAGTGCAGGAGGTAGAGGAAGATGCTGTCCTTGCCCTCGATGACATCGAATTCTCCGAGGCTCTGACTGAGAGCAGCTCTGATGTTTCCAAGAAGTCCGGGAGCATGGATATGGACCAAGACTTAGATTTTGATCTGGATCTCGGTGACCTGTCAATTCATAACGAAGACAAATAAATAAACGAAAGGGAAAAAAGACTAGAAAACCTGTTGACACTCGTCTGGAAGTCGGGTAAATATCCCTCTCCATATGAGGTGCCGGGATAGCTCAGTCGGTAGAGCAACGGACTGAAAATCCGTGTGTCCCTGGTTCGATTCCTGGTCCCGGCACCATATATGATTTAACAATTCAAGCCCTTACAGTTATTCAGCTGTAAAGGCTTTTTTGTTTCAGATGGTTTGTCCCCCTTATTGTCCCCCGAGATTGAAAGCCAATGGGACAACCCAACCTGCATAAACATGTCACCACTTGAACCCACACTCGCTAGGCAGGATCAATTTGGTGGTCATCTCTCTAGCCTCTTCCTATTTTTGTGGAAACAATTGTGCCTGTGGCAAAATTTCCCCTGAATATTTATTCTATATCAATTTAGCAAATCATAGAGATAGCTTGAATGGTTTGTATTTGCTTTGACGAATGTTGAGATGGTTTTTTTAAAAAAATTTGTGGTATCTTAGGTTGATTCGGCAGGGTACGGGAAAATTACACACTGTCGACCAGCACTTAAATTTATATTGACATTATTTTTAAAGGCGATAAAAATACTCAGAAGAAATATCAAGTTAACAATTGTAGCAAATATGCTGTTTTGGGTCATCGGTGCGAAGTTTCGTCTGCACCGGGCCTTACTGTAGTTTTTTCAAATTCGGTGCGAAGTTTCGTCTGCACCGGGCCTTACTGTAGTTTTTTCAAATTCGGTGCGAAGGTTTTTCTGCACCGGGCCTCACTGTAGCTTTTCAAATTCGGTGTGAAGGTTTTTCTGCACCGGGCCTCACTGTAGCTTTTCAAATTCGGTGCGAAGTTTCGTCTGCACCGGGCCTTACTGTAGTTTTTTCAAATTCGGTGCGAAGTTTCGTCTGCACCGGGCCTCACTGTAGTTTTTTCAAATTCGGTGCGAAGGTTTTTCTGCACCGGGCCTCACTGTAGCTTTTCAAATTCGGTGCGAAGGTTTTTCTGCACCGGGCCTCACTGTAGCTTTTCAAATTCGGTGTGAAGGTTTTTCTGCACCGGGCCTCACTGTAGCTTTTCAAATTCGGTGCGAAGTTTCGTCTGCACCGGGCCTTACTGTAGTTTTTTCAAATTCGGTGCGAAGGTTTTTCTGCACCGGTATGTGACACTGACCTATATCTTTAGTGAAAACTTTTGAGGTGAATTTCACCGCGTAAAATAATGGAGAATAGCTATGACCGAAAATGAAAAGTTGAATCTACTGGCAGAAATTAAAAGCTCATTAAAGCCGATAGTATCGAGACGGTCGCTAAGTCGAGTGCTGGACGACACGGTGTCTCCGAGGACGCTTGCGAACAATGATTCAATGGGTAAAAATGGCCCGTTAGTAAAGGTGAAAATATCCCGAGTCGTCGGCTATACAAGGGAGTCTGTCATTGAATGGTTGTCGTGCAGGCTTTAGCTACTTCAGAAAATCCGTCTAAGACTTTTAAAAATATTATGGAGGAATTATGCAAGAATTAAGTGACATACAAACGGAGGCGATCTTATTACCGACACCGATACCTCTTCTAAATTCATGGATGTTGTTGCGGTAAAATTTATCGAGATTGGCAAACCTCCCGAGGAGGTCAGGCAGCAGCACAAATTGATATCAAAGCCAAAGCACCCAGTCTTTATATAGGAGAAGAGGCCATGGGACTATTGAAATTTCAACTCCAACAGTTCAGGTAACTGTTGGAGCTCCTTTATTCTGTTCGGGGCTGAAACAAAGGCTTGGTTGTGATGCGCACTTACCTCTCAACAAGCTTTAGGCAAAAAATGTTTAAACCTGGTTAAGGGTAAGGAAGACAAGTTGATTTAATTATTTATCTCATCAATTAATTATAGGAGTGAATCAATATCAGTAAAGAATCAGATAAATAATTATTGAACCTTCGTCATGGATCTTCATAACCCCGTATTCAGGAACGTTGGTTTGAATTCAATCACCGGAAGACCTGTGGTTGAAATTTCAGATTAATCAGTCGTAACAAATGGTGCAATTATGCGAGTTAAGAAAAGCAATATACCGGATAGAAAGTCGCTAAGCAGCATACCGGATAACGATTTTTTGAAGAGTCGGGTATTTCAAGAACATTTACATAAACAGGCTACCGGAAATAATTCATCAGTTCATAATACCTCAAATAATTATTTACAGAATTCATTATCGGGAAATGACGTATCTCCCACAAATAACACCGCGTTTGAAAATGAAGAAATTAAAATGAATTCCAGATTAAAGTTAGGCCAATTGGTAATTAAACAAGTGGCAAGTGTCAAGCCACCGTCAATCGCTCCCTCGGTGGATAAGGGAGAGAATGTAACAGCTGAGGAGAATTCGCCGCCCAAAGAGGATATTGAAAATTTTATCGAGGCAGTCAAAGGTTTGAAAAAGGATGAGTTTAAGATGGTTGATCTCACGAGGCGACTACAAAGCAAAAAGATGATAGCAGGAGCAATAAGGCGTGTGCTTGATTTCTTCGTAACAGAAGGAAATGTCTTCGAGGTGATTGAATCACCAAGACCACCCCATGGTGGGCGGCCCCCAGGACCTACATATCGGATTCGCTGGGGGAAATCAAAATATTTCCCGGATCCTATTAATCCGTAAGGTGATTGCCGTACATTGGTCGCTCTACGTTGAAGACGTAATGTGTTGAAATATTAGTACGTTGTACTAATAACTGAATGTCCGCTGATTAACGTACGGAGTAATAATGGGTGTGTCAAAGAAAAACTGACCGACTCAGACTGTAAGTAAGGTGCAGTCTGTGTGACAGTAGAAACTGAGAGTAAACAGCAAGGCTCTAAAGTCTAAAGGTGGACGGACTGGATATTTAAGTGAAGTGCAAAACTTTTAGTTATTTATTTAGTTATTTATTTTCAAAGCGGCTACCAAGAGTCGGGAATTGCCCGTAACTTATTAATTTAAAGCACAAAGAAACAAGGCAGTAGACAGAAGAAGTCAGAGCTAGTTTCAATGTGGATTGGAGGTGTTGAAAATGAGTATTTTTCATTTATCTGTCAAAATTATAAAAAGATGCAAGGGTCAGGATATTGTTGAAAAGGCAGCGTATAATAACCAGTAAGAACTCATCGAATACCGTCAAGAAAGAGGTACTGGCCCAATCAGAATACGTGAAAGATAAAGTCTCTACTAACGTAATACCTGAAAGCAAATAACAAGGATCTAAACGTAGGTAAATGTAAAGCAACGTATATGTGAACGTCCAAAACATTTGGTTTTCTTATTTGTTTATTTTGCGACCGATAGCGGAAGAGTCAAATCAGTTATTCCATATTTGGTCGATTTAAAAAGACCGTAGACATACGAGGTCAATATTCATTTCAGGGAGGATTACAGATGTCGAATTCGAGTTTATTTCATGTGTTTTTTGATATTATAAAAAGAAGCAAGGGAGAGAATGTTGTTAAAGAGGCCTCTTACATTCATAGGTCAAAAATGACTGATCTGAATACTGGCAGGCTATTTTATGGCTACGGTAAAGGATCCGTAATTAATTCGATAATGCTGCTTCCAGATGGTTCTCCTTTAAGCACGGTAAATTTATTCTACCCCTGAACCGCGGAGGAATTGTGGGTATTTGCAGAAATTCTCAAATAATCGAAAACCATGCGTGGTGAAAAGCTGATCTGCCGCATTTTTTGAGCGACATTAGATACGCCTTTGCTTTTAAGGAGGCCGATAGCGAATCTCCTCAGTCGGGTGATGTTTTCCGGCCCGTAACCTTTTGAGATTCTACAACGATCTTCATCGTAATTCCAGTCAAGGATGTAGTGGCAGCTGTTTTCAATGCTCCAGTGTTGCCGATTGTCTCTCAAGATTTGTTCGGCGGATGCCAACTGTGGATTTTTACTGGTGATTCCGTATGCGACGACTCGCGAATTTTTTCCGTTCTTTCTGTAAGTTATTCGTTCAATTTTGAAAGCTTGGGCGACATGAGGAAACTTGAGGTATTGATTGATTTCGGTAGTTATCCAGATTTTTCTGGACTCTTTACGGCCATGGTTGGGCTTATCCAGGGTAACGTAGTCAGGATCCCAGGAAACATTTTCGAAAAATGAAGCGACTTCCTTGAGGAGATTTTTTTGGTTGTCCTTGGCAGTGAAATGGTAATGTGCTTGTCTTTGTTCGACAAGATATTTAGCCAGTCTACGCTGAGTCAACAGGGCGTCGGCGGTGATGGTTTTGCCTTGAATATCGAGGCAATCGAGGAGCGGGATGGCGGTTTTAATTTCGTTCGTCTGTTTTTCTTTGTCGCTTCCTTTTACGGGCAAAGTGCCGACTTTTTTTGAGTGTAACTTTGTTTGCTTTGATGCCCTACGGCGCCCATGATGTGGATTTGTCGACCATTATCATCAATAGCGTTTCGCATGGTTTTGCCGTCAATGGCCAGGCTTTCGTCGATTGCTCCGTATTGAGCGTTCCATTGTTGGAGTGCTCGATCCAGTTCGGCGGGATTAATTCTAATCAATATATTACGTATGGTACTTTCACTGGGAACGCTGTTTTTTCTATGACTGAAATAACAGCCAAATCTAGCGCGAGCAGTGGGAGATAAGGCTTGTGCCCAGTCGGAAATGGCCTTATAGCCACGCATCCCGCATAACACTGCCCCAGCGGCGATGGCAAGGACCACATGGACGGAATGTCGTTTGCCCTGTGCACGACGAGGGTCGTTAATTGTTGTAAAGAAATCTGGCAGAGATCTCATCTGCTCGGCGGTAAGCTTCATTCTAGGTGCTCCTGTCACATACTGTTGAGGCAAGGAAGAACCGGATAACACCAGACGGGCATTACGTTGCAGAGGCTGAACGAATACAAGCTTCGAGGTTTGTCGATTATTGCTGTAACCGCCACGGATACGTTGATATCCCTTCGTCTCGCCGACCAGTTTCCAATTCGCTGCGTGATAGATGGTACCGACAAAACGAGAGGGGTCAACAAAGGTTTCCAGCATCAACAGTGGGAAACCGAAACGATCAGACCAGTCAACTTGTATCCTTCTGTTGCACAAGGATAGAATCTTGGTGGCAAGATTTTTGTAGTGGCAGTTGGGCAGTATCAGAAATCGTGAATTATTTGCCACCAGATGAAGTCGGTCATACTGAAAACGGTGTCCCCAGCCAATCCAGCGGTCCCGGGCACCGCATTTCAAAGCTGCAGCGGAAAAGCTGAGTAGACCGAGCCATTCATCGTTGCAGGTGGCGATATACCAGATTGTGTTGCCGATCTTTGGTAAGGATCCAAGGTAATGATATTTTTGCATCAAACCTTGGAATTTTACTTCTTCTGTAGATTCGGCTGGACGGACGACAACCTGTGACAAATTCAAAATGATCCTCTCGTATTGAATACAGTTTTGGAGACAATACAATACGCGAGAGGAGTTGTCCAGCTTTAAAGGTATGACGTTGAAATTGCACTATTAAAAGTTTAGAAAAAATTTACCCTGCTCCTTTAAGCCTGCAGAAATTGGCTCAAGACAGAGAAAAATTTTACTCTGAGATAGAAAAGATTGAACGAAGAAAAGATGCCCAATTAGGCCGTACTGTAATCATCTCCCAGCCTCATCCTCTGAATTATGAGCAGTTCAAGGAGTTGGTGATTGATTATTGTAAAGTAAATTTTGTCGCCTTGGGAATGATTGCAGATATCTCGTTCCACTCACCCCCTCCAAACGGGGATCCCCGTAACTATCATGCTCACATAATTCTGACGATGAGGGATGTCACTCCGAATGGATTTGGAAAAAAGAGACGCGATTGGAATAAGAAGGCCCTTATAAAACAATGGCGCAAAGACTGGGAAGAGAGAGCAAATGCGATGCTTGAACGATATGGACACCGGGAAAGGGTCGATTGTCGTAGCCATAAGGATCGAGGAATAAAAACGAAACCGAAAACTTATATTGGACCTGCAGCTTATCGTTTGGAAAGGGAGAGGCAGAGGAGTAAGGAAAAAGTGAATCAGGTGCGAAAAATAAACGGGCGAGGATCACGGCGCAAGACAGGACGCTCTAGATAACGATGGGAGTGTGACTGCCGTTCAATATCCATGCAAAATCATCGGGGTACCTTCAGCCGATATTTTCATAGCCAGTCATTTCCGATTAGGGCGTATGTCCGGAAGGGGTAACCTGCTCATGCTATATACTGTAGTTTCAGAGGCTGCAGTAAGCATGAGCTGTGGCCATAAACGGAGGTACCCATGATCAAAACATACACCCATTAAAATTGGTTAAATGAAAAACGGTTACATCTCAAGACCATTGAAGGAATATTCGTGAATCTGATCATCGAAGGCATAAACTGTTCACCAATCTTGGATTGGATGTAATTGTCGAAAAAACAAAGGGAGTATTTGCCATGGCGAACACACCGGGGGGAATATCCTGCAGCCCGGACAGATGATCTGGACGGCACTGGACACAATCGAGCCCTCCGGTAACCCGTTAAAAGAATGCAACCTTTGCGGAGTTATTCTCACCCATTTTCAACAAACAAAAAGAAGATACGGAGGTGTGCAGCATATATGGTCATTCGGCAAAACGTCAGCAGCCGGTCAATCGCATGGCAGTTGAGGTCCAGGACCAGTAGGCCCTCTTGACTCAGATGGATCTAACAGAGATTCTTGATATCGATGTGCAGACAATCAGGCGTGACATTCAGCAACTTCGGCAATGAGGTATGTCGATCCCTACCTGGGAGCAGCAAAAAGACATTGGCTTTGGAGCGACTCATAAGGTTCAGGCAATGACCGTCTTCCTGGAAGAGAAAGAACCACTTCAAATTGTCCGCACTATTAAGCATTCAATGACGGCTGTGGAGCGATACGGCACCTTCTGCTGTGTAGTTTATTGTTAGCGGAGGTTTCGCAATGATCTGTAGGAGTTTCACTCGTCAGGTGTTGGTCAACAACTTTCAGAAACTGGTTGATAAAATCTACCCGGCAAACGCATACCTGCGCATGGGTCAGATCATGTGGTTGGCAGTTGATGCAAATAAAACGCATCTATGGAAAAATCATCGGCAAAACAAAGATCAAGCCGGTTTTTATTGATATGATCGCCCCCGAAGATATCGAAGCAACGCTTCTGGGCGAAAAGAAAATGCAGGTTCGGCCAAGGGCTGCTATACGACCTTTTAACCAGGCATAACACCAGGGAGGCGTTCTCACCGGGTTCGATGTCGCAATTATCATGCGGCTTAGTCCGGCAACAATTGCCTGATATCTGCAGCCTTGGGAAAAGAACGCCTGACAAGTGTGTCGAGGCGGGCACCATTCATGACATGGAACGATCACTTACCCACAAACGGCAAATCTGTGACAAAATAATTGTCGAGGGCAAGTCAGTGGAGCAAACCGCTCGTGAAACCAACCATTCCCCAAGGCAATCACCCGCTATGTCAAAGTCTACAGTCGTATCCTGGCTTGCCTGCGCAAAGGACTGACACCTCAAGAAACTTTTTGTCGCCAGCATCAGTAAACTGCCACGGCAAAAAAGCCTTCAGGGCCTATGCCTTTATTTGCTTTTCTTCTTCAAAAGCTGATTCGCTCGGCTGGATATATTACCTTTTTTCTTTGTACTTTCTTTTTCATTTCGATATCCTGATGCAAGGTACTCTGTCCATAAAGGCTTGGCGGGGGCGTTCTTGCATTTTCTCATCTTGCGGACTGACACAGAAATGGGAATGACGAGTAGATCCCAGAGGATTTTTCTTCTGGATAATTCTATTTATCCTCTTGATTTCTTTGCAGTAACGGCATTTGCGAACGACCTTGGAGTCGAACCTGTGAAGCCGAACCAAGGTGTTCTAAACGATACTAAATGGGAAGTCTCCTTCTCAATAAACAGCAAAAACAGCATGACGCTTTCAACATATTGCCCATGGATAGGGTAGTTCATCCATATCAAAATTTGGCCGGTTTTAAAATGATGATTTTAGCTGGATTTTGCACTGCTGATTACAGATGGGGGAAAAGCGATGAGAAAGAATAACATTTCTACAGGCCAGAAAGGTACAGCAAAATTGGCAGATAGGGGAGAGTTTGGCTCTTTCGATCAAGCTGATGATCTCTGTAAGCATTTCTTTATTGGCTATCATCCAGAATTTGACAACAATGGGAAACCAAAAGATATTTTTGCAGAAATTGATAGTCACCTGCTGACCGTTGGGGCAACTCGTTCAGGTAAGGGGGTCAGTCAAATTATCCCCAATTTGCTGATTACTGAGTGTCCTGTTGTCGTTATTGATCCGAAAGGTGAAAATGCTTGGATTACTGCTCAGCGTCGTAGAGAGTTAGGGCAGAAAGTTGTAGTAGTCGATCCCTTTGGTGAAGTAAATAGTCGGTACTATAGCGAGGATACTAAGCCTGAAGTTATATCTAAATACAATCCATTAGACAGTTTAAATCCTGAAGACCCAAATTATGTTGATGGGTTACGCTATCTGGCAAATAGTCTGATTGTAAGAGAAGGAAAGGAGCCTCATTGGGATGAGAGCGCTTTTATTTTAGTCACGGGATTAATTGCTTATGTAGTTGAGAACAAAAAAGAGAAAAAATCATTACCAAGAGTAAAGGAAATCTTATCTGACGGCCTTAGAAAAATTTCCAGTATTGCTGATGACATTGTAGCTACCAACGGTGGTTTTGGTGATAACAGTATTGCGAAACGGAAACTCGCTCGGTATGCAGATTTAAGTATTGAAAATGATAACAGGGAAGAGATGGGTATTATCTCGACAGCTTTGAGGCAGTTAGACTTTCTCGACTGCCCCACGTTGAGTAAAAGTCTATGCTCGTCTGACTTTAGCTTTGATGAACTTACACAAGGAGGTCAATCACTTTCAGTCTATCTGGTTCTTCCTACCAACAAACTGGACACATATAGCCGCTGGCTCCGCTTGATGGTTTCCATGGCTCTTCTTGCTGTTTCAAACAACAAGAAACCTGTTAATAAGCATCCTGTGACATTTTTTCTCGACGAATTTGGCTCTATCGGACCACTTCCTGCGATAGCTCAAGCTGTTGGGCTCATGGCAGGGCAAGGGGTTAGATTGTGGATTTTCGTCCAAAGTCTAGTTCAACTTGAGCGTGATTACCCGCTAGATTGGGAAAATTTTATAGCAAACAGTTGCGTTATTACCGTTCTTAAGGTGATGGATAATACTACGGCTAAATATGTATCAGATCTTCTCGGTGAAACAACGCTTGAAACAGAAAATGGCAAGACATACCTACAACAAACAACCGGAATGCCCCTTATGCTTGAGAAAAATGATAGAGCTTCTAATCATGGCTCTTCCAGTTCGACCAGTAATTCAAGACCTCTAATTCAGCCTTCAGAACTGAGGCGTATGCCCACTCCATTAGGGATCGTTATTACAGATGGCAACCCTGCTATGTTCATGAAGGCGAGGTATCATCAAGATTCTCGAATTTCTTGTTTGGCCAGGCGTAATCCTTGTTACCCAGAAGATACAAATAAAAAGGAAGAATAATCGCCGTTAAAGCCTCATTCGATAGCAGTTCCAGGTAATATTCTGGAGTGGGAGCAGGGGGAAGCCCAAGATGCTGAAAGGTGGCTCAGATCCTTCAAACAGTCTTGAGCTCTTTTAAAGTGGATCCTCTGCCTTCAGTTGGGAGAGTTTCTATTTGATCAGTGTTTGTCAGAGCCAGCTTGAAACCAGATATTTAGACTTTTGTAGCTCGATATAATTTTTCAGCTGCTTCAGAAAATTCCGCTATTTTTCTGTTTACTTGGAGAAGCGTTATCGCAAAGGGGAAGAATCTGATTATGTCAAACAACGGGCTCACGAATACCCAGCGCTTGAGGGAGCCATGATCGACGTACTCAATAACGCCTCATCAGGCAAAGCAATTGCGGTAAGTTACAGCGGCTTACCCATTAAATAATCAGGTGTTTGTGTAGAGTATCAGGTAGCCCTCAAAGGATACTATTATCGGCCTGCAACAGTAGTATTATTATTGAGTCCGTTGATTACTGGGGATATCTTGCTCCCCATGCAAGAGACAAATGATTTCCTATCTACTCATGATTCTTCAAGGTCCATTCCGTAACCACCATGAATTCTGCCAACACCAGCAACCTGAGTACATAATTAAAAAGCGTTGACTATAATATGCAGAATGAAACGTCGGAATAAAAACATGATTTTTATCGACGGATATTTTTGTAGTGACTCGGTACTTAACCACTCCCGTAAACACGCACCCTAAGCAAAGAGAAACACGAATCCCCCACGCCTACTAGACCAGAAGAAACAAGACAACCTCACACCAACCTCTCCTGAATACTCACTCCCTACACACCAAAACACTCTAATCTCCCCGCACCTGTCCGTCCGTTGGACTATATAAATAATTAATTACTTATGTCTCTTCCTGGAGCTGCAGTTATTTACCAACCGTCATGTCAATCATGAGATTTACCAGGTCTAGCAATTAGCGGAGAAGAGACCCGACCAAGTAGCAACAATAACCACTTACATAAGGGTAAGGAGGTATTACAAATGAGCACAAAGGTCCACATTGTTCTATGCCCAGAAGAACACCAAATTCAGCTGTTACTCGAAACTATGCAAAGGTACAACGAGTTATGCAATTATGTGTCCGAAATCGTTTTTGAGCAAAAAGACGTCAAGCCAATCAATTTGTATTACTGGTTCATAGATAATAAGAGCAGGAATTTTTATCATCATTTGAAGCAAGAGTTTCCTGACATCAACGCAAATTTCATCACATTAGCGTTTCGTAAGGTAAGCAAAGCTTATAAGAAGAGAAGGCCTGCTCAACCACATAATTTCGAAGGAGCTATCGATTATAGCAACTATTTAATATCAATAAAATTTGTATTACCTGCACCGGACGAAATCGGTATGCTAACTATAAGCACATTGGTTGGCCGTCAGAAGATGCACTTCACATTTGATATTTCGGATAGAGAAACATTGCGTTTGGCGTTTAGCCGAAAGAAGTATCGGGAGTTTCAATTGACGTATAGAAAAGAGCAATTCTGTTTGGTTGGCGAGTTAAACGAAAGTCTAGTTTACTGACAATCTTTCATCCCGAGACAAAATGTACTGAAGCTCTCAGCAATGGAGAAGTGATTTGGTCCTAGAAATAAACGGCTCGCTGTATCATCTATCAGGTTGGCTTTAGAAGCTAATGATCGAGGCATTGACATGCAACCATTGTAGGGTTGTATCTCACGTTAAATCATCTCCAACTCCATGAAGCACTAGAAGGAGAACTGCAATCAGTGATGTTTTTAAGGTAGGCTGGCAAAAAGCAAAACAGCTGATTGATTTCCAAAACTGAGGCTGACATTGAACATCTCTACTCTCAGCGAAGCTGCAGGTAACAGGGCTATTATTACCGAATATTTTCCTGACACTCTCTCGCATCAAGAAAGGATAGATTTCGAACGATGCCCGATCTATGGTAATCAACATACTCCTCAATAAAGAAAATGTACATTCCCAGCTGAACACCAAATAGAAAAACGTTAGAGGTAAATCTATGCTGCTAGAAAACTTAAGTTATCCTGAGGTTGAGCTGTACCTGAAAGAAAAAGACATCATCCTTGTGCCGGTAGGTTCAGTGGAACAACACAGTCCCTATGGGTTGATCGGAACAGATTTCATAACGGCTGAACACGTTGCCCGAAAGGCTGGACAGGAGATGGATATCCTTGTCGCACCTACACTCTGCTATGGGGTGAGCCCGCATCATATGGCTTTTCCCGGTACCGTTTCTTTGTTGCCGGACACTCTCATTGCAGTAGTTTGTGATGTGGTACAGTCGTTGGTGGCGCATGGTTTCAGGAAAATCATTTTTATTAACGGCCACGGCGGAAACATAGCCGCAATCCAGGTCGCGTTGGTACGGCTCAAGGCAAAGGGTACACCGGGTATATTTCAGCTAATCTCATGGTATACCCTTCCCGGAGTGAGTGAAGTTTGCACTGATCTTTACCAGGATAATGATGGAAAACATGCGACTGCCAGCGAGGTGGCTGTAACAATGAGTAACAGACCCGATATGTTCAAAAACAAAGCCACAGAGCCGGCAACAGTTGAGCGTATCAATTACCATTGGCCCCTCACAGCCGAGGAGTTCAGGAAGACATTCCCAGATGGCCGTATGCTTTCAGCTCCTTGGCTAGCCACTGAAGCTCATGGTCAGCAGATCACTGATGTGGCGGTCAAATCATTGGTCTCTAAACTTTCATAGATGCTGGTGACTTGAACTCTTGCTTGAATCGTAAAGCAGCCAGATTGCTAACTGAGATAAGCTGAATATTGTGACCCAAGTATTTACGGGCAAGAGAGCGCTCCAGGGGCGGTCGGTATCGAGATCAAGCGGGGTGATCCACTGTGTCAACGGGTATTTGAGACCTGTTTAGCGCGGGTATTTTACTTCACTGCGGCTACAACAATTGAAGTTTGCCTAGCTAAATCAGTAGACTGGGATGCTCAACAAGGCTGGAAATGACAGTATTCGTATAATGTATCAGGCAAGCGAAACGAGCTCCTGAAGATCCGACTTTACTCCTTCTATCGCAGGACTGTATTTCACTTTATTTAACTCAGCTAAATGCTAATTGTTGAGATATGATCATTACCAAGGCAAGTAAGCTGAAGATGCCGGAGTTATACCCCCTGTCCTGATTACAGCTTCATATTCAACGATAGTGGCTTGCGGTAGCCGTTAATGAATCTACACGCGTGGTCGATCTGGGGCATGCTGGCAGTAAGCGGCTCTCCTTTTAGACTTTGGAGAAAGATCTCGCTGTTGTGGGGGATTGCTGCAATAATCCGTTGTGGGTCGAGACCGCTGGTCATTGTCTCACGCACATCGTCGTCGACCTTGTTGATGATGAAATAAGTCTCAACGCCTGCACCTTTCGCAATCTGCCGGGCGCGACCAGCCATCTGGATTGATTCGTAATTGGGATCGACAACGCAGATCACCAAGTCGCAGCTCTTATCAACCTGTCGGCCAAAATGTTCCAACCCTGCTTCGGCGTCAATCAGAACGATTTCATTGTCCTTCTCCTGCAGACGTGAGAGCACAGCTTTGGAGATTCCGCCTATCATGCAGGCACAGCCTTCGCCAAATTCCTTTATTTTACCGATGACCAGCAGCTTGATACCGTTTGCCTCTGCCAAACATTCGCCCGGCAGGTTGTCAAAGGTCAACACCTGTTTGAAAAAATCATCTTCATGCAGATGCTCGGAGGCCTGTTTTAGTTTTTCGCGCGTACCTTTTCGTCCACCCATGGCATCCATCATGTTCTCGGGTTGCTGTGCACCTAGGAGTCGGTGCAAACAAAGGTTTGATTCATCAGCATCTACCACCAGCACCTTTTTACCGATTCCGACCAGTGCCCTAGCGAGAAGGACGGTAAGAGTACTCTTGCCACACCCACCTTTGCCGCAAATCATGATTTTCATAACGATCCTCCTGCTTCGTGTTTTTTGAGAAAAGTTGCAGATAGCTTTCTGATTTACCGCTTGCAGACAGCAGTATTTGACCATGAGACATGTAATAAGCCAAGAGGGAAGTGGCTGAGGGTGCCTTAGGGCATAAGGTAAAAATACGACAGCAGATCTGCCATCGTCGAAATCAGAAATTCAACATGCGGCTAATGCCATTCTCTACAGGCTAGAACACTGGCTTGCATCTAAATTTCAATGGAGGGTCTATGGAAACTTGACGTAACCAGCGACTACGAGGTGAACGACAGACGACAGTGTCTCTTCACTCCGATTACCTGACCCTGACCGTGATCAGCAGGTATGGGTGAATGGACCAATTGAAATCAATAGCTGGCATCGGCCAGGTATCAATGGAATGCCTAAATTACAGAGGAGTACTATTCATGAGAGCAACACAGATTTACGATTATAACGCAAATTTCCTCGATGGTAACTACAACGCTTTTTACATGGATCTGGCTGCGGACTTTGAAAAATGGTTGAATGATGCGACTTATTATGGGCCCACAGTTTTTTACAAAATATTTATCCTGAAGTATCCAATCGGAATGCAATACCCAACCAGTACTGATCGGATTTCGAGTTTTATTAACGAATTAAAGATTTTCTACAAAAGTCGGGGACGTTACCCTAAGCTAGAGTGGGTCAGAGGATGCTCTCCGAGCGGTCAGTATTATCATTTATTGTTTCAGGTAGATGTAAAAACTGACCCACAAAGAGTTAACCTCCTCAAGAAGGCCACTGGAATATGGCAGGAAAAACTTGGTATTAAGGACCAGGGCCTTGTCCACTTGATTACGACAGCTGGTGAACGTTTAAGTTCTACCGACTCCAAGCTGCCCGAAGACGAGGAAAGTTTTCCCTCGTACTTTATAAAGATTATTCGGGTAGCGAGGCATTATGCAGAGTGCAATGACAAAGAAAAATTACCCGTTGATGTCCTTAGGTATTGATGCTCAAAAACTGGTAGTCGAATAAGGTATACGAGGAGGCCTAAAAAGCCCTCTGCTATAGCCGCTTTTACGCAGCTATAGCAGGGTTATCTTTTGTGTTTATTGCTTCGATTAAATGCTGGATTACAGAAATCTGCAATCACCTGCTAATGTAAACGAATACGGGTATAATAAGCCGGTAAGAAGTATCTCCGTCTTTTTACTGCCGAAAAAAACAATAAGGGTGCTGACAACGAGGCTGAAATCTCTATATCGAAAAGCCAGTTAGATTTGTCACCCCGACGAGTATCAATGATTATGGCCATTCACGGATACCTAGAAAATATCGCAGGTGAAATATGCAGGATATGGTGTCACTGCCAGTAGGGGGAAGAAGAAGTGAGAGATGCATCATATCGTAAAGGGGTCTTGATTACCTATTCCCAAACGCTACATGACTACCATTTTACATCGAGCAAGTGTGGACATAAACATCGAGGATTTTACTGCTGAGCATCCATTTAAAGACTACTTCAAGGAAGCATCCTGAGTACCTTTGCTGAAACCATCTATATGAAGTGAAATCCTATGTTTATCTTCCGTTGATGATCATGCTTTTTCTTCACCACCTTTGATGGAGTGTTTAATGGATGAGATGAGGTTACCTACTTTGATCTGCTTATTAAAAGCGCAGATTAGGGTAGTGGAAAGTGGAGGTCGGAAGGGTTTTCCATTATTTCATGACTGCAACAGAACTTTGATTTTCTCTATCGTCCGAGGTGCAGAACCCTCGTAATGATTATTGACATTGACGAAGACCTGGTGTCGTCGTTCGAGTAGATCATTTACCATGGCTGTCAATTGCAACAGCTCCCCATCCCTCGGCTCAATAATTTTATCCCAGACATTTTTGGTCCGTTCTTCCATTCCCCGCCTGTCTGGACCATGCAGCCTCAACACGACCGGATCACTCAATCGATCCTTGAATTTTTCGTATAAATCAAAGATCGAAGGCATATAGTATCCCTGCAGAAAGACTGGTCCCAGATGATGCTCGGTTAGAAAATCAAAATACTCATCCGAAAGATAATTCGGGTTCCTGATTTCAACGCAATATTTATATCCCGCCGGAAGCCCCTGAAGGAAAACTGCAAACATTTCTGTGAAGTGACCAAGACTTGGCATTTTTATCTTATTTAAGTACTCAAATTCGAACAAGAGAGGGCCTATATGGTCACCAAGTGGCTCCAATGTCTGTAGAAATTTCCCCATCAGATCTGTGGAAAGGAAATGTGGATTGGGAACCAGAGGCTCGCTTGGCTTTTTTTTGTATTGGTGGGTAAGCGTGATGCTGTTCGGGATTTTAATGCTCATGACAAATCCCGGCGGTATGGATTGCGCGTATTCGCTTACTACTTCGGCCTTCGGGAGAACCACAGTTCCTTTGAATAAAGACCAGAACCACTGATCAACTTCAACAGTTGAAAATTGCTTACTGTATTCCTGGAGATAATTAATACCCTTACCTTCAGAGTATACCAAGCCTCGCCAAGAATCGTATTTCCAACTGCACGTGCCTATATGTAGTTGTTTGCTATCCATGGAGAATAAGGTAATAATGACCCCTCAGATTTCAAATCAAACTATACCGAAGTGCCGATCTGTTCAGAGGAATCATTACTGAACCTACCCGATTAGCCTTCTTTTTTACCATTTCACCCTGACTGTATTGACGTGCCGGATAATTTTACTCCTTTGGTTATTAACTTCTATTATCCTCAATTAAACCCTGTTTAAAACGACGGCCATTCTGCACATAGTGTTGTGCTTGTAATTCCAGAGCCTGTTGTTGTTCCAAACTCAAATAACGCTTAATTTTTGCAGGCGATCCTATTACCAGTGAGCCATCAGGGATTTCCATATTTTCGGTAACCAGTGCATTGGCCCCGATAACGCAGTGGCTACCAATTTTTGCGCCATTTAACACCACTGCATTTATACCTACCAGGCTATAATCACCGACTTTGCAGCCATGGAGCATCGCTTTGTGCCCAACAGTAACTCCCTTACCTAAAGCCATGGGATAACCAGGATCTGTATGCAGAACCGCACCATCCTGAATATTGCAATCCTCTGCAATGACTATCAACTCTGAGTCACCGCGAATCACCACATTAAACCAAATACTTACATCTTTACCGAGAGATACATTGCCAATCACCGCGGCGCTCTCTGCGACAAAATAATCTTCAGGCAACTGAACTTGCTTATCATCTAGCTGATATAACACAATTTGCTCCTCCAATATGGTTTGAAAAGAGGTGGCTTCCACTATTTGAACAACAACCAGACAGTCGCAAAAAACACAGATCGCTACTGGCGACAGATCCGGGCCGATAGTATACGCTGCCTCGGCGCCAGAAAAGTCATGCTCAAGGTTTTCTCCTAAATTCCACCCATAATGGATAATGATCCGATATTCTGTATGAAACCGATTCCTTTGATAAATTCAGATCAGCATAAGAATAAGGAAGAAAGTCAAAGCCTCCGCCACCAAGATATTCCATTGTCAGCTGCGACTTACCGGAACCAGAATTGAACCATGCAATTTGATCATAAAACTTTCCTAACTTGGGATCCTCTCCTTCCTTTATAAATATAGATCTTTTTACCTTATGAAGGTCATCGGGGACATATAAATTAGTAGAGGTAAATGCTTTCCACAGCTCATCATCATGACGATCAATATTGAAATCGCCCAGGACCAGAAAATTTTGATGATACTTATTTGTACGTTTCGCCCAGTCGTACATCCATTTGGCAATTGCTTTAAGCTCTGGTATCCGCTCATCACTCTTGCCATAGTCGATATGTGCCGTCAAGAGTATGAAGGTTTCTCCACCTGCCTTGAAACTAACAGCATAAGGCGTTCGAACAAACTGCCGGCGCATAACTGCATCCGGCCCTGTTCCATCTATCCATTCGGGTGGAATTACCACTTCACCAGCAAGTCCAGAGGGTTGAACCCTGGTATTATCAAAAATATAGGCTAATCGTTCGCCATTCCCAGCTTCGCCGACAGTGACATCTGTCATAAGGAAAGACCAGTTGGTGCCTAGATAGTTTATCGTATCTCTGAGCGCCCGTAGGTTCCCGGTTACTTCCTGGATGGCAATAACATCAAATCGATATAGGGTATCGATAATGGTTCGTAAGGCCCTGAGATCTCTTTTTGGGGAATAATCACCTTTGGGTAACCATTTTCTCGTCAGATCGCCAAATTTGCGGATATTCCATGTGGCAATAAGTAGATTTGTTAGATTTTTGCTGGGGATTTGTACATCTAAGGCCTTATTTAGGGCATCAAGGTCTTCTTGAACTGGATGAGGGGGATCATCGAATATTGTTTCCATACCGAGCCTCTTTGATCAGAGAAGAAAGGGATAGTTCTTTGTAAGAAGTACTAGAAATATTGGAGTCTTTCAACAATTAAGGTAAAAATGAGTCAGGAAAAGCACTACAGCACCCATTGAGAAGATTCAACAGAAATAGCCACATAGTACTATGGCCAAAAGAAGCGCGGGAATTTTGATATATCGATACAGGAAGAAGAGGCTGGAAGTTTTTCTGGTCCATCCTGGTGGACCGTATTGGACTAAAAAAGACAATGGCTCATGGTCTATACCGAAGGGTGAATATGAAGAAAATGAAGAGCCATTGCTGGTTGCCAAACGAGAGTTCAAAGAAGAAACAGGATTAGAAATTGAGAAGGTAATTAAAAAGGATGCATTTATCGCTCTAAACCCAACAATACAGCCAAGCCGGAAACGAATCACTGCGTGGGCAACTGAGGGTGATTGTGACACGAAGATAATCAGTAATCTTTTTTCTATAGAGTGGCCTCCAGGATCAGGAAAAAAAGCGGATTTCCCAGAAGTAGATCGTGCCGATTGGTACACTACTAACGGCTAATGTAGCGTATCAGAAAATTCTTAAGGGACAGACGGGTTTTATCGATCAGTTATGTGCTCTTTTAAGATACGATATCAAATCTTCCAATTAAAGGATCGTGTGCCTCTCGCGGTGTTCTGTAAGAACCTTAGTCGTGCCCTCTCACGACTGAGGTAAAGGTGTTCATGGATTATCTCTAATAGGGTATTGCCTTTTTATTTCTAGGCTTTCAGGCTGTTTTGTTGTTTGGATACAGTGGTAAGGTTAGTACGAATTCCAATGAAACGATATTGAGATTAGGAGTGGCAGGTTACTACTCGGTGTTTCCAAACTGCATCCGGTCTTCAAAATAGCACATCATGCCATTCCTTCATTAGGCATCTCTCTTATTTTTTTGATATCCCGCAATGGTGGAGCACCAAACAAGCGGCTGTATTCACGGTTGAATTGTGACGGGCTTTCATAGCCAACCAGGAAGGATACGGTAGCTGCATCTGTCGGTTCGGCAAGCATTAATCTTCGTGCTTCATTCAATCTTAAATTTTTCTGAAATTGCAGCGGGGTCATTGCAGTAATTGATTTGAAATGATGATGGAACGTGGAGATACTCATATTGACCTGTTTTGCTAGATCTTCGATACGGATTGGTTCAGCATAATTACTTTTTATCCAATCGATTGTTTGTGCTATTTGACGTCCCTGGCTGAATACGGCAGCTATTTGTCGTAAACGTTTTCCTTGATCCCCTGTAAGCAAACGGTACGTAATCTCTCTCGTTATTACCGGGGCCAAAACAGGAATATCTTCCTCTTCTTCAAGGAGATCAATCAACCTGCCAAAACATGAGAGGAGTGGTAAAGTAACTTTTCCGGTTGCTATTCCTCGCGGTGATTGTTGAACACGTGGTGGGGGTAGTTTACTGTCTGCCATCAACTGGGAAAGGTCCTGGAGGTCAAATTTTAACCGAAGCCCGAGGTATGGTTTATCCTTACTTGCGGAAGTGACTTCTGCTATCGTTGGGAGATGTACCGCTGTAATCAAATAATGATCAGCATCATACACGTAGGTTTCATTTCCAAGTAAAACACGCTTTTCTCCTTGGGCGATTATACAGATACCAGGCTCGTACATGCCACCCATGGGCTCGGTTGGCTCATATCTTTTAAAGAGGGCAAGCCCAGGAACCAGTGTCTCTATCCGCTCCATTCCATCGGTCCACTTGGCAATGCTTGTCCCCAATGAGACCAATGCGTTTTTTATATTCTCGTTTACGATTTTCTCTTTCATTGGCTCCACCTGTTTTACAATTCGCTTAATGTGATTGATACCATAAACATTTTCAAAGTGTTGTCATATAAGACGTTGAATCGCTAACATGGTCAGATCGTCTGAGCGTGAAGTATTCCCTTCAAAAGAGAATACCTGCTGCCTGATCTTATCAAGCAACTCTCTTGAGGAATTAATGGGCTGACCAAGGATTTCCTGCACGCGCGACCGGCTAAACAGCTCATCTCTTGAATTCATGGCTTCTGTCACTCCATCTGTAAAGCCGAAAAGGGTGTCGCCAGGGGCCAATTGGAGTTTACCGGCTTTATAATTTATATCGGCCATCACTCCCACGGCAGGTCCTGTCGGAGCGAGTTCCTGTTTTATACCATTCCTGCCGATTATATAGAGTGGCTCATGTCCTCCGTTGATATAGACGAGATCACCACTCTCTACTTCCAGTACACCGAAAAACAGCGTGGCAAACATCCCCTCTTGCCCGTGGTGGCGCACAAAATATTCGTTTGTCATTTGCACAACCCTTTGCTCTCTGCTTTGGAGTTCTCTATATTTCTGCCCAGAGCGAGGCCCGATTTGTAAAACATCTGTAGCCTTCGCGGTAAAAGACTGTTCGGAATAGACCCGTATCAGACTTCGAATGAGAGCCATATAGAGCCCCGGTCCAATACCTTTGTCTGCCACATCAGCTATAACAAGGCCCAGTCTTTTGCCCGGCAGCTCAAAAACATCGTAGAAATCTCCGGATACTTTCTTGGCAGGATCAAAACAGGTAGCGATATCCCAATTCGCAAGGTTTGGAATTTCTCTGGGAAGAAAATTCTGCTGAAACTCCCTGGCTCTTTCAACATCAACCTCTAATTGTCTCATTCGGTGTATATCTCTTAACCCAATGATCATTTTATTGAAATTTTCCCTGAGTTCTCCTATTTCAGAATCACCTACCGGAGGAACCTGAAAGCTGAAATCTCCTTCTGCCACTCTGGTGGCAGCCTCGGACAGTTGTGTCACTGGCCTGACAAGCCTGCCGGCAAAAAAATGTGCTACTATTCGGAAAACGATTAATGCTCCCAACGAGATGAAAATGAAATTCAGAACCCCGTTCTTCAAGAGACATGAGATTCCCTGTTTATCAATAGTAACTTTATAAAAGTATACTCCCCTGTCTGACGGAGATGTGATATTGACAAACAAGGCGATTTTGTGGGAGCTCAAAAACAAATTCGAATCCGAACCTACAAGTCGCTTTTCATAATGTGAGGAAAGGTCCTTGACCTTTGCCTGATCGATGGGGGCCACTCTCACAGTATCATCTTCATCAAGATGTAATCTCTGCCAGGGCTGATTATTGGCGGCACGTCCATAGATCGAGGTATCCAGAATAGTGTGAGCACTCGAGGTAAGATTGGCCAATGTCCGTGAAAGGGCTCTCAGTTCATGATGTTCTTTGTTGATCAAATTCCACCACACATCACCAGATTCATCGACATTCATTTCCGAAATTTCCGTTCGAACAATACGGGTAATTGAATCCGCAAGGTTTTTTTGTGATACGAAAATCCATGCAATAGAAGTTAAATAGAAAATCAGCAGGCCGAAAACTGCGAAATAGAGTGTAATCCTGCTTGATAGCGAGAGCTTGCTGAAGCGAAAGATCTCCGGTATAAAATGTATTGCTTTCATATAATTTGACCTGTTCTTCCCCTAGCGGTGTCTACTCAAACCCTTATAACCGGCAAAAAACCGGAGTATCGATTTACCTACTATTCCAATATATGCCTTTTCGTAAACCAGTGGTAGACTAATACTCTTGTATTATTGCCTGATTCTCCGAAAGGTGAAATTTAAAGTCTCCCTTTCTCTCCGTCTATCTGTCCAAACTTTAGTTCCCCATCGCCCCCTAGAATTTTCATTCCTGTTTTTCTAAATGCCCCGGAATATTTCGCCGCCTTCATATTATCAGGCAATAATTGAGCAGGATTGATCTACCGGTTCTTGTCCGCACAGCATTAGTATATCCGACATCAACCCCCCATGTGTACAGCGTGAGGGTTACAAATTGCCGGACCATATTTCCGACGATGCAATACAAAACAATTTAAAGGAGAACAAAATGCAAAAACGCAAACTTGGAAACAGTGATTTGGAGGTCTCAGCCATCGGACTGGGTTGCATGGGCATGAGCCACGGTTATGGTCCTCCTGCAGATAAAAAAGAAATGATTGAGCTGATCACCAAAGCAGTTGATGAGGGAGTTACATTTTTCGATACAGCTGAAGTATATGGCCCATATACAAATGAAGAGCTGGTAGGTGAGGCCCTGGCCCCATTCAAGGGCAAAGTGGCCATAGCCACAAAATTTGGGATACAGATTGAAAACTGGAAGCAGGTTTTGGATAGTAAACCCTCAACTATAAGACAAACGGTTGAAGGCTCCCTTAAGCGTCTGCAAGTGGATGTTCTAGACCTTTACTACCTTCATCGTGTCGATCCACAGGTGGAAATTGAGGAAGTAGCGGGTACGATTCAAGACTTAATCAAAGAAGGTAAGGTCAGAAGTTGGGGACTTTCCGAGGCGGGCGTACAGACCATACGTCGCGCTCATGCTGTGCAACCGGTTTCTGCAGTTCAAAGCGAATACTCAATGATGTGGCGTCAACCTGAAGAAGAGCTGTTGCCGACCCTAGAAGAACTTGGCATTGGTTTTGTGCCGTTTAGCCCCCTCGGGAAAGGTTTTCTGACCGGTAGATTTGACAGGAGCTCAACCTTTGACAACTCCGACTTCCGCAGTATTGTCCCACGTTTTTCGGCAGAAAACCTTGATGCCAATCAGGTGCTGGTGAATCTGGTGAAACGAATTGCCGCTGACAAAAACGCAACCTCCGCCCAAATAGCCCTAGCCTGGGTATTGGCCCAAAAACCGTGGATTGTACCCATCCCAGGAACCCGTAAGCTCCATCGTCTTATGGACAATCTGGGAGCGGCTGATATTGCGCTGACAAAAGATGAGCTGAGTGAAATCAATACAGCGCTTACCAGTATAGAGATAGCTGGAGATCGATACCCCGCTGAATATGCTGAACGAGTAGGAAAATAACGAGGAATATAAATGAGCAATAATATAGAAGGCAAAGTCATTGTCATAACAGGTGCAAGCAGCGGACTCGGTGAAGCAGCAGCCCGCCGTTTAAATAACGAAGGTGCAACCATAGTCCTGGCTGCCCGCCGCTCTGAGCGCATTGCCGCACTGGCTGAAGAATTGAAAGCCAGCGGCGGCCAGGCCCTTGCGGTGACAACGGATGTTACCATTGCCGAGCAGGTTCAGGCCCTTGTTGACGCAACGGTTAAAGAGTATGGGCGTATTGATGTCATGCTCAACAATGCGGGCCTGATGCCGCACTCACCGCTTGAGCGGCTCAAACTCGATGACTGGAACAATATGATCGATGTGAACCTGCGAGGGGTGCTCCACGGCATCGCCGCGGCCCTGCCATACATGAAGGAACAGAAGTCCGGTCACTTCATAAATGTCTCCTCTGTTGCAGGCCATAAGGTGCGCCCCGGCGCGGCAGTCTATGCAGCGACAAAATTTGCTGTTCGTGCACTATCTGAGGGGCTTCGGCAGGAGGTCAAACCATATAACATCCGTACAACAATTATCTCTCCGGGAGCGGTTGCAACAGAACTGCCAAATAGTATCACCGAAGGGGATGTACAGGAAGTTATGCAGGGATTTTACGAAGTATACGCAATACCAGCCGATTCCTTCGGCCGGGTTGTCGCTTTTGCCATAAGCCAACCGGAAGAGGTCGATATCAATGAAATCCTTTTCCGCCCAACAGCACAGGACGCATAGATGTCATTGCCATTACGCATAAAATCCTCAAAGAATACGGTGATAACAGAACCTGTTCCTTTAAAACCTAGATGGTATGTCCTCTCAGTCCTAAGTCTACTGATGGGGTTCGCTTCAATCTCCACGGACCTGTACCTGCCGGCTATGCCGCTCATGGGCCGGTCGCTTGGTGCGGATGCGGGGATGATCGAGTTAACCATTTCCGGCTATCTCATAGGCTTCAGTCTCGGGCAGCTTTTTTGGGGACCGATCAGTGACCGTTACGGACGTCGTCCTTCAGTGGCTGTCGGGCTGATTATGTTTGTCATCGGGTCGGCAGGCTGTGCCCTGGCCGACAGTACAACTCAACTGATTACATGGCGGATCGTTCAGGCTATAGGTGCATGTGCAGGCGTTGCCTTGTCCCGCGCAATGGTCCGTGATCTCTATGAAGGCAATCGTGCTGCCCAGATGCTGTCCACTTTGATAACCGTAATGGCCATCGCGCCACTCATAGGGCCGTCTGTCGGTGGGCAGATTTTAGCATTTTCCGGATGGCGGGCAATTTTCTGGGTATTGGTCGGAGTCGGAGTGATAACTCTCGCCGCTCTGCTGACGATTCCCGAAACCCTGCCTGCCGCCAGACGCAATCATGAACCGCTTGGCCGGGCAATGCTACGCTATATTGCAATCCTGCGCGACAAACGTGTGCTCGGTTATATCGGAACAGGTGCGTTTCTATATGCCGGAATGTATGCCTATGTTGCGGGAACCCCTTTTGCCTACATCAGCTACTATCACGTACCCGCAGAGAATTACGGTTTGCTGTTTGCTCTTGGTATTGTCGGTATCATGCTTGCCAATATTCTCAATTCGCGACTGGTTCTGCGGTATGGCTACGACAAGGTGTTGCTGGCTGGTTGTTTCGTCTGCGCCCTTGCGGCTATCGTCACTGCGATTGCAGCCGGCAGCGGTTGGGGAGGACTCTGGGGACTGGTTGTACCGCTCTTGGTATTTGCCTCCACCACCGGTCTGATTGTGGCTAACTCCATCACCGGTGCCATGGCTCTTTTCCCTGAGCGGGCAGGTGCCGTTTCTGCGCTGACAGGTGCTCTTCAATACGGTAGCGGCATCTTCGGCTCCGGCCTTCTCGGTGTTTTCGCGGACGGCACCCCCTGGCCCATGGGATGGATTATTGCGTTTTGTGGAATTGGTTGCCTCCTCTCCACTACATTGCTTCTACCTGCAAAGTTCAGGAAACCTGGACTAACTGCAAATACTGAGGCTCACAATACAAAAAAATATTGAAAGGAGTACATATCGTGGAAAAAATTGTTTTGAATAATGGCGTGGAAATGCCAGTTCTGGGATTTGGCGTCTTTCAGATTCCCGACCACAAAGAATGCGAGCGAGTTGTTATTGGTGCCCTGGAGACAGGATATCGCCTGCTTGACACGGCAGCGTCCTATCTGAATGAGGAGGCAGTTGGTGATGGTATAAAAAACAGTGGAATCCCACGTGAAGAGCTATTTGTGACAACAAAGCTATGGCTGCAGGATGCTGGCTACGAGAAGACTAAAAAGGCTTTTGATAAATCGCTTAAAAAACTACAGCTGGATTACCTGGATCTTTATCTCATCCATCAGCCTTATGGTGACGTCCATGGTGCCTGGCGAGCAATGGAAGAGCTCTATAAAGACGGCAAAGTCAAGGCCATTGGTGTGAGCAATTTTCATCCGGACAGAGTTATGGACTTGATGATTCATAATGAAATTGCCCCGGCAATCAACCAGATCGAGACCCATCCGTTCTGTCAGCAGATCAAATCCCAACAATTCCTCGTTGAAAACAATATCCAGATTGAGTCCTGGGGGCCTTTTGCGGAGGGGAAAAACAATCTATTTACCAACGCATTACTGCAATCCATCGGTGATAAATATAATAAATCCATTGCACAGGTTGTCCTGCGCTTGCTCGTTCAGCGAAAAATTGTGGCCATCCCGAAATCGGTGCGCAAAGAGAGAATGGTAGAGAACCTGAGCATCTTTGATTTTACCCTCAGCACAGAAGATATGGAGGCCATTACCAGCCTTGATCAGGGTAACAGCAGTTTCTTTGATCATCGTGATCCGGCAATGGTGAAGTGGCTCGGGGAAAGAACGCTTGTTTTGTAAAACGCGGCTCAGTGGCCTGGGAGGCTGCACGGACTCTTACCTACCTTGGTATTGCCAATGATATCTATGAGGACTGCGGTGTTGCTGAAAACGGCAAAGCGGCGTTGGCCAGCATGTTCGCAAGCTGTTCTCCGGGTGTGGGAATACTGAACATAGACAACGGTTATGGAGCAGCCTGCGCGGCTGCACGAATGATTAACAGCTTGTAAAACTCTCACATGCATTTCTGGCATTGTGATGAAAGGAACTAACATATTATGCGATTGGCCCTTCCCACACTTGTTCTTGTCCTTTATGTCGTCGGCAGTATGATCCTGTGGTTGCCGTGCAGACCATGGGTGAAAATTATCGCAGCTTTTTTCCTGTTTGTCGTCGGCCTGAAATATATTATCTACGAACGAGTGGGCGGTTCATTCATCGCTCCGGATTTTTCACCGCCCCTGCTGCTGATCATGGAATTTTTCTATAGTGCCCTGCTCATCCTCGTTTTTCTCCTGGTTGTGAAGGATGCCATGGCTCTGGTGCTGCTGGTCAGCCGCTGGTTCGGTAGTTCGTGGTTTCTGCCGTTTACCCAGACAATCCGATCCGCCGTGTTGATCCTGGCTGCATTAGGTCTGGCCTATTATGGCACCTCGCAGTCTCTTCGCGTCCCCGGTGTCCGCACGGTGGAAATACCGCTGGCAGGCCTGCCGGAAGAGCTTGACGGGTTTTCCATCGCCCAGCTTACTGACATACACGTCGGGCCTCTGCTGAAAAGAGGCTGGCTGAATGAGGTGGTCGCCAGGACAAACGGTCTTGAAGCGGACCTGGTTGTTCTCACCGGTGACATGATAGACGGAACGCCGGAAAAATTGCGGGAAGACATTGCCCCGCTGAAATATTTGCATGGTAAGCAGGGGGTGTATGGAATAACCGGCAACCATGAATACTATTTTGATGTTCAGGCCTGGCTTCCAGTTTTTAAAGAGCTAGGTGTTGACATGTTGATGAATGAATACCGAAGTATTCCCGTAGAGGGAGAAAACCTGATTCTTGCAGGAGTACCGGATCAGGCCGCTCTTCATTTCAGGCAACAGGGACCGGATCTTTCCTTTCTTAAACAGACGTCTCAAGATGGATTGCGCGTGCTTCTTCAGCATCGGCCTTCATCTATTTCCCATAGTGACGGTGTTGATCTCAAACTGTCCGGTCACACCCATGGCGGGCACCTGTTTTTTCTCAAATGGCTGATAGCCAATTTTAACGGCGGTCTTGCAGGCGGTCTTTTTGATTATGATGGCTCAAAGCTCTATCTCAGCCCGGGAACCGGGGTGTGGTCTGGCTTTTCCTGCCGTATCGGGGTACCATCTGAAATTTCCCTTCTTATTCTTCGACAGTACAAAGACAGCTGAAAATATTCCGCCGCCAGTCTTGTTGAACCTCGTCAGGATGGAGGAGATATTTACATAAAGGCTTTCCTGAATACAGATACAAGATTTCTTTTTCGAAAGATCAGGCAAGAATCAGGCAGTATTGGTTTAACAGCACCCTCGCTGCGGCTGGTATTGTGATCATCCCTGATAGACGAAGAACGTTTTAGTGCTCTGCAATCTGCTCAACTTTATCGATGAAGGGAAAGGGGATGAACCACGACAAATCCAACGATTGATCCGGCAAAATCCTCGTGTCATTTTGCACCCACGAAGGCAGCTTCTTTTCAGTTCGGACGAGCCTCTCTGATTGCCTCTGCCGGACTATGGCCAAAATACCTCTTGAATTCACGGCTGAACTGGGAAGGACTTTCATAGCCCACTTCGTACGCTGCAATATAGGCTTTGGTGCTTTCCTGTATCATCATGTACCTGGCTTTGTTGAGCCTGAGCTTTTTGAGGTACTGCAGGGGTGATTCAGAGGTGACTTCTTTGAATGCTTTATGAAAGGTTGATGAACTCATGTTGGCTACTTTCGCCAAGTGTTCTACGTCCAGTTTCTCAGCAAAATTGCTCTGCATAATTTTTAGTGCCCGGGAAATTTGGGCAAAGTTGCCATTCTGCATGACCAGAGAGTAGAGAACAGGCGCCTGGGAACCATTGAGTGCCCTGAAGAGAATTTCCTGCACCAATCCTGGGCCCAGGACTTGGGTCTCTACTTCAGACTGCAGACATTTTATCAGTCGACATACACCATCTTTCATCTCAGCATCCAGCAGTGCTGGTCCAATTCCTCGATGCAAAGAGCTCTGATCGTTGCCCGCAATCGGGCCATGTTCCCGCAGTTTGCCAATAAGATTATGCAAATTTTCAAAATTTACATCGATGTAAACACCAAGGAGTGGTTCTTCCGGATTTGCAAAAGTTTCACATTCAAACGGCATTGTGACGGTTGTCACCAGATAATGATCTGCATCGTATCGAAACACCTCGCCGCCCAGGTACCCAGCTTTTTCCCCCTGGACGATAATACAAATCCCCGGTTCATAAACAAGAGGCGTCCTGCGAATGTGTTGAGTGCCCTTAAAAAGCCGGACCCCTGATAATTTTGTGTCGGTATATCCATTGTCGGTGAGTTCTAAACCGGACAACAATTCAGCTAGTTCAGTCATTGTTCATTTTCCTTGATTTGCACCTTGAAAATTCACTGGAAGCCTACGCTTTTCTATTCTTCTTAAGAATGAATTTCTTTGAAGTACTTATCCCGTTCGTCGTGATTCGAATCAGATTAAGCAAATTATATATAAATTCATCACAAAAAAGAAAAGCTGAAAAGAGGAATAGGCAACATATGGAGAGGATCAGGTATTCCGGACTCAGTAGCCTGGGGTTATTATTCCATCAACGTCAATAAAGATAAAAAACAACTACAAGGAGATCATATTATGAACTTTGAATTTTACAACCCGACCCGTCTCATATTTGGTGCAGGCACACTCTCCCGTCTTGGTGAAATTGCCAGCCATTATGGCAAGAAAGCACTTATCGTCACCGGCGGAGGCAGTGTCAAGAAAAGCGGTGTCTTTGCCAAGGCGGTTGCCAGCCTGAAAGATGCAGGTATCGATTATGCAGAATGCAGTGGTGTTGAACCTAATCCGCGCATTACCTCTGTCGCAAGGGGTGCCGAAACTGTCCGTACGGAAAAATGTGACGTCATCATTGCACTTGGCGGCGGTTCCACCATGGATGCATCAAAGGTGATTGCGGCAGCTGCTCTCTATGACGGAGCCCCCTGGAACCTCATTGCTCATGGCCAGAACGATTGGGTTATTCCCACCGAGGCCTTGCCTGTTATAACGGTCCCTACTCTTGCAGCCACCGGTTCTGAGATGAATTGCGGCGCAGTTATCAGTAACGATGAGACCAAGGTAAAGTCCTTTGTTCAGACTGAATGTCTCTATCCCAAGGTAGCCCTGGTTGACCCGGAACTGACCCTGACTGTGCCAAAAGATCAAACGGCTTACGGTGTATGCGACATCATCACCCATGTGACAGAAGGGTATTTCACAGGTATTGACTGCACCCCGATTCAGGATCGCTGGGCCGAGGGCATCATCATTAACGCCATAGAATATGGCAAAAAGGCTGTGGAAGATTCCAATGACCTTGAGGCCAGGACACAGGTGCAATGGGCTTCCATTGTTGCCCTGAACGGCTGGATTCAGGCAGGAATCGGCATGATGCCACCTGTCCACATGATTGAGCATGCCCTCTCTGCCCATCACAATATTACCCATGGCGCAGGGCTTGCCATCATTAATCCTGCCTATATGCGTTTTATCGCGAAATCCAGACCCGAACGACTTGCCCAGTTTGCCGTCCGTATCTTTAGTTTATCGGCAGAAGGCAAGGATGTGAAGGCCCTCGCTGCGGAAGGTATTGACGCATATGAAGCATTCCTCAAATCCATCGGTTGTCCGACCCGCCTTTCGGAAGTAGGAATAGGAGAAGAACTGTTTACCCAGTACGCAGAGGATGCGGTGCTCGTCGTTAAGGACGAAAGTGGTAACCTTCCAGGTCGCCCTGCTCTCACAAAAGAGGATATTGTCACCGTGCTGAAATCTGCTTTATAAGAGGACAACATTACATTGGTTGAGATTTCAACACTTTATAAATTCAAAACCACCCTGGATACCTGTTGGTATCGATAAACAAAAATACGTGAAAGAAATGACTGAAAAAGAAAATACAGATGTCTTCAAGCGAGGCGACGAGAATACGGCCTATGCGCAATATTTCACTGGGCAGAGTTATCTGAACATTCTTAATACGGAAGGGATGTTCATCGGTAATGTTACCTTTGAACCGGGATGCCGAAATAATTGGCATATCCATAAAGCTGACAAAGGCGGCGGACAGATCCTGCTCTGCACGACAGGCAGCGGTTGGTACCAGGAATGGGATAAACCTGCCCGTGCACTTAAGCCGGGAGATGTGGTGAACATCCCGCCCGGTGTGAAGCACTGGCACGGTGCGGCAAAAGACAGCTGGTTTTCGCATCTGGCAGTCGAGATACCTGGTGAAAACTCAAGCAATGAGTGGCTGGAGCCGGTAGCGGATGAGGATTACCTGGACCTGAAATAGGGGCCTTTTGCCGAGGGCTGGAATAATCTTTTCACCAACGAAATGTTGCAATCGATCGGCAATAAATATGAAAAATCCATAGCGCAGGTTGTTCTGCGCTGGCTTATTCAGAAAGGTGTCGTCGTTATTCCTAAATCGGTTCATAACGCGCGAATGTTCGGAAACGCCACCGTCTTTGACTTCAACTTGAGTGATGATGATATGGAACGTATTTCAACACTTGACCAGGCAAAGAGCAGTTCTTTCGATCATCGTGATCCAGCAATAGTCAAATGCTTGGTGAAAGAAAACTTGATCTATAGCAAAAAACTATCACGACATAGAGTCTTGAGAAGGAAAAAGTGACGTTTCTCGCATTATTGGGCAATTATTCCATAGTATCAATCTACCGCTGTCAGCACTCCAGGGACTATAATAGTTCATTATAACGAAGCTTTCTAACTTGACTGGATACTGCAACTTCCAGCTAACTAACGATGAAATGAACCATTGAATTAACAGAAGCTCCATGTTCACCTTCTATCGTTAAAATCCCTGGGAAACAAATACTATGAAAGAAACAAATATCATCCAACCATCACGTCGTACTTTTCTGAAAACCATGGCACTGGGCATTGCCGCCTATGGTGTTCCTGCAAGCGTAAGCCATGCATTGGCCGCAGTATCCGGCAGTGGGAAAACCCTGGTTGTCTATTTCTCATGGCCTGAGACCCTGAATCCACAGAACATGAGCAATGACGAGGCAAACAGCACAGTGGTATTTAACGGCAAAGTGCTGGGGAATACCCAGTATGTGGCCATGATTATTGCCGAGACAACTGGTGCCGATATATTCCGCATTGAACCAGTGAAACCATGGCCCCTGAATCATAAGCCACTCATAGCCCAGGCCAAAATCGAGCAAATGCGGGATTATCGACCAGCCATAGCAAAACCGTTGAAAAACTTTCAGGATTACGACACCATTTTCCTCGGCTATCCTAACTGGTGGGCTGATCTGCCAATGATTCTCTATACCTTTCTGGAAACATATGATTTCTCTGGTAAGCGAATAATTCCGTTCAACACTCATGGTGGCAGCGGCTTCTCCGGTACCATTCGCACCATTGCCGATCTGCAGCCAAAGGCAGAAGTAGTGCGAAATGGGTATACTGTCAGCCGGGACGTGGTGGCAGAAGCCGCACCAGAAGTCACCCGCTGGGTTAAAGAGACAGCATAGATGGTCAATCAAGTTCTTCTCTAGAGAATGTAATGAGGATTAAAATAGTACCCCGCCTGATTTTTGGTCTGATTTTGCTTATCACTTTTATACTCTCCCAGGCCAATCTCTATACAGGCAACCGTTTTCATGAGTGGAATGGAACCATCATGCTTCTTTGTATTGCCGTTCACATTGGCATTAACCGGCACTGTTTTTTTGCGCTTTTTAAAGGGCATTACTCTTTCAGCCGTTGGCTTAATCTTATTCTAAACCTTGCTCTTGTTGGAATCTTTATAGCCTTGCTGTGGTGCGCATTTTTTATCTCCCGCACCGTGTTTATCTTCGACAGCATAGAGGGAACTAAGCGCTTATTGTTCATCCATGCCACCCTCTCCTACTGGCTCCTAGTGATGGTAGGCATGCATGTTGGTCTGTTTTGGAAGCGTATCCAGAACTGGCTTTGTCGCCTGATACCAACGATGTGCTGGGAAAAGTATATAGGAATAAAAGCTATTTCGATGATATTGCTTGTCGGAGGTGGGGTCTACGCATCTTTTTCACGAGAAATGGCTTCCAAGCTCTTTATGCTGCCAAGTGAGAACTACTATCTGCCAGATCAGGCAGTGGTAACCTTTTGTCTACTGAATCTGTCGATTTTTACCCTTTATGCCATTCTGACCCATTGGCTAATGCGTCTGGTTAAATAGCAGTTTTTTCGATCATCATGATCCAGCAATAGTCAAATGGCTTGGTCAAAGAAAACCTGATCTATAGCAAAAAACCATCACGACATAGGGTCTTGAGAAGGAAAAAGTGACGTTGCTCGCATTATTGGGCAATTATTCCATAGTATCAATCTACCGGTATCAGCACTCCCGGCACTATAATAGTTTATTATAAAGAGAGCTTTCTCACTTGGTTGGACGCTGCAATTTCCAGCTAACTAACGATGAAATCAATCATTGAATTAACAGGAGTGCAGATATGAAACTGAACAAACCCAGGATATTTTATGCTCAAGTACTGATTCTCATCTGTTTGCTTGCATCCTCATGCGCTATGAACGGTGGGAGCACACAGAATGGAACCCTTACAATCAAAGAGCAGGGAAGTTTTGCAGCTGGTGGAACAATCATCACCAGTCCAGGGGAATTTGACCCAAAAAATCTCTCTGCAACAGGAGGGCAAACCCTTCATGGTGACCATCTCTACACCTTTTACCAGGTCCCAGAAGACGCCCGTCAACTGCCCCTTGTATTCTGGCATGGCTATGGTCAGTTCTCCAGGACCTGGGAAACAACCCCCGATGGACGCGAGGGATTTCAGAATATTTTTCTTCGTCGGAACTTTCCTGTTTATCTGATTGACCAACCTCGTCGAGGCAACGCAGGACGAACCACTCAACCCGGTACCATAGCTGCTGTACCTGATGAACAGAAGTGGTTCAATATTTTCCGGGTCGGTATTTGGCCTGAGTTTTTTCCTAGGGTTCAATTCTCTCAAGAACCAGAGAGTCTCAATCAATACTTCCGACAAATGACACCTGATACCGCACCAATCAATATCAATGTTAATGCTGAAGCCGTAGCAGCACTGTTTGACAAGATTGGCCCTGGTGTTCTTGTTACGCATTCACATAGCGGTGGAATGGGTTGGGTGACAGTTCTGAAAAGCGACAAGATACGCGGTGTCGTGTCATATGAGCCGGGCTCGGGTTTTATTTTCCCGGAAGGGGAAGTTCCTCCTCCTATGCCAAGCTCCGGCGGAACGCTTAAAGCCGAGAGCGTTCCTCTGGTGGATTTCATGAAGCTCACCAAAATCCCCATCATTATCTATTACGGTGACAATATCCCCGCAGAACCCATGGACAACCCGGGGCAGGACCAGTGGCGAATCCGTCTTGATATGGCAAAACTGTGGGCGGAAGCTGTCAACCGCCACGGTGGCGATGCCACGGTTGTTCATTTGCCTGAAATCGGGATTCACGGCAATACCCACTTCCCGTTTTCGGATCTGAACAATCTTGAGATCGCTGATTTGATGAGCGATTTCCTGAAAGAAAAAGGATTGGATTAAAAGAGATTTTCTTGCAGCATTTCATGTCGAAGAGATGCTGCAAAACAGTATCACTATCGGAGATATCATGAAAAAGTATTTGTTTCGAATCTTAACGACCATATTCTTAACCTCTCTCGGCATGAGTACTATAGCTATCGCAGAAAACAGCACGTCGAAGGAGTTGAGTAAGAAAGAAAAGGCACTTGTTCCCATTGCTTCTTTTACTGCAAGTGGCAATATCCCTAAACTGAAAGAGTCTCTGAATCAGGGTCTTGATGACGGCTTGACCGTAAACGAGATCAAGGAAGCCCTTGTCCATATCTATGCCTATGCAGGTTTCCCCAGGGCTCTGATCGGAATCAACACGTTCATAGCCGTTATGGATGAACGCCAGGCACAGGGTAAGGTCGATGAAGCTGGTAAAGAAGCATCACCCCTGCCTGCTAATTTTGACCGGAACGCATACGGACATGAGGTCAGGAATACACTTGTCGGTAGGGATGTGTCACACCGTAGCAGTGGGTATCCTGTGTTCTCGCCGATTATCGACAAGTTTCTCGTCGAGCATCTCTTTGCAGACATCTTTGTTCGAGATGTCTTAAGCCACAAGCAACGAGAACTTGTGACCATCAGCACATTGGCTGCCCTCCCGGGAACAGAACCAATGTTTAAAGGGCATCTTGGAATAGCTGAGCGAATGGGCTACAGCGAAGCGCAGCTTTACGACTTTATTGAAGTTCTAAGAGATAGAGTCAGTGGCCACGTAGCTGACAGGAGTGCCCTGGTTCTCTCGGAAGCGTTTGAAACCATAGATCCCAAAGCAAATTCAAAGGCGCTCAAAGTTACCAGAAAAGCATCTCCTGTAGTTGCCTCATCCAACTACTTCACCGGCAAAGCTACTGTTGAATCTCGGTTTATCTCAGAAGCAACAGGCAGTTATGGTGGCGGTATTGTCAACTTTGAAGCTGGTGCACGGACGGCCTGGCATACACACCCTGTTGGACAAACTCTTATTGTTTTTTCTGGACGCGGTCTGGTCCAGTCCGAAGGAGAAGCTGTCCAGGAGATACTGCCAGGCGATGTCGTCTGGATCCCTGCAAATGAACGTCACTGGCACGGTGCCGCACCTGACAGTGCGATGTCTCATGTGGCTGTTTCTGAACCTTTGAATGGGGTGGGGGTTCAATGGATGGAGCATGTTAGTGATGAACAATATAACAAATAAGACGTGATCAAGAACCTGGCATCATGGATACTAATAAAAGATAACTTGCTGAAAAAAGAGGAATAATAATATGAATAACAAACAAAAAGACCCCGTTAAAAAAAACAGCATTACAGCACTGGATAGACGCACATTTATCGCAGCAGGGGTAAGCGTGGCAGGTGTGGTAGCAGCCTCAATGTTGCCCGGTCTTGCTACCGCATCGGCCAAAGGTGAAGAACAGAGCTCCACGGGCTGTGCAAAACCGGGGAAACGTATGCTTGGTTCACTTGAGGTGTCAAGCATTGGCCTCGGCGTCCAGAACATGCACCGCAAGTACACAACCACAGTACCGTACCGTCCGGAAATGATAAACATCATCCGCGAAGCATACAATCGTGGTGTCACCTTCTTCGACTGTGCAGAGGCATACGGGCCTTTCGAAAACGAGCGTATCCTCGGTGAGGCCATCGAACCGTTTCGCGATAAGGTGAGGATCACAACCAAGTTCGGTTGGAACATAAACCCGGAGACCGGCGAACGCGGCCCCGGACTCAATAGCCGACCCGAAAGTATCAAGCGTGCAGTTGAAGGGTCGCTCAAGCGGCTGCGGACCGACCACATAGACCTCCTCTATCAACACCGTGTCGACCCACAGGTGCCGATTGAAGATGTCGCCGGAGCAGTCAAGGAGCTTATGGATGAAGGCAAGGTTCTGCATTGGGGTCTTTCCGAGCCAGGAATACAGACGATCCGTCGCGCTCATGCAGTATTGCCGCTGACAGCGATTCAAAACGAGTACTCGATGGCGACCCGAGACCCGGAAAAGGAGGTGATACCACTCTGCAAAGAGTTGGGAATCGGCTTTGTGCCCTGGTGGCCTCTGGACTGCCAATTACTCACCGGCTGGATCGATGCGAACACACGCTTCGCAACCGGCGATTTTCGGGCCATCACGCCGAGGTTCTCGCCGGAAAATCTCGCTCACAATATGCAATTGGTTGATCTGATAAAGACCTGGGCAATCCGCAAGCAGGCATCTCCTGTTCAGATCTCCCTTGCCTGGCTGATCGCGCAGAAACCCTGGATAGTGCCTATCCCTGGAACGACGGTGATGACGCACATGATCGAAAATATCGGCGCGGCTGAGGTTCAATTCACACAGGGGGAGATCGCTGAACTGACTGCTGCGGTGAAGACCATCGAAGTGCGTGGCCAACGTCTGCCCGATAGGGTGCTGGCCTTTTCTGGTGTAGAAGCGCCCACGAAAGGGTGAAAGCTCCAAGGTCACACCCAATTTCCGAGCGGCATGGTAGCTCAACAGTAACCTGATGGACTATGCCACCAAAGAGAGATATGGCAAATAACCAGCCTATGAAAAAAGAAAGAATGTCTGGATGTCACGCAACAGTACTGCTCTTTATGGTTGCCTTTACGGTTGGTATTTTCTCCAGTTATGCAATTGGAAACCAAAATGTGACGGATCACCATAACGGTGGAGCAACGGGCGTGAATACACCTTCGAATTATCAGCATGTCACTACCGGGGACTCTGTTCGATCTGTTGTGGAACATCCAGCGTTTAAAGGGTTTGGTGAATACCTTCTCCCTTGGGATAACAGGCCACAGCAGCTCGATGCAATCTTGGGTGATGTCGGGTTACTTCTTCCGTATCATAGCCATGTGAACCCCGATATAGTCGTCGGAGCACTCAATCACATGATCGACGAAGTAGCCTCTGGTCGTGAAATCTTTTACGACTTCTACAACGAGCGACAAAAGAGGCAAGATCCAGCCAAACATTCTGCCGGTCTCGTTTTTTTCAGGGGTGAGCCGGGGGCGCCTTTTGCGGTGATTTGTCCGGGAGGCGGTTTCTCCTATGTCGGATCATTGCACGAAGGATTTCCGCATGCAGTTGAAATCAGCAAAAAAGGACTGAATGCATTTGTCCTGAAATACAGGGCAGGAAGCGGTCTGAAAGCTTCTGAAGATCTGGCTGCAGCGATTTCCTTTATTGTCGATCATGCAGACACTCTAGGCGTATCAAAAGAAGGGTACTCACTGTGGGGAAGCTCTGCTGGAGCACGGATGGTAGGTGATATCGCTTTAAACGGTACAGCTTATTATGGTGGCCGTGATCTGCCCAAACCTGGGGCCGTGATCATTGCCTACACGGGGCACTCAATTTATTCCCCAGGCTTTCCACCAACATTCATCACGGTAAGTGCTGATGATCCCATCGCCAGTGCATCAGTCGTAGACAGACGTGTTCATAACCTGAAAGGTGCAGGAGTCACAGTTAAGTATCACAGGTTCAAGCATGCCGGGCATGGTTTTGGAACTGGTGTTGGTACTGATGCAGCCGGTTGGGTGAATGATGCGATCAGGTTTTGGATAAACAATTCCAATTTAAAAGAAGATCAATAAATTGCATTTATTTGGAGAAGTTAAAAGATGAAAATGGGCATTTTAGGTGCAGCACTAATGGTTGCTGTAACAATCAATTCAATAGGAACCACCGCTATGGCAGCAGATTATAAACAGAACCCATATACATTGACGTACCTTGGTGCTATCACTGAAAATGTAGAGGGTAAAGTAAATATCCATCCTGTCTTTTATCAACTCCATGGCCTGGAAATTGCCGCTAATGTCTATACACCAGCCGGTTATAATCCTGACAATAGATACCCTGCGGTTGTCGTAGCCCACCCGAACGGTGGAGTGAAAGAGCAAGTCGCCGGATTATATGCTCAAAGGCTAGCGGAAAAAGGATATATTACCATCGCTGCCGACGCTGCCTATCAAGGAGCAAGTGGCGGTACGCCTCGCAATATTGACAAACCTGCTAATCGAATTGAAGATATTCATGGTATGGCAGATTATATCACCCAGTATCCTGGAGTTGATGCAAACAGATTAGGATTGCTCGGTATCTGCGGAGGTGGCGGGTATTCGTTGAAAGCGGCTCAAACCGACAAACGTTTTATAACCATTGCAACGTTGAGCATGTTCGATTCCGGACTGGTACGTCGTAATGGGTATATGGATTCCCAGGTATCAACCATACAGGAAAGGTTGAAAGCCGCGTCCGATGCAAGGGCGCAGGAAGCAGCAGGTGGCGAAATCATTTATGCCGCAGATGCAAAACTTACCGATGAGCAAATAGCCAAACTGCCTTTTGAACTCTATCGAGAGGGATTTGTGTACTACGGCAAGACACACGCACACCCGAATTCGACATTCAGGTACACGATGAGCAGCCTGCTTGACCTGATGCGTTTTGATGCTGCAAGCAACATGGATCTGATCAGTCAGCCGTTGTTGATGATGGCGGGAAGCAACGCTGATTCATTATATATGACTGAAAAAGCATACAAACTGGCTACCAATACCAAAGATAAAGAATTGTTTCTGATTGACGGTGCAACCCATATCCAAACCTATTGGAAACCGGAATATGTGAATAAGGCTATGAGTAAACTTGAGCAGTTCTTTGGTAAGAATCTTGATTCACAATAACAAGTGAGGATGTTGTGCTCTATTGGACGGAATAAATATGGGGTAAGACTATCACTGGTAATATCCTTTTATTACCAGTGATAGTAGATGAAGGTTTTCTTAGTATGGCAGACACGCCTACCTATCCGAAATTGAGCTAAAATGGAGTAACTGCAGATTGTAGCTTACCAAAGATAATCTGACATCGAGTTGTCGGATTATATTAAGACTCGATTCTGAAATTTGTCCGATAAAATTTCGAATTTCTACATATAACTAAAGAGAAAAACCATGCTCTTCTGCAGGTTATTCTTCCCAGTTGAAAAGTCGAACCGTCCCTGTGATCTTTCAAACATCCTTTTCGACTTTTTTGAAGAATTGATTGCGAAATTCAACTGGTGACGCACCATACATTTTTTTGAACTGCCTATAAAAGTTGGGTAAACTTGAAAAACCACTCTGAAATGCTGCCTCGGCAATACCTTCATCTGTTGATGAAAGAATTATCCCGGCCTTTTGGAGGCGTCGGATATTGATATATTCAACAATGCTTGTATTCGTATAACTTCTAAATTCGCGTGTAAGTAAACTTCGAGACAATCCGAACCGCACCGCTATCTCGTTTAAGTCTCCCGGCTTCTCTGGCTGTCTGTCAAGCCACTCACATATTTTTCTTATTGTATTCATATGCTTAGCCCCAGAATCCATCTCCGTGCCTCGTTTGTTTCCCATGCATGAGGCTAATAGCAAGCCAATTACTGCCCATGCAATGTGCAACTCACCGGGATCTTGATCTCCGAGACCATCTGGAATCATCTCGACTAACTCCCATGGCAGAGATTTTATTTCAGGAAAGTCAGTAAACGAGCATTCCCGTTTATTCAAATTAAACAGGAAAGATGATTGAGCCACCGACAAATGAGTAGCTATATCAGTAGATGTAAAGCATACAAACTTAAAATCTGCAGTTTCATTCTTTCGGAAAACAAACCTGTGACGCGCTTTTGACTCAATCAGGATAGCTCTCCGGCTTACCAATTCAATATTTCCTTGATCGAGAATCAACAGTCCGGTGCCAGCACGACAGAGAATAAGTTCAAAAACGTCGTGAGAATGCCAATCAGAAGATTCCGAGAGACTAATGCTTACGCTCCAAAACATTTTATGTCCAATTGATTATATTTAATGTCCGATACGATAAGATAAAATCTATATGCTTGTATAGTATGTTTTTCATCGTAGCGCAAATTGCCCCATATGGCAATACAATGCAAATAATAACTAAATCGTCGAATATGATGGAGGTTGAAAAATGGTTTATAAAAGTGTGATTGATGCTTTTCAGATGATGTGGGGAAAATTTCCGGAAGGAGTGATGCTGGTTGACAAAAGTCGAAATATTCTTGCTGTGAATGCTGCTTGTGCAACAACCGGTTTAGCGGCAGGGATGATCTGCTCTAAAATCGGCTCGCCAGAATCCCATAAAGGTTGTCTTGCAAATAAAGCGCTTGCTGAACAGAAAGCAAAATTTAAAAAACTCAGCATGAACGGAAAAGCATTTATCAGTTTCTGGGTCCCTGTTGTTGGGCAAGACAATATTTTCCTTCATTTCACTGTTGGCATGACGGTTGACTACGGAATCTGTGAAGAAACGATCAAGAACTAGTTTTGATCTTTGGCAGGACAAGCTCAATCTGGTTTTCTTACGTGAAGGTTGAGCTTTTCCTGAGAGGGTGGACACACTTACTTCCTGGAAATTGTGCAGAAATGGAGCAAAAGCCAGGTTGAGCTTACCAAAGACTTCACGTAACAAACTCTGTTTTTTCTATTATTGTTAGCTTGTTACATGTTTCATTTTCTCATGTTTTAAAGTTAAAAGCCCTCTGTGTCAATGTAAGTGAGACACCTACCCCTTGAAAAATTAGTGTAGGGCGGGTAGGAAATTCTCCATGCAATTTAAAACAAAATCCATACACAGCGCAAAACATTCACATCCAGCATCAATGACCGACAAAGAGCCAAAACGACCTGATCCAGAAGTGCTGGAAACGAAACCCCGGCGGCGTTTTACGGCAAAATACAAGCTCAGCGTTCTGGCAGAAGTTGATGCTTGTAGCAAGTCCGGCGAAATTGGTGCGCTTCTGCGAAGGGAAGGTCTGTATTATTCAAACATCCGCACCTGGCAACGGCAATTACAGGAAGGCGCACTCAAAGGACTTTCTCCCAAAAAGAGAGGGAGAAAAAAACATGAGGTTAATCCCTTGGCAAAACGTGTTGCCGAATTGGAGCGGGACAATACCAAATTGGCCAAAAAGCTCAAACAAGCTGAAACTATAATCGAAGTTCAAAAAAAAATATCAGAAATCCTGGGGATCTCACAGCCCAACAGCAACGAGGAGAACTCATGACCACTGTTGCTGAACTCAGTCGTCAGACCAACACCAAGGCTGCCTGCGCTGCTTTTAACATCCCCAGAGCCACCTATTATCGCCAGACTGCAAACCTGACAGTGGCCAAGCCCAAGGTCCGTCTGGCGTCACCACCATTGGCGCTCACCAGTGCGGAGGAGCAAAAAGTTCTAGATGTTCTGCACGAACCGAGATTCCGTGATCTTGCGCCTTCTCAGGTGTATGCCACCTTGTTGGACGAAGGAATATATCACTGCTCCATCCGCACCATGTATCGAATCCTGACAAAACATGACGAGGTTCGTGAACGGCGGCGGCAGGTAACTCGATCCCATTATGAAAAACCAGAACTTCTAGCCACCGGCCCCAATCAGGTATGGTCTTGGGATATTACCAAGTTGAAAGGACCGGCCAAATGGACGTATTTCCACCTCTATGTCATTCTGGACATCTTCAGCCGGTATGTGGTCGGCTGGATGGTCGCGCACCGTGAACAGGCTGTTCTGGCTAAGCGTCTCATCAAGGACTCCTGTGAAAAACAGCAAATCAAACCGGACCAGCTGACGCTCCATGCCGATCGGGGCAGCAGTATGAAATCAAAAAACGTTGCCTTTCTCTTGGCCGATCTGGGCGTAACGAAGACCCATAATCGCCCCTATGTGAGTAATGACAATCCCTTTTCGGAAGCGCAGTTCAAGACGCTGAAATATTGCCCGGAATTTCCTGGAACATTCGGCTCAATACAGGATGCCCGTCACTTTTGCCATGATTTTTTCACCTGGTATAATGGTGAACATATGCATTCAGGCATTGGTTTACTGACTCCCGAGCAGGTCCATTACTGTCTGGACAAAGAGGTCATACAAAAACGTGCCGAGGTTCTTAAAGTTGCTTTCAGAAAACACCCAAACCGTTTTAAGGGCAAGGTCCCACAACCGTTGCCAGCACCACAGGAGGTCTGGATTAATCCGCCGAAAGAGTTGTCTCTTGCTGAGAAAACAAAATAACATTTTGTTTTCTTAAAGATAATAACAGGTTCAGCATATTGGATGGGTTTGTCAAGATTAACGGAGCGTAGCGGAGTTACCCGCAGGGCACGATCTTGATAAAGCTATCCAATAGGCTATTCCCGGTAACTGTGATCGAGTGAGTCTAATTTACGCACAAAGGTGTCTCATTTTCATTGACATGTTCCGAAAGTCAAGTTCAACTCCGATGGTAGCCCCGCTAGTTGGCAGTGCGAGAATGGGCCGCTACTGCATGCTCGTCGGAGCATCTGGCAACTGGCGGGGCGGATTTGATCCTTATATCATTTAAAAAATTCACTTTTCATCACTTTATCCATAGCCTTGTAGTAATCATGCTGTGCCTTCATGTTAGAGAGCTTGCTGTAATGCATTGTCTGTTCTATTTTGTAGTGCCCCAATAGTTCCTGGATTGTAACAATATCAGCCCCGGCGTTGAGCAAATTAGTTGCCATAGTGTGACGTAATTTATGGCAGGAAAGTGATACTCCGACCTTCTTAGAGTAATACTCGATGCGCTTCTGGATACCACGAACTGAAATCGGCTTGCCTTTATGAATACCTTTTTCCACCAGGAAAATTTTCCCCTCCCTGGTTGGCTGTCTGATCTGTAGGTAGGTGGCAAGCGCATCTGCGACATCATTACTGATGTACGTTGTTCTATCCTTTGCTCCTTTTCCTCCGCGTACAACAATCTGACTATTCTCATAATCAATGGCATCAAGGCTCAAATTGGCGACCTCGTCAACTCTGAGGCCGCAGCGCAGCATCAGCATGAATAAAGCACGGTCTCGCTTTTTGGTTATAACCGCAAATAACAAATCGAGTTCGCTCTGCTTTGCATGCCGGGGCAGTGGTTTTGGCAGCCGTAATGCCATACCTTTGGGGACAGGATTTTTAACTGACCAGCCTTCCTCCTCATGCAGGTAACGGTAAAAACCACGGATAGCAAATAAGCGGTCATTAATTGTTTTTGGGGCTAAATGCTGTTCTAGGAGTAAATCAAGATAACTCTTGATGTGGTCTGAGGTTGCAGACTCCAGTTGTACAGGCAGCCAAACCAGAAAATGTTTTAACCGATATAAATAGCTACTTATACTTTGAGCGGAGTAGTTTTTTCTTCTCAAATACCTCTTGTAATTGAGTATTGACGCGGCGATGTTCATAGTGTTCTCCCTGCTCGATACGACCCACGGCCTTGAAATACTCATGCTCTCGGGTTACATCCGTTATCCTTGCATAGCGCATGGTCATTTCGATTTCCTGATGTCCAAGCAATTGCTGTAGAACTACCAAGCGCATACCGGCATTAAGTATATCGGTGGCAAATGTATGTCTCAGACTGTGTAAGCTATATCCTTTATCCGACAGACCAGCACGAGCCAGAATATTTCGCATAGCATTCCAGGCTGTTACATAACTTATACTTTCCCCTGGCGACCTGCCTGGAAAAAGGGATGTAGAGTTGCCTGGCCTGACTTTCAACCACTTTTTCAGAGCCTGTTCTGCATCTTCACTGTAATACACCGCACGTCCCTGGAGGTTCTTCTCTCCCAAATAGATCAAGATCTTTCGCTCACCAAAGCTGATATCCGATATCTGAACTTCCAGTAACTCACCGATTCTCAATCCAGTCCGCAGTAAAAGTAAAATCAAAACCCGGTCTCGATCCGAATCAACTGCATCAAGAAGACGTTGCTGATCCTCACGAGTGGTCGCACGGGGAAGTGCTTCGGGGAGCTTTATACGGATTTTGCGTTCCATGATTGTATCCGCCAAAACATCTTGATCAACCAGGTACCTGATAAAAGCGTAGAGAATTCTAAGGTAATTAACAACAGACCGAGTTTTTTGCCCATGGCCCTGTTCATTATCTACAAATTTGCTGATATCTTGACGAGCCAGAGTGTAAATGTTTGTTTTTTCGCGTTCAAGAAAATGCAGGAAATACAGAATCACACGGCTTGTGTCTTTAATAATGCTCGTTGACAGATCCCTGATGTATTTGCCATACACGTATTCTGCGGCGAGGTCTGCTCCAGGTAAGCCGCTTTCTATTAACCGGGAACATGAGACCTGAGCCCAATACCGTTTTTGAAAAGAACGATGGTTGCCTCGACCAATAATCTGGACTTCTGTATGCCCAGCAGAAAAGAGCCTTTGATCAAAAGTGCTAAACTCGGTCGTATAGGTTACTTCGGTCATGATCGCCTCCTTTTTCTTTTGTAGAAAAAACAGAGCGTTAATAACCTTAGTATATCATTTATGAGGTTGGAATTTTGTTACGTGGAGCCAAAGATAATGTAAAATCAAGTTGTCACGTGAAATTTGATGCGTCAGATCTAATTTGAACTACTGCAATTGATTAGCAGCCTCGATCAACTTGGCACCGGCCTTGAACTTCACCACTTTCCTGGCAGGTATCTGTATGCTTTGGCCGGTTTGCGGATTACGGCCCAGACTGGCGACACGGTCGTTTACCGAAAAGGTGCCAAAGCCAATCAGAGAAACTTTGTTACCAGCTTCAACAACATCGGTGATCGTTACTCAGTAAACGTACATCTTTGCCAAGCTGTAAGCTCTGTTCACCGCCCCACAGTCAACATGCTCGAAACTTGGTGCATTTATGTTCTTTTAGATGGTTCAACTACCGTTTTTCACGTATAGACAGGTTTGCTTCCATCTTGGGAGAATTAAATATCAGGTTGTAGATCTGTATTTCCAAATTGGACCGAAAAAATTGTATCGAGAAATTTACACACATGCGACTAATATTTTTCACTTTATTGATTTTTTGTAATATGATTATTGCAAACTCATCAATGATCATTTTTTTCAAATAATGGAATAACTCAAATGACACTTACCAAGGCAGAAATTGTTCAAGAGGTATACAAGAATCACAATCTGACAAAAGCTGAAGCTAACGCCGCGGTTGAGGCATTTTTGAGATTGTCTAAAGGCTCTCTCATTAAAGGATCAGATCTCCTCTTGAGCGGGTTCGGGAAGTTCAATGTCAGGGACAAAAAATCACGTAGGGGTCGTAATCCACAGACAGGAGAAGATCTCACACTGGATGCCAGAAGAGTAGTAACTTTCAAGCCTTCGGGGATTTTACGAAACAGAGTTAATGCAGATTAGTTTCAGAACTATCGTTTTTATCTTTAGTTATTAGGTCTTATATGCGTATCGAAGGAACTCTCACCAAGTGGAATGATGCACGTGAATTCGGTTTCATATCCTACAAACGCGGTACTCAAAATATATTTGTTCACATTTCTGCTTTTCCGCGAGATGGTCAACGACCGCAGTTGGGAGAGATACTATCGTTTGAAATTGATCATTCCGGAAAGTATCGTGCCGTAAATGTTTCTCGTCCTAGAAATACAAATATTGCCCGTTCGCAGCGTAATAATAGGAGTAAACCCCGTAAGAATATCGGCCCTGTTGGTCTACTTGTCATTCTTGTGATACTCTTTTCAATTTGACTCCATCGATATTTGGAAAACTGTGGATTGAGTTCACCTTTCCATCGAGAAGCTTTTAACGACCGACTTTATGCAGGTATTCGCTAGAATTATCTCTGCCAGGACTAAGGTTGAATAAGTTTGAGTAATTGACCAATTCGTTCAGAATATATCCAGAAGTAACCTGCAAAGATAACGCCCGCAACACTAGCAAGATTGGAGCGCAGCAGAAATTTTGTCCCTGTGCCTGCGTTTGCTAACGGTATATTGCACGCTCCCTTGCATCCCTTTTTTTATCAGGGTCTTCCTTGCTTCTTCTAACCTCTATGGCATCAAGATACCAAGCGGGAACATCTGTTTCTTTTGCACCATGTATGACGTGATATAGGTACCAAGAATAAGGCAGCAAGGAAGGGTCGGTATTGGTTGCATAGTAAATAAACGCTTCAAAGGATTTTCCCTGCCCATTACTAACCAAGACATTTTTTTCATGATAGCCAAAGCCCAAGCCTTCTGTTCTATCCAGAGCCTTTTTCTCGTTATCTGAAATTTCAAATAGCGCACCAAAGACATAGTCTTCCGAATTTCCGGTGAACAGTGCATCGCACTTTCCAGATCCGTCTTTCGTGCTCACCTTATGAAACCGGAGAGAATGCTCAGCGAGAGTAAAAACGGCTATCCTCTTCCCATAACACCTTAATTGCCTGGTCATCCTTTGCCTTGGCATAACGGTTGATAGAAATCCTGTTTTTGTTGTCCAGAGTTTTGTTTAACACTCTGGACTTGGAAGTCCGTCCGCCAAGTTGGCTGATCAGTGCCGAATGGAGCAGAAAGTCACTGTTTCCCGGGTCGAGTCCGAATTGTTTCTTCCGCGCCATTTTTCTCAGTTCGGATCTACGGAAGCAGGTTCCGAGCACAGAGCAGATCTAACCCTGTTCTATTGACCAAATCTTTTTTCTTTGGGATGTGGAAGGTAGTATTCCCAGTAGCTTGATGCCCTGTTTCATTTTACCCCCCTGCAAATGTCTCAAAAAATCCTGGTATCCCGGAAAGAAAACAAGTTTGCCGGGATACCAGAAGGACACTAACTATTATGGTTCGTTGTGGTTTTTAAAGCTGGTTCAATAATGCTGTTTAGAAGGTGAAATTTACACGAACCTGGGCACGATTGTAGTCCCATTCGCTTGCCGCTTCATTTTCTTTATCATCACTGATGACATAGATTGCATCAACAGACCAGGCATCAGTTATTTCATACTCTACGTAAAAGTTATGCTCATCCACTTCTGCGTCAGCAGTGCTGTCCATTGGGTCAGCGCCACCTTCGTAGTGACCAAATGTGTAGCTAATACTTAAGCCTTCGGCCCCGATCTCACTAAAATCATACCCCAGCGACAGAGTATAGGAATTGGCAGCCTGACCGGCTGCAAATTCATTGGCAACCAGCGTATCGATGTTGGTAAAGAACGGGCCTCCACCCCAGCCGCCGAACAGCGCTTCCCCTTCGTCAACCGATGTATGATCATATGCGATTCCGGCGGTTATTCCCATAATAGAGAGCTCAGCCATTACCCCATAGAGGTTTCCTTCGATCCTGGAACCGACATCCATAGAGGTCTCGTTGTTCGTGCTGTCACTTTGGAAGGTAGCCTGGGCACCAAGAGTTAAGATCACGTTCTCTCCTAATGCGATCGGTGCGACGATATCCGTATAGAAAACATCAACAACATTGATAACACCATAGTACCAGAGGCTGGCTTCAAATAGCTCACTACCATAGGTGCCTCCCATCATCCAGGTACCGTCGGAACCGGAAACCATATCATCAAAACCCGCATCGTTAGGATAACCGGCATCCACACCCTGCCATCTTGACAGGTAGCCACCGACCACCGAAAAATCATTGTATTTGTACCCAACAACTGCCGCTTCAAAGGTATGTGGTGTCATGCGGATATCATCGCTGTCAGCAAACGGGGTGTCCATAAGCTGTCTACCTATCCGAAGACTAAAACCCTCCCAGCCTCCATTGATATATGCCTCCGCAAGCAGGTCATAATGCTGATCAGCTGAGGACAGCTCATCATTAAAATCTTTTTCATCCGGTTGGATGAGACTGTGTGATGTATAAAATGCTGCTCCAAGAGATAACCCGTAAAGAGCGGCTGTCTCGTATTTCAGTTGACCACCGAGCGCCAAGTCATAATTTGAGTTTGCGCCATCTTCGTCCGGGCCGAACCAGATATAGCCAAGACGAATCTGTCCGCTCGCCTTGCCTTTGGTAAACGCTTCAGTGAATGAGGTTACCTTTACCGGAGGTACGGCCTCCTCGGTAACCTGTGCAGAAGCCATGTTACTTATCAATAACCCAGTGGTAACTGCTGAAATTGTTATTTTTGTGATCTTCATTATCTTCTTTTCTCTCCGTTTTTGTGTTTAGTCTTCTGTAAAAAATTTAGATATAACTAAATTAATAAGCAAAGAAACTCTCCATGAGGAGTGATTACGACATAAAAAAACAATATCTGTCTTAAAGGTTGAAAGTGCAGACGACGTGAACAATATGTTCATTGATAGGTAAATATTTAGTCTACACTAAATATGTTGTCAATGGAAAATATATGGTTTTATTTTTGACAAAAATTCTGTTTCTGTAGATGAAATGAAAATGCGCAGACATGCTTTTCGTGAAGACAGGAAATTCGAAGCTAGAAACGGAACAAAAACTGGCAATAGGATGCAGCAGTGGTTGAAGTGGCAGCCATTCAGTCTGCCGTGCTCTGGGCAATACCATTGTTAATAGCCTCGGTTAAAATCATGCCCCTAGTTTGCAGATCGACCATACTGGAACGTATGAACAGGGTGCTTGCTATGGTCAGGATTGCGACCACTCTGCCGACCGGACTGAATTGCGGGGCAGGGAATGTAGGTTGCCGGGTTGTGCCTGCGGGATATGGATATGTGTAACCTTGCGGAAAAACAGATTCTTTAAAGTTCATCATCTGATACCTCTTCGGCCGACGTTCTTGACTTTTTTTTCTGATCCTGCAGATACTCCGCAAAACAGTGAACCTTGTTGCAGCCGCATCTTTTACACTCATTTTTTAGGTAGTCTGTGTATTTGACCATCCGCTCAATAATATTCGAGGTTGCAACATGTTCCATCCGACATGCTCCTTTCTCAGCAGCCTTCCGGTCAACGCCGAGCACTTCAATGAAAAAATCCCGCAGGGTTTCATGTCGATAAAGAACTCCTTCTGCCACTTTTTTTCCCTTCGGCGCAAGGGTAATTGGTTCATAGGGTTGATAGTTCACCATTTTTTTTTCAGCAAGCACTTGCAAAGCTTCAGTGACCGACGGCCCAGATACACGCAGTTGCTTCATGATCTCCTTGGAACGTGCTTCTCCATTTTTCCTGGTGATCAGATAAATGGCCTCGAGATAGTCTTCCAAACTGGCGCTTATTTTTTTGGGCTTGGTCATAAAAAACAATTCCACTTAGTCTGTTTGTTCTTTTCCGATATTGTCTGCGGAAAGACAGAGCATGCGGATCAACTGTGCCGCATATTCACAATCGGCCGGAGTGCCTTCGCCTGGCTCATGCAGGTAAATTTCCAGTCCAGCATAAGTGTATTCAAGTCCACCCCAAATCTGCCGGGGAATTATAGTATGGCAGGCTGGAAACAAGGTTTCATCCCCTTCATGCTGTCCATCTGATTGGATTATTTGATACAGACGTTCCGCGCCGGGTAATGAAAATGGATTTTCAGCGGCTGTCTCAAGTCTTGTTTTCATGGTACGCAGCAGATGTGTCTCGGCCGAGAGGATATCGGCACAGCGTCCGGTTTCATTAATCCCGGTGTGCAGGTCAATGACGAAATCCGCTTTTCTTTTGAGCTGCTGATGAAGTTGCAGATACATTTCCCGGTGGGCCGTGGAATGATAAAAGTCACTTCGGTACAATGATTTTTCATGTGACAGGCCGCTGGTTATCTGCACAACTTGAATGTTGTTCTCAACCAGTTGTGCCGCCCTGAAGCCAAAGCCAAACTCTTCGCAGTGGACACCGATAACAAGTACATTGTTCATTTGAGCCGATTCAGGAGACCCATTCATAGGTTTCTATGGTAGCCGGATCACACTTACAGCATCCTTTGGAACATCCCAGGCTGCCAGCATGTTTTTTTACCTTGCCTTTACTTATCCAAAGCTCAAGCATGGGGGTGATAGCTTCGGTTGTCATTCTGAAATGAAGCGCAATATCGTGCAGTGTTGCAAGCTTTCGTTCCTGAAGATATGTTCGAATTTCTATGGGAGTCATAAGAATCAATTGTGAAGAGATGAGAGTGAGAAAAACACTTTTCCCACTCATTTTAAGATCAATGAATCAGGCCTTCGCGCCTGCCGTGAGGGGAATAGTACCCCTTCCTTTTGCGCCCAACACTTTCATGATAGCAATAACAGTCCCAAGGGCCAGTAAATCACCAGCAATCCACATAAGTGAACTTCCGGGATGAATGGTGATAGTTGCCCCCTGGTAAAAGATAGTAGCCGCAAAATAGGCCAAAAAAGTGGTCCAGAATCCCGTAAACAAAGTCCAGTTCAGGTTCGTTTCTCGGTACACTGCAGCAATAGCTGCACTGCAAGGAAAATAAAGCAGAATGAATAGCAGGTAGGCAAAAGCGGCCACCTTCGAGCCAAACAGGGTCACCATGGAGCCGAAGGTACCTACGCTAACCTCCATTTTTTCGGCGGCAGCCTCTTTATCAGAGATGTCACCAATAGACAGCCCCAAGGGATCCAGAACAGTTCCTGTGAGCTCGGAAAGGTTGGTAGGGATGGTGGCAAAGGAAGCGCCGATTGCGCCCCAGAAGCCGAGGGCTTCTTCAGCCTCCTCACCCGATTCAGCAGCTGCATTGGAGTCCATGCCGCTATAGAGCGAATTCAGGGTACCGACAACGGCCTCTTTGGCAAAAATACCGGTGAACACACCAACGGTTGCCGGCCAGTTCTCATCAGTAACCCCCAGAGGGTAAAGCGCGGGCGTTATATTTTTACTTATGGAAGAAAGAGCTGAGTTTTCCGTATCTTCATTTCCGAATGAGCCATCAATACCCAGAGAATTCAGGAATGCCAACACAACAATAACAGGCACCAGCACTTTGCCGGCCTTGAATAGAAAGGTTTTAAGCCGATCATAAGTCCGCAGGAGAACAGCCTTGACTGTCGGCAGGTGATATGGAGGCAGTTCCATGACAAAGGGAGTGATTTCTCCTTTGAGCAAGGTGTTTTTCAGGATCAAACCGGTAAGAACGGCAAATCCGATTCCGATCAGATAGAGAAGGAAAACCAGGTTTTGGCCGCCGGATGGGAAAAAGGCTGCAGCAAACAGCGCATAGACAGGAAGCCTGGCTCCGCAGGACATGAAAGGGTTCATCATGATGGTGAGCGTTCGGTCACGCTGATTTTCAAGGGTCCTGGTTGCCATGATCGCCGGAACATTACATCCAAACCCGACTAGCATGGGAATAAAGGATTTTCCGGGCAGGCCTATGACCCGCATAAAACGGTCCATAACAAAAGCAGCTCTTGCCATATAACCGGAGTCCTCAAGAAAGGAGAGAAAAAGAAACATGAAGCCAATGGGCGGAATAAAGGTGGCCATGGTTTGGATACCACCGCCAACACCGTTGGCCAGTATAGTTTTTAGCCATACCGGTGCTCCAATCGAGACAAGTAGGCCACCAAAGCCATCAACCAAAATGGTACCGGCAAATTGATCAAAGAAGTCAATAAAGGCCCCACCCAGGTTAATGGTAAACATGAACATAAGGTACATGGCTGCAAGAAAAATCGGGATACCGAAAATCCGGCTGAGAACAACCCTGTCTATTTTATCAGAGACAGAGGTCTTTATCTGTCCCTTCTTGGTGACATTGTCCTTGGTCATCCAGTTGATGAATCCGTAATGTGCTGAAGCAATCAGGATATCCGGATCGTCCTCTGTCTTCTCTTCAATGACGCGTTGTAGTTTCATGGCCTTATTGACGGCATCTGCAGGAGAGGCCGCTAGGACCTGGTCATCGTTTTCAAGCATTTTGACAGCCATCCATTTGGCGTTCCAGCCTTTTAGGGCGGCAGTTCTTTCTATCAGTGGCAGCAGTTCCATCACGGCTTCTTCAACTTCTACTGTGTGTGTAACCATAGCAGTGGCGACAGTCTGAGGTGTATTGACAACAGTATTTATCGCATCTTTGAGCTCTAAAACACCCCGATTTTTAGTGAGAACCATGGGGATCACGGGGCAGCCCAATTGACGGGATAGGCCGTCAACGTCAATCTCGATCTGCCTGTCTTTGGCAATATCCATCATGTTTAGGACAACGAGCAAGGGAACCCGCATCTCTAAAAGCTGGCTGGTCAGATAGAGATTCCTTTCAATATTAGAGGCATCGACAATATTTACAATGAGATCAGCCTCACCGGAGAGGGCGTAATCTCTTGCAACTTCTTCATCAACAGAGGCCGCAGAAAGAGAATAGATACCCGGAGTGTCGACGACCTCGATTTTATGGTGGCCATGGCTGTAAAAACCGATCTTTCTATCAACAGTTACACCTGGCCAGTTCCCAACCCGCTGTTTTGCCCCAGTCAATGCATTGAAGAGGGTCGTCTTCCCGCAGTTGGGATTGCCTACCACGCCTATGCTAAAATCACTCATTGTTAAACACCCTCCACTGTAAGTGCTGCGGCTTCATCTTTACGCAGGCTTAAATTGTATCCTCGTACTTCGATCTCAATCGGATCTCCCATTGGGGCAACCCTGTTTACGGTAAATTCCGTGCCTTTGGTTAATCCCATGGCCAGGATTTTTTTCCGATATTCTTTGGAGCCCTTATCAAAACCGATTACCCGGCCACGCATCCCCACTCTAAAATCTGCAAGTGTTTTTCCCATATTCTCACTCCTTTGTGACATATATTTTATGGGCCATACCGCCCCCCAACATGAAACGATATTCATCTTTGGCAACCAAGACGGCACCCTTTTCGCGGGACTGAATAATTTCTATGGCGTCTTCAACCTGAATCCCCATGCTTAGCAGACGCTCCTTAAGGTTTGCACCACCACGGATAAAAACGATTCGTACCCTCTCTCCGGTGCCCGCTAAAGCAAGTGGAAATGAGGGCTTGGTATCATTTGATGGTTGATCGTTCTCTTCCATATCTATCTATGTCTCCGTCTATGGTTCCAGGTGTCATTTGCATAAATAAATTAATCATACTGTACATTATTAGGCGAGACTAATATCAAAGAAAAAGTTCAAAGTCAAGAGTTTATTTAGGCACACCTAAACAAATCACAACGGTGTTAAATGTAACCCTCGTGAAACAAATACAGGTAAGAGGAAAGATTTAAAATCTGCTAATACAAAAAAAGGCAAGAGCAAACATTCTCAAGGAAAATGATATTTGGAGGACAACAGGGAAATAGAACTCTTGATGAAGCTATCTAAAAAGAGAATTTGGATAACTTCCGGCAGTACAAGACAAAAAAAGAAGGGAAGTGGGAATTATTTTTCTGAATTTTTCCCAGAAAAATCAGACATGCAATGCTTACAATCCTCTCCAGCACAACCGTGTTTACAATAATATCCGAAACCAGAGTCCCAGGTAATGCCCCCTTTGGGGCATTTATCCACATACTCGGCGTATTTGACCAGACGGTTAACTATTGCTTTAGGAACGGAATGCTCCATCTTGCAGGCAGCTTCATCGGCCTCTTTCGGCTCGACCCCAAGTACCTTCACCAAAAATTGCTCAAGTGCCTTATGTCGCCGAACAATTTCTTCAGCAACAAGCTGACCCTCATCAGTCAGAGTAATCAGATCGTAAGGAGCATAATTGATAAGCGCAATCCGGGCAAGGGTGCGTAATGCTCCTGTAACCGAAGAGGCACGTACATCAAGGAGTCTGGAAATATCTTTTGCTCGGGCGGCCTTCTTTTCAGAGGATATATGATAGATCGCCTCAAGATAATCTTCCTGACTTGCTGTAAGTTTATCTTGTTGACTCATGGAGCCTATACCTAAATAATAAAATGATAGATTAACAACGTCCCTAAATAATTAAGGTAAAACGAAACGAAAGTCAACCTTTCCTTCCAAGTGGGGACAATCAAACATTTAGGGTAAAAGCCCCATAATCGAAAGAACAAAATGTGCCGCGCTTTTCGTGAGCTTGGCAGAGTGAATCGTATATTTTTTCTATTACGTTATGTTTCAGAAAGTGATTTAAGAAAAAACAATTCGTGCGAAAATCACTAAGATATAATCGTTCAATGATTTTACCTGAGTGGATAACATTCGGTGGAGAATTGATCAATAGTGGCGACCCAATTGAGCAAAGTAAACAAATCAGGTTTACCGATTTAGTTGCCAATGCAATTTATGTTACACAATGTGGTGGATTTGACGACCGCCTCGAAGGAAAGGAAAGTACAAAAGCGCTAGTAGCTGGTCTTAGCCTTTATACTAAAGATCAAATATGCCGCTTTGGGCGGTATGATGTCAGTATGGACGAGTATCCACCTGTCTCTCCATTTTTTTGGAGTACGACATGCCAAGAAAATTGCTGCGCAGAACATTGGGGGTAATTCTTTATAGGAGAAGATCACGGGAGTGTGATCTTCTCCTATGGGGTGTTTAGCGTATATTTACGTACACATCTGTACCGTACCCTCACTACCAACAACGATACTGATAAATTTTCTCAAAAAAATCAGGTTTTCGTGAAATTCGAAAAAAATTAGTCCCACCTAAATAAATATTGACCGATGAAATTTCAGTTGGTATAAACTGCACCAAAGTTAGACAACCCTAAAATAATTAATTATTAACTTTGAATGCAGTTACCCTATGAACATTATAAATTTTCGACAAAACACTCTCGAGATTCCACCTCACAAATTTATCTGGGATATACCGAACAATTACCATCTCTCCATTCTTGCTTTGTGCTTGAGTGAGAATGAAATGTTGCGTTTGTCGAGTACGACCGTTGTGCCGAAGCCAGAGTCATATTGTAGGTTTGCACATCTTGCAAAAGTTACCGCAATGATACCCTTTCGATCTAGTACTAGTAATGCTCTTCAGCATCTTTTGGATAGAAAGTATAGATTGAGCCTTGTTCGATTTGGCTATGCAAAAACGAGCGATTGTCTCGATAAAATATGGAATACCTGCATGGATGGAGGTGAAATCCACGGTGCATACTGGTCGCTAATGACGCACACTCTTGCTACTCCGGAGTTACAGGAAAAGGTCTATCAGCAAGTCAGAATTTTTTCTCTGCAGAATTGCTGTATTCATCTCCAGGAGAAGAAGCGCAGATGTGAACTTCAAAAGATGCTCCATTCAAAAGAGCAGGCGATTGCAGCACGAGAGCGCCAACACAATAAATCTGTATGTCAGTATTTCTCACAGATCACAGAATTGAAGACAGAACTGTTTCTTGCCGAACATAAGGTGAGCAAAATGGAGCGCACTCTCGATCTTGTTACTTATAGAAACAAGATGATGAATATCGAGTGAAATCCTTCCAAAACATTTATCATCACCAAATATTTTCAAAAGAAGGAAGAATACGTAATGGAAAATCGTGCACAGTTAGAAGTATCCCAGCGTAAGGGAAATCTTCATATCAGGATCAAGGGTGTTTATGCGGAAAACACGCCATATCAGCTTATTGATTGTCTGCAGCAAAACTATCGGGGGACAGGCAATATCTTCATCCACACTGACAGGATTACAGAAGTAGTAGATGCTAGAGGGTTGGAGGACAATAGTCTTGATATTCTTGCTCGAACAAGCCTGAACAAAAACCTGATTTATCTGATAGGTTCAAAGGCGATGGCCCTACATTTTCCGTGCAACAAGATCATAATTCCCCCATCTCAAAAAGCGCGCTGCACTGGATGCAGGAAATGTACTTGCACCAACAAGGATTATATTTTCACAACGGTACAGTAGAGTTATGAGTATTTCGCTGCGCATGGTTATGGTCCTGGCTGTTTTGCTTATAATTCCTGAAGGTACTGCGCTTTACTTGGTTGAGACAGGAAGAGTAGTGAGGCTGCAGTATTTTCTTTCAATCCATCTGGCATTATCACTGTGCGCACTTGTTCCCCTGTCACGTATGTGTAGTTATTTGATCGTCGGTCGCGAGATTTCCAGCCTTTTTGGCTTCTGTCAGAAAATAAAAAAAGGGCAATACGATGTTGGGTTCTCTTTGCCAAATGAAAAAGAGGACGAAGCTGAAATCATCAAACTCAAGCGTCTACTGAACTGGATGGCGTATAGTCTATATGTGCGGGAGTGTAACAGGCAGCAACAGCTAGGCAAAAATGAAAAACAAAAACAATATTTCCAGAATCTTTCAATGAAAGACGATTTGACGCAACTTTATAATCGTCGATATTTCAATGCGCGCCTAGGCGAGGAGGTTGCAGTAGTAAGAAAAACCGGAACAAGTCTTTGCCTTATGCTGATTGACGTAGATAATTTTAAGCAAGTAAATGACACCTTGGGTCATCAAGAGGGGGACGATCTACTGAAGACTCTTGCAGTAATTATTCTCGACTCCATCCGTTCCGGAAAGGATATCCCGTTTCGTTATGGAGGAGATGAATTTGGCGTTATCCTACGTGAAATCACTGAGGCGGAAGGAAAGGCAATTGCCGAACGGATACGCGAAAATTATGTTCGGATGGCTCCAGAGACGACATCCCTCAGTATAGGCGTAGCTTTTCTGCATGATTCTTTTCTTGATCTGGAAGATGTCGGGGGGGAGCTAATTAAAGCAGCTGATGACGCCGTTTATAAGGTTAAGAAGAACGGTCGCAACAGTGTGATTGTGGCTGGGATGCGATTAACTTTTCCGGAACAGTCCAATAACTCTGACAATTCTTTAATGATTAGAAAAAGCAGGTCTGTTGTAAATCGTTAATCTGTTTTGCAGCACGCGAAATCAATATATTTACCACGCATTCAAGGAATTAATTTCATGCCAGCGACTATAGTTAGTGTTCTTAAGCCGTCAGGGGTGACGGTTCAGGACATCCCTTCACCTTATATTTTTTCTCAGCAGATGACTGCAGGTTTCGGGGATGATCTGCCCGAGATACGCATGGATGAGCTCATAGAAGTCATCTTGACAGTGCTGGATGCCAGGGATCCATATACTTTCAGTCATTCTCTTCGAGTCACTGAAATTGCTGTGCTGATTGCCACCGATATGAAGCTTCCAGTAGAAAAGATCCGCACTATTCATGAAGCCGCCTATATGCACGATATCGGCAAAGTGGGAATTCCTGACAGGGTGCTTAACAAGATGGGCCGGCTCACGCGAGACGAGATGCAGTATATGCAGGCCCATCCGCGTATCGGCTACAATATACTGTCCCGGCTACCTTTGTTTAAAGGAATTGCTGAAATTGTACTTTGTCACCACGAACGTTGGGACGGTCTCGGTTATCCTGCCGGCCTGAGAGGCGAAGAGATTCCACTAGAATCTCGTATCATTGCTCTTGCCGATGCTTTTGATGCCATTACGTCAGATCGACCATACAGAAAAGGGCAGACCACGGCATTCGGAATTGAGGAAATTCTACGCCATCGTGAGGACCAGTTTGGGCCGCGAGTGGTGGATCATTTTCTGAATATCTGCAAACAAATTCCAGAAGCGATAGACACTCTGGCAGATTCCAGTTGTCCCAATGCCTTCGATGGCCATGATGATCTTATGCACTCGAGAAGGCTCCTCTGAAAATGGTAAGCAACGTGGCCTGTTGCTCGGTAACTGTAGTGGCCCGCAATGATAAACACCCGGACCCGTCACCAAGTTACTCATTGACCCACAATAAATGATTTGGGAAAATGGTGAACATTGGCTATGTCTACTTGATACCCAATTCTGGAACAATATGTTCAATCTACTTCAGTTTACCTGCACAAACGTGGTACTAGTCTAGAAATGTTCCATCATCTTTTTGAGAGATTGATAAAGGTCAGCTTGTTCCTGTTCAGAGAAATCTGTCATCATTTCCCGAGTTAGATTGAGATGATGGTTGTGATGCATTTTGAATAGCTTTTGACCTTTCTCCGTTAATTCGATCAAATATGACCTCCTGTCCGACTTGTGAGGAACACGTCTGAGCAGTGCCTTTTTTTCAAGACGGTCGATACTGACTGTCAGAGTCCCGGTTGTTACGCCGAGCTTATCTGCCAGCTTTCTCATTTTTATAGCACCTTCATGGCCAACAATTTCGATGGCATGGTTCTGTGCCGTCGTAAGGCCACTTCCCTTGACTACTCCATCTTCCCAAGTTGTAAGCTTCTCGTAAAACTCAATTATCGTTTTTGATAGTTCTTCAGCATCCATTTGTAATCCCTGAATAGGTCAGATTGTATAATTATAACAAGCGGTAGGACAGTCAAATTAAATTTACATTGAGATACACTACTACAGGGAATATAGATTATCAAATATCTTGACATTCAAAATATTTGAGTGTAGTAAGTGTTTCAAGTAGTTTGACTATCAAACATAAATAAAGGGCAAAAATGATCGGTCGTCATGCAGATTTAAGTATTTACAGAGAGTTATTCCGTTCGGAAGACTTCGTCAAGGTATCCCTGGGAGCCTTCCTCATTCCTCTATCTTTTCTTCTTCCCAAAATACAGGTCGTTCCATCCATTAACCTGAGCCTTTTTGATATTGCCCTTCTGCTATCCATTGCCGTTAATGGCTTACCGATAATAGTTGAGGCTGGGAGAGGAATAATAAACAGAGAAATCAACGTGGACGAGCTGGTGAGCATTGCCATCATTGCATGCATGATAAACGGCAATTACCTTGAGGGTGCAGTAGTTAGTGCTATCATGATTTTTGGAGCTCTTGTTGAAGAGGCGGTAAGCGATAGCGCCAGGAGCTCCATTCGCAAGCTCATAGCAGTTACACCCAACACAACTACCATAGAGAGAGACTGGAAGGAAATTGAGGTAGATATTAAAAATGTCAGGATAGGTGATATTGTAATAATTAAGGCAGGTGACACAATCGCAGTTGACGGTACCCTCATAGAGGGTTCAACTGCGGTTGATGAATCATCCATAACAGGTGAATCTATTCCGGTGCAAAAAAATATCGGTGCTCTTGTGTTTGCGGGCACTCTTTGCACCAATGGGTTCATCAAGATCAAGGCCGATAGGGTTGGGGAGGATTCGACAATCGGCAGAATTATCCAGTTGATTGAGGGCGCTGAGCAACAAAAAACTCGAAGTGGTAAAATCGTCGATATGTATGCTGCCTGGTTCACACCTGTTATTCTTTTAGCTGCACTATGTACCTATCTCTTTACTTGGGATGTTACCAGAGCAATTACAGTCCTTATCGTAGGCTGCCCCTGCTCTTTTCTACTAGCAAGTCCTGTCACAACAGTGGCTGCCATTGGCAGAGCTGCGAAATCTGGAATAGTGGTTAAAGGAGGAAAATATCTGGAAAATATCGCTGACTCCAGAGGTTTTTTCTTTGATAAAACCGGGACCATCACAACTGGTGAACCAGAAATTGTAGCCATTGCCTCTGCGGAAGGGGTGACGAACAACGAGGTGTTGGCAATAGCCTCCGCTCTTGAAAAAGGAAGCTTGCATCCTTTAGGAGCAGCTATTAGAAAAAAAGCCGAAGAATTACAACTTGTCTATGCCAGGGCAGAAGACATACGTACCGAAGCCGGTCGAGGAATTTTCGGCATGGTTGAAGGTCAGCATATTGAAATTGTTACCAGTAGAACCTTAGATGATAACGGATATACCAATATAGATATTGTTTTAGATGGTATGGTATATGGCTCGATTAGCCTGATTGATCGACCTCGCTCTTCAGCCGAAGCGACAATAAGGGCAATACGGGAGTTGGGCATTGAAAAAATTGCCATTCTATCTGGAGATCAGAATTCTCCTGTTAGGACGGCGGCAGAATCAGTGGGTATCAAAGAGTATTACGCTTCTCAGAAACCAGCGGAAAAACTTGAAAGAATAGAAGCTTATACAGAAGGCCTATCGGTTTATATTGGAGATGGGATTAATGACGCTCCGGCTTTGAAAGCTGCAGATACCGGTATTGCTATGGGCACCAGAGGTGCGGATGTGGCACTGGAGACGGCTGATATCGTATTAATGAATGACAGGCTCGAACAGTTGCCTTTTCTTATTCAATTAAGCAAAAAGATGTCTCGCACCATAAAAGTTAGTATCTGCTTGAGCTTCAGTATTAATTGTATCGCGGTTCTAGCCGGTGCTACAGGTCTGCTTACTCCTATTTGGGGGGCGGTCACACACAACATGGGTTCAATACTTGTGGTAGCCCTTGCCGCATCTATCGGATTTACTAAGGAAAGGCAACTGGCCTAAAGTTCGGAATAGCTCAGAATCTTGGATGATATGCTTGTTCGGTTGCCTCTTCAATGTTTATTCCACGAAGATACACTTCCTCTGTGAGCCTGTCAGTAAATACACGCTTGTCATGGGCCGTGACCCGTTGAATATCTAGAAAATTGAGGATTTCTGTGCGATGCCGCTTGCCAGGATCGAGTTGATTTGTGTAGGGGAGGGTCAGATATATCCGATCGATTATTCAAAAAACGACCGATCAATTGATAGTTTTTAAGTTGGACAACGAAATCAAAATGGTTTCTTGCTGGCTTCGTTTTTAGAAGATTCAGCTCATCATGTTTTAGAGACCAAACGGCAGCTAACTCATCAGTATCCCAAATTCGTTTCATGATAGATCTCCCAATAGAGTGTGAAGATCTATTAATCCGTAAGGTGATTGCCGGACATTGGTCGCTTCCCGCAAAAGAAACAATATGTTTGAATATCAATGTCTTGTGTCGCCTTTCCCAATGTCCGCTAATTAATGTACGGATTAATAGCAGAATCTGCCCAATCGTAGGTCCAAAGAGAAAAGGACTTATGTAATTTTCCTCTGACCCATTCTTTATCTAATCTTTACATAAGCGTTATTCTCCCTTTATATCCAGGCCATAATGTTCAGACAACGGGGAAGAAATCTTTTTCATCCCCAATCATTCGCAAAAATAGAGACACGCCATGAAGAAAATTCTTACAGTATTAACAAGTCTTGTTTTCACCTTTGTTTTATCTATTTTTATCTTCGGCAGCGCAGAGCAGAAAACGATGCAACCGATGGATACAAAGATGGAAACCATGAACAAGGAAATGGGTGACATGGAGAAATCAGATATGAAAAAAGATATGACCGGCTCCATGGACAAGACAAAAACTATGTGACCAGTGAAATAATAGATATTTCAACTCAGGATAGTAAATATGAAAACTGAATTTTTTTCAATAATATTATCGTTTGTTTTCATTATAGCCCTGCTGTCTGCACCAAGTGATGCAACAGGGTTACTGCAAGATAACGTCACCTTTATCGTAGGCTGATATGATGTCGGCAAAAACGCCCTGGAAGGGCGTCCGGGTGTGCTCGACGTTGAAAAAGGCTGGCTTGGGACTTCTGAGATCAACACAGTCAAATACGATCCAGAACAGGTGAAAATTCTACAACTTGAGTTCTGGCTTAAAAACTCCGGTACTTATATTAGAACCATGCCGTAGAAGAAAGTGCAGACCAGGTTATTGAGGATTTGGACTAACCACTTATTCAGTTTTCACTCAGAGGTTTTTGCAAGCATGCGCATTGACCATTCGACAAAGATTTATCAAATCTCACCGCATACTCAACAAGAGCAAATGCTGCCTCAATCAGTCGAGCGCCGGCAGACTGCTGTGGCGCTCGACTCTAATTCGCGCAGTACGGAGTCAGCTTCAATCATAGATGCGGAATATTTCGAGATATATAACCTCAGCAAAATTGCCCTACCTTACAAACCAAGCGCTAATTCGGACGATTTAAGCACAGATGCTGTGAACCAGAAATCTGGAGGACAACAACAACAGCGCATTTCAAAATACAACCTGTTGAGACGCTATCAAGCGATGGCTGCTGACACGCCAATAGCCGGAAAATATTTGAATATTTTTGCCTGAATTAAGTAACTGAAGTTTAGAGTTTGATACCCCGCCGATTATCCAGCGGGCGGTGGACAATGGTCCACCGAATTGATCTTTGAAACCTTTATATCTGCCGGATTGCCGCGAACAGTCGCATGCGGCGAAGATTTTGGCAAAATTGGTGCCTGGAATTTTCTGCATTTCGGGTTCCACCATTCCCGAATCCGAACATTGCCTAAAATGTTCTGCAATCCCAACCGCACCCTGCCGGCGGTCATCTGACTTTCCTTTCTCCACGGCGTTAAACTTATCATATTCTCCACCTGGTCTCCACAGTACATCGCCAGGAGTTGCGGCAAGGCATAGGCCAACGACAGGATTTGTGTCCACCGATGCAGAACTTGCCTTGATTGTTGCCAGGTTTCCCGCCATCCCCATCTGTTCTTCATTTGATTGAACAGGTCCTCGATGGACCATCTTCTGGCGTAGTAGCTAAAAACTTCTTCGGCAGTTAGCATGGCACAAGTCGATAGAAGCAGTCGTTGCTTACTCAATTTGCCACTGCTATCCTCAAACTGCATCCAGACGGCCCTGACGCGACATCCCTTCATGAATTTCGCCAGACATACCGCGCTACGGTAACGAACCCACTGCCATTTACCGTACAAAAAGACTTTCCTACGGTGTTCCTTAAGGTTGGCGACAAGCTCCGGAGTATATTTTTCTCCGTACTTTCTTGGTCTGCCTTTTCCTTCCTGCCGCACCGGCATGGCGTATAAGGCGGTATCCCGTCTAACCTGGCCAATGGTATGAAAGCCACGTTTGAGTGCTTCGCGAAGATATGGCCATTTCATATACCAGCTATCGACCAGGGTGAAGCGTTGTCCCTTGCCAACAAATACCGGGGCGATTACAGCCAGAAGCGAGTTCGCCGCGTCCAGCTTGCTGACATTGCCACTGGTTCGCATTAACCGGGAAAGCAGCGGCACGGCAGAATGTTTCAGGCCCGAAGTAATGGACAGTGCCATGGTTACCCAGCATTGCCCCCTGGCATATTTTGGCCGGTTGGGTTTGTTGCCATGCTGATGATGGATATCGCTCCCCGGTGCTTTTTTCGAGCTACGGTAGATTAAGGTATCATCAAAGATCAAGAACCAGGCCGGTTGCGGAAAAAATGTCACAACCAGTCGGGCCAGTTGCACACCGAGTGCAACCCATGACCATTTGCCCTGCTGGAGCCATTTGTAATAAGCGGTCCAGCTGCGCAAAGGATTTATCGCCAGCCATGCTTCAGTGACGAAGCCGGCTTGCGTCAGCATTGCCCCGATCAGTAACTCGATAAAGGTCGGGACTGAACGAATCGGTAGTGCCCTGGCAAGAAATGTGATACTTTCAAACAGGGTACTGGGGATAGTGGAGTATCCCTTGTTTCCCATAGCGGCCTCCAGAAGGTTGAAGTTTTTCTTTCTTCTGAAGGCCGCTCTTTCTCAGCCGAAAAACGCACTATGGTATTAGCTCTTCCGTTTTTCGGCTGAGAAAGAGCGGCTAACGCCAATATGTAATGATGTCAATAACTTTTTTAGTTCCTCCATGTTTTTTTTGAGGGGCAATTATATACCGTGGTTGTGGCAATTTCTGCTCCGTCGCGGATATGTTGAAACTCTAAACTCCAGTTAAGTAATTTAGATAATCTGGAATTATCAACAATCCGGTCAATATGTCTTTGACAGGTTCAAAAGTGATAGGCTACGGCCCAAAAATATGGCAATGTATTGGTGTAAATTGTGATTAATATACATTAATAATGCAATTCAGAAATGTGGCATAATGATGTGAGTGGGGGAATGTTATGATTAGAATCACAAACGAAGGTGGAGATATAAAAGGAATCTGCATTTACAGGATACAGGTCGGCAAACAACACATCTGTAAATTTGAGCATAACCGTCTAGATGGACTCGCTGATTGCTTACAAAAAGCAGCGAACGCTGTAGAGCTGAGTGAATGGGCGGATTTCGTTTTAATCGACGAAATTAAAGGGGGATGAGGCAATAACATCTTCATGGGACTTTAGCTCCATAAGGGCAAACCTGAGCTAGTGCACATTTGGAGTGAAATCTGAGAAGATTCTCTGGGTCTATTGCGTATATAGACTGTATATTTGAATATATTCCTTGGATTAGTTGCTTCATTTCCAGCAAGCCGAATGGAAGATAGTGCTTTCTGATCTGGCGTTTTTTGTCATCTGTTTTGATTGATTAGCCGGAAGTCTCCGCACAAATCTGCGTCAAGCGCTCCAGAGGGATACCGCTATTTTGATTCAGGATTTAAACCTCTTTTTAGGTCGACGTACCTACGTGCCACTTCTTCAGAGGCGTTTAATTCCTCCAGCGTTTCTTTTACCGATTGACCACCAACCCACCACTTATATTCAGCCGATGTGTTACTCGGTATAATCAACTCCCTGTTTCTGTTAAATACGGTTTTGAAGCCATTTATACCCTCTCATATGTTTTAATTCAAACAAGCTTGGTTGAGATTAAGTTCTAATTTCCTATCTGCCTTCCGGGTAAAGCACCAATCAACGCTTCTTCGTGGTAGAGATTTTTCGAGAATTTATTTGGAAGGTGGTAGAACAGTTTGCCCCAAAAGACACTACCGACTTAGATCTCAAAAGTTTATTTCTTCCTATCAATCCTATCTCTTATGACAACCACATGATCTGAACATTTCTATCAGCAAGTATCAGGCGATTTCATGAACTCTCATCGACTGGATTGACCAGATCGGGCCTCAAGTTAAAACTCATAAAGCCGGTACTTTAATAGCTATACGAGGAGGCTTTTTCCCCTCCTTGGTGAGCAGTTTTTATGCCGATATAGAAGGAGTTTACAACCTCTCTTTTAGTTTGAGCTAATGCTGCATTCTAGAACTATTTCATATATATATTAAATGCTTGACATGTTATCAATTGATCGATTGTTAACTCTGATACATAAGGAGAACATATCATTAAAACCAAGAAGTAGAACAATTGCTTCAAGATATTTTCCCTTAACAAAGTACCGCCTTATTTTTTGAGTGTTGAAAAGCAAAGTTCGGCGTGGATGAGCTTTTCGGCAGTTTCCAATCCTACATTTCTACGGAGGATCCACCATGCCAACAAAAAGACAAAAGATTCATGCGATTATTCATATAGCAACCGCGACAGCAGGAGGTATTGGCGCAGGTCTTGCGCAACTTCCTGGGGCTGATATGCCCGTCTTGACGGCACTGCAAGCGGCAATGATTATTGCAATTGGCCATGAACACGGCTGTGAAATTACCAAAGCTAATGCCAAAAGCATTTTGCTCACCTTCCCTGGCAGTTTTGGGGGGCGAGCACTTTCTCAATTATTAGTCGGCTGGATTCCCGGATACGGTAACTGCCTCAAAGCTGGTACTGCCATGGCAATTACCGAAACAATCGGCTGGACGGCAGATGCATATTTCGCGACTGATGATTTCAAAAAACAACCCGCCTCTAATTCCTGATCTGCTTTTCATCTGGTACTGATCAGGTAAATCCCACCGTTCAAAAACGACCGTTTCTGGTCACCTCCCAAATCGCTCCAAAATAGTGTTCACAAATTAGCCTTTATCCTATTGAACATGTTCATATAATTCTCGACCGTTTTTGAACATTCACAGGGATATCTCCGTCAAAAATCCACCGAGGAAAATCTATGGCAATCTTTGCTTACGGCCGGGTCAGTACCAAAGATCAGACGAGCCAAAATCAACGTCTGGAGATCGAAAACTCCGGGATAAAAGTTGATTACTGGTTTGCCGATGAGGGCGTTAGCGGAAAGATCCAGGCATCACAACGCCCTCAGTTTAAAGAACTGCTCAGCCAGATCCGTAACGGCGAAACTCTTGTCGTTGCAAAACTCGATCGCCTTGGCCGGGATGCACAAGATGTTGGTGCGACGATTAAGGCTCTCGCAAAACGCGGGATAGAAGTCATCGTCCTGCAGCTTGGCAAACCAGATCTAACTTCACCGGCAGGAAAGCTGATGCTCAACATGCTGGCAGCCGTTGCCGAAATGGAACGCGATCTCCTGATCGAGCGTACACAGTCAGGACTTGCCAGAGCCAAGAGTGAGGGAAAGATCCTTGGTCGTCCACCAAAGACAACCGAGAAAGAACGTTCTGAAATAAAGGATCTGAAGAAAAACGGCATGTCGGTCAGCGCCTTATCCCGAACCTATGGCATATCGCGGGCCAGCATTCTACGGATAACTGGCGATCTGTAATTTAGTTCCTGAACGCCTGTCAAACCAACTCACCAACTTCATTCAAAATTAAGCCGCCATACCTCTTTCGGAGGGTATGGCGGCTTTCTTTTTTCACCTTCCCAACACAGGAAAACACAATGATAAACATACCGACGCTTGAACAGCTCAACACTTTGCCACGCTTGTATGAGACCGAGCATATCCACCCGGAAGAGAAGATCGTTCATCTCCACTTCACTGCCAATCAGTGCCACTGGTGGATTCTCGAATGGGATGGCCAAGACACCTTTTTCGGTTTCGTCATGCTCAACGGATGTAGCCAGTACGCTGAGTTCGGCTATTTCAATTTAAGCGAACTGCAGGCAATCAAAGTTGAGGGCTGGCTTGAAATATTAAACGATCCGTTCTGGATCCCCCTTCCCATGAAGGATATCGGACTGATTAGGGAAAGCTTTCAATTGCAGTCCAGACAACAAAACCCGTCAGTACTGTAAGCAGTTTAGCACAAAAACAATTCATTCACATTTCTCAGAGCCTTTCCAGCCACCGTGGCAGGAAAGGCTCTTTCGTTTCACAATCACAAACATTCAGGAGGCAACACATGTCCCAGTCAATTTTGATCGGCACCAATAAGGTTACAGAGGCAGAGGTTATTCAAGTTCCGGCAGTTCCTTTCACCAACTCTTTTCACCCAGTTCATCATCGACATATCATTGACGCCATTCGTTTAGGAGTGGCGGCAACAGGATTAGAAATTGTCAATACCCAGTACGTCTTGGCTAACAATGGCAAAAGGATGTTCGGGGTTTGGGATTTAAGTGGCGGTAGCGATGAGATGTGCTGGTCCATTGGTATCCGCAATTCCATGGACAAATCTATGGCCCTTGGCATTACCGCCGGCACTCGTGTCTTTGTCTGCGAGAATCTTGCCTTCAGTGGTGAATTTGTCGAATTCAGGAAACACACCAAGGGGCTCGTTTTCGACGAGCTGGAGTTCATGGCCTATCGCGCCATGAAGAAGATGGTGGCCAACCTCACCAAGTTTCAGTCCTGGCATGAAGGTTTGAAGAACTTTTCTCTGACCGAGTGGGATGCCAAGATATTGTTGGTTGAGATTATGACCAATAGCATTATTCCACCCAGCAATTTTGCCAGATTCAATGACCTTTATTTCGGAGGTGTCTATGACCAGACACTCTGGGGATTTCATGAAACCGTGACCGACGTGCTGCGTGACAAAAATCTACTAACCTTGCCAAAGAAAAACAAGATGTTGAACGGGGTACTGGACAACTTTATTGACGCCAGTCATCTGGAGTCGGCTTCACCGTTGGGAGAGTTTTACGAGAGGCGCCATCTGCTCGCCCAGCGATGATCCTACCTCTCACAATTATCAACTTAGCCTGCCAAGATCGATTTTGGCGGGCTTTTCTTTTATGAGGCTATCAATGAACAAGGAGCAAAAAAGGAAGTACCAAGGACACGAGGCTCTAAAAGAGATCCTTCACCGTGAATTATGCGGGAAGAAATTCGCACTGCAGTGCGGTCATTTCATTACCTTTGGTGAGATGCTGGGCAATGACTTGACCGTAAGAAACGGCAAGGAGCTCAGGGTGATCTGCGCAGTATGTGGATATTGGGGCGAGGGGCAAGTCATGTAAGACCCTGCAGATTTCAATACTGATGGCCATAGCTTATCAAGGAGGAATAAAATGTTTCGGATTATTGGAGCAGCATTTGTCTATGGTTTTGCAACGTATGGACTGGTGACCTGGTTGCAGAAAATCAAAAATGATGAAGAAAATGCCAAGAAAGCTGCAGGTTGAAAGTCTCGACCTGGGCGTTGACTGTTGTTAGCCACCATGCCCAACTCTTGCGCCACACTTTTCTTTTACGATTGATAACAAACCCCAAACGGGAAAAAGAATGATCTCCCAGACGGGGGGATCGTTGCTTTCCCTAAAAATATCTCTTCGGAGGACGCAACAATGTCAGAAACTAAAAATATATCAGCCATCGTAGGTGAGATAAACAATACACTTCGCTCTTATGGGAAGGAGGCTGTTCAGGAAATCAAAATGACCAGCAAGGAAGGAAATCTCATTGGCCGGATTCGCTATGGGTATAAACCCCAGTATGTGTTCGACGCGGTAAACGCCGTCTTGCTGCCTGAAAACTGGAAGCATCAGGTTCTGTCCAAAGAAATCTTTAACCAACAAGCAGTTGTCGAAGTGATACTGTTTGTCCGTATCGATAAGGAATGGATGTGCAAAGGTTCACATATAGGTCAGATGCAGATTGTCAAAGAAAATGTAGGAGATGCATATAAAGGAGCAATCACCGATGCAATCCAGAAGTGCTTTTCGCTCCTCTCCATTGGAACAGATTCGTATCGAGGTTTGCTGGAACCTGTGTACAAAGGATTGCCTCAATCTAAGGCATCAATCCAGCCATCTGCCCAACCGGGAATACCACAAGCTACTTCCTCGTTGCCGGAGACATCACCACCGGTTCAAGACAATCAGGATTTGCCGCAGATCACTGGTGTGCAAATCCAGCGTGTTGATAATAGATTTATCGCCAGGGGCAAAGTCTACGAGAAGAAAGGATTGTTGAAGGCAGCAGGCTTCAAGTGGGATGGAACCAACAAAAACTGGTTCAAAGAAGCTGCTTCCGCAGTGCATTAAACTAACCGACTAAAGAGAATACCAAGATCCAATTGGTATTCGGAAGTTTTACCCGATGAGGGAGTGAACACAGTCCCTCAGGGGAGTTGTGCGTCCTCCCTCTTACTTTTCAAGAGGAACATCATGGATGTAATCAATATTTTCCAGACCAGCTTACGCAATCTCTCCAAACAACATACAGAAGAAACACTCGGAGATCGTCGAAACTATTTCGGCGCATCAGATATCGGCCAATGCCCGCGAAAGGTTATCCTTGATCGACTGAGCCCGAAAGAGCACGATCTTCCCACACTCCTTCGTTTCGAACGAGGCCATATGGCAGAAGAAATTGTGGCCAAGGTTTTCGTCGAAGCTGGCTTCACCAATTTCGAGCGGCAAGTGGAAATCAAGATCAACAGTGAAGGTGTCCCTTTCCTGGCACATATCGACTTTGTGTTCACTTCGAAAAACAGCAAGATCAAATCCGTCCTGGAGGTAAAAAGCGGCTCGGTCCCTTCAACTCCTTATGGTTCATGGGAATCGCAGCTCTATACCCAGATGGGCGCTCTGGCGGAACAGTATCCTGATCACACCATCAAGGGAGCATTGCTTTCTCTCGATTTGGCGGACGGTGCAGTTGGATTCTTTCCAGGTTACCAGCCAAGCGACACTATTTTTCAAAGCTTAAAGACCAAGGCGGGATATATGTGGTCAGCGTATCAAGCTATGCTGCAAGGAGAGGAGGGTGAGCTGACAACCGAACCGGGTCTACTTTGCGGTGGATATTGTAACCACCTTCTCGACTGCCCACGTTTTGCGGCGCAGGAGGCTCCTGATATTGCAGATATTGTAAAAGACCTACAGCATTTGCAAGCCGAAGAAAAAAGTTTAAAGGCGAGAATTGAACCAATCAAAAAGAACCTTTTGAGTGTCGTGCAAAAGGTGGGGACGATAAAAGTCAACAACTCCATCCTGGGCAAAAGGACTCAGTCCAGAAAATCTCTCAATACCGAAAAGCTGGAAACATTTCTCGCTGATCTTGGTCAGTCGATCAGTGATTTTCAGGAATCCGGTACCACCTCCTCATGGCTAGACATCAAAAAATGTAAAGCGGCCTGATATGGAAATCAGACTGCTCTGCAAGGTATCCTCAGCTATATTACAAAATATGATAAAAACTCCGGCGATATCGACCAGGTAAAATAGAAAAAAGACAGGCAAACGCTTGTCTAAATGAACCGGAATACAACCTTCTACCCATGGGGCAAAACATCCCCAGGGGCACGGTAAATTTATTCTACCGTTAAACAGTAGAGGAACTGTGGGTATTCTTAGAAATTCTGAGGTAATCTAAGACCATACGTGGAGAAAAACTGAGTTGTCGCATTTTTTGAGCTACATTGCCAACAGACTTGCTTTTGAGGAGGCCAATAGCGAATCTCCTAAGTCGAGTGATATTTTCAGGTCCGTAGCCTTTTGAGATTCGACAGCGATCTTCGTCGTAATTCCAGTCAAGGATGTAATGACAACTGTTTTCAATGCTCCAATGCAGTCTGTTGTCTCTTAATATCTGTTCTGCGGTGGCCAGTTGAGGAGATTTGCTGGTGATACCGTAGGCGACGACACGAGAATTTTTTTGATTTTTACGGTATGTCACCCGTTCAATTTTGAAAGCCTGCGCGACATGGGGAAAGTTGAGGTGCTCATTAATGTCTGTAGTTGCCCAGATTTTTCTGGTTTCATTACGGCCATGTTTTTTGTCCCGGGTTATATAGTCAGGCTCCCAGGAAACATTTTCGAAAAATGAAGCAACTTCATTGAGCAGCTTCTTTTGATTGTCTTTGGCGGTGAAATGATAATGTGCTTTTCGTTGCTCAACCAGATATTTGGCTAGATCCCGCTGGGTTAACAGAGCATCGGCAGTGATGGTTTTTCCTTGAATATCTATACAATCAAGGAGAGGTATGGCGGTTTTGATTTCGTTCGTCTGTTTTTCTTTATCGCTACCTTTTACCGGCAGAGTGCCGACTTTTTTTGGGTGTAGCTTTGTTTACTTTGATGGCCGACGGCCCCCATGATATGGACTTGCCGACCACTGTCATCAAAAGCATTGCACATGGTTTTGCCATCGATTGCCAGGCTTTCGTCGATGGCTCCATATTGTGCATTCCATAGCTGGAGTGCACGGTCCAGTTCAACTGGTTTGATACGAATTAATACGTTACGTATGGTGCTTTCACTGGGGACGCTGTTTTTTCTGTCGCTGTAATAGCACCCAAATCTCGCGCGAGCCTTGGGAGATAAGGCTTGAGCCCAGTCGGAAATAGCCTTGTAGCCGCGCATCCCGCATAAAACTGCACCGGCGGCAATGGCGAGGACAACATGAACAGAATGCCGCCTGCCTTGTGCACGGCGGGGGTCATCGATGCTCTTAAAAAAATCCGGCAGAGATCTCATTTGTTCTGCGGTAAGTTTCATTCGAGGTGCTCCTGTTACGTATTGTTGAGGCAATGATGGGCCAGATAGTATAGAACGGGCATTGCGCTGCAGGGGTTGCATGAAAACAAGTTTGGCTGATTGCTGGTTATTGCTGTAACCGCTGCGAATGCGCTGATACCCCTTGGTTTTGCCGACCATGGTCCAGTTCGCTGCGTGGTAGATGGTGCCGATAAAACGAGTCGGGTCCACAAAGGTTTCCATCATCAAAAGTGGAAACCCGAATCGATCCACCCAGTCACTTTGAATTCTTCGCCTGCATAGGGAGAGAATCCGGGTGGCAAGATTTTTAAAGTGGCAATCGGGCAGGATCAAAAAGCGAGAATTATTGGCTACCAGATGAAGTCTGTCGTACTGTAAACGATGCCCCCAGCCAATCCAACGGTCCCGGGCGCTACATTTTAAAGCAGAGGCTGAAAAGCTGAGCAGCCCGAGCCAATGATCGTCGCATGTGGCTATATACCAGATTGTGTTACTGATTTTCGGCAAGGCACCAAGGTAATGATATTGTTGCATTAACCCTTGGTATTGTGGTTCTTCCGAGACCTCTACAGGACGGACTGTAACATGTTTTAAATCCAAAATGACCCTCTCGCTTTTGATACAATTTGCGGTAATGTACCATATGCGAGAGAGGTTGACCAGTTTTATATATAACTGGCTGGAATTGTTTTATGACTAGATGAGGGTAAATTGACCCTGGACCGAAGACTATTCCTTTTAAGAAACAGGGGGCAGTCCCGAATGGCGCTAGTTTAAGGCTTTAACTTATGCAAAAACAAGCTGATAATATTAGTGAATTTTGTTAAATTTTGGTTCATCCGGCAAACGAGTACCCAAAGGCAATTTTATTTTGGAAAATAGACATGGCATGATGACAGTTGATGTGACCGCCAAATCACACAACCACTCCAGAAAGGAGCTCATACCATGTCTACATCCCTACTATATCATGCTTTTCGTATCTGCAACGTCAAATATCGCTCTACCCGATACATCGGCAATACTTTCATTTTCAAGGCAGAAATGAGCAATGCTGCCAAAACATGCTCTTTTTGTCACGGTTCCCGGGTGATTTTCAAGGGAAAGAAAACAAGGTTCATGCATCTGCCACCCTTGGGCCGTAAACGCAGTGTCCTTGAACTCGTTATGCACCGGCTTCTATGCAAAGATTGTGGTTTCTTGTTTTGGCCAAAGCTACAGTTCATGGATGGCAACAGGCGTTATACCCGATCTTTTGCCTTAACTGTTCTAGATTTGTTGCAGTTCGCCACTATAAAAGCTGTTGCGGATTATCTGCATGTGGGCTGGGACATGATCAAAAAAAATCACAAGATCAAACTGTCAAGGCTCTACAACAAGCAAAATTTCTCCAGCCTTACCCACTTGGGTATTGATGAGTTCAGCACGCAAAATGGTCATAAATACATGACTATCTTTGTGGGCTTACACACAGGGCGCATCCTTCATGCGACAGAGGGGAGATCTTACGAAGCAGTTTCTCCATTTTTGAAAAAACTTGCCCGGCGTGCAGAAAATCTTCAAGCCGTTGCTGTCGACATGAGCCGGAGCTATGTAAAGGCCATCGAAGAACATCTCCCTCATGTCGATATCGTGTTCGATCACTATCACATTTCAGCTCTAGCCAATAAGGCGATCGACGAATTACGTAAAGAGCTGCAGGCCGATCTTGATTACCAGGGCAAACGCTACCTAAAGGGGAGCAGGTTTCTTTTGCTCTACAACTATTCAAACCTCACCGAGAACAATAATGTCATTTTCAAAAGACATTAGCACCAACTCGCTGAAGTTAAACCCTAATGTGCTATTGACTTTTGACCCTAAATATCACTAGTCTTGTGCACAAACCTCGATTACACTCAAAACTCGTATGCACAAATATGAGGTTTTCGGCATGACATCAGATACCCCGCAAATAAATGAGAAAGGGATCGCAACCCTGTCCGACGAGATATGGGATGAAGCTCGTCGCAGGAAAGAGATCGTCGGGCCATTGGCTGATCTTGGTGTGGTAGGTCATGAAGCTGCTGACTCCGCTGCACAGAAGCTTGGCCTATCCAGGAGACAAATCTACGTCCTTATTCGTCGAGCGCGACAAGGCTCAGGCCTTGTGACTGATTTGGCACCAGGCCGTTCCAATGGTGGAAAAGGTAAGGGACGTTTGCCGGAGTCAGTTGAGCGTATCATTCACACGCTTATAAAAAAACGGTTTTTAACCAAGCAAAAACGCAGCTTAGCTTCACTATACCGCGAAATCGAGCGGACTTGTAAATCCCAAAACCTATCAGTGCCAGCTCGCAATACAGTAGCCTCACGAATTGCCAGGCTCGACCCAGTGAAACTTACACGCAGTAGAGAAGGAAAAGACCCTACTTGTGAACTACAAGGTGCTGGCGGTGTTCCCCCTGAAGTCATTAAGCCTCTGGAACAAGTCCAAATTGACCATACAATGGTAGATCTGATCGTTGTAGACGAACGTGACCGTCAACCTATTGGTCGTCCGTACCTAACCGTCGCTATCGACGTATTCTCGCGCTGTTTAGTAGGCATGGTGCTCACGTTGGAAGCTCCCTCTACCGTTTCTGTTGGCTTATGCCTCGCACATGTTGTTTGCGATAAGCGTCCATGGCTGGAAAAGCTTGACATAGAAATGAACTGGCCGATGAGCGGTAAACCCAAACTGCTATATTTAGATAATGCGGCTGAATTTAAAAGTGAGGCCTTTCACCGTGGCTGCGAAGAGCACGGTATTAAGTATGACTATCGCCCTGTTGGACAACCCAAATATGGAGGCATCGTCGAACGGATTATTGGAACGGCAATGACAATGATCCATGATGAATTGCCAGGAACAACTTTTTCCAACCCAACGCAGCGCGGAGAATATAATTCTTGTGGTATGGCAGCACTTACGTTGCGCGAGTTGGAAAGATGGTTGACGTTGGCGGTTGGCGTTTACCACGGTTCCATACATAGTACTTTGCGAAAGCCGCCAGCCTCACTTTGGTCTGAAGCTGTGGTCGATGGGTTTGAACCTGTTGTCGTCATCCAAACTACAGCTTTTCTGATTGATTTTCTCCCTATTATCCGTCGTAAGTTAACTCGTACAGGTTTCGTCGTTGATCACATACATTACTATGCTAACGTGCTTAAACCGTTAATTGCACGGCGCAACAATTTTGATAAATTTATAATCAGGCGAGATCCACGTGATATTAGCCGCATCTGGGTGTTGGAACCAGAAGAAAAGCAATATTTGGAAATCCCCTATCGCACACTATCCCACCCCGCTGTGACTTTATGGGAACAACGCCAAGCCTTGGCGAAATTACGCCAATCAGGACGAGAACAAGTTGATGAATTGGCCCTGTTCCGCATGATTAAACAAATGCGTGACATCGTAGATACAGCCCAGAAAAATACACGAAAGGCACGCCGAAACAAAGATCGTCGACGGCACTTCAAGCCTCCAAAACCGTCCGTTGAATCTATTCCACCTGAATCTGATTTAAACGAATTATCGATTGATGGGCAACAACCTGCTGAACCGTATGACGAGATAGAGGAGTGGTAATCATGGAAGATTATCCTATCATCGATTTGTCCCACCTCTTACCAAATGCCCAAGGGGTTGCTCGGCTACCTGCATCCGAGCGCATCCAGCGTATTCGAGCGGATCGTTGGATTGGGTATTCTTTGGCAACCGATGCACTAAGCCGACTCGAAACTCTCTATACTTGGCCAACCAAACAACGTATGCCTAACTTGTTGTTGGTTGGCCCCACCAATAACGGTAAATCCATGATCATAGAGAAATTTCGACGCACCCATCCAGCTAGTTCCGATGCTGATCAAGAAAACATTCCTGTGTTGGTTGTACAAATGCCCTCCGAACCATCAATATCACGCTTCTATGTGGCATTGCTTGCAGCCATGGGTGCTCCACAGCGACCACGAGCAAGGTTGTCGGAGATAGAGCAATTGGCATTAACATTATTGCGCAAGGTTAATGTACGTATGCTAGTGATAGATGAATTGCACAATATTTTGGCTGGCAACAGGGCCACTCAGAGAGAATTCCTTAACTTATTGCGTTTTCTCGGTAACGAACTACACATCCCGTTAGTCGGTGTCGGAACGCATGAGGCATACTTGGCCATTCGAACCGACGACCAGTTGGAAAACCGGTTCGAGCCCTTTATCTTACCACTGTGGGAACAAAACGATGATTGCTGCTCTCTTTTGGCCAGCTTCGCTACATCTTTTCCGCTACGAAGGTATTCACAGATTGCCACGTTAGACATGGCTCGTTACCTACTTTCTCGTAGTGAAGGAACCATAGGCGAGCTCGCCCATCTTTTGATGGCAGCTGCTGTCGTAGCCGTAGAAACCGGTGAGGAGGCGATAAATTCTCGCACACTAAGTATGGCGGATTATATGGGGCCGAGCGAAAGACGTCGGCAATTTGAGAGGGATCTAATGTGAGACCTGCAGAACGCTGGCCGTTGCATCCGTCTCCCAAAGAAGGTGAAGCCCTGTCCTCGTGGCTCTATCGTGTTGCTGCTTGTTACAAAATGGACATCCGTATTTTGTTGGAACATGACCTCGGTCATGACTGTCTCAATGATCTAGATTCCTCTCCGCCAGAGACTCTGTTGTCGCTTCTGGCCCAACGGAGCGGTATTGAGCTGGACCGGTTACGCTGCATGAGTCTAGCGGGCTGGGTACCATGGCTGTTTGACAGTCTCGACAACTCTATTTCATCTTCCTTAGATACCTATGTATTCCAGTTCTCTGTATTGCTACAAAAAAAACGCCGTAAGAAAAGATCTATTTCAAAATGGTGCGCATGGATTCCCCCGAAGCTTGTAAAACGAGCGTGTCCTCTTTGTCTGGATAATCCAGACAATTATTTTCTTTTATTAGCGTGGAAACTGCCTTTGATGGTGAGCTGTCCAGTGCATGGTTGTTTGCTTGAGCCATATTGGGGAACACCTGAGATGATCTCTTACTGGCAAAACACTGAATCCATACCTATGCCACGCATAGCTAACGATAAGATAATTTCGATGGATAAGCGTACCTGGCAGGCACTTACGAAAGGCCATGTAGATTTGCCACGTCGGAGAATTCATGCGGGACTTTGGTTTCGGCTACTGCGAACCCTGTTGGATGAGTTGAACACTCCACTGTATCAGTGTGGATATTGTGCTGATAGTATCCGATATATTTGGGAAAGTTGCGGTCATTTATTGCGTGCTGGACATACAATTTGGCGACCTTATGAAATTCTGAATATAGAGGATCAATTAAAATTTCTGGAAGCTGCAGCCACTGCCATCAACCTGATCGAATCGAAGGTGTTGACTCCTCCAGGAGAACAAACCGAGCTTTTTGTTCAAGAACCGCAGGCCTGGTTTGCCTGTAACCATTTTGAGAAAGTTGAAAATCTTGCACCCTGGCAAAAGTTATTCAACCTAATTCAACCTGTGATTACGGAAGCCAGACACAACCCAGAAGTAGCTCAATCATTATTAGCACTGACTTCCTGTGTGCGACGCGATCCTGAATTTTTAAAAGATTTGCGCATTACATTAATAATGAATGGCATTCCCCCAGAATATTTGTCACATTATTAATTTGTATAACCTTTGTGTGTCATAATTTAAATGACGGATTATGTGACATCTTATGGCGGGCATAGGTATTCGAGACGAACTGTCACATAATCGAACGTATAAATGACAGGAGCATTATGCTTATAGGTTACATGCGCGTATCAAAAACGGATGGCTCTCAATCAACTTCTTTACAATATGACGCATTGATAGATGCCGGAGTTGCTCAAGAGCAAATTTACGAAGACAAAGCTTCAGGAAAACTTGATGACCGACCAGGCCTGGCAGCTTGTTTAAAGGCTTTACGGGAAGGCGATACATTAATTGTTTGGAAACTTGATAGGCTTGGCCGTAATTTACATCATCTTGTCAACACGGTACATGATCTCACTGGCCGTGGCATTGGCCTTAAAGTTTTGACAGGCCATGGTGCTTCCATTGATACCACTTCCGCTAGTGGGAAATTGGTTTTCGGCATTTTTGCCGCATTGGCTGAGTTTGAGAGAGAACTGATTTCCGAGCGTACTCGAGCAGGACTTGCTTCAGCACGAGCACGAGGAAGGAAGGGAGGGCGTCCATTTAAAATGACTCCTGCAAAAGTACGTCTGGCGATGGCTGCAATGGGGCATAAAGAGACAAACGTAAGCTCATTGTGCGAAGAACTTGGAGTAACAAGGCAAACCCTTTATAGGCATGTATCACCAAAAGGAGAACTACGACCAGATGGTGAAAAATTGCTTGGAAAAAGTTAATCCTGTTTTGGAAGACGGCTTCTTGCCTAACAAACTTGTACTAAAAAATCAGCATAAAGACGTCTTGCTGAACACAAATTAAAATTGAGCATCTTTTAACAGTGGAAGATTGAAGAGAGTCTTTGGTAATCTTCTACTTGCTGTTGCTCCATTTCTGGCCGATTCCAAAAACGTAGAAGGTTTGAAGAATCAGGAACAATCTCAATCCTTATCTTTGTGAAATAGATTGATACTGCCAATATCCATCTTATTCATAGGAATGCAGCCTTACTTTTTAAAATTTATCTCTAGCATTAACCTCTGCTCATTTATCAAGTCCACCGACGTTCAGCCGGTGGGCATTTATTTACCAGCCTTAACTCGCCAACGCTTCCACCCGAACTCTCCTGGGTACAGCCGGATAGGCAATAACTGGTAGAACGAGGCGCATACGCTTACAACAGAGAGCCAGTAGGAGATGGTGCTGTCAATTTCTTTTTACGTTCATTGCGTTTGGAAATTCCCGGCTGAGGCAGCTTATCATCTACACATAAACTTGTCTCTGTATTCCCTGGGGCTCAGGCTTGTTCTGGCTTTAAACAATCGCCGGAAGGTGCTTGCATTTTCGTAGCCCACCAGGAGAGTGATTTCGTCAATACTCTCCCGGGTCGACTCCAGCTTTTTCTTGGCCTGCCTGATTCGGATATCCTGCAGATACAAGAGTGGGGAAGAGCCAACCGCCTGCTTAAAACGGCGCTTGAAATGCCTGGAACTAATGCTGACATATTCTGCGATTTCATCGATTGAGCGGATTTCAGAATATTTTCTCTCCATAAACTGCTGTGCTTTGTTGATAGCTGTATCCGCATGACTTTCCCTGCTGGGCTCAACAAAGTATGGCGCCTGGCTAGTTCGATTCGGATCAATAAGGAGTGCCTTGGCGCATACACTGGCCAGTTCTTCCGACCCAAACTGTCTGATGAGGTGCAAGGCAAGGTTGAGATATGCTGTTGCGGCACCTGTGCAGAGCACCCCCACATCCTCGGTCAAAATCATCTTGGGGCGGAGCTTGACCTTTGGAAAAAGATTCCTGAATTTTCTGGCAAACTGCCAATTGGTTGTTGCCACCCTGTCATCCAGCAAACCGGTCTCGGCCAGGAGAAATGACCCTGTACACACTGCGGCTATGGGAACGTCCCTTCTTTTATTTTCAATCAGCCAGCGTTTTACATCCCCTTGCAATTGTCGGCCCAGCTCCGGCGAAGGGAAGACTGGCGGCACGATAATGTATTGAACATGTTCGGCCTCAACAATAGATGTGTGGGGGTGCAGCTCGACGCAACCGACGCTCCTTATAGGCTTTCCGTCACCAGATACTAGCTCTGCTGTGAAAAGTTGTTCGTCACAGCCGGTGAGCTTGCGTTGCCACAGATTAGCAATCGCGAAAGCATCAAGCAGTCCGGTTACTCCAGAGGTAAAACAATTTTCTGTGATCAAAAAGGTGAAATGCATCAGTCCACTCTTCAATGTTGCTCTATAGATGATACGCTGTTTGGCTCTTTTTGCGCGGTATTTGTCATAAATGCCACTTTGCGCTGGATGACACAACTGTTATTTTACTTTTACGTTAAAAATTGCTGTTGCAAAGATTGTTCCATCACCTGCAGCGTTGACCGTGCTTCTAGAAACGTACTGGAAGCAAAGGGCGCACACCAGGAGGAATACGACATGCGGAATATGCCATGAGGAATAAGCCATGAAAGAGTGGAAAAAATCAAGTTGTGTGCTTTGCGGCCAAAACTGTGGTCTGGAACTCCTCGTTGAGAACGGCAGGATGACCAGAGTTCGACCTGACAAAGAAAACCCGAGAAGTAAGGGGTATGTCTGCCGCAAAGGCATGAACGTTCTCTACTATCAGTACCCAGAAGGCCGGCTGACTACGCCACTGAAAAGGATTGGAAAAGAGTTTGTGCCTGTTTCCTGGGATACTGCAATTGCAGAAATCGGAGAACGGATTCTCCAGATTCGTGCCGATCACGGTCCGCGAAGTCTTGCCTATATGGGTGCCAGCATGCAGGGAGGACATTTCGAGGCGGGATTCGGGGTGAGTCTGATGAGAGCTCTTGGTTCCCAGTATCTCTACTCTTCTGCCGGGCAGGAGTTCAGCGGTGCCTGGTGGGTGAATGGGCGGGTTTTTGGGGGGCAACACATCCTGAATGTTCCGGATGAACAGGAGACAGAAATACTGGTTGCCTGGGGCTGGAATGGCATGCAGAGTCATCAACTGCCGCGAGCGCCCAGAGTCCTTATGGATTTATCGAAGAATCCAGAAAAAATACTCGTCGTTGTAGACCCCAGGCAAAGCGAGACGGCACAAATTGCCGACATGCACATAGCCGTAGCGCCAGGTACGGATGCCCTGTTGCTCAAAACCATGATTGCAATCATTCTCCGAAATAAATGGGAGGATACGCAATACATTGCTGAACATGTTGCGGACTTCGCATCAGTACGTGACTGGTTTACTGACCTGGACGTGGACGAAGCCCTTGAAGTCTGCCAGCTGGAAAAGGAGCAGGTCGCAGAACTCTGTCGTTTGCTGACCAGTAAGCGGTGGTGTGTGCATCCTGATCTCGGGATTTATATGAATCGGCAAAGTGCACTTGCCTACTATCTGCTCACCGTACTCGGGACCCTGTGTGGCATTTACGGCGTGCGGGGCGGCAATGTAATTCCAGGGATGATCCGGCCACTGGGGGCACATGCGGATGAACGTAACGGAAAAGTCTGGCGCACTGTCGCCACAGACATGTTTCCGGCGGCAGCAGGTTTTTATCCACCGGCGGTTGTTCCGGAAGAGATACTTAGTGGACACCCGGAACGCTTACGGGCAATTCTTGTCAATGGTTGTAATCCGCTGCGATCCTATCCCGACACAACTGCTTATGAAAAGGCATTTGATGCCCTCGATTTACTGGTTGTTACCGATATTGTACTCAATGAAACCGCACTGTTTGCTCACTATGTGCTGCCTTCGCGCTCACAGTATGAATGCTGGGATGGGACCTTTTTTCCATGGACTTATCCTGAGGTGTACTTTCAGATGAGGCCACCTGCTGTTGAACCTCCTAAAGACTGCCTGGAGCCGTCGCAGATCTTTACCCGTCTTGCTGAAGCAATGCATCTGGTTCCGGAGATTCCAGAAGATATCGCCGAGGCTGTCGGGGGAAAAAGGCAGCTGGTCGGGGCAAGACTGATGAAGTGGGCAGCACGGGAACCTGCAATCCGCCCGGCGATGCCATTCATACTGGCCAAAACCCTTGGGGCACATTGGGACAGCGCGAATAAGGCTGCGCTGTGGGGAATGCTGATGACCCTGCCTCGAGATGCCAGGGCCAATGCCGATCGAATCGGTTTTGCAGCGGGACTCAGCCAAGGCGAGCAGATGTTTCGTGCGGTACTTGACAATCCTCAGGGACTCTGGCTGGGAAGAGCCAATACAGAAGAGCCGCTGACAGGGATACGGACAAAATCCAAAAAGCTGGAAATATATATTGAAGAGATGGAGGAGGAAGTCCTTGCACTCTCTCCCCAGCAGGAGAAGGTGGCGTTACGACCCGATGCTGCCTTTCCACTTATTCTTCATGCTGGGCGCCACATGCAATACAACGCCAACACCCTCATGAGAAACCCTGCCTGGAATACAGGTAAACGTGCATGCACTGTGGCGATGCATTCTGCGGACGCAGAGGCGTATCAGCTGAGTGATGGCCAGCAGGTGCGCGTGACAACCAAGGCAGGCAGTGCAGTTGGGGAACTTGAAGTAACAGAGAACGTGCGGAGAGGCACCGTCATTATTCCTCACGGTTTCGGACTGTTTTATAATGGCGCTGTCTACGGAATAAATGTAAACAGTCTCACCATAAGCACGAATCGCGACCGTTTCGGCACGCCGCTGCACCGATATGTTCCCTGTCGTATCGAGGGGGCCAGCGATTGCAGCGGCGAGGAAATGAAAAGCCGGGGATTGCAAAGCCAGGAAATACAAAGTCAGGAAGGTTCGCGGGATAACAGGCGACACAGCTCCGGCAGGTGTCTGCCATGAGTGCCCCCCAGTCTCATAAGCCGGAATTGCTTGAGATCGTGACCGCCGACGGTTATCCGATAACCCTCTCACGCTTCAACACCAAGGAGAGACAGCCCCTAGGCGATCTGATTGTAGCCGGGGCTACGGGGGTGCCGCAGCGATTCTACTATAACTTTGCCCGCTACGCCTGCTCGCGTGGTTTCAATACGATAACCCTTGATTATCGCGGGATAGGCAGCTCAAAGCCTGAGACATTAAAAGGTTTTCAGGCCAGCTTTATCGATTGGGCAGCTCTTGATCTGGCAGCAGCGGTGGACTTTATCAAAAAAGAAGACAGGCCCCTTTTTATGGTGGGGCACTCTTTTGGAGGACACGCTTTTGGCTTGCTACCCAACCATAATCACATTGCCGGGTTTTATGTTTTTGCCACGGGAGCAGGCTGGCACGGATGGATGCCACTTCTGGAGGGGTATAAAGTTCGTTTTCTCTGGAACATCGTGCTCCCTCTCCTTACCTCGTTGAAAGGGTATGCCCCGATGTCTCTGCTTGGCATTGGTGAAGATCTGCCGTTGGGTGTGTACAGCCAGTGGCGATACTGGTGTACTTTTCCGCATTATTTTTTCGATGATTCCGAGTCTCCGGAAATGGCGGAAAAATTTGCGCAGATAACAACGCCAATATGTGCTGCAAATGCTCTGGATGACTATTGGGCCCTACCGTGCTCTCGCGACGCATTCATTCAGGGCTATAAAAATTCGCAGGTAACCTGTGTTGATCTGAATCCTCGGGAGTATGCACAGCGAGGCATTGGGCACATGGGGTACTTCCGAAGGCAGGCCACGCCATTATGGGATGAGGTACTGGAGTGGTTTAACACCATGGAATGAAACCGTGACTAAAGAAAAGCAACAAATGAGTACTGACCAACACTAATACTGCCAAAGAACATCTCTTGAAGGTACAACGGAACCATAATCTGAGATGTCTACTGTATCCAGGAAGTTATGAGGACTTAATAACCTAACAACTAAAGTAAAATTCAGAGGTGAAGGTTTTCCATGACTCCTTATGTCGAATCATGTAGATGCCTTCACTTAGTGAATGTTAGGAAAATGCGCATATAGCACGACGATCTTGTCTGGGGAGTTGCTCCATTTTTGATACTGAACGTGCTACATAATACTTTCTTCTGTGTATGTTTTGATTTGAAGTTCAGGCGGTAGATCCTTGTCCCACGTTATTGGGGATATTTATAGAAAGTTGGCACTTATCGCAGCTACCCGGTCATTGGGCCTGTCAGAATAGACAATAGGTTTGCACCTCCCAGGGTGCCGAGCACATTCGTGCGGAAATAGTCGACAATGTTTTGTTGTGCAGGGGAGTGCACTCGACTTTTGATTTTTTGTGCAGTTGTCTTCTGAAAATGACAAATAAGAAGAAGCTTCAGGTCATACTCGATGTCAACAAACGGAACATGTCAATGAAAATGAGACACCTTTGTGCGTAAATTAGACTCACTCGATCACAGTTACCGGGAATAGCCTATTGGATAGCTTTATCAAGATCGTGCCCTGCGGGTAACTCCGCTACGCTCCGTTAATCTTGACAAACCCATCCAATATGCTGAACCTGTTATTATCTTTAAGAAAACAAAATGTTATTTTGTTTTCTCAGCAAGAGACAACTCTTTCGGCGGATTAATCCAGACCTCCTGTGGTGCTGGCAACGGTTGTGGGACCTTGCCCTTAAAACGGTTTGGGTGTTTTCTGAAAGCAACTTTAAGAACCTCGGCACGTTTTTGTATGACCTCTTTGTCCAGACAGTAATGGACCTGCTCGGGAGTCAGTAAACCAATGCCTGAATGCATATGTTCACCATTATACCAGGTGAAAAAATCATGGCAAAAGTGACGGGCATCCTGTATTGAGCCGAATGTTCCAGGAAATTCCGGGCAATATTTCAGCGTCTTGAACTGCGCTTCCGAAAAGGGATTGTCATTACTCACATAGGGGCGATTATGGGTCTTCGTTACGCCCAGATCGGCCAAGAGAAAGGCAACGTTTTTTGATTTCATACTGCTGCCCCGATCGGCATGGAGCGTCAGCTGGTCCGGTTTGATTTGCTGTTTTTCACAGGAGTCCTTGATGAGACGCTTAGCCAGAACAGCCTGTTCACGGTGCGCGACCATCCAGCCGACCACATACCGGCTGAAGATGTCCAGAATGACATAGAGGTGGAAATACGTCCATTTGGCCGGTCCTTTCAACTTGGTAATATCCCAAGACCATACCTGATTGGGGCCGGTGGCTAGAAGTTCTGGTTTTTCATAATGGGATCGAGTTACCTGCCGCCGCCGTTCACGAACCTCGTCATGTTTTGTCAGGATTCGATACATGGTGCGGATGGAGCAGTGATATATTCCTTCGTCCAACAAGGTGGCATACACCTGAGAAGGCGCAAGATCACGGAATCTCGGTTCGTGCAGAACATCTAGAACTTTTTGCTCCTCCGCACTGGTGAGCGCCAATGGTGGTGACGCCAGACGGACCTTGGGCTTGGCCACTGTCAGGTTTGCAGTCTGGCGATAATAGGTGGCTCTGGGGATGTTAAAAGCAGCGCAGGCAGCCTTGGTGTTGGTCTGACGACTGAGTTCAGCAACAGTGGTCATGAGTTCTCCTCGTTGCTGTTGGGCTGTGAGATCCCCAGGATTTCTGATATTTTTTTTTGAACTTCGATTATAGTTTCAGCTTGTTTGAGCTTTTTGGCCAATTTGGTATTGTCCCGCTCCAATTCGGCAACACGTTTTGCCAAGGGATTAACCTCATGTTTTTTTCTCCCTCTCTTTTTGGGAGAAAGTCCTTTGAGTGCGCCTTCCTGTAATTGCCGTTGCCAGGTGCGGATGTTTGAATAATACAGACCTTCCCTTCGCAGAAGCGCACCAATTTCGCCGGACTTGCTACAAGCATCAACTTCTGCCAGAACGCTGAGCTTGTATTTTGCCGTAAAACGCCGCCGGGGTTTCGTTTCCAGCACTTCTGGATCAGGTCGTTTTGGCTCTTTGTCGGTCATTGATGCTGGATGTGAATGTTTTGCGCTGTGTATGGATTTTGTTTTAAATTGCATGGAGAATTTCCTACCCGCCCTACACTAATTTTTCAAGGGGTAGGTGTCTCACTTACATTGACACAGAGGGAAACCGCTGTTCTACATGTACAACATGAAAGAGCTTCTGCGCTATTTCTGGCAATTCAAAACTCATGATCGAGCCAAGGACTTCCTCTATGAGTGGTGCCATGATGCCTTGACCTCAGGAATTAGACCGTTTATTCGCCTTGGCTTAACTCTGAATAAATACAAAGATCAAATTCTCAATTTTTTTAAGCATCGTATAACCAATGCTGTGGTAGAAGGCACGAACAACAAGATTAAAACTTTGAAACGCCAGGCCTACGGATACCGTGATATGGAATATGGTTCATCCGGTTAAAGCGCGCTTTCCAAATAAAAATATGGACATACTACTTCCTTTATAGTGATCGCCATCAATCGATAAAGGAGGTGACAGTATGTCCACAAGTATATTGTACCATGGGTTTGGCATTTACGGCTATCGTTACATCAGCACACAATATCGGGATGGAGCAATTATCTTTACCATTGAAAAAGATCCGCTTTCTCTGCGATGTCCTTGTTGCAAGAGTGGGCAAGTTGTCAGACGAGGTCACCAAGTTCGTTGGTTCCACGCATTGCCTATCGGGAGAAAACAAATCTATATCAAGTTGAACGTTCCCAGAGTGTTTTGTCGCTCGTGTGGCTTTGTCCGGCAGATCACCATCGGTTTTGCAGATGCGCGTTTCACCTACGCCATATCTTTTGAAAGGTATGCTATGGAGCTGTCCCGTTACATGACCATTCAAGATGTAGCCCGCCACCTTGGCACTGGCTGGGATATGATCAAGGAGATCCAAAAGCGGTATCTGATCAAGCGGTATTCTCACCCTGTTTTGAAAGATCTTCAATTGATAGCCCTTGATGAGATCTCCATTGGCAAAAATCACAACTATCTTACAGTGGTGTTGGATCTGATTAGTGGTGCCGTGGTTTTTGTCGGCGACGGCAAGGGTGCCGAGGCCCTTTTGCCTTTCTGGAAGAGATTGAAATGTTCTCGGGCACAAATACAGGCAGTGGCCATGGACATGTCGCTGGCCTATATCTCCGCGGTTTCTGCAAATCTGCCGGAGGCAACTATCGTTTTCGATCATTTCCATCTCATCAAACTTTTTAACGAAAAATTGTCTAATTTTCGCCGTGATCTGTATCACGAAGCCACCAAAGAAGGCAAAAAAGTGCTCAAAGGGATGCGTTGGCTGCTTCTTAAGAACCCAAACAATCTCAAACCACAACACGATGAGAAACAACGCCTTGAGGAAGCATTAAACCTCAATAAATCACTTGCCACAGCCTATTACCTTAAAGAGGATCTCAGGCAGTTGTGGTTTCAGGAAAATAAGAAACTGGCAACTGGTCATCTTGATGATTGGATTGCTCGTGCCAAAAGCTCCGGTATTAAAATGCTCCTGACATTTTCCAAAACACTCCAAAAACATCGCGACGGCATCCTTGCTTATTACGATTTTCCTATATCAACTGGGCCTCTTGAGGGCACGAATAACAAAATAAAGACTCTACAAAAACAAGCATATGGGTTTCGAGATAAGGATTTCTTCAAATTGAAAATCCTTGCACTTCATGAGACTAAATACGCTTTAACCGGATGAACCTGGAATATTTCAAACTACGACTCTATCATTTACATCGTTCCAGGTACTCGTTTGCCGGATGAACCGTCTTGGATGTAGATGGAGGATGCAAGGATGTGGTCAGGAAAATTCAATCATATGCGTCACTTAAAGGAGTCAGGCTTCCCTCGTCATCTACTGCATCATATTGTAATACTCGCAAGAAACTGAGCGAACAAACTCTCTCCGACATTTTTCAGTATACAGCAGTGGGTGGTAACAAGTCGACAACAACCGGTCTTTTGAACAACCGTCGAGTTATTGTTGTTGACGGAACGGGACTCAGCATGCCAGACACCCCTGAGAATCAGAGCTTGTGGCCTCAATCAGCCGCACAGAAGCCCGGTTGCGGATTTCCTTCAGCACGGGTATGCGCCTGCTTTTCCTTGGAAAGTGGTTCTATGCTCAGCTATGAAATAGGAAACAAAAAAAGCAACGAACTCCCCCTGTTTCGTAAGCAATGGCAGACGTTTAAACCTGGGGATATCTTTCTAGGAGATAAGGGATTTTGTAGTTATTTCGACATGGTAAAACTGAAGGAGCAAAATATTGACAGTGTCCTTACACTTGCACGTAGAAAACCAGTCAGCACATCAAAATGTTTTCTGATTACCCACATAACTCAGCCATTTTCAGCAGCCGTTGAGATGCGGGCGTGGTTCTCACGGCAATGTACCCAAATTTAGGTCAAACCGCCTGTTGAAACGGTAGCAAAACTCAGCGAGGTAGCGAGAAAAATGTTTTTTACTGATTGCGTGAAAAGTACCGCGTAAGGCGTTTTTTACATTGCCAATAATAGTGTTTACCCATTTGAATTCAGGCATTTTAACACTTTCAGGACCTCCGCCGGTTATAAAAACAATATGCTCATGACCGCTCTCTTGAAAAGCAGTGAAACATTCAAGGCCATCGGTCACCACATTTCTCTTCGGAGTCAGATGCTGTTGCGCCCAAGCTTTGATCGCTTCCTTGGAAAATGCACTCACTTGGCTGAATCGAATTGCGATTGGATGACCCTTGTCACTTATGGATACTGCCGCGACGAATGGAATTTTTCCGGTTGCACCTCTTCCTCGTTTGCCGTCATGCTTTTTGCCGCCCCAGTAGGCATCGTCTGCCTGTATATATTCACCGTTGAGAGGTTTACTGTCGTCACGCTCTTTCATCACCTGCTGGATTTTATGCTTGATCAATAAGGCTGTGTTATATGAAACACCTATTGTGCGCTTGAGGCTCAGTGCAGACACGCTGACCTTTGATTGTGTAATTAGATAGATTGAAAGGAACCAGGTGGTCAGCGAGAGTTTTGTGGAGTCAAATATGGTTCCGGCAGTGAGAGAAATCTGGGCTCGGCAACGGTTGCATTGAAAAAGATCTCTGGTTTTCAATAGGCAATATTTTGTGTGTCCACATGATGGGCAAACAAAGCCCTGCGACCATCGCCACCGGATTAAGGCGTTTCGACATTGATCTTCCGATCCGAATTGAGACAGGAAACCTTGCAAGCTGAGACCTTGTTGAAATTGAATTTTATTTTTACACATGATAGCCCCCTCCTTTATCAGGCTTGGAAGTAGGTTACCATGGGAGGGGGATCACAGAGTGAGTACCTTCGAAAAAAATTGGCTTAGGTTAGTACGTAATCAGAAAATGTTTAAAGGTTGTTGACCAAAACGATCTGCTCATTAAATGGGATCGCCCGAAGTACAACCGTCGACTATCGTATTCCAGGGAAACCCTGGAACAACTCCCTGTGAAGCTGGTATTAAGGCAGATCAGGGTTGTCGTTGATCAACCAGGGTTCGGGACAAAAGAATTTTTTATCGTAACTACCCTGCTGGATCCCACTAAATATCCCAGCGAAGAAATTGCAAGATTGTACTTTCAACGGTGGGATGTTGAGCTTTTTTTCGAGATATAAAAACAACTAAGGGTATGGATATTTTACGTTGTCAAACACCGGGAATGATACGTAAAGAAATTCTTATGAACTTTATTGCCTACAACTGTGTCCGCAGGATTATGTGCGAGGCAGCTGAAAAAGCGGATATGGCAGTTAGGCTGGTTAGTTTTAAGGGGAGCCTGCAGGCAATTCGAAGCTGGGAACCTCAGTTGAACCATGACAAATTGAGTAAGATAGAAAAAAGTAAAATGCTCAATGATCTGTGTGGCACGGTTACTGGTTTACCCCTTCCGCAAAGACCAGGCCGCAGAGAACCAAGGTGTCTTAAACGGCGCCAAAAAAAATTACCAACTATTAACCAAAACAAGGCATGAAATGAAAGAAATGGAACATAGAAGCAGATACTGTGCTACAGCCTTAAACTAGGGCCATTCGGGGCAGTCCCCGGTTTGTTTCAATCATAGCTGTCGGAAAATTTTACTGTAAAGTGCGGTTGCCAGGAAAGGTAAAGTATTTATTATCTCAATACCAAGCACTTGTACCACATGGTGTGAAAATTGCAATCCTGAAAAAAATAGCAAAAATCAAGTGGTGATTGGTGCAGTAAATAAAGGTAGAAAAAGCAGCCAGACATCAAACCAAATCTTGTTCGTAAGCCAGATACCGTGGCCCAAATAAGAGCAGTTTTTTTCGGGTTTATTGTGACCTGCAATGAAAACGGTGGAGGCAATCACAGAATCATGAATAAGGCAAGGGTGATAACTGGAATGCAAAGCACACAAAAGAAAGCAGAAACAGGGGAGCGTCGTCTCCACCCCCGAATCATGGCACCCGAGCCGGCCCTGATTGCGTTGTCCGGCGATTATTTCGGTCTGCCCTATAACCTGAGCGATATAAGTATGGGTGGTATGGCTTTTCTGTATTTGAACGACAGTCCATTGCCTCTGACCGACTGTCAGATGGATCTCTATTTGAATGAAAAATTGCAGATCAGCCAACTGCCGGTGCAGGTGGTTTCTGATCAGAAGCAGGATGACTATTTTAAACTCCAAAGGCGTTGCAGTGTTCGCTTCTGTGAGCTGACTCAGGAGCAGTGGATGCAATTACAAGCCTTTATCAATAGCCATGCTGCAACTGGTGCATCAGATTCCTGACGAGTTTTTGTCGAACCACATATTTTGGGCAAAGTATAAAAAGTCTACCAAAACATCCAATTTTCTGTAACCAGCACATATATTCCCAAGCCAAGATTAGTTACCCCATGGGCAACAATCACTCCTTTAAGATTTTTCTGCCGTATAAGCAACAGACCATAAAGCAGTCCGGCAATTATGCCGACTATAACTCTATGGTGCTCCAGCCCAAACAGAATTGCCACGCCGAGAAACGATAACCAGGTAAACGAACCGATAGATACGGCACGAAAATCTGGGTTTATCAGATAGCGCATTAAAAATGAGCGCCAAAAAAGTTCTTCCATTAGCGGTACCACCAGAGAGGCACCAATAAGCCGGATAGCAATAAGCCCCATTGCGCCACCTTGTGAATTAGCCAGGGCGTAGGGATTGAAACCTACCCCGCCATCCATTTTATAGAAATATTGTTCCGGCGCAATCCAGAGGACCAGCACCAGTAAACCACAGGCAAGAGCGGTCAACCATTCGCTAATGGCGAGTTTTGCAGAAAAATCATCCCTATACTTGTCTCGCCAGAACCACAGAAGGCCGCCCACAAGGATAGTTTTGGTAATATAAAGAAGAGGAACCAGACTGGGAAAGAAACGCGCCGGTTCGGTGAAAAGTAAAAAAAGACAAAAGGGTAACACGTAGGGGAGCCAGTCCTTTTCCAGCACTGCTTGTAAGCGATCGTTTATTGTTGTCATTTGTTTGGATTAATGTCGTATTTATTTAAAAGGTCGTGCAGTGTCGGGCGGCTGATCTCAAGGAGTTTGGCCGATTGACTGATATTATTGCCGCAGATGGCCAGGGCCTGGTGGACGGCCTTCTGTTCTGCTGTTTCACGGGCCTCCCGCAATGAAGGGAGTTTCATATCATTATGGTCTATCGGATTTTTTTCAAGACCAAAGTCTGACGGATAGATGTATTTATCCATTGTGGTACCGAGGGCCCGACGTACCCGGTTTTGCAACTCCCGAACATTGCCTGGCCAGTCATGAGTGGAAAGTGCCGCAATGGCCGCAGGTGAAAACGATGTCCCTGGTCGCTGCATCTTTCGCGACTCTTCTTTGAGAAAATAATGGGCCAGCAATAATACATCTTCGGGACGTTCTTTGAGATCAGGGATTCGCAAAGGTACGACATTCAAACGATAAAAAAGGTCTTCACGAAATGTTTTTTGTTGCACGGCCTCTTCCAGATCAATGTTCGTTGCTGCAATGATCCGCACATCGAGATGAAGTGTTTTTGTGCCTCCCAGTCGCTCAATGGTTGATTCCTGGAGAACCCGCAGGAGTTTCACCTGCAACAGCATGGGCAGTTCACCGATCTCATCTAAAAAAATAGTGCCGCCATCCGCTTGCTCAAACTTGCCGATTTGCCGACCGGCAGCTCCGGTGAAAGCCCCCTTTTCATGACCGAATAGCTCACTTTCCAAAAGATTTTCCGGGATCGCCCCGCAGTTGATAATGATCAGTGGTTTTTTAGCCCTGGGGCTCAGACTGTGCACCGCCTGGGCAGCCATTTCTTTGCCGGTTCCGGTATTGCCGGTGATCAGCACCGGATAATCGGTTTTGCTGGAATGTTTGAGACGATCAAAAACCTTCTGCATAGCGGGCGAGATGCCGATCATGCCGCATAGCGAGCCACTTTGGTTGCTTTGATTTAGAAGCTGACGATTTGCCTCTTCAAGTTCATATACCCTAAAGGTTCGAGACAATATGATCTTAAGTATTTTTAAATCAATGGGTTTGGCGTAAAAATCGGCGGCCCCAAGGGCGATAGCTTTGAGTGCGTTCTCGTCTTCGGCATTACCGGTGATGACAATTATTTTGGTATGGGGGGCAAGAGTTGCTATTTGTTCGAGGAGTGCAAAGCCCTGCTGGGGGGTGTCGGGATAGGGGGGCAGACCGAGGTCCAGAGTAGCCACCGGAAAGACACCGGAAGAAAGGAGCGGTTTAGCCTGGTCGGCATTCGAGGCAATAGTGATTTCATATTCTGAGTCTAAACCCCAACGGAGCTGTTTGGCTACCGAGTTTTCATCTTCAATGACAAGGAGTTTCTTTTTCATAATCCAAGATCAGGTTGAAATGTGAAATCTTTCTTTGGTTAGATGGACAAGAAAATACAATCTCAGTACCTTTTAACGAAAGGAAAAGGAGACCATTTAATGCTCTTCGGTATCTTCTTCCTCTCTGCTATCCGACTTACCATCGCTCCCAATATCTTTATCATAAAGCTGCTTTGCTGCCAGCAACAAAAAAGGAATGGTTATGATTGGAGCAAAAGTCGGTGCTGCCTGGGCTAATTTTGCTAAGGTCGGATTCGTCAAGTGGAGATCTGGAATCAGGAACTTAAAAGTGCAATAACTCCCAATTGCCAGGAGCACACTGACCCACCAGGGGGTACGAACTGGAAATTTTGGAGATGTCGCTGCGCGACCGTCTTCGTCTTTCATGTTTCTTCTGCCAATACTAGTTGGACCATCTCCCGTACCTGTGGGTTTGGGTCCTTATGGAGTTGATGGACTTTCGCTATAGCTTCTTTTGTGCCTATGAGGCCAAGCATGGAAACTGCTTCACCACGTATCAACGACTCTTCGGAATCTAGCAGTTTGACCAGCGAAGGGATCGCAAGCGGCAGTTTGTCAGGTTGAATGGCCTGCAGTTCTTCAAAAAGAACGGAGACACCAAGACGAACGCTAAATCGTTCGTCATTAAGTAGCTCTCCGGTCCACTCGTAATATTTTGGTTCACGACGGAACATTGCCACAATATTCTCCACATGACCCTGGTCAAGAAAGTCAGCCATCACCTTTTTGAGTTCTTGATCGCTGACTTCGGTTTTTGCTTGTTGCATGGTCTGTATGAAAGGTGATTTATATTTGGAAAAGGACTACAATACGAGAATGTTAAACGTTCTCTGTATTGAATCTGCTGTTGTTTACAGTGCTTTGATTTGGCCTGAAAGGCAAGCAAAATGTTTGCTGAGAAGTTCAGATAGGAGTGACCATGACAAAAGATGGGAATGTCGGAATGTTACTTGGTGTCTCAAATGCATTTTGTCAGGCGTGTATCGAAAAAATGTTGCGGCCCTGGAGCCTGGCTGTATTATCTTGATCCATGTTTTTATTCTTGATGACAGCAAAGACGGACATGGATTCCCGGCGCTCTTTGCTCTTAATATCTTGGTTGGTATGGCCATGCCTAATGATTCTTCTGTTATTTCTGGTGTAAAAAAAGGGAACTAAGCAATGATAGACGTGGAAATACCCGGCAGTGCAAATCTGCGATTGTCGCATCTGGTTTTGGATTATAACGGCACTCTGGCACTAGACGGCGATCTGTTGACTGGTGTTGCAGAAACACTACAAGAGTTGGCGAACCATTTACAGCTCCATGTCATAACTGCCGATACCCATGGGACGGTTGCAAAGAAGCTGGCAGATTTGCCCTGTTCTCTGCATATTATAGGACCGCATGAGCAAGACCTGCAAAAAGATGCATTTGTCTGTTCCCTCGGAGCGGAAAGGGTGGTGGCGATAGGCAATGGCAGAAACGATTGCCTTATGCTGAAAACGGCAGCCCTCGGTATTGCTCTGGTTCAGGAAGAAGGCGCCAGTGTGGCGGCGATCCTTCAGGCAGATATTGTCTGCACTAATATCCTCAATGCCTCTGCCCTTTTGCTGAAACCGGACAGGCTCAAGGCCACACTTCGCAACTAAGGATTTTGAGCAAAAATTGTCCGTTGTCAGTGCAGACTTTGCGCATCTTACTCTTATGGAATTGATAGATGATTTGGGGAATAGACTTTAAGTTGTTGAAATAAAAGTGATAAATATATGTGTAAAACTGGCACATCCTCTGCAGATTCATAAGTGCTAAGAGCATAACATTTATGAACATTGACACTAATGAAAGCGGAGGGAAATCATGAAAAGAAAAGTGCCAATTCTGGCGATTGCTCTTGTGCTGACATTACTGTCTGCAGTCACCGGTTATGCCAACTATGATTATGCAATATCTGAGAACGCCAGCTGGGATGGAATTTCGGTGGAGAGTGAGATATTTCCTGCCGGGACAATCATCTCTTTCCTGCCGGATGGCGCCCGATCTGTAATTATCGAACGAACCCAATATTTTGTCTCAGGAGGTAACTGGTTCCTGCCCATTGTCAACGATGAGGGCGTGAGGTACCAAGTTGTCTTTGCGCCAGTGTAATTGCTCTCTAAACACTACTCCCTGATTGTTGTCTCGTAATATGTTGCCTCCTTCTTTGTATCTATCTGGTTTTTAAATCTTTCCAGATACCATTTCTTCAATTTCCTCGATTAAATCCTGGTAAAAACATTGTGTCAAAAAGGTTCTGCCATGTTCCGGTCCGCCTTCCCATTTTTCTGAAAAATTACAAATTTGTCGTGACGAGCCAAAGCAACTACTCTTTTGTGGGATGTCTAAAAAATGCACATTCCCATCTCAAAATCGGCAAATCTTGTTGCGCAGATTCCGCGAATCAGCTAGTTTGACTGGCTAAATGGAAAAGGAGAAGAAAAACAAAGAAAATTTGTATGCTACGATTGTAAACAATTTTGGCATACTATTTCTTTTCTGTTTTGTGTGGCCGCATAGTGGTCAATGAGGATGCCATTGTAGAGGAAGGTCGGCAGAGGAGAAAACTCTATCACGACCACCGGAATGGTAAACTGAACTCAATCGATGTTTTCAAGGGAGGAAAAAAGGATGTCAACACGAAGATTTTCTGTTTTTTCACTGATGGTTGCAGCAAGCATGACACTTGCTCTTTGTGGGTCAGCCGGTGCTGCTGACAAATCAATTAAAATTGCCACTCAGTCACCTTTGTCCGGTGATCAGTCTGTGGTCGGGGTGGACATCAAACGTGGTGCCGAGATGGCCCTCGAACAGTTGAGCGGACCTCTGGTGGAAATGGGCTTCAAGGTTGATCTTGCACCTTTTGACGATCAGGCCAATCCTGATACCGGTGTTGCCAATGCCAAACGAATCGTTTCTGATCCGGCAATTCTCGCAGTTGTAGGACATTACAACTCAGGCGTTCAGATCCCATCTTCTGAAGTGTACCACACCTCAGGTCTTGTCAATGTTTCACCCGCAAACACCAATCCAAAAGTAACCAGTCGTGGATATTTAGAAGTAAACCGTATCGTTGGACGCGATGACGTTCAGGGTGTGGTTGGTGCTGATTTTGCCAAAGCTAAAGGTGTGAAAACTGTATTTGTTGTTCATGATAAAACAGCATATGGTCAGGGAATTGCCGAATTTTTCAAAAAAAGAGCCACTGAAAACGGTATGAAGGTTCTGGGGTTTGAAGGAACCGAAGAAAAAGCCAATTTTGACGCTCTGCTCTCCCCGGTTGTCGCCGGTCAGCCCGATCTGGTTTACTTTGGCGGCATGGCTTTCCAGGCTTCTGTCCTTTTTAAGCAGGCTCGCGAGAGAGGCTATGAAGGGATGTTCCTCAGTGATGATGGCTTTGATAGCTCGGATGCGGCAAAAATTGGTGGTAATACCCTGATTGAAGGTGACGGTACTTTCTATTCAACTGTTTCCGGCCCTGCTTCTGTGTATGCAGGAACTGCAAAGTTTCTCAAGGATTTCGAGGCCAAATACAATGCGGCACCACAGCCATTCGCTGCACAAGCCTATGATTGTATGGCTATTAGTTTGAAAGCCATTGAAAATGCTGCGAAAGCAAATAATAATGAAGTTCCTTCCCGTGAGGCAGTTGCCAAGGCAGTTCGCGCTCTCAAAGATTTTAAAGGCATTACCGGTACCTTTACGTTCAATGACATCGGCGATCCCGAGAAGGCTCTCTATTTTGTCATTCAGGTAGAATCAAAGGATCCTGCAAAATGGAGCGAAAACAAGATCGTCAAGACTCTTGAAATTGCCCCTCCTAAGTAAGACTTCCTACGTTCTTGGCCCGGCCCTTTTTTTATAGAAGGGCCGGTTGATTTTTAAAGTTAGGGAGTGATCATGATACGATTCCTAAAACGCATTAATGTATATGAATTAATCCGGCCTGTAGGTCAGATGATGGCTTTTTCCATTGGCAGTGCTGCTTTTATGTCAGTTATTGCAATAGGTCTTGCTTTAGTTTTGGACGGTACAGAAGTCGGAGTGAGCCTGTTGGATAAGTATAACGTCAGCCTGTATACTTATACCTTGCTCAATCTTCCTCAAGTCATTATCGATGGTCTTACTATTGGCTTTGTCTACGCGGCTATTGCCCTTGGTTATACCATGGTGTACGGAGTTCTTGAATTCATCAATTTTGCTCACAGCGAGATTTTCGCCGTTGGCGCTTTTGTTGGAGTGGAGTTTCTTATCGCCCTCGATGGCATGGGAATTCTTTCTCAAGCTTCGCTGGGGATGGCCTATGCCTATCTCATTCTTGCAATCATCTTGGGGATGATCGCCGCCGGTGGTCTAGCCGTTGTTGTCGAGCGGGTTGCCTACCGCCCTCTGCGTGGCATGTCCCGTCTGGTGCCGCTCATTTCAGCGATTGGTGTCTCCTTTCTTCTCCAGGATATCATCCGTATGGTTGAAAGTCTGACAACGGGGCAGTTTAATCGTATCTTTCCTACATTCGGCAATTTTGACAGTCGAATAATCTTCGGCAAAATTGTCATGGGTACCTCAAAGCTGACTCTGGGGATTTCCGTGAAGTCGATCATCGTTATTGCTTCGGCTGTATTAATGCTGGTGGCCCTTAATTATCTTGTTAACGCCACCAGGGTTGGTAAGGCGATCAGGGCGGTTGCGCAGGATCGACCGACGGCAAGTCTTATGGGCATCAACGTTAATCGGATTATTTCTCTGACCTTTCTGGTCGGTGGTTTGCTGGGTGGTGCAGCAGGTGTCCTCTATGCCTTGAAATTTACCCGAATCGATCCATTTGTCGGTTTCTTTCCTGGCCTGAAAGCATTTACTGCGGCGGTTCTCGGCGGTATCGGCAATATGACGGGGGCGGTGCTTGGCGGGATCATTCTTGGTATGCTCGAAACATTTGCCGGATCATACATGGGAGTTTTCACAATGGGAGCAGCGGGATCTGAATACAAGGATATTTTTGCCTTCAGTATTCTCATATTAGTACTCATATTCCGACCCCAGGGTTTGATGGGCAAAAACGTCACTCAGAAAGCATAGGAGATTCTCATGGTTTCGTCGTTACTCAAGGAATTGTTCAACAGATTAAATCAGGGGCGATGGCCATATCTGATCGTTATTGTGCATATACTGGCCGGGACTTTGCTGGTGTATACCCAACCGCGCTCAAACCTCGCCTTTCTGGTTCTTATGACCTCGTTTGCGTCACTCTACTTTTTCAGTACCAGCGTGCGTTTTAAATTGATTGCCGGGGTTATGCTTGCCCTGGTCATTATACCGATTGTGGGTGTCAGGAATATCTTTTATCTGGAGGTAATCTTCCAGATCAGCGTCTTTGCCGCTCTGGCCCTTGGTTTAAATATTGTGGTCGGCTTTGCCGGATTGCTTGACCTCGGCTATGTGGCTTTTTATGCCGTTGGCGCCTATCTCTGGGCTTTTTTTGGTTCACAGCAGTATTACGTGCTCCATTTTGCCCCCGGTACTCAACCGTCGGATCTGCCTTTTTTGCTGCCGGGTGATGCCTTTTATATGTTTATGGTGGTGGGCATTATAATCGCCGGCTTGACGGGAATCCTTTTAGGCTTGCCCGTCTTACGTCTGCGTGGTGATTATCTGGCTATTGTAACTCTTGGCTTTGGTGAGGTAATTCGGGTTCTGGCCAATAACCTCGATAAACCTCTCAATTTTACCAACGGGCCCCAGGGTATTACTCCTATCCAGCGGCCAACTATGCCGGATATGGTGGTTGACTGGTTTAATTCTGTTTTCCATGGAGTGGTCGGCCATGATGTGACGGCCGCGGATATGTATAACCTTATGTTCTATATCCTGGCTCTTATGGTGATCATTGTGATCATTTTTGTAACGCGTCGTCTGGACGACTCGAAGATTGGTCGTGCCTGGACCGCAGTTCGTGAAGATGAGACGGCAGCCATTGCCCAGGGTATTCCTCTGGTGCGGATGAAGCTTACGGCCTTTGCCGTTGGTGCCTCTTTTGCCGGAGTCATGGGAGTGTTGCTGGCCGCAAGCAGAACCTTTATCAGTCCGGAATCGTTTTCTTTCATGCAATCAATTGGTGTCCTCACCATGGTTATTCTCGGTGGGGCAGGCAGTATTCCCGGAGTTATTTTAGGCGCTGCGACGGTTACCCTGCTCAATCTCCAGGTGCTTCAGGGTTTATCCCTCTATCTGAATGAATTACGCCAGAGCGATGCGGTGATTCCAATCATTAATTTTGCCTGGAGAGATTTATCGAATCAGCTTGATCCCGCGAAATATCAACGGATGCTTTTTGGTCTAATCCTTGTCTTGATGATGATCTTCCGCCCGGCAGGAATGATTCCTGCCGTCAGACGTAAACGCAAAATAGAACTGGAAGAAACCAAATAAGGAGACCGTGACAAATGGCATTACTTGAGATTAATAATATGACCAAGACGTTTGGTGGCTTAAAGGCCATCAGCGACGTCACCTTCTCCCTTGAAAAGGGAAGGATTGTCTCGATCATTGGACCAAATGGAGCTGGCAAAACGACATTTTTCAATACCTTGACCGGGATTTATAAACCAGACGGGGGGACCATTAAATTTAACGGTAAATCCCTTGTTGGTCTCAGGCCGGATCAGATTGCCGCCCGGGGCATAGCCCGAACCTTTCAGAATATCCGACTGTTTCCTGATATGACGGTTATTGAAAATATTATGGTCGGGATGCATTGCCACTTCCAGCAGTCCGTTTTTCAGACTCTTTTTCGCTTGCCTGGTTTTAAAAAAGAAGAAGCCGAAGCGGAGAAAAAAGCGGCAAGACTGATGCTCTATGTTGGCCTGAAAAGGGTTGAAAACGAACTGGCCAAAAATCTGCCTTATGGTGCGCAGCGCAGGCTGGAGATAGCCCGCGCTCTTGCTGCGGACCCATTGTTGCTGCTGCTTGATGAACCAGCTGCCGGGATGAATCCCCAGGAGACGGAGGATATTGTCCGCCTGTTTCGTGATATCAAAGCAGATATGGGCATAACTATTCTGCTCATTGAACACGATATGCGGGTTGTTATGAATATATCCGAAGATATCTGTGTTATGGACTACGGTGAAAAAATTGCCGAGGGGACTCCCGCAGAAATTCGAGCCAACACGCGGGTTATCGAGGCCTATCTGGGGAGAGGTGCCGTTGCCGGACAGCATGAGGAGAAATTGAAATGAGTCTGTTGGAAGTTGAAAATATTCATAGCTATTACGGCCAGATCCATGCACTTAAAGGAATCTCCCTTGAAGTGAATGAGGGGGAGATTGTTACCCTCATTGGCTCCAATGGCGCAGGAAAGAGCACTGCGCTGCGGACAATCTCAGGAATGATGCATCCTAAAAAAGGCAGGATTGTCTTTGAGGGTAAGGACATTTCCAGAAAAGAGCCTCATCGGATCGTCCAGTCAGGAATGATCCATGTTCCAGAGGGCAGGGGAATATTTCCCACCTTGACGGTGAAAGAAAACCTTGAGATGGGCGCCTTTACCATCAGTGATTCCTCAATTGTAGAAGAGCGGATGGAATATGGTTTTTCGCTTTTTCCAAGGCTGAAAGAACGCATTGATCAGTTTGGCGGAACCCTGTCCGGCGGAGAGCAACAGATGCTGGCCATTGCTCGTGGGCTGATGATGAATCCACGGCTTTTGATGCTTGACGAACCATCAATGGGCTTGGCACCTATTCTTGTCGAGTTGATTTTTGATATCGTCAAAGACCTCAACGATAAGAGGGGGACAACTATCCTGCTTGTTGAGCAGAACGCTCTGATGGCTTTGTCTATCGCTCATCGTGGCTATGTTATGCAGACAGGAGAGATCACCATTACAGATTCCGCAGCCAACCTGAGAGATAATGAAGAGGTGCAGAAGGCCTATCTTGGTGTTTCCTGATTGATGGCGTCGTAAAAAACAAGGCATCGTCCCCACGCTCCAGCGTGGGGACGATGCCTACAACATGCAACATTTCTAAGAAATTTTCCGGTCGTTTTGCAGATCCATGGCCACTAACATGGCGTAGTGACCGTCCGTCTTCAGCAGTTCTTCGTGGCTGCCCTGTTCGACTATTTTTCCATGGGCCATAACGATGATATGGTCAGCCCGTCTGATGGTGGAGAGCCGGTGGGCGATAACCAGGGATGTCCTGCCTGTGAAGCTGTCGGCTATAGCCTGTTCGAGAATATTTTCCGATTCGGTGTCAATGGCTGCCGTTGCTTCATCAAGAACTAAAATAGACGGATTACGACAGAGTACCCTCGCAAAAGAAAGCAGTTGCTTCTCTCCGGTTGAAAGCTCCAGGCCTCCCTCGCCGATAACTGTGTCTAAGCCCGATGGAAGTTTATCGACGAAACGGTTCATGCCTGTCTGATCGAGAATTGCCTGTACTGTCTCTCTTGAACAACCGGTATCCATGACGATATTAGCCAAAAGGCTGTCTTGCAGAATAAACACATCTTGCAGGATAACCCCGACTGTGGTGCGCAATTGCTGCAGGTCCAGGGTGGCGATATCAGTATCATCAATGCAGATCGATCCCTGCTGTGGGTCGTAAAATCGAAGCAGCAGGCTCACCAGTGTCGTTTTACCCGAGCCGGTTGTGCCAACCAGGGCAACGGTTTGTCCCGGATACAAAGAAAGGGAAACATCGTGCAGGACAGGGTTGTTGGCTTGATAGCCAAAATGAAGATTCTTGAATTCCAGTTTGCCTGTGATTTTGGGCAATCGGGTCGGTTGAGCGGGTTGAGTAATGGTGCTTTTGGTGTCGAGCAGCTGGAAAATTCGCTCGGCGGAGGCCATGGCCGATTGGACGACGGAATATTTCTGGGCGAGCTCCCGAAGAGGCTGGAAAAAGAGTCGCATATAGGATATGAATGCCACGACCTCGCCAAGGGTGAGTCGTTTCTGCAAAACTTCGCCGCCGCCGTACCAGAGGATGATTGCCACGGCTGCAGAGCTCATGAATTCGGTGAGCGGCATGAAGGCGCCGAAAAGTTTGATCTGTCGCAGTGTTCGGTGGAGAAAACCTTCGCTTAAATTTTCAAAATTTTCTCTGCTTGCTTCCTGCCTGCCGAAAAGCTGAATGATGGATATACCGGCCAGTGACTCGGATAAAAAGCTGTTGAGTCTTGCCAGCTGGGTCCGAATCTCTCTGAACCTCTCTCTTGCCAGTCGGGCAAAGAGGGTGGTTGTAAGAAGCGCCAGCGGAACAAAAAGAGACAGGAGTGCCGCCAGGCGCGGGTTCATCCAGAACAGTAGGGCGAGTATTCCCAGGAGCCGCAGCAGATCGTTGAAGAGTGTCACAATAACCGAGGTGAACATCTCGTTCATATTCTGGATATCGTTAGTGAGCCGGGTCACCAGTCTGCCGGTGGGATTACTATTGAAAAATGGCAGATCCAGATGCAGGAGATGACGAAAGAGTCTCTGACGAACGTTATGCATAGCATACTGGCCGACCCACTCAAGCACCAGAATCTGGCAAAATGAAGCTATAAAAACGCCAAAGATAAGCATCCCATACAAGCTTGCCGTCTTGGTCAGTCCGGCAATCCTGGCCTCTGTTGCAAGAGATGTTGCGGTGATATGTTGATCGATTGCGGTCTGGACCAGGTGGGGAAGGGTGAGGGTCGCCCAGGTAATGAGAATCGATAAGAATACCGCAAAGGTCAGCCCAAGCCAATAGGGTGCAGAAAACTGCAAAATCCTTTTCCAGAGATGGAAATCGCTGAGGGAACCTTGATGTCCCTTTTCTGTGTAGCCGTAATCCATCATGGCAGTGTCGACTCCTTGATACCATTCTGGGTCATCTGTTTGGTAAACATTGATTGATACAGGGAATTTTCTTGCAACAGCTGCTCGTGACTGCCCGCACTTTCCACTTGGCCATCGGCGAGAATGGTAATTCTATCGGTCATCGACAGCAGTTTAATGCGATTGGAGACGATCAGCACGGTCTTGCCGACAAAGTGACGTTTGAGTCCGGCAAAGACCTCTTGTTCGGTGGCGACATCAACTGCCGATAAACCGTCGTCAATGATCAGCACCGGCCGGTCGCAGAGCAGAGCCCTGGCTAGCGCCAGTCGCTGACGCTGGCCACCGGAAAGTTTAACGCCCCGTTCGCCGGTCATGGTGTCATAGCCGTCTTTTAGTTTCAGAATGTCTTCATGGATTGCGGCATTAATAGAAGCCTGGATGATTTCTTCACGACTCGCATCGGCGCGCCCCAGGGCAATATTCGCCGCGATGGTGTCGGAAAAAAGAACGGGTTCCTGGCCCACATAGCCAATATGCGAGCGGATAAATTGCAGAGGGAGCTGGTTGACATCAGTGTCACCGAAGAATAATTGGCCATTGTCAAGTGGGTAGAGACGGGCCAGCAGCTTGCACAAAGTTGATTTTCCCGAGCCGGTACGGCCGGTTATGCCGTGAATTCCGGGGCCGAAAGAAAGAGTAAGGTTCTTGAGAACAGGAGAGGCTGAGGACGAATAGCTAAACGTCAAATTTTCGAGTTTGAAGCCGGGACGATGGAACATTTCCGGTTCTGGTTCCAAGATCGGGTCCGGTATCGTCGCCTGACTGGTGACGAGATTATAGATTCGGCCAAGTGAGGTCATGCCGCGCTGCACCAGATTGGCCACCCAGCCAATGGCCATCATCGGCCAGATAAGCATATACAGATAGGTGATAAAAGCGACAAAATCGCCAAGGGTAATCGTGCCCTTAATCACAAGATTCCCGCCAAAATAGAGGACCATCAACATTCCCATATTGCCGATCAAGGTGGCAAGCGGGCTGATCATTCCCTGGATGGACGCTACCTGTAAATTACTTTTCACATATTGCATGCCGAGCCTGCCAAACCGGTCGGTCTGAAAACCTTCCATGGTATAGGCTTTTATAAGACCGATGGAGATAAGCGTCGAACGGGAGAATTCGGTCATGGCGGAGAACTGTTCCTGAACTGTGGCGAACCGTTTGTGAAGTTTACTTGAGAGAATACGGGTGCTTACTGCCAAAAGAGGCATGGGCAAAAGGGCCAGAAAAGTGAGCGTTGGGTTGATTGCGGCCATAAAACAGATTGCCGCAAGCGACATGACCAGAGCATCCACTGCGGCCACCATTCCCATACCACAGGCCATCTGCACAGCCGACAGATCGTTGCTGGAATGGGCCATGAGATCACCGGTGGTATGCTTTTCAGAAAAAGGTGCATCCATCTTTAAAATATGCCTAAAGATCCGGTTGCGGATGGCGCGTTCCAGCAGCCTGGAGAAGCCAATAATTAAATACCTCCAGGTAAAGCGCAAAACGATAACCATACCGGCGATGAGGAGAATCAGCCCGCCAAGACGAAGCAGGCCAGGGGGGGATATCGTCAGTGATTCCAGGCCATCGACCCCGTGTTTGATAATGCGGGGGATTGTCAGCTGAAGAAGATCGACCAGGATGAGTGCCGCAAATCCAGTCGCCAGACGCAGGCGGTGTTGACGGTACGTGGGTATGAGCAGCTCGCGCAGTTGAGAAAAGGGTACTTGTCTGGAGCTGACTTTTTTTTCAGGATTGTTGATTGATTTACTCAACGGTGTGGCCTATTTACTTATTGCTGTTTGCATATGAGAGAATGGTTAAAAAGGAATAACAGTTCAAGACAGTAATGAACGATTGACTGAATGTCACTCTAAAAACTCAGAGAGTTGACAACTATTCAGCTACTTTACCAAACGTCTTTAATCAGCTATATCGCGATTTTGCCTAAAGTATCAGCACATGCTTGCAAATATGAGAGGGGAGCGATAAAGTATTTCGTTTTGTCGGATGTTAACTACTGAAAAATTTAAATCGAGAGAGATATGCTTACAACATTATTAATGTATTGCGCAGTCGGTGCCATTGCCGGGATTCTTGCCGGCTTACTCGGGATCGGAGGCGGATTAGTGATTGTGCCGATGCTGGTCTACGTTTTTGCTATCAATAATATTCCTTCGGAGTTGACCATGCATCTGGCATTGGCGACCTCCATGGCAAGTATTATGTTTACCTCGGTTTCCAGCTTTATGGCCCACCATAAACGGGGAGCGGTGCGTTGGGATGTGGTGAAAAAGATAGTTTTTGGCATTCTTACCGGTACCTTTTTGGGCTCCTGTTTTGCTTCGGCGATGTCCACGAACTTTCTAAAAGTATTTTTTGTTATTTTTCTCTACTTTGTCGCTACCCAGATTTTAATCAACAAAAAGCCTAAAGGCGGACGTGATTTGCCGGGGAAAACGGGGATGTTTGCGGTGGGCAATGGCATTGGCCTGGTGTCGAGTTTTGTTGGTATCGGTGGCGGGACTTTGTCTGTACCTTTCATGCTTTGGTGCAATGTCAAGGTCCACCATGCCATTGGTACCTCAGCGGCAATCGGTCTGCCGATAGCGGTTGCCGGAACCGTTGGCTATATCATCAACGGCTGGAATGCTGCTGCACTGCCGCAGTATTCGCTCGGCTATGTTTATCTGCCAGCATTACTGGGCATTGCCGCAGTGAGTGTTCTTACCGCGCCTCTTGGGGTAAAGCTTGCCCACAGTCTGCCTGTGGATCGTCTGAAACGTATTTTTTCCATCTTGCTCTACGTGGTAGCAACGAAGATGCTGCTGGGGATTTTGTAATCCCGACAACCAGAAATGTTCACGCGGTGAAGAAGCCGCGTGAATAAAGATGCTTAGCTGAGACTTTCGCGCAGATAGGCATCGACTTCAGCAATGAGACGAGCACGTTGTGACTCTTCGAGAAAAGATGCGCTGAAACTGTTTCGTGCCAATTGTGCCAGTAATTCTTTGTCATTGCCCAATATATCACAGACCGCGGCGTAGTTTTCATTCAGATAACCGCCAAAATAGGCGGGATCATCAGAGTTAATTGTTACTTTGAGTCCGGCTTTAAGCATGTGTGGCAGGGGATGATCTTTCATATCAGCCACGACACATAACTTGGTGTTTGACAAAGGACAGACGGTTAAGGCCATCTGTGCATCAACGAGGCGTCGAATTAAGGCCGGATCCTGCATTGAAGTGTTGCCATGGTCAATTCGGTCAACCTTCAGCAGGTCGAGAGCCTCATGAATGTATTCCGGTGGGCCTTCTTCGCCGGCATGGGCCACCAGTCGAAATCCTTCTTCCCGCGCCTTGGCAAATACCCGTTGAAATTTTGCAGGCGGGTTACCTTTTTCTGAGGAATCCAGCCCCACGCCAATGATCTTATCCTTATGGGGAAGAGCCATTTGCAGCGTTGCCAAGGCGTCATCTTCATCCAGATGACGCAGGAAACACATAATCAAGCCAAAACTGATGTTGAAATCCCGTTGCCCCTGAACGAGTGCCGAATGAATACCGTTTAATGCTGTTTGAAAGGCAATGCCTCTTGCTACATGGCCTTGAGGATCAAAAAATATCTCAACATGACGAACGGCCTGTTCATTAACTTTTTGCAGGTATGCCCAGGTCAGGTCGAAAAAATCCTGCTCAGTGCGCAGGACGTTCATGCCCTGGTAATAAATGTCCAGGAAATCCTGCAATTGGTTAAATTCATAAGCTGCCTTTAAGGCTGCGACATTTTCATAGGGCAGGGTAATACCGTTTCGCTTGGCCAGTTGAAACATTAACTCAGGCTCAAAGGTGCCCTCAATATGTAAATGTAATTCTGCTTTAGGGAGGCCGGCAATAAAAGAATTTATCATGTTTGGTTTATGGTTGTTTGTTTGCTGAAAAGATTTGGCTATCTCTCTTCAGAGTAGAGAAGAGAGATAGCCTGAATACTACTTATTTGGGAATGCTAGAGTACATCGTAATGATAGAAAAACTGTAACAACGAAGCAGATGATGAGTTTTTACGACGCCACTTATTTGGGGATGCTACCCTCAACACCCTGCACATACCAGTTCAAGCCAAGCAATTCTTTGTCGGGTATAACTTCACCGGCCTTAACGACCAATTCACCTTGCTGATTGTAAATTGGACCCTGGAATGGGTTAAAGGTTCCATCAATAATTGATTGCTTCACTTCGTCGGCAGCCTTGCGTACATCAGCCGGTACAGCGTCTCCATACGGAGCCATTTCGACCATCCCCTGTTTGAGACCATACCAGGCGTCACCGGATTTCCAGGTGCCGTCCATTACTGCTTTCACTCTTTCTATGTAGTAATTGCTCCAGTTGTCGACAATCGCTGTTAATTGAGCTTTTGGCGCGTAGGCTTTCATGTCGGATGCCTGGCCGAAGGCATAAACACCGCGACTTTCAGCGACCTGCAATGGGGCCGGAGAGTCGGTGTGCTGAGTGATAATATCTACACCCTGATCAATGAGTGCTTTGGCGGCATCACCTTCTTTACCTGGATCAAACCATGAATTGACCCAAACGACTTTGACAACGGCCTTTGGATTTACCTTGCGCAGGGCCAGGGTGAAGGCATCAATGCCACGAATAACCTCAGGGATTGGGAAAGAGCCAATATAGCCCACGACATTGGATTTGGTCATCAAGCCGGCGATTGTCCCTAAGATAGCCCGTCCTTCATAAAATCGTGCACAATAGGTGCTGACATTTTTTGCACGTTTGTAACCGGTTGCATGTTCAAATTTGACATTCGGAAAATTTTTGGCCACCTTAATCGTCGGGTTCATAAAGCCGAAGGAGGTGGTAAAGATAATATCGTTACCTGACGTTGCCAGTTGACGGATGACACGCTCTGCATCAGCTCCCTCGGGGACATTCTCCACATAGGTCGTTGTCACACCCAGAGCTTTTTCCATAGCCTGACGGCCCTGATCATGTTGATAACTATAGCCATGGTCGCCAATGGGGCCTACATACACAAAACCAACTTTTGTTTCTGCCGATACATTACCAGCCAAAGCAATCCCCGCGGCCAGCAATAGTGAAAATAGTGTTTTCTTTAGCATGACTTCTCTCCTTTTTTTTATGAATCAATCTGTAAGGTATTAACGACTTGGATGAAACGCTCTGCCCAGGCTTGCCGGAGCATTTAATTTTATTTTTGATAGATCTCTGGAAATGATAACCAACACAATGATAGTTGCCAGATACGGTAACATTGACATGACCTGGGAGGGAATGCCAATCCCCAATGCCTGGGCATGGAGTTGTAAAATGGAAATTCCACCGAACAGATAGGCACCAAGCAGCACCCGTACGGTGCGCCAACAGGCAAATACCACCAGAGCCAGAGCAATCCAGCCTCGACCTGCGGTCATCTGTTCAACCCACATGGGAGAATAGGCAAGCGACAGGTATGCGCCACCAAGACCTGACATTGCCCCACCAAAGAGTATCGCCATAAATCTGATTTTGACCACCGAATATCCCATTGCATGGGCGGCATCATGGGAGTCGCCCACGGCGCGAAGAATGAGACCTGCACGGGTCTTATTTAAAAAATAATAAATTGCCCCCACCATGGCAAGGGAAAGGTAGACCAGGAAATCCTGCTGGAACAGCAGGGGGCCCACAACAGGAATAGTCGAGAGCAGCGGGATGTCAAGTTTTGGCATTCCTTCGTAGGCAACACCAATCATGCTCTGGCCAACCAGGGCACTTAAACCAATGCCAAAAATAGTCAAAGCCAGACCGGTGGGTACCTGGCTGGCGTGAAAGGTCAGCACAAACAGCGCAAAAATAGCGGCCATAAGCATTCCGGCAAGGATGCTGGCTAGAATAGCCACGGTAACGCTGCCGGAATCGTGTACCGCCACAAAGCCAATTATGGCGCCCATCACCATCATACCTTCAACGCCCAGATTCAATACTCCGGATTTCTCCGTGACCATTTCCCCAAGGGCGGCAAAGAGCAGAGGTGTTGCCGCGGTGATAATTGTTAATATTGCCGGAATGAGTATATCCATTATCTTTTCTCCGCAATCATTGCTGGTTTGCCGAATCGAATACGATAGCGGATCAGCACATCAGTGGCCAGTAAAAAAAACAGCAATAGGCCCTGAAAAACCCCCGTCACGGCCACAGGCAAGTTTAATTGAATCTGGGCCGTTTCCCCACCGAGATATGTCAAGGCCAGCAGTAAACCGGCAAACAGAGCGCCAACCGGGTGCAGGCGACCGACATAGGCGACGATAATGGCGGTGAAGCCGTAGCCGGGTGAAATATTGGGCAGTAATTGGCCGATTGGGCCGGCTACCTCGATGATTCCGGCAAGTCCTGCCATGGCGCCGCCCATGAGAAGGGTGGTCCAGATGATTTTGGAGTTACTGAATCCAGCATGCTCACAGGCCGCCGGGGCGGAGCCGGCAATTCTAATCTGATAGCCAAGGAGCGTCCTGGAGAGGATAAGCCAGCCCAGGGCCACCACAATCAGCGCGATGATAAAACCAATATGCAATCGCGTGCCATCATAGAGTATCGGCAACAGTGCAGAATCACTAAATTGTCTGGACTCTGGGAAGTTGAAACCTTCCGGGTCTTTTAAGGGGCCGTGCATCATCAGATTTAAGAACAAACCGGCGACATAGCTGAGCATTAAACTGGTCAGGATTTCGTTGGCGTTAAATCTTACCCGCAAGTATGCGACAATGGCTGCCCAGGCGCATCCGCCAAGAACTCCAGCTAGCAACATGAGTGGCAGGATATAAAAACCTTCCTGACCATAGAAATACAATGCCACCACACCACCGCATAATCCACCCATGGTCAGCTGACCTTCAGCACCGATATTCCAGACCCCGGCTTTAAAGCCTAAGGATAAGGCCACGCCGATTAAAATAAGTGGTGTTGCTTTGACCCCCAATTCGGCAATGCCATAACTGGTGGAAAGAGGCTCGATAAAAAATGCATGCAGGGCGGCGAGAGGTGACACCCCCATGATGATAAACAGAATTACCCCGGCGACCAGTGATAGGAGCAGGGCTAAAACCGGTGATAGATAGACCATTGACCTGGAAGGTATCTGGCGCTGAACTAAATTAGGCCACATTGGTTTCTCCTTCTTCCAGCGAGACACCAGCCATGAGCAGGCCGACTTTTTCAACGGTCATTTCAGCCGTGGGGTAAAAGAGTGACAAGCGACCACCGCAGATGGCGCCAATTCTATCGGACATTTCCATTAACTCATCCAGATCTTGTGAGATAATCAGCACTGCGGCACCATTGGCGGCCAGTGCGCGTAAGGCTTGACGAATCGTCTGAGAGGCTCCGGCATCCACGCCCCAGGTGGGTTGGGAGACGATGAGGATATCAGGATGCTGGGTGAGTTCGCGACCAATAATGAATTTTTGTAAATTACCACCGGATAAACTGTTTGCCGGCACACTGGAGCCCGAAGTTTTGACCGCAAAATCGGTTATGACCTTGTGGGCGAACTTGCGTGTTTTGGGATAGTTGATTAAACCTTTGGCGAGCAGTCCCATGCGGTGATAGCCGGTCATAAAGGCATTATCCACCAAGTCCATATCCGGGATTGCGCCGTGGCCCAGTCTCTTTTCCGGAACACTTGCCAGGCCGGCTTTGCGACGGGCATTGGGGTGAAGCTGACCGGCCTGCTGATTTTCGATCAGAATACACGAGGCCTGAGGGCAAATCTCTTCACCGTTCAGTGCTTTGAGTAGTTCGTCCTGGCCATTACCGGCGACTCCGGCAATGCCAACGACTTCTCCGGCCATCACTTCAAGGCTGATATCAGTCAGGGATATTCCGGTGCTATCAATCGCGGGCATGTTCATATTTTCCACTTTTAATCGCACCTCACCGGCAGCAACTCCCTTCTTTCTGTCAAACTTTTCAAGCTCTTCGCCCATCATCATCATCGCAAGCGATGAGGTGCTCTCTTCATCAACGCTGACTGTGCCGACACGTTTACCAAGACGCAGAATGGTCGCTTGGTGGCAAAGTGATTTTATTTCGTCGAGTTTATGGCTGATATAGAGGATCGCCAGACCTTCATCGGCCAGCCGGTTTAAGGTTAAAAATAATTTTTTAACCTCCTGCGGCGTGAGCACCGAGGTCGGTTCATCCATCACCAATAGTTTAGGTTCCTGGAGAAGACAGCGGACTATTTCAATGCGTTGTCTTTCGCCAACAGATAAGGTGTAAACATGGCGATGAGGATCCAAAGGTAAACCATAGCGCTCAGATACTTCCGTAATTTCAATGGCCAGCTTTTTGAGATCGACAGCCTTATTTATGCCAAGAGAAATATTTTCCACCACAGAGAGGGAATCAAACAGCGAAAAGTGTTGAAACACCATGGCAATGCCGAGATCACGGGCGTGGGCAGGGGTCTCAATTTCCACCTGTTTGCCATTGAAGAAAATTGTGCCGGCATCGGGTTTGAGGATGCCATAAATCATTTTAACCAGGGTCGATTTACCGGCGCCGTTTTCACCAAGCAAGGCATGGATTTCACCGGGCTTGATTTTTAAATCGACCGAATCATTTGCCAGCACACCGGGAAAAGCCTTGGTCATGCCGCGCAATTCAATGAGGTATGGGGAATCGTTTTGCATTTATCAGTTGATGAAAAAAAGCATTTTTACGGGTGACCCGGAAATGGGCGTAACTGAAGTATTTTTACCAGTGGTCATTTTTACCACAATGTTTTCAAAAAGTATTTTGTTTTATATCCGCTTCTTAAAACAGGGAAATTACAAAAGGAGCGATACCGTCTGTCATAAAACTCATGTCAAACAGGCGCAACCGTCTATAACCACAGGGTATCTTTCATTGTTTAAAATATATTCCTCTTGGGGACAATAAAATTATATGGTAAGGCTGACAAGTAATAAGTAATGTGAACAGGTTTTACAGGCTTCTAGCCCTCAATTTTCCCAACAATACTATGTATCGCAGACTGATTTTCATTTTGATTCTTTGGGGAGTGTTTTTAATCATTTCCGGCTTCAGTGTTGCCACAGCCAATGATCAACTAAAGGCCACCGGCATAACAGCCGGCACCCCGTCTCCCAAGCGGTTTGTGACAAGAGGCTTCGAGCTTATTGATCTTCAGAAAAACGCGCCTGTCTTTTTCCGGGGGATTGGTTACTCGCCCTATCTGCCGGGTGAAACCCCTCTGCAGGGTGATCCCCCTGGTGATGACGACCGTTACAGCGAACACCTCCGTCTGATGCAGGATATGGCGGTGAACTATCTCCATGTCTTTCCCATGAATATGCCGGCAAAGTTCTTTGCTGTCCTCGATAAAACCGATATGTTCTATGGCCAGGATATCTGGATCTGGGCCTATGAGGAAGATTTTCTGGCGGAGAGCTTTCTTGCCGTGAGTCTGAAAAATATTAAAGCCGCTATTGATCACGTTTACGCCGTGGGCAGGCCTGACCGTCTGGTCTTCTTTTCCGTCGGCGATGAACTGCAGGCTGATGCCGTGATCAGGACTGATACCCGCCATCCGGAAGTGCGCAGCTACAAAGGCAAACACCTGGAAGTAACTGACCGGACGCCAACAGAAATCGCCCTTGCCCGATTGATAGACGGGGCCATGGACTATGAATTAAGCCGCTATGGTCAGCGGCATCTCTATTGCCATACCAGCTGGACCCATATCGGCCCTATTACTGATCGCCCCGACCTCGAAGTACCCAAGGATAATGCCCTGAATCCCGATCTGGGGGATCTTATCTGCCTCAATATCTACACCTACGCCAATGGCGTGCGTACCTCACCTCCCGGTTCCGTCACCGGCACCAGCTACCAGGGGTACCTGGAAGAATTGGCCGCTGGCGCCGAAAAACCAATCTTTATCACTCAGGTGGGGTTGTCCACTTCACCTTTTGAGCCGAAACCCTGGGTCCGCGGCTTTGGCGGTCATAAGGTTGAGGATGTGCCAAAGGATTTCACCGCAATCTGGCAGGATCTCCGTACCGCCAAAGGAAAGGAGAAGTTTTGCGGCATAGCCTTTTTTGAATTAAATGACGAGTGGTGGAAGAGCGGTGAAGATCCTACCGATTCAACTCGCCACGAACTGCAGGATCCTGAAGAGTGGTTTGGCCTTTATGAGGTGGGGGGGGATCGCCGGCTGGTCGCCAAAGGAAAAATACCCGAGACAATCAGGGAATTGTATAGCTTGCCGTAAGCGTTATCTGCTCGATTTCACAATAATTATTAGTTATCCTCTTCGCCGTCGTATTCATTGTCAAATTCGTTTTCCGAAGCATCCCCCACCTTGCACACCAATTAAAGTTACTCATAAAAACAGAGCCTGGAACATAAATTGAATATGTAAGGGTATCTGCTCGCTATTGCCGCGCCTGGTTCAACCCTTAACACGGTTTCTCGTGCCGTAAAAAGGCTGTTTCGTGTTGAACTTCTGAGCAGGTCGTTCGTTTCAAAAAACAAATAAAATAAATTTATTTAGAAAAATAAGGTGGTTGTGCCAATGCTGAGACGGCGGGGCAACCAAAGTTACAAACCCAATGAGTCATAAGGGGATACATGAAAGCACCGTGTGAATAACATGGCTGACAAGAGAATCAATTACTATAACTACATTTTTGTTCTCACTGATAGTGATATCGTTATGGGTATTCCCCTTACCTGTACGGGGAGATGTGTCATCTGTTCCAGACCGCTATGGACCAGTTCCTAAAAAAAACTACGCCCCGGCAAAATATACTTATTCAGAAGGAAGTGATCTGCACCTGACTCATTTTCAAGGAGAGCTGATAAAACGAAAACCTGGGGATACAAGACCTGGTATGCTTGTTGACATGAAAGCAGGGTACGGTCATCTTTTTTCACCCTCGAGCTATGGATACCGGGGGTTCGGATATTTCACTGCAAAACTTGATTCTGATCACAAGTTACGTTTCAATTCCAGCCTTGGCCATTTTCTGCCAGTGATTGGTGGCGAATTCTTTTTCACTCACCGGTTATTGCGCCGGAATCTTGTCGTTCCCGTGCGAGGTGTCGGATCCGTAGAGGATAAAGTGTACGAGAACAGTTTTTCCGCCAACTACAGTAGGTTTAACAACGGTTTTCTCAGGGAAACTTCTTTAAGTTACAGTTTGAGCACCATTCCCGGCCATGAGTTTGGCGGATTGACAACTGCTCTTGATTCAGAAGATGTCTGGCACACGACCCGAAGTCTGAGCGGTTATAGTGATACGACTACCCACGCGATGGCCGCTCAGATAGCTTTTGGTACCGAGAAGATGGCTTTTGATCTTATATCCGGCTTTAAAACCAGCCTTGGTGTAGGGTATGAATATGTTGAACATGCCCCCTTTCATGACCATCCAGGCCAGGTTATAGAAAGTTTTTCCGCCTCGGCGTCTCTTGAACAGCAGACCGCCATCGGTTTATTGAAAACATCATACAAGCATCTCAAGTCTGCCAGGAAATTTTATGCAGGCTACTCATTTAGAGGCGTGGAGTTGTATTTCAAAAACACCGAATACAAAGAAAGCGTTAATACACAATTATTCGGATTCAAAATTAAAGTAGATCTGAACACTCTCGGCTTGCCGCTGCGCAAAAAAATAAAAAGCTTATTCAGAAAAGAAACCTTTTCCTACAGCGGTAACGGGAAAATCCGGCACAGTGCCCGCATAAATTCTGACAGTTTCATCGCCCAACCTAAAATACAAGAATCTATCTGCGGCTGGTAGACCCATTCAGAATTTTCCTGATCAGTTCGGACGTTTTTCCAATGGTGAGGGGTTTTATTGCGAATTCTTTAATACCTATTGCTTTTGCTTCTGTTTCGTTGATGCGGTTGCTGTATCCCGTGCAGAGAATAATGGGGATATCTGGTCGTATTTGTAGCATCCGCCGGGCAAGATCTGAGCCAATCATGTTCGGCATGGTCTGGTCTGTTATGACCAGATCGAAATCGTTTGGCGCATTGCGAAATGTGGCAAGTGCCTCAAGACTACTCCGGCGAACAGTCACATGGTAGCCTAACCTCTCAAGCATTATCTTGCCCATTTCGGCTAACAGTTCTTCGTCATCAATATAGAGAATCCGCTCGTTGCCTTTGGGGAGACCTTCCGTTCTGGTGGTTTCAGGCAAAACGATGTTTTCTTTAACCACAGGGAAGAAAACATGGAAAGTTGAACCTCTGCCTAGATGGCTTTCCACTGTTATGGTTCCACCAAAATCTTTGACGATGCCGTGGATAATTGACAAGCCCAGTCCCGTACCTTTGCCAATTTCCTTCGTGGTGAAATAAGGGTCGAAAATCTTGTCAATAACATCAGGAGCTATGCCGACACCGGTGTCGGCCACAGTCAATTCCACATATTTTCCGGAGTTGACCTGCAAGGACAAATTTGTTTTCTCTGCGTCGATATAAGTAGTCTTCAATGAGACAGAAAGTGTTCCGCCAGTGGCTTCCATTGCGTGAAAGGCGTTGGTACATAAATTCATTAAAATTTGATGGATTTGTGTTGGATCAGCGAGAATTGTACCACTCTCTGGATCGATGTTGGAACGAATGCTTATCGTGGTCGGAATTGAAGACCTGAGCAGCTTTAATCCTTCTTTAACCAGAGAGTCTATTTTTACAGGTATGCGGTCGATTTGAGCTTGGCGACTAAAATTGAGGATTTGTTTAACAAGTTCTTTAGCACGGTTGCCAGCCTCAAGTACTTTATCCAGATCACTGGCCAGTCTGGATTTTTTGGGTACGTCGGCCTTCACCATCTCGGAGTAGCCAAGGATGACGGAAAGAATATTATTAAAGTCATGGGCAATTCCACCAGCGAGAGTGCCAACGGAACATGTCAATGAAAATGAGACACCTTTGTGCGTAAATTAGACTCACTCGATCACAGTTACCGGGAATAGCCTATTGGATAGCTTTATCAAGATCGTGCCCTGCGGGTAACTCCGCTACGCTCCGTTAATCTTGACAAACCCATCCAATATGCTGAACCTGTTATTATCTTTAAGAAAACAAAATGTTATTTTGTTTTCTCAGCAAGAGACAACTCTTTCGGCGGATTAATCCAGACCTCCTGTGGTGCTGGCAACGGTTGTGGGACCTTGCCCTTAAAACGGTTTGGGTGTTTTCTGAAAGCAACTTTAAGAACCTCGGCACGTTTTTGTATGACCTCTTTGTCCAGACAGTAATGGACCTGCTCGGGAGTCAGTAAACCAATGCCTGAATGCATATGTTCACCATTATACCAGGTGAAAAAATCATGGCAAAAGTGACGGGCATCCTGTATTGAGCCGAATGTTCCAGGAAATTCCGGGCAATATTTCAGCGTCTTGAACTGCGCTTCCGAAAAGGGATTGTCATTACTCACATAGGGGCGATTATGGGTCTTCGTTACGCCCAGATCGGCCAAGAGAAAGGCAACGTTTTTTGATTTCATACTGCTGCCCCGATCGGCATGGAGCGTCAGCTGGTCCGGTTTGATTTGCTGTTTTTCACAGGAGTCCTTGATGAGACGCTTAGCCAGAACAGCCTGTTCACGGTGCGCGACCATCCAGCCGACCACATACCGGCTGAAGATGTCCAGAATGACATAGAGGTGGAAATACGTCCATTTGGCCGGTCCTTTCAACTTGGTAATATCCCAAGACCATACCTGATTGGGGCCGGTGGCTAGAAGTTCTGGTTTTTCATAATGGGATCGAGTTACCTGCCGCCGCCGTTCACGAACCTCGTCATGTTTTGTCAGGATTCGATACATGGTGCGGATGGAGCAGTGATATATTCCTTCGTCCAACAAGGTGGCATACACCTGAGAAGGCGCAAGATCACGGAATCTCGGTTCGTGCAGAACATCTAGAACTTTTTGCTCCTCCGCACTGGTGAGCGCCAATGGTGGTGACGCCAGACGGACCTTGGGCTTGGCCACTGTCAGGTTTGCAGTCTGGCGATAATAGGTGGCTCTGGGGATGTTAAAAGCAGCGCAGGCAGCCTTGGTGTTGGTCTGACGACTGAGTTCAGCAACAGTGGTCATGAGTTCTCCTCGTTGCTGTTGGGCTGTGAGATCCCCAGGATTTCTGATATTTTTTTTTGAACTTCGATTATAGTTTCAGCTTGTTTGAGCTTTTTGGCCAATTTGGTATTGTCCCGCTCCAATTCGGCAACACGTTTTGCCAAGGGATTAACCTCATGTTTTTTTCTCCCTCTCTTTTTGGGAGAAAGTCCTTTGAGTGCGCCTTCCTGTAATTGCCGTTGCCAGGTGCGGATGTTTGAATAATACAGACCTTCCCTTCGCAGAAGCGCACCAATTTCGCCGGACTTGCTACAAGCATCAACTTCTGCCAGAACGCTGAGCTTGTATTTTGCCGTAAAACGCCGCCGGGGTTTCGTTTCCAGCACTTCTGGATCAGGTCGTTTTGGCTCTTTGTCGGTCATTGATGCTGGATGTGAATGTTTTGCGCTGTGTATGGATTTTGTTTTAAATTGCATGGAGAATTTCCTACCCGCCCTACACTAATTTTTCAAGGGGTAGGTGTCTCACTTACATTGACACAGAGGGCAATGGCTTCCATTTTTTGCGCTTGCTGCAGCTGTTTCTTAAGTTGGCTTTGTTCCTGTTCTTTTTGCTTTAATTCAGTAATGTCCCGGGCGACCATCACCGCGCCAATAATCTCTTCCCTGTTATTACGGATGGGGTTGAAATTGTAGGCCCCAATCCAGACTTCCCCTGTATCTTTTCTGCGAATGGTGTATTCAGCGTTGCTCACTGTTTCCCCCCGGAGGGCCCTCGGTAATGCCCACTGCTCGATGGGTAAGGTGGTTCCGTTGCCCTGAGACACTTCAAAAAGGTCCGGATAGTCGGTAATTGTCTTCAGGCATTCCTCTTTGTTTCTCAATCTGGAAAAAGCGGCCCAGGCGTGGTTCATTTCAACAAGATTGCCGGCTGCATCGGAGATGAAAACCGCATCTGTCATACTGGCCAGAGCGGTTTTGAGCTTAGCCTCACTCTCCTGTAGAGCATTTGTCGATTTCTGGACTTTGGTGTAGAGGCGATTAATGAGGAAGTACAGCAAAATAGAGGTGATGATGATAAATATAATCCCCTTGGCAACGGCTACTCGAGCCAGGAGATCGGGGTCATGGACAAACCAGTTTGAAATCGAATCAGAGCAAAAAATCCAGAGGCTGCCTAAAATAGTATAGATGAAAACAATTTTAAGAATGTCAGATTGCCTGTTTGTCTGCATAATGTTTTCTTCGCCCCTGGTGATTTACAAGAAACTTGTTTATCATAACAAAATACAGGATTAAACTATTATTGTAAATTCTAGTTATTTTTCCTGGAATTGCTGGGAAAATTCATCTTTTTGGTTTGGTACCTTTTAAGCGGGAGGAGAGTTGACCTAAGCAACAGTATCAGCGAAAAAAGGAAGATAGATTTCAAATGTTGTCCCGCGCCCCGGTTCGGAGTGAACCTTGATGCAGCCCGCATGGGAATGAACGATACTCTCTGAAACGGCAAGGCCGAGTCCGGTTCCCCCATGTTCTTTGCGGGTGGTGAAGTATTTTTCGAAGATCTTATTGGTAATTTCAGATGGCATGCCGATACCATCGTCTTCAACGGTAATACAGAGATAGGCTTGTTTGTTGTTTACGTCATCAGTCAGACTTCCCATCGCCTTTTTGATGGTGAGACAGATCCGCCCTTTTCCCCCGGTGTTTTTTATACGGGCAAGTATGGCGTGTTGCGCATTGATCAGCATGTTCAGCAGGACCTGTTCGACATGCAGCTTATTTGCAATAACCAGTGCCGGTTGACTGAAAAACTCCGTGTCAAAGAGAATTTGTTGATTCAAAGCCCCCTTGCAGACTTTTTTTAAGTCGTAAACCACCTCATTCATATCCACAACTTCCTGGACAGGGTCCGCACTGAGGATAACGCGCGAAAACGTTGCCAAAAGATCGGTGACTTTGGCCGATGCCTTAGTAATACCATCCAGCAGGTCCTGATAAGGAGCGGTTTGGATACCGGCGTTGGTGAGCTGGGCTTGCAGCATTTGTACCGCAGGCGAAATATAGCTCATGAAATTATTGCAGTCGTGGGTGATGCCGTCGGCGAGGAATCTGATGGTTTCCGCTTTCTGGGAGAGGGTGAAGATTTCCTGCAGTTTAGCAATCTCCTTTTTGTAATGATCATGTAGTTCCAGATGGGTTTTGACCCTGGCATTGAGTTCGAGGGCATTGAACGGCTTGGTTATATAGTCGGCACCGCCCAATTCGAAGCCTTTCATTAAACTGTCAGCTTCATGCTTGGCCGTGAGAAATATAACAGGAATGTTTTTGGTTTTGGGGTTGGCTTTGAGTTGCCTGCAGACTTCGTAACCGTCCATTACCGGCATGATGATATCCAGCAGCACCAGATCAAAGTCCTTCTCTTTTATCCTATCAAGGGCCTGTTGGCCGCTGGTGGCAAAAACCAGATGATACTTTTGATTCTGTTTCAAAAAATTTATCCCGACCTGAATATTTTTCAGGTCATCATCAACCACCAGGATTTCAAACTTGTCGTTCATTTTTCTTCCCCAAGATTTAATACTTGCTGTTTCATGGCAGAAACCAGTGCAGGAAATTGCTTCATCATGCCATCGACTTCAATGATGTCGTAACTCGCTACATACTCCTGAAGTCGTTTAGTAAAGTCAACAATCGGAACGATGGAATAGGTAACGGCCTGCTGATGTAATTTTAAAGCGAATTGACTGATCAGATCAAAGTCACCCTTATCTTTTACCGTCTGCCAGAAGGGCAGCAGGTCAGTCTCAATAATTGTAAGAAAATCCTGCAATTGCGGTAGTTCAAAATCAGCCGGTTCTATTGCTGTTTCCTGGTGCTCAGGTTGTGAATCGGCAAAAGGCAGAAATTGAGCCGCCACCCGAAGCAGTTCCTGACGGCTGACAGGCTTGCGCAGATAGGCGTCGAATCCATACTGATTGACCTTTTCCAGATCTTCTCCCATGACCGAAGCGGTGAAGGCAACAACGGGAATATGCTGTGAGGCTTCATTCTGTTTCATGGCGGTGATTGTTTCATAGCCGTTCAGTACCGGCATACGAAGATCCATAAATACCATATCCATAGGGACTTGTAATAGTAATTCGAGGGCTTCCCTGCCGTTTCCCGCTTCATAGAATTGTACGGAACTCCCTTTGAAGTGGCCGGTAACCAGCCTCCGATTGTCTTTTACGTCGTCGGCAATCAGAACATTTGCCGGTTTGAATTGTGAAACACTCATTGAACCGGAAGCTTCCTGCACAATATTTTCCTCAGCAATGGGAATATTGGTGAATGCCACGCTGAAATCAGACCCTTGCCCTGGAGAACTCTTTACCGAAATTGATCCTCCCATTAATTCGGTAAAACTACGGCAAATAGACAAGCCCAAGCCGGTACCGCCGTAGCGGGCGTTGTCGAGCCCCTCCTGTTGTTCAAATTTGTTAAAAATACCCTGCTGCTGATCCAGTGGTACGCCCATGCCGGTGTCGGCTACGGTGAGAGTGAAATCGATTGAATTCGTTTCCTCGTCGATCTGCACATCATGGCAAAGGAGCCGGATGCTGCCCTTTTCGGTAAATTTAAGGGCGTTGCCGATCAGATTAATCAGCACCTGCCGTAGTCGGACAGGATCCATGTTGACATAGGGCGGGAAGTCTTCAGCAAGCTGGAAGCTGAATTGGAGATTTTTCTGGGCGATGCGTGCCTTGAAAAGATTGTCCATTTCAACGAATAAACCTTTGATCGACAGCGGTTCAGGTTTAATGGCCATTTTTCTGGCTTCTATTTTGGACAGATCAAGGATATCATTGATGATTTCCATCAGCGCCCGGCCGCTGGTGCGGATCGATTTAAGATAACTTTTCTGCTCCGGGTCATTAATCATATTGTCCAGGAGTTCAGCGAAGCCCAGCACCGAGTTCATCGGGGTGCGGATTTCATGGCTCATGTTGGCCAGAAAATCGCTCTTTGCCCGGGATGCCTGCAAGGCTGCATCTTCCGCCTGCTTTCTCAGGGTGACTTCATGCGTCAGCCGTCGGTTCCATGAAAATAAGAGGATCAGAAAGACGCCTGCGCCCAGGGCAATCTTCCAGACCAACGAGTAGTCAATCAAAGGCTTCTGCTGGGTAATCCAACTATTGTAGATGTGGTTTTTTTCCTTCTGGGAGATCAGGCCGAGGGTTTTGTTCAGGATGGACAGGAGTTCGGGATTTTCCTTTGTTACACCAAAAGCAATTTGGAAAACATAGGGGGTTACGCCTGAAATTTTCAGGTTCGCCAGGGACAGCTTTTGGCAATAGTATTCGAATGTCGGGATATCGATGATAAAAATATCAATATCGCCATGAGATAAGGCCTGCAGCCCGACCGCGGCATTGTCGTAGAGTTGCAGGGGCAGGGATGGGTAATCCCGTTGAAGATACTCAGCCGTGACGAAATTCTGAATAGTTCCAAGCCGTTCGTCATCAATGTCTTCCAACCGTTTTAAAAACTGAATATCGTTCCGGGTTACCAGAACCGCTTCGGTCTGTATATAGCCGTCGGTAACATTGAGGTTATTGGCTTGTCCGCTAACCCTGGTAATGGCATTGATGATATCCACTCGCCCCTGTTGAATCATCTGCAGGGCATTGCTCCAATTCTCAGATGGAATGGTTTCAAACTTGAGATCGCTCTTTTCTGAAATTATTTTCAGATATTCCGCAACGATGCCGACATATCTGCCGCTTTTGTCGAGATACGACAATGGTGCACAGTCGGGTGCACCGGAGACGAGGATATGCGGATGCCTGTCCAGCCACAGCTGTTCCTTTTTGGTGAGAATGACTTTCTCTTCCGTCGACGCTGCATACCACTTGTCAAGAATCTCCTGGCGTTCCAGTTCGGTTATACTGTTCAGGGCTTTCTGGATGATGCTGAGCAACAGCGGTTGCCGCTTGTCGATGGCGACGGCTGTTTCCGTCATCATGTCATCCAGCCGTTTGACGACCGTCAGGTTGGTGAGCAGCCGCTTGCGGATAAGGTAATTGGCCACCGCCAGGTTGCCGATATAGGCATCGGCTTCACCATATGAGACCGCTTCAATGGATGCCTCGTTTGAGGTCGACAGGTTTAACTTGATTTGTGGATAGCGGGCGACCATCCAGTCGTGCAGGTAGGAACTCTTGTTGATAGAAACAGTTTTTCCGTTAAGGTCGCTGAGGTCTGAGATAGATTGGTTGTCATCTCTGACAATAATGACGGTGGGCACCTTGAGATACGGCTTGGTAAAATCGAGATACGCCGTGCGCTCTTTGGTCTTTACAGCGCAAGCCAGTCCGTCCAGTTTGCCGTTTTGCATCTGTTTGAGGATATCTTCCCAGACGCCGGTGCGAATATTGATTTTCAGGCCGGTCCGCTGTTTGATCAAATTGATATAGTCAGCCGATAGCCCGGTGTGTTGACCATTCTGACCGGCAAAATCGAAAGGCGGCCATTTGAAATCGGAGCCAAGGGTAATTTCCGGGTGATTTCTAAGCCACTCCTGTTCGGCATCGGTGAGTGTGATTCTTTCAGTTGGGGGCGCTGTGCCAAAAGCGGTCCATTTTCGCCGCAGGGTATTCATCTCATCCGCGCTGACTGAATCGAGCCCCTTTTGCAGGATATTTCTTAAGATCGGCCAATCGTTTCGAACGCCGCATGACAATTCAAGCTGGTTATCTCCTTCCACTCTGAATTCGTTGACAAACTTTAAGTTTGTCAAGAGATAGCGATTCATCAAATAGCTGGCTACGCCGTTAAAACGAATGGTGGCATCGGCACGACCGGAGGAAACACTTCGCAACGCCTGCAACGGCGAATCGACATAGACAAATTTGGCATCACCAAGAATCCTGGTTAAAACCTCTTCCTGATAGTACCCTTTGATAACGGCAATGGTTTTATGCGCCAGGTCGTTGATATCATGGATATCATTGTTGTTTGAACCAGTGATAATGATTGTTTGGTTGAAAAGGAAGGGTTTGGTAAAGAGCATGAATTCGGCCCTTGCCGCCGAGTATGACAGGCTGTGGAGGACATCCAGTTCTTTGTTTCGCAGCATCTCCTGGAGTTCATTCCAGGAATGGCCGGATTTATAATCAAGTTTCAGCCCAGTGCGGGCAGCGACCATGTTCAGCAAATCGATGGAAAATCCCATCGGTTGGTTGTCCTGATTAAAGTCAAACGGTGGCCAGTCCATCTCATTTGAGACCCTGATAACCGGGTGTTCTTTGACCCAGGCTATTTCTTTTCGACTCAGGGCTTTGATATGTGGACTACTCAAGGTATCGACCTGTTTTATGATCCAGCGATCTTTCAAGCCTTGGATGTCTTGTGCAGAGAGTAACTCTTGTTTTGCAGCTATTGTCTCGATCAATGATTGGTTGGCTTTTACCGTTGCTCCGTAATAGCTCTGCGCATAGAGAGGGTCCTTGTGATGTTTGAAAGGATTTTCGAGATTATTGGCAGAGAAATAGTAATTCAGAGGGATGTCTGGGGAGACGAAAGCCTTGATTTCACCGGCCAGCGCCGCCTTGAACAGAGAGGGGAAATCCTTGTAAATGATGAGGTGTGCTTGCGGAATGACCTGCTTGATGTGATTTTCGGTATAGCCTCCCTGAACAATGCCAAGCAGATAGCCCGTGGTTTCAGCAAGAGAGGTAAAAGGGGGTATATTGGGGCTGGAGTATATGTAATATTTTATATCGAGAAGAGGTTTTGAGTAGGCGAGAAACTGACTTCCCTCGTCGGTATTAAAGATGCCGGCATGCAGATCAGCTTGCCCGTTTTTTAGCATTTTCAGAGATTCGTCAACGCTGTCGGCCTCAACAAAATGTAGATCAAGGTCGGCTTTTTCTGCCAACTGTTGCCAATAGTCAATTAAAAAACCGGATGGTTTGCCGCCATCGGCAGTGAATTTAATCGGCGCGATCCCCTTATCGTAAACAATCGTTACTGACTGTTTTTCCCCTGCAACCAGATATCCACAACAAAAGAAAAAATAAACCAGTAAACTAATGAAAACTCTCGTAAGCATATTTATCCTGTCCGCTACGAATAACTAAGGGGAGATAATGAGAAAGCTGAGGCAAGACGTATTGATTTCCATATGCGGACTCATCTAACCAGATTATTGAGAATCATTCTTTCGATATAATTTCCAAATTTTTTAGTACTTTAGAAATTCATTTCTTGTTTTTAATGAATGAATTTTGTGAAGGTACTTATCCCGGCTTATTTCCTGTTTGCCGAGCTTAGTTGAGAAGCCTATGACTTCTATTAAATCATGCAAACCACTATCGTGTCCAAGAAATTTATTGGCAATAGTCCGGTTCTCACCATTAATTGCCTGAACTGCTCAGGCAATTTCATAACTCAAATCAAATATGATGGTTTGTCTGACAAGATTTATCCGAAGTGGTTCAAAACGTTGTGCGGTTGAAAACCATCCAGAAACTCAAGGCATTCACTCTCCAGAGCCACAGGCAATATGTGGTTCTGGAGAGTTGTTATTGTGGTGAAGAGCCAGGGTGATGCGTCTTAAGAAAGAAGGCCCAGAGAGGGGTTTGGCTGGAGTTATCAGTCATCTGTGGGCAGCTTGATACTTTTGGCAAATTTGGAGCCGATTACAAATACCAGTAAGCTCAGAGCCGCAATACCAAACAGAACCCAGAGATACGCCTCTATAAAAGCGACCCCCGCAGTGCCCAGGCCGAGTGCCCCGCCGACGACCATGAGACGCCAGTTGCTGTGGACACCTGAGAGAAATGTGCCAAGAGCAAGGATCAGCCCATACGTTAATCCAATGTCCGCGTTGGCGACGCGTCCCGCTTTGGCAAAGAAGTAGATAAGTAGCATAGCGGCGAATATTCCAAACCAGTGGAGAACGATTGTAAAAGCCCTTCGGGCATCTTTGAAACTGATCCCCGAATACAACCGGTCAACTGTATATGCGACCAACGCATAAAAAATCACCAGGGCCGTCCAGAACCTATGCGTGCGGTCCCCGGAAACGTCAGAAGAGGCGATGGCGATGAAGGCGAGAATGAGCATTCCCAGCCCAACAACTCCTTCAATAATGGACCTTCGTGATATTATGGATTCTTGCTCAATCGTCGGTTCTGGCATGTTTATATCTCCGTTGCTGAAATTCTATTAATTGATCGGCTATTGTTTGAGGAATATTTGTCATTTTTCAATTATTACTTTGCTTCTCACTTTTCGACTCAACAAGTAATGAAAGCCCTCAAAATCGAGAAATTGAAAACAATTGCAATTTTAACTGCTCCCAGACAGTACCAATATGGTGTTGTGATTTCAAACAATTTCTATCGCAAAGATTGAGTTCTGGTGAAATGGTTTTCTGTCAGTAATTCGATAGATTGTAACTGCTAATGGAGCAAGATTTTACAGGATATGGAGAATAGGTGATACTTATTGCGTCAAATTAATTTGAACTATTACTAAAATATTTGAACGAGTAAATAACAATAATATTGACGGCCATCATAGATTCTTTATAATGACAGCAAAGTGGTTAGTGTGTTTTGCTAAGTTCCTTTTAAATCGTCCGATCCGCTTCTATCCGCCGGGAGGCTTTATGAATTACGTCAGTCAGGCAACATGCATGATCTGTGCTAAAACATATAGCAAGGGGCAGTTTGATTATATCTGCCCCGACCACGGCAACGAGGGCATCCTCGATATTCAATACGATTATGACGCAGTAAAAAGTGCTTTTTCTAAAGCCGGTCTGGCTGCCGATAAAGACTCATCTATTTTCCGCTATAGACCTCTTTTGCCGGTTGAACATGATTCCCCGGTCCCTACCATGATGGTGGGCAACAGTCCTCTCCTGGATTTTGATATACTTAAAGATGAACTCGGTGTTCATCGACTGCTCATTAAAGATGATGGTCGGCTGCCCACGGCATCTTTTAAAGACAGGGCAAGCACTATTGCCGTGGTAAAGGCTCAGGAACAGAAGGCTGAAGTGATCACAACCGCAAGTACCGGCAACGCTGCCGCAGCTCTGAGCGGAATTTGTGCGTCGGTGGGGCAGAAAAATGTAATCTTTGTACCAGCCAGCGCACCCCAGGCAAAACTTGCCCAGCTTTTAATGTTCGGATCAAATGTCATCCTGGTTGATGGCAGCTACGATGATGCCTTTGAACTCTGCCTTCAGGCTGCAAACGAATATGGCTGGTATAACAGAAATACCGGTTACAATCCTTATATGACCGAGGGCAAGAAAACCTGTGCCTTTGAAATATGCGAACAACTTTGTTGGCAGGCCCCCGACGCAATCTTTGTCAGTGTCGGTGACGGCTGTATCATCGGTGGCATCCATAAAGGACTCAAAGATCTTTTCGCTTTGGGCTGGATTGACAGAATGCCCAGATTGTATGGCATCCAGGCGGAGGGAAGCAGTTATATGGCTCAGGCCTGGAAAGGCGGCGAAGATATTGTTTCAAAGCCGCCGATTGTCGCCGAGACGATAGCAGACAGTATCAGTGCCGGGCTGCCGAGAGATCGGATCAAGGCCCTGCATGCAGTGACTAAGACCAACGGCGCATACCTTACCGTCAGCGATGAGCAAATCATCCGGGCCATCCCGGATCTTGCCGGAAAAACAGGTGTTTTTGCCGAACCTGCGGGAGCCGCGACATGGGCAGGGATACAAAAAGCCGCCCGTCAGGGCCTGATTAAATCGACAGATACAGTGGTGATGATCAACACTGGCAGCGGCCTGAAAGATATACCTTCTGCCATGGATGCTGTGGACCGTGTTGGCCTGCAATATTTCAAGGTGGAACCAACTATTGAGGATTTTAAAAAAATCGTCTCAGACCTCAAGCTTTAGGAGCCTGTCCGAGAATGCCCTTTTACCCAAACTTTTCGTTATTTTCATAAAAATAATGCTCGCAATATTAATTATATAGCTCCGCTTATTTTTATGAAAATGCCTCAATTTTGAACAAAATGCCTATTCTCAGACAAGCTCCTAGGCCTACTCAATTTAGGAGATTTTACATGATAGATTTGACCATCTTTCCCGAACCGCTCAAGAGGAGTGTCGAGCTTGCCCGGGAAAGGAAGATAATTATACCGACCCTAAAACAACAACGGGACCCCTCGCTTATTCCTGAAAAAATTGTCGCTAAACTGAAAACCGTTGGTATGTGGGATCTCGATCCCCTCAATCTGTTCCGCATCTCCTGGCATAATGAACCCAAAGAAATGGGGGGCGGCTATGGTGATGTCAATTATCTGGAATTACCGGAGAGTCTCACCGGGGTCAAAGCCCGGATTGTCGCTGTCGTCGGTAAATATTTTCCCACCGGTGCCCATAAGGTGGGCGCTGCCTTTGGTTGCCTTGTGCCGCGCCTCGTCACCGGCCAGTTTGATCCATCAACCCAGAAAGCGGTCTGGCCATCGACCGGCAACTATTGTCGGGGAGGTGCCTATGACTCGGCGCTGCTAGGTTGCGAATCAATCGCCATCCTGCCCGAAGAGATGAGCCGGGAGCGCTTTGAATGGCTGCAAAATGTTGCCGGGGAAATCATCAAGACACCGGGGTCCGAGAGCAATGTCAAAGAGATTTTTGACAAATGCTGGGAGCTGCGAAAATCCGGCCAGGATCTGGTGATTTTTAATCAGTTTGACGAAATGGGCAATTATCTCTGGCATCACGAAATTACCGGACCAGCCATGCAGAGTGTCATCGAAAAGATCAGAGGGGCTGGTGATAAAGTAAGAGGCCTTATCTCCGCCACCGGTTCCGGTGGCACCATTGCCTCGGGCGATTATCTCAAGAAACAGTACCCCGAATGTAAGATTGTCGCCTGTGAAGCCCTGCAATGTCCGACTTTGTTAAATAATGGCTTTGGCGCTCACCGGATCGAAGGGATCGGCGACAAGCATATTCCCTGGATTCATAACGCTAAAAACACCGATTTTGTTATTGCCATGGATGATAATGTGCCGATCAATCTCATTCGTCTCTTTAATGAAGCGGCAGGACGCGAGCTGTTAAAGAGCAAGGGGGTGGACGCAGATATTGTCGCAAAACTCGATCTGGTTGGCATCTCCGGCGCTTCAAACATTGCCTCAGCTATCAAGTTTGCCAAGTACAATGAATTGACGGAAAAAGATATTGTTGTCACGGTGCTCACCGATTCCATGGACCTCTATAAAAGCAGACTTGGGGAATTGACCGCCGAATATGGTAATTTTACCGCAATCGATGCGGAAGTTGTCTACCAGAGAGACCTGCTGGGGCTCACCATGGACAGCATGGAAGAGTTGACCTATTACGGCAAAAAAAGAATCCACAACCTGAAATATTATACCTGGGTCGAGCAACAGGGCAAAAGCCACGAGGAGATCCAGGAGCAATGGTACAACGATACGTACTGGAGTTCTATTGTCGATAAAACCGATGAGATTGACGGATTGATTGAAGAATTTAACAAAAAAACCGGACTCCTGGCGAGCCTGTAAGGATAAGCACAATGACTGTGGATTTTAGCAAGATAGTAGCAAGGGCGGAATATTATAAAGCCGACATATTTAAATTTTTACGGGATATGATCGCCATTCCCAGTGAGTCCTGCAACGAGAAGGCGGTGGTGCAGAGGATCAAGGAAGAAATGGAGCGGGTCGGCTTTGATAAGGTGGAAATTGACCCCATGGGTAATGTGCTCGGCTATATAGGCGAAGGGACTAGACTGATCGCCATGGATGCCCATATTGATACGGTGGGGGTTGGTAATATGGCCAACTGGAACTACGATCCGTATGAGGGCTTTGAAGATGATGAGATCATCATCGGCAGGGGTGCCACTGATCAGGAAGGTGGCATGGCCGCCATGGTCTATGCCGGTAAAATCATCAAAGATCTTGGCCTGGAAGACGATTATACCCTGCTTATTACCGGCACCGTTCAGGAAGAAGACTGTGATGGACTCTGCTGGCAGTATATCATCGAGGAAAGCAAGATCCGGCCCGATTTCGTGGTTTCAACCGAGCCGACATCATGCCGAATCCATCGGGGCCAGCGTGGCCGGATGGAGATTAAGGTCGAAACCAGTGGCATGAGTTGCCACGGCTCGGCCCCCGAGCGCGGTGATAATGCGATCTTCAAAATGGGCCCCATCCTCGGTGATTTGCAAAAACTTCAAGGTAAACTGAAGACAGACGAGTTTTTAGGTAAAGGGACGCTGACGGTTTCCGAGGTTTTCTCTACCTCGCCATCACGATGCGCGGTGGCCGATGGTTGCAGTATCTCCATTGACCGGCGTTTGACCTGGGGAGAATCCTGGGAGGGGGCCCTTGATGAGATCCGGGATCTGCCTTCGGTGAAAGACGCGAAGGCCGTTGTTTCCATGTACCATTATGATCGACCGGCATACACCGGCCTTGTCTATCCTACCGAGGCCTATTTCCCGGCCTGGGTGCTGGAGGAAGATCACGTTGCCTGTCAGAGCCTGGTTGTGGCTTACCGTAATTTATTTAACAGGGAGCCGGTGGTGGATAAATGGACCTTTTCCACCAATGGGGTGTCGATCATGGGGAGATACGGTATTCCCTGTATCGGGTTTGGTCCTGGCCATGAAGATCAGGCCCATGCGCCCAATGAAACGACCTGGAAGTCGGAATTGGTCGAGGCGGCAGCGATGTATGCCGCGATTCCATCGATATATCTGGCAACACTTAAAAGTTCAGACCCTGGGAAATGAACAAAATCGCCGTGGTCGCCATTGGTGGAAATTCCCTCATCCGGGATCAACACCACCTGAAGGTTGAAGATCAGTACCGTGAGATAACCAAGACAGTGGTGCATATTGTTGAGGTTATCAAAGCGGGCTATCAGGTTATTATTACCCACGGCAACGGTCCTCAGGTCGGCTTTATAATGCGGCGGTCGGAAATTGCCTATGAGCACGAAGGCTTACATCACGTGCCACTGCAAAGCTGTGTCGCCAACACCCAGGGCGCCATTGGCTATCAGATTCAGCAGGCCCTTGGCAACGAGCTGAGAAAAAAGGGGATAGAGCAGGAGGTCGTGACCCTTGTAACCCAGGTGAAAGTGGCAAAAGATGATCCCGCTTTTCTAAAGCCCACAAAACCGATTGGCCAGTTCTACGAAAAAGAGAAGGTCGAGAGTCTCAGTAAAGATCATCCGGACTGGCAGTTGATTGCCGATGCGGGGCGGGGCTACAGGCGTGTGGTTGCCTCGCCTGCACCGGTTGAGATTGTCGAGCTGGAGATAATAAAAAAACTGCTGAGCCTGAATATTTGTGTTATCGCCGCCGGTGGTGGCGGAATTCCAGTGGTGGAAAAGACGGATGGCAGCCTTGAAGGTGTCAGCGCCGTGATTGATAAGGATTTCACCTCGGCCATGCTGGCGAAAAACCTGCAAGCGGATCTGTTGATTATTTCAACGGGCGTGGACCGGATCTGTCTCAATTATGGTAAAAAAAACGAACAACCACTGGCCCATGTCACTGCCCGGGAAGCAAAAAAATACATCAAGGAAGGCCATTTTGCCGCAGGCTCCATGCTGCCCAAGATAGAGGCAATTCTGTGGTTTTTAGCAAATGGCGGTAAGAAAGCAATCGTTACCAGGCCGGATAATTTGAAGAAGGCGATCATTGGACAGAGTGGGACTTCTATAACGAACAGCAACTAGCGAGAAAAGGTAGAATTTTTATGGGTGACAGACCATGATTGAACTCACTTTAAACGGGGCCCCGATACGTTTTAGCGGTGATGAAAACCTGTCGCTGCTCACCTGGCTGAGAGAAGATCAGAATATTGTCTCGGCGAAAAACGGCTGTTCCGGTCAGGGAGCCTGCGGTGCCTGTCTGGTGGAGATCGATGGTCGGCCTGCTCTTTCCTGTCGCACTCCCATGAAAAAGCTCGTGGGCAAATCGGTGGTCACCATTGAGGGCTTCGATCCAAAAATAAAAGATATTCTCGCTCAGGCCTTTGTCAAAAAAGGGGCGGTTCAATGCGGTTTCTGCACCCCTGGCTTTCTTACCCGCACCAAGATTCTCCTTGAAAATGTGAAAAATCCCGGCAGGGAAGATATTATCAAAGCTCTCGGTGCTAATCTCTGTCGCTGCACCGGTTATGCCAAAATTATCGAGGCGGTCATCCTGGCAGCTGAAAGCCTGCGAGAGGGGAGTCCTGAAATTCATCCAGATAGTCGTGCTGAAATTGGCGCGGCTGGGGTGGGCAAAAATCGGCCAAAGCGAAATGCATATGAGATGGCACTTGGCCAGCGGCCGTTTATTGATGATATGCGCTTTGATGGCATGGTGCACGGCGTCCTTAAATTCAGTGATCATCCCAGAGCCAGAATCCTGGCCATCAACCTTGAAAAAGCCCGGAACCTTGAGGGTGTTATCAGAATTTTCACCGCAAAGGATATTCCCGGCGATAGAATGACCGGCATTATCTACCAGGATTGGCCGCTGATGATCGCTGAAGGCGAGATCACCCGATACATCGGTGATGTACTTGCCGGAGTCGTGGCCAAAGACCAATTGACTGCGAGAAAGGCCTGCGAACTGATCGAAATAAGCTACGAGGTTCTGGAACCTGTCACCGACCCGGAAGAAGCCTTAAAGGATCTCATTAAAGTTCATAAAAATGGTAATCTGCTGGCAACCACAGAGTTCTCCCGGGGTGGTGATATCGAAGCAGCCTTTGCCGCATCCACCCATGTGGTGAGCGGCAGGTACCAGACCCAACTGACGGAACATGGTTTTCTGGAACCGGAAACTTCCATCGCCAGGCCTCTTGCCGGTGGTGCTCTGCAGATTTATACCCAAAGCCAGGGGATCTATGAAGACCGGCACACCATCGCCAGCATTCTCGGGCTGCCTAAAGAAAAGGTCATTGCCACCCTTGTTCCATGCGGTGGGGCCTTTGGCGGCAAGGAAGATCTGACGGTTCAGGGCCATGCGGCACTTTTCTGCTTCCTGCTGGGCAAGATTGTCAAGGTGAGCCTTTCAAGAGATGAGTCGATCCGGATGCATGTCAAGCGCCATCCTCTCAGCATGGATTACAAACTTGGCTGCGATGCAAACGGCATGTTGACCGGGCTTTCGGCGCATATTGTCGGCGATACCGGTGCCTATGCCTCTTTGGGCGGCGAGGTGCTCAATCGCGCCGCGGGTCATGCCTCCGGTGGCTATCATGTGCCGGTGGTTGAGGTTGTCTCCAAGGCGGTTTACACCAATAATTTGCCGGCGGGTGCCATGCGTGGCTTTGGGGTCAATCAGGTGACCTTTGCCATGGAGTGCATGATGGATGAGCTTTGTGAAAAGGCGGGCCGTGACCGCTGGCAGTTCCGCTTTGATAATGCCCTGAAAAAGGGTTCCATGACCGCCACCGGTCAGGTGCTGGGCGATGGGGTCGGCTTGCAGGAGACGCTGCTGGCCATAAAAGACGATTACCAAAAGGCGAAATACGGCGGTATTGCCCTGGCAATGAAGAATATCGGCTTTGGCAACGGATTGATCGATGAGAGTGAGGCATTGCTTGAGGTGGTTTCTGAAGATCATATTCTTCTCCATCATGGCTGGACGGAGATGGGCCAGGGGGTGGATACCATCGGCCAACAGATTATCTGCGATGTCACGGGGCTCACCGACATTAAAATTGAAGTCATCTCCAGTACCGATTCGGAGATTGTCGGTGGGACCACCACTGCCAGCCGGGGTACTTTTCTGCTGGGCAATTCTCTGATCATCGCGGCGGAAAAGCTGAAGCGGGATCTGGCAACCAAGACACTGGCCGAGCTGGTTGGCAGAACATATAAAGGCCGGTGGCTGTGTGACTGGACCACCAGGCCCGGCAAAGATGTGGAAAATCCCCAGACCCATTTTGCCTATGGTTACGCCGCCCAGCTGGTTGTCCTTGATGATCAGGGTAATGTCGCTAAGGTTGTCGCCGCCCATGATGCGGGCCGGGTGGTGAATCCGAAGATGTTTGAAGGTCAGATCGAAGGCGCGGTGGTCATGGGCCTTGGCTATGCCTTCACCGAAAAGCTGGAGCTTGCAAACGGCTATCTCAAGTCTGCTAAAATGTCTAAACTCGGGCTGCCGAAGATCTCGGCAATGCCGGAAATTGTGGTTAAAGCCATCGAGGTCAAGGATCCACAGGGACCCTTTGGCGCAAAAGGTGTGGGGGAAATTGGTCTGGTGCCTACGGCGCCTGCGGCCATCAATGCTCTCTACCAATTTGACGGGAAAAGGCGGTATGAACTCCCCATTGCAAGGAGGATTCGATAATGACTATTCATATAAAAAATGCAAAATTTATCGACTGGCAGAGTCTTGAGTTCGCCGCCACCGATATTTTGGTGGAAGAAGGACCGAGGGGGGGGATACAGCTTATCAGCGGGCTTTCGGCCGACGTTCCAAAACCATCAAAAACTATTGATGCCAAGGGGAAATTCGTCACTAAATCCTTTGGTTGCGGTCATCACCATATCTACTCGACCTTGGCTAGGGGGATGCCCGCTCCTGCCCGAAGCCCACAGAATTTTGTCGATATCTTAAAGCTTATCTGGTGGAATGTGGACAAGAACCTTGATCGGGAGATGATTAAGGCCAGTGCTCTCGCCGCAGGGCTCTATTGCGCTAAAAACGGCATTACTTTTGTCATCGATCACCATGCCTCGCCGTATGCCGTTGAAGATTGTCTTTTCACAGTAAAAGAGGCCTTTGACTCCATCGGGCTGTCCCACTTGCTCTGCTATGAATTGTCAGACCGGGATGGGGAAAAGATACGCGACAAAGGGCTGCAGGAAACTGCCAACTACCTTAAAGCCGGCAACCAGGGGCATGTTGGCCTGCACGCCTCTTTTACGGTGGGCGATACACTGCTGGAGCGGGCAATTCAGTTGGCGGGAGACTGCCATACCGGTCTGCATGTCCATGTGGCGGAAGATCTGTCGGATCAGGCTGATTGTTTGAAAAAATATAATAAGCGAATACTGCAGAGGTTTTCTGATGCGGGCGGACTGGACTTGCAGGGCACAATTTTGGCCCATTGCCTCTACCTTGATACCCAGGAAAAAGCGCTGTTAAAAAACTCCACAGCCTGGGTGGTTGAGAATGTGGAAAGTAATCTCAATAATAACGTTGGACTCACCAATTATGCCGATTACGGCCAGCGCATGATGCTCGGTACCGACGGCATGCATTCGGATATGCTGCGTAGTGCCAAAGCCGCCTTTTTTGTCGGACAGGGAACTGAAGGGATTGGTTATCCCGGTATCTATGAAAGATTCAGGAACGTGCACAGATACCTGGCCGAAAATAATTTTGCGGGAGATGGCGATAACAATCTGGTGATCCTCGATTATCAGGCCCCAACGCCGATGAATCAGAATAATTTCTTAGGTCATTTTGTCTTTGGGCTGGAGTCGTCCCAGGTGGAGACCGTTATTTCCTCCGGCCAACTGATTGTCGAAGAAAGAAAACTGGTTCTGGCCAGTGAAGAGGATATTTTCGGCCATGCCAGAGAGATGGCGGAAAAATTGTGGCAGAAGTTAGCTTGAGAGTATAACAACAGAGATGGAGAACACCTTGAATAGAACAGAACTTGTTGAAAATATAAAAAAACTTGCCGGGCTGAAAACAGAGGGAATGGTCAACAACGACTTTTTCCTCACCTGGCAGAAAAGCGATGCCGAGTTGGCCGCGGTCTTTGAGGTCGCACAGATCCTGCGGGGGATGCGTGACAATAATATTTCAGCCAAGGTCTTTGACTCAGGCCTTGCCGTGTCCCTTTTTAGGGATAATTCCACCCGGACACGTTTTTCCTTTGCCTCCGCCTGCAATATGCTGGGCTTGGCTATTCAGGATTTAGACGAAGGGAAATCGCAGCTGGCCCATGGTGAAACGGTGCGGGAGACTGCCAATATGGTGTCATTTATGGCCGATGTCATCGGTATTCGTGATGATATGTATCTTGGTGCCGGACACACTTATATGAAAGAGGTCGCCCAGGCTGTCCAGCAGGGTTATGACGAAAAAGTGCTGCCCCAGAGGCCGACACTGGTCAATCTGCAATGCGATATTGATCATCCCACCCAGTCCATGTCCGATACCCTGCACCTGATCAATCATTTTGGCGGTATTGACAAGTTGAAAGGCAAGAAAATCGCCATGACCTGGGCCTATTCCCCTTCCTACGGCAAGCCGCTTTCTGTGCCCCAGGGAGTTATCGGTCTGATGACTCGGTTTGGCATGGATGTCAGTTTTGCCTATCCGGAAGGATATAATGTTATGGACGAGGTTATTGAGGTGGCAAAGAAAAATGCCATCGAAAGCGGTGGCTCTTTTACCGTGGCCTCCTCCATGAAGGAAGCCTATGACGATGCTGACGTTATCTATTCCAAGAGTTGGGCTCCCTATGCGGTGATGGAGCAGCGAACCGAACTCTTACGTGCCGGTGACGAGGCAGGTCTCAAGGAATTGGAAAAAAAGTGTCTGGAAAACAATAAAAAATTTATTTCCTGGGAATGTACCCGCGAGTTGATGAAGACCACCAAGGATGGCAAAGCGCTCTATATGCATTGTCTGCCAGCCGATATTACCGGGGTGAGTTGCGTGCAGGGAGAGGTCGCCGCCGATGTCTTTGAGCAGTATCGGGTGGCGACATATAAACAGGCCGGATATAAGCCCTATGTCATTGCCGCGATGATATTTCTGAGTAAGTTCAGTAATCCATCAGACAAGCTCAGTCAGTTGGTGGAGCGGACAGCAAAGAGAATTTCTTAACAAGTCTTCAGGAGGTCCGAAATGAGTGACACCTTTACCTGTCTTTCTTTAGAGCAGCTTCTCCTGTGGATAAAAAGAGAAGAACCCACCGGGAAAATATTCGGCATTCCCAAGGCTCTTTTTTTCCGTCCGTCGGCAGATGATGTCTTTAGAATAAAGAGGTATGGACGAGTGCTGGAGACTCCTGTCGGGGTGGCGGCGGGGCCGCACACCCAGCTGTCACAAAATATCATTTCGGCCTGGCTTACCGGGGCACGGTATATCGAGCTGAAAACAATTCAGGTGCTCGACGAACTGGACGTTACCAAGCCGTGCATCAATATGCAGGATGAGGGATACAATTGTGAATGGTCCCAGGAATTAAAACTCCATCAGTCCATCGATGAATACCTCAACGCCCTTATTGTCATCCATCTTCTTCAAAAACGACTACAGCTCGGTGATGCCGGAGAACCGGGCTTTATCTTCAATATGAGTGTCGGCTATAACCTTGAAGGAATCCTGAGTCCGGGGGTGCAGAATTTTCTCGATACCATGGCCGATGCCGGTGAGAAAATAAAAGAAAAGCTGGCCGTGGCCGCAACCATCTTTGCGGAAGCGGCGGATCTGAATATTGATTCCTGCATTTCGGATAATATTACCATTTCCACCATGCATGGTTGCCCGCCGGAGGAGATCGAAAAAATCGGCCGCTATTTTATTACCGAAAGAAGGCTGCATACCACCATTAAACTCAATCCCACTCTCCTTGGGCCGACTGAGTTACGAGATATCCTTAATGATCAGCTGGGCTTTGATATCACGGTGCCCGACCTGGCCTTTGAGCATGACCTGAAATATGGTGCCGGTGTGCAACTCATTAAAAACCTACAGCAACAGGCCGCGGAATCAAGGGTGGAGTTTAACCTCAAACTGACCAATACCCTCGAAACCGCAAATAATAAAAGCCGGTTGCCGGAAAATGAAGCCATGGTCTATATGAGCGGCAGACCACTTCATGTTATCAGCATTAATCTGGCCGCCAAGCTGCAAAAAGAATTTGGCGGAAAGCTTGATATTTCCTTTTCGGCAGGCAGCGACTGTTTTAACCTGGCCGAGGTTCTTGCCTGCGGTCTGCAACCGGTGACTGTTTGTTCCGATCTCTTAAAACCGGGCGGTTATGGCAGACTTGGCCAATATTTAACACTGGCCCGGGAGGCTATCGATAAAGAAAATTGTCTTTCGCTTGCCGACTTTATAGGAAAAAAACATCAGGGCAGTGATGCCGCTCTTACCAACCTCGTGGAGTACGCAGCAGCGATAAAGGAGCAAAGTCGATACCATAGAAAAAGTGTTCCATGGGAGAACATTAAAACGGGGCGAACGCTTCATCCGTTTGACTGCATTCATGCCCCGTGTAAAGGAACATGTCCCGCCGGACAGGACGTGCCGTCCTATATGTATTACACATCCAGGGGTATGTTCGCCGAGGCCTTTGCTGCAATCCTGAAAACCAATCCGTTTCCCAATGTTCAGGGGCTGGTTTGTGATCATCCCTGTACCGATAAATGTACCCGGATTAATTACGATGAACCGCTGAAGATACGTGAGATTAAACGATTTGTCGCCCAGAATAGTCCAGGTGCCCCTAAGCTTGTACCGGCGAAAGATAATAATCTTAGCGCAGCGGTGATTGGCGGCGGACCAACCGGCTTTAGTGCGGCATATTTTCTTAGGATGGCCGGTTTTTCCGTCGATCTTTTTGAAGCCAAATCCTTTGGCGGCGGTATGGCTGCCGGTGCCATCCCCAGTTTCAGGCTCGATGATGCGTCCATTCGGGAGGATATTGACCGGATAATTGGTCTTGGTGTCAATGTGCATTATGAATCAGCCATTGATCTGGCAGAATTCAATAAAATCAGAGAATCCTACGACTATATCTACATTGGCGTCGGTGCCTCAGAGCCGTATCTCCTCGATATTCCAGGGGCAAATGTCCTAGGCGTTTACGACCAGCTTGAATTTTTAAGCAGTGTTCGCAGGGGGCAATGGTTTGATGCGGGCAGGTCAATTGCCATAGTCGGCGGTGGTAACTCGGCCATGGATGCGGCCAGGGCAGCCAGGCGAGTAGTGGGCGATGACGGAAAGGTTGTTGTTGTCTACCGGCGTGACATCGCTCAGATGCCGGCGGATCGGGAAGAAATTGAGGCTGTTCTTGCTGAAAATATTGAGATCCTGGAGATGGTCAGTCCCAACCGGGTCCTCAAAAAAGATGGCCGGGTTGTAGGCCTCGAATGCCGGAAAATGCAAGCTGGCCCACCGGACGAGAGTGGACGACCACGGCCTGTGGCAATTGAGGGCTCTGAATTCACCATTTCGGTGGATACCATAATTTCAGCCATCGGTCAGAAAGTGGTCATCCCTTTTATGCCAAACGGGTTGCAGATAAATAAAGAGACCTACGAAACGGAAATTGCCAAGGTCTACGCCGGTGGCGATGCCGTTCGCGGAGCGTCGACGCTGGTTAAAGCTATTGGTGATGGCCGGAAGGCTGTTGAAAGTATTCTGCTTGACGCGGCAATAACTGAAACCGGCTTTGACAAGACAGAGACAAATGAAGGACCTGACCCGAAAATTCTCGAAGAAAAGCTGGCCACAAGGGTCTACCCGTCTGAGTTTTTTCAGGTGAATAGCTCTGCATCACTGGGCTTTGATCTGGTCAGTATGGCGATGACCAAAGAAGAAGCAATAAAGGAGGCCGCCAGATGCCTGTCCTGCGATACCCTTTGCAATATCTGCACAACCGTCTGTCCCAACCGGGCAAATCTTGCTTACAAGGCCTCTCCCTTCAAGGCCAATACCTACAAGGTAATCAATGTCGCTGGCAGTCCGAAGATTGAAAAACTCGGCACCTTTTCCATCTCCCAATCGCACCAGATAATTAATATCGGTGATTTCTGCAATGAATGCGGCAATTGCACGACTTTTTGCCCAACAGCGGGTGCGCCCTATAAAGATAAGCCCAAGTTCTACCTCACCAAAGAGGGGCTTGAACGGGAAGATTTTGGATATATGGTAGAAAGAAGGGCAATTCATAAAAAGACTGGTCGCGGTATGAGCACCCTTAGTGAAAAAGAAGATTGCTATAATTATGAATCCGCCCAACTGACGGCCCAAATAGCCCAAAAAAGTTTTGAGGTTGTTAAGGTGTCGGTCAAATCGACCCAAGTGTCAGGAATAGATCTGACCGAAGTTGCCGAACTTGGCTTTTTATATCAGGCACTCAAAACAGTTCTCGGGGGACAATAAAAATCATGCAGAATGAATCAATACTCTTAAAGAACTGCTTCTATATTTGGCCGGGGGTTGATCTGCAACCCATTATAAACGGCGATATTCTGATCAAAAATGGGTGCATTGAATATCTCGGTGACAGTTTGTCGGAGCAGGAAAGGCATTCTTTTAACGGTCGGATAATCGATTGTTCCAGCCATGTCGTGCTGCCCGGCTTCGTCAATACCCATCATCATTTCTATCAGACGCTGACCAGAAATATTCCGGCTGTGCAGAATGCGAAACTCTTTGACTGGTTGCTGTATCTCTACGAAATTTGGCAATATATCGATGAAGAGGCGATTTACTATTCTTCCCTTCTCGCCATGGGCGAATTGCTGAAAACAGGCTGTACCCTTTCCACCGATCACCATTATCTCTATCCTAAGGCAATTTCCTGCGACGTCATGGCCACCCAGTTTAAGGCCGCCGAGACCTTAGGGATGCGCTTCTCGCCCACCAGAGGTTCCATGTCTCTGAGCAAAAAAGATGGTGGTCTGCCGCCCGATTCGGTGGTTCAGACCGATGATGAGATTCTCATAGACTCCGAGCGAGTGATAGGCCAGTTTCATGACGACTCAGAACTGTCGATGCGCAAAATTATCCTGGCCCCCTGTAGCCCTTTTTCCGTTTCTAAGGAGCTTATGCAACAGACCGTCCAGCTTGCCAGGAAACACCAGGTTGGCCTGCATACCCACCTGGCGGAAACGACAGATGAAAATGAGTACTGCCTGAACCTTTATGGCAAACGCCCCCTTGATTTGCTGGCTGACTGCGAATTTTTAGGACAAGATGTCTCCTATGCCCATGGCATTTTTTTCAATGACGAAGAACTAAAACGCATCCAGCAAACCGGGACCCATATCGCCCATTGCCCAACCTCGAATATGCGCCTTGGTTCGGGGATCTGCCGGGTGACGGAGATGCGGGCGATGGGTATCAATGTCGGTCTTGGCGTGGATGGGGCCGCTTCAAACGATTCGTCGGATATGCTGGGGGAGATCAGAAACGCTCTTTTGCTGCAGCGGGTAAAATATGGCGCCTCCTGTATCAGTGCAACCGATGTCCTGGGGATGGGCACCAAGAACGGCGCGAAATTGTTGAATTTTGATAAAGTCGGTGAGCTTAAACCTGGTTTTGCCGCTGATCTGGCTATTTTTGATGTCGGCAAGATGGAATACGCCGGGGCGCTGTCCGATCCTGTGGCGGCGCTTGTTTTTTCAGGCTTTAATCATGGCACCGCGTATACCATTGTGGCCGGCAGGGTTGTTGTCGATAAAGGCAGATTAACAGGTTTTGATGAAGAAGAACTTGCAGTTAAAGCCAATACAATTTCTCAGGCAATCATAGATAAACATGGCAACTAAACAGGTAATAGGTACATCAGTCAATCGAACAGATGCTGTGGCCAAGGTGACAGGCCGCGCTGAATACACGGAAGACATGATCAGGCCCGGCATGCTGGTGGCCAGGTATTTCAGATCGACGATCAGTCATGGCAGGGTGACGGAAATTGATATTACTGAAGCCGTTAGCCATGCAGGGGTAGAGGCAGTCTTTACCTTTAAGGATGTCCCCCAAAATCTCTTTGCAACAGCCGGACATCCATTTGCCCTTGATCCCCATCATAAAGATATTGAAGACCGATTGCTGCTGACCGGGAATATCCGCTGTCTGGGCGATGAGATTGCGGTTGTCGTGGCCCAGGATGAGCTGAGTGCCAAACAGGCCCTGAAAAAGATTAAGGTGGCCTATGAAGAGTATCGCCCCCTCATCCATCCAGACGATATTTTAGCGGCTGATGCCAGACAGATTCACAAGGGTTCGGCCAATATCATTGGCGAGCATCGCTTTAATTGTGGCGGGGATGTCGACGAAGCTTTTGAGGAAGCGGATTATGTTCTGGAAGGCGATTTTACCACCGCCATGGTCCAGCATGTTCATCTCGAAAATCATATTGCCCAGGCCTATATGGACGATATGGACAGGCTCGTCATTGTCTCTTCCACCCAGATTCCCCATATCGTGCGTCGAATTGTCGGTGAGGCACTGAGTTTTCCGTTGAGTAAAATTCGGGTGATCAAGCCTTTTATCGGTGGGGGCTTTGGCAATAAACAGGACGTGGTCCTTGAGCCGATGGCCGCTTTTTTGACCACTAAAATGGGCGGCAGGCCGGTGCAGATTAATCTGTCCCGGGAAGAGTGCATGTTATGTACCAGGAATCGCCATCCCTTCTTTATGAAGGTGAAGACAGGGGTCAAAAATGACGGCACCATGGTGGCTAGGGAGATGGACGCAATTTCCCTAACAGGTGGCTACGCCTCCCATGGTCACGCCATTGTGGCGGCGGGAGGTGCCAAGCAAAGCGCCCTCTATCCGCGAACCGCCAGCCGTTTTCATGCCAGGACTTTGTATGCTAATATCCCCACAGCCGGGGCCATGCGGGCCTACGGTTCGCCGCAGATTCTCTTTGCCCTGGAGTGTGCAACAGAAGATGCTGCCAGAAAGATCGGCATGGACTCCGTCGATTTTAGGCTGAAAAACATAGCCCGGGAGGGGGAAGTCAACCCGCTCAGTCATGAAAAAATAACCAGCTGCGGTCTTGCTGACTGCCTGGTGAAAGGCAGGGAATTCATCGATTGGGACCGAAAAAAGAAAGAGTATGCCCAGCACAAGACAGGGCCTTTACGTAAAGGGCTTGGGGTGGCTTGCCTGGCCTATGCATCCGGGACTTATCCTGTCTGTGTGGAGATTGCCGGTGCCCGCCTTGTCTTGAACCAGGATGGCACGGTCCATGCGATGGTCGGTGCAACGGAGATCGGTCAGGGCTCGGATACCGTGGTGGCGCAGATGGTTGCCGAAACCCTGGGTATTGCGTATGAGGATGTCCGAATGGTCCAGGCCCAGGATACAGACGTCACTCCCTTTGATACCGGGGCCTACGCCTCAAGGCAGGCCTATGTCGTCTCCAATGCGGTCTTTAAGTCGGCCACTTTGTTGAAGTCTAAAATATGTCATCATGCCAGCCTCATGAGTGGCAAAGATGCCGCCGATCTCGATATTGTTGGCGGGACTGTGGTGGATACAAAGAACAATGAACGGGTCATGGATCTCAAAACCCTGGCCATCGACAGCTATTACCATAAGGAGCGGGGCGGGCAACTGAGCGCCGAGGTGTCGCATAAAACCACCAGCAATGCCCCGGTCTTCGGTTGCACCTTTGTTGATATCGATGTCGATATTCCCCTGTGTAAGATTAAGATCAACAATATTATCAATGTTCACGACTCCGGCGTCATCCTCAACCCGCTTCAGGCGGCAGGTCAGGTCCATGGTGGAACCTTTATGGGTATAGGGGCCGCCTTGTTTGAAGAGGTGCTGATTAACCCGGAAAGCGGTCATGTGTACAATAACAATCTGCTCGATTATAAATTTCCAACCTTTATGGATATGCCAAAACTGCACCATGATTTTGTTGAGACCTTTGAACCGAGTTCCGGCTATGGCAATAAGGCGCTTGGGGAACCACCGGTGATCACGCCGTCACCAGCCATCCGCAATGCATTGCTGGATGCCACCGGTGTCAGTATCAATTCCTTGCCGTTTAACCCCCATAAACTCTTCTCCCATTTTGTTAAAAACGGTCTCTTGAAATCACGGGGGGAAGGATAATGTTTGATCTGCAAAGCTATCATAAAGCAAATTCAGTTGCAGAGGCTATTGAGCTGCTGACTGCTCATCCGAACAGCAGGCTGCTGGCCGGTGGCACGGATATCCTGATCAAGCTGCGGCATGGAAAATCCGGCTTTGCTGAACTTGTCGATATCAACGGCTTGCCGGAGTTGCGCTACATTAAACAGGACGCCGCCGAAAATATCCTTATCGGTTCCGGAACAACTTTTTCCGATATCATCGAATCGAAACTGCTGCAAAAGCATATTCCAATGTTATGTGATGCCGCGCAGAGTGTTGGCGGGCCGCAGATCAGAAATGTGGCGACCATCGGTGGCAATATCTGTAACGGGGTCACCAGTGCCGACTCCGCTCCCGGCCTTTTTGCCCTCAACACCCTGCTTCTGATACAAGGCAGAGATGGCCTGCGGGAAGTTCCCATAGAAAAATTTTATCTTGGCGTTGGCAAAGTAGATCTGCAGAAAGGTGATGTTCTTGTCGCCTTTAAAATTACCTTGGAAAATTATGCAGGCGCCTTTGGCCATTATTATAAATATGCCATGCGGGATGCAATGGATATTGCTACCATCGGTTGCGCAGTATCTCTAAAGACCTCTGCCGGCAAGGTGACTGACTATCGCATCGCCTACGGTGTTGCAGGACCGGTGCCCATCCGCTGCCCTCAGACCGAACATGCGGTGATCGGCCAGGAACTTTCTGCGGGGCTCCTGGATATGGTAGCAGAAAAAGTGCTGGTCGACGTGAATCCGCGCACCTCATGGCGGGCATCGAAGGACTTTCGCATGAATATCATCGCCGAGCTTGCCAAAAGAGCGACGCACAAGGCCTTACAGCGGGCCTTGCAACCGGCAGGAGACAAAAACATATGACGGCTCAAAACGACAATAATTTCAGGAGAATTACCTGCACCATAAACGGCACTTCCCGGTCACTCTTTATCGACGTGCGGCTTTCCCTGCTGGAACTGGTACGGCAGGAACTGGGCTTAACGGGGACGAAAGAGGGCTGCGGAGTAGGGGAGTGCGGCGCCTGTTCGGTGCTGGTGGACGACGTTTTGGTTGATTCCTGTATCTATCTGGCCGTCTGGGTGGATGGCAAGGCGATCAGGACCGTGGAAGGCGAGGCAAAGGATGGTAAACTTTCCCCGGTGCAACAGGCATATGTCGATGAAGGTGCTGTCCAGTGTGGCTTTTGCACCCCTGGATTTATCATGGCTTCGACTTCCTTTGTGGAAAAACATAAAGGCCGGGACGTGACTGAGGTTGAAATTCGCAAAGGCCATGCCGGTAACCTGTGTCGCTGCACCGGCTATCAAAATATCCTCAAGGCTGTTGAAAAAAGTATTAAGTCTTAAAAAAAATCATGAACGCTGAAAAAGAACAGATATTTAATAATTTGAAACAATTGGCAGCGCTCATGACCCAGATGTTTGGCAACAACTGCGAGGTGGCAATCCATGATTTGACAACTGAGAAAATGCAGTTGGTGCATATCACCGGCAAGGTCACCAGACGAAAGGTTGGAGCGCCGGTGACCGATGCGGTGGCGAAATATCTTCTTCTCGACGGCAATGCGGTGCAGGATCGGCACTGCTTCATGACTCTGACCGATGATGGCAGGGAGCTGAAATCTTCAACCTGCTATATAAGAAACAGCACTGGCGAGGTGGTCGCTGCCTTTTGCGTCAACTTTGACACCACCGATCACCATAATGCGATTCAGTTGCTCAAGGCCTTTGTCAACAAGACGGCAACCGGCGGTGCAGGAAAAACCGCTTCCGGGCCTGAAAAAATGTCCTTTTCCATAGATCATACGGCCGATTCATTCTTTGAACAGTCTGTTGTTGAGGTTGGCAAGCGACCTGCTTCCATGAATACCGATGAAAAGATCCGGCTCGTCAAAATTCTGGAAAAGAAAGGGGCCTTTCAGATTAAGGGAATGGTTGGTCAGGTGGCACTTCGGCTCGGTGTTTCCAATTTCACCATCTATAATTATCTCAAAAAAATCCGCGCCACCCAGGGTACCGCCATAAGAGACATTATCGGCTCGTAATATCTTCGAAATTCTTGCCTGCTTTGTTTAGAAATTCCAAAATTTGCCAGTAAGCTGGACTGAAATAGTTGGGTTATTCTTTGTTTAAGAAGTAAAAGGATACAAAACGTATCAATGTTGCTCTTTTCAAGAACAGACATGGATAAAATCCACTATCGGTAACATCGCCGCAACAAAAAGAAATTATGGAAAATTCTGTAAATCCTGCTTATAAAGTCGATCACGATTACCAGGGGCGTATTCTATTTTCGAGAGAATATTCGGCACCCCTGAAAGAGCGATTGGCAGAATGCATCAAATGCTACCGTGCTTTTGAGAATACCGGCAGCACGGCCATGCTTTATATCGCTGCATGGGCTGGCAATGACAACAGAATTTGGTATGAATATGCTGGCCGACAGTTCACCGCTCTCTTTGGCTGTGAGCAGTGTGATATCGCCGATATTTTTCGTAAGAGTGTGGTCGATCAGCGGATATATAAAAATCTGGATCTGTCAGTCGGTGTGCAAAAACAGGTTTCATCCCATGATGAGATTAGTAACTCCCGGGAGAAATTGAGGGAAGAAGGCAAAAAGACCGGAACAATAGAAGCTGTCTATAAAATCTCGATAGGGCACGGCAGAAAGATCTGGCTTAAAGATCAGGCGACCATTGAAGTGTATGAACAGGACAATATTTGCCTGTCTTTGGGCATTTTGACAATCGTTTCCAAAGAAATGGAAGCAGAAGACGAGCTCAAAAAACACCATGATCTCCTCGAAAATCTTGTCCAGGAACGTACCGTCGAATTAACGAAGCTGAATGAACAACTGCAGATCGAAATTGAACAACGCAAGCGTACCCAGGAAAAACTGAACCACAGCTATCTGCAACTGCAACAAAGCCTTGATGAACTTGTTAACGCCATGTCCCTGACTCTGGAGGAAAGGGATCCCTACACCGCAGGTCATCAGCGGCGGACCACTGACCTTGCTCTGGCGATAGCCAAAGAAATGGGGCTTCCCGAGCATGAAACAAAAGGTCTTCAGATGGCCGGACTCATTCATGATATGGGTAAGATCTCCGTCCCTGGAGAGATCTTGAGCAAGCCTGGACGGCTTAATGATGCAGAGCTGCAATTAATTAAAAGGCATCCCCAGGTGGCCTATGATATTTTAAAGCAGATAGAGTTTCCCTGGGCTGTCGATCAGATTGTCCTTCAGCATCACGAAAAATTAGATGGCTCGGGCTATCCACAGGGGCTCTTAGGAAATGCAATTCTCTTAGAGTCGAGGATTTTGTGCGTCGCCGATGTCGTTGAGACCATGGAAACCCATCGTCCCTATCGGCCAAGCCTGGGCAGAGATGCCGCTCTTTGTGAAATCAGCAAAAACAGAGGTGTTCTTTATGACCCGGAGGTGGTCGATGCCTGTCTCAGATTATTTCGAGAAACGGGTTTTCACTATTCAACAGATTCGGTCGGCTCTGATTCTGGAGAAATAACGTACAAAAAAAGTACATAATAAATGAAGAGGAAATATGAACCGGTATTTTAATATGACTATGATGTTTATGATCCTTTGCTTTTAAACTATTTAAATATGTTAGGTTTTGGGGCGGGGAAATATGTGACCTGGTATATTTTGAGTCTAAAGTGAACGTCGATTGGATTGTCGATTCTTTTGGGAGCAATAGAAAAATAATTTTATCTCAAACCTTGAAATAGCAATTAGGTATTATTATTGTTGCATTGGATATATTGAAGTATCATTTTGAAAATATAATTGCGTTTTAAATTTAAGAGGAATAGAGATGAATGATTTTTTGAGAATTATTACCCACGCTCGTCGTTTTAAGAGTGCTATAAAAGAATTAGGTATTGAACAATTGGAAGAAGTTAAAAATAAACTTCAGAAAATTATTGATGACAGAATTGCCGAAGAAGAAGCCGCAGAGGCCGAGAATGCTGAAAGGAATGAGAAAATTCGCAAGTATCTTGAATCGCTGGCCGCAGATGGCATCGATCCCGATGAATTGCTTCAGGATGGCGGCTCTTCGGACAGACAGGGGAAACGGGCACAGCGTCAGCCAAAGTATGAGATCTGGAATGAAGCGGGGGAGCATATTACCTGGACTGGTCAAGGGCGTATGCCTAACGTTTTTAAGGCCCGCATTGAAGCCGGTGAAACTCTCGATACTTTTCTGATCGACCAGTAAATTTGAAAAATGTATTCATCCGGTCTTTTCTCTTCGAAAAGAAAAGACCGGATCCCTCCTTCTCGTTAAAAAACTTTTGCTTAATTAGTGCCTGGAAGAAAATTAAAAAGTGTTAACAAAATCAAATCGATAACATCACAACCCACAAACGAAGAAAATGAGCGCGTAGATAGCGACGGATGTCGAGTAATAATGTAACGTGTTGTAATGTATTGTATATTACTTTTCGGTAAAACCATTCAGCAGGGCCTCTAAGGGATAAAACGACTGCAACCGCCAAATCTTCGTCGGGTGAAAAACTCATGCGTAAAGTAATCGTGCCACAAATGAAGTTGGGCGAACTGGCTATCGCCGACATAAAGCTGGACCCTAAATCACGCGATGATATCCCGCAAATCCTCCGAGGACTCCAGCATCTCTACACCACACCTGAACTGCGCGGTCCGATATTTGCCATTCTGGAAGAGGTGTTGCCTGAGCGTCAAATTGAAGGAAAGATTGTCAAGGCCGACCCCAACAACGGTCGCCCCGGCATGACACAATGGCAGATTCTGGTGCTGGGGGTGCTCAGATTGGGGCTCAACGCCGATTATGACCGTATCCAGGAGTTGGCCAACGAACACAAGACCCTTCGGCAAATGCTCGGTCACAGTGATTGGGCGGACGAGAAGTATTATAATCTGCAGACCCTCAAAGATAATCTGCGGCTGTTTACTCCGGAAATCCTCGATCGGCTCAACCGGGTAATAGTCGGAGCGGGACACAAGGCATTAAAAAAAAAACGGAAGAGGAGGTCGTAGGCCGTTGTGATTCCTTTGTGGTGGAGACAGACGTCCATTTTCCAACCGACATCAACCTGCTCCTGGACGCTATCCGTAAGGTCATCGAAATCAGTGCTGAACTGTCCTCCACCTACAAACTGCCGGGATGGCGGCAACACCGCTACCACCAGCGTCAATTCAAAAGGCAGTACCGCAAAGTACAGCGGCTCAAGCACTCCACGTCCAAAGACGAAAGCAAACAGCAGCAAAAAGATCAGGAGATTAAAGATGCTCATCGTGCCTACCTGGAGGTGGCGGAGGGATATCTGACCCGAGCGGACCACACCCGCCAACAGGTCAGCCCGCACGACCCTCTTTCCGTGGCTTGGCTCAGCGTATTGAATGATTTTATGGAACATGCCCGTCGGCAGATCGACCAGATTGATAGGCGGGTGCTCCGGGGTGAACGTATTCCTCACGACGAGAAGGTGTTTTCCCTGTTTCAACCGCATACCGAATGGATCAGCAAAGGGAAGGCCGGCGTTCCGGTGGAATTGGGACTGCGTGTGTGCATTATGGAAGACCAGGACCGCTTTATTCTGCATCACCGAGTGATGGTAAAGATCACCGATGACAAGGTGGCCTTTGCCATGGTGGGCGAAACCAAGCAGAAGTTCCCCACCTTACGAGCGGTCAGCATGGACAAAGGCTTCTTTAGTCCCGCCAATCAGGAAGTTCTGAAATCGCGTCTTGAGTGTGTGGTACTACCCAAAAAGGGTAAACTCTCGCAAGCCGACAAAGCTCGCGAAAGCGAACCTGAATTTGTCAATCTGCGCAAACAACACTCGGCGGTGGAATCGGCGATCAACGCCCTTGAAGTCCACGGACTGGACAAATGTCCCGATCACGGTCTCAACGGATTTAAACGCTACATTGCCATGGCGGTGGTGGCACGTAACATACAGCGCCTGGGTGCGGTGTTGCGTCAACAGGAACAAGAGGCCGCTCAACGCAAACGCGGATCTTACAAAAAAGCAGCCTGAGAAGAGCAGGCTCATCCGGCTGCAAAGTCGATGGCAGAGCTATGTCTGGCCTACGTAGCAGGTGAGAATCATTGTCATCTGCGAGGCAAAAATGACAAAAGATTCTGCCGAAGAGAAACTCATTCGCATTAACTGTGACCGCGCCGGTGCGATTTTTTCAAAAATTTGGGGTTTTCTGCCAGGCACTAATTAAGCTGTAGAAAAATTTTTTCAAGCCTTACCTTCCTGCTCGTTCCTGTTTTTCCATTCCCTCATCTTTTTCTTGCTCAGATCTATTGCCTTGGCAATAAGGGATACTAACCAAAAAATGAAATCGCTTAAAGCCGCGCCGGTGGCTCGAATTTTCATCCGGAGTGGTTATCGTTAGCAGGAAGTTAAAAACTTTGGTGTGCAAGTCCAGCGCTAACTACAGGAAAATTATGTCAAATACTATTCTTACCGCAGACAGTCTTTCAAAGCACTATTTCTTGGGTGGGCAGAAAATTACGGTTCTAAGCGATATCTCCCTCACCATAAAAAGGGGTGAATTTGTCGTTATTTCGGGCAGTAGCGGGAGCGGTAAAACGACTCTCTTGAGCCTGCTGTCAGGGCTTGACCGACCGAGCAGTGGCAGAATCAGCATGTCTGGAAATGATATCACCGATTTGACCGAGGATAAGCTGGCTCCGGTGCGTAACAGTATGACGGGGTTTGTCTTTCAGGCTTTTCATTTGATACCTTCTCTGAATAGTCTTGAAAATGTGATGTTCCCGGCCGAATTGAGAAAAGATGCCCACGCCCTGGATAAAGCACAGGCGCTTCTGGACCTGGTAGGGCTTCAACATCGAGGTAAAAATTTCCCCGAACAGCTTTCCGGGGGGGAGCAACAGCGGGTGGCCATTTGCCGGGCCCTTATCAATGATCCGGAAATAGTCTTTGCCGATGAGCCGACAGGTAATCTTGATTCCGAAAACAGTGAAGGAATTATTAAATTATTGCTCGACCTGCATAAAGAGCGGCAGATGACCCTGGTCATCGCCACCCACAGCCGGTCGCTGGCGAGTCGGGCCGATAGAGTGATCCTCATACGTGATGGCAGGATTCAAGAGGAGAGTTGAACGCGGTTATGAATGTTCGTTTTCTGATCAGGGAGATTTTACACAGCAAAAGTCAGGCAGTAGTTTTTGTCCTCTGCGTTGCTTTGTCACTCATCAGCATTGTCGCCATAAACAGTTTCCGGCGGGATGTTCAGCAATCCATCGTCAGTGACGCCAGAGGCCTGCACGGTGGCGATGTTATTGTCCATTCGCATTATGAATTGTCACCGGAGATCCAGGAGGAACTTGCAGCACTTCGCCAGGAAAAGGGGATAGAAGCTGTTCGTACCTGGGAGTTCTATTCGGTGGCCAGGAGGGAAGATGGCCGGGATTCCCTGTTTAGTAATATCCTCGCTGTGGAGGCGGGCTATCCCCTCTATGGCAAACTGGAATTACTTTCCGGACGAGATTTTTCCACAGTCCTGCAACCGGGCAAGGTGATTGTCGCCCCGGCTCTTCTTGAGCGCCTGGACCTTGCGGTAGGCGACAGGCTGCTTCTTGGTGAAAGTTCTCTTGAGATTGTTGATGTGGTTATCGGTGAATCGGTAAAACCTGTCGATTTTTTCAATTTTGGACCGAGAATCCTGGTCTCTGCCGCCGATCTTAAACAGATGGATCTGGTCACCAAAGGCAGCAGAGTGCGTTATGAAACTCTGCTGAAAATTGCCGATGAGAGCCAGATTGATAAAATCGCGGCAAGTCTAATGAGCAAAGCGATTGCCGGCCAGGAACGTGTGAACACCTATGCGACGGCCAGTTCCCAGGTGAAACGTTTTTTTGATAACCTTTTGTTCTTCTTATCCCTTGTCTCGGTCTTTACGCTGCTGCTGGCCGGTATCGGCATGCAGAGTTCTCTTGCCGCACTGCTGCGCCGCAAGGAAAAGAGCTTTGCCATCCTTCGATCACTTGGGGCAACCGGCTCATTCTTGCTGCGCCATTACCTGGTGATAGTGCTTATCCTGAGCGGCATTGGCTGCACGCTGGGCATTGTCTCAGGACTGCTGCTTGAAAAGAGTTTCACAGGCCTTTTTGCCGGATTGTTGCCGGACAAAATTGTCATCGGTGGGGACCTCTTCGATGTTCTTGAAGGAATAGGTTTGGGACTGGTTGTGGTTAGTTTTTTCACCTTTTTGCCGCTCAGTAGGATTAAAAATATAAAACCGGCAGCTGTTTTTCGAAAGGAAAGCGACAATGGCTTACTGAGTCGTGGTTCCTATATGCTGATCGGCTGCGGTATCATTCTGCTCACCGGGCTTGTTGTCCGGCAGTTGGATGATATCCGCCTCGGCTTATATTTTATCGGCGGAGTTCTTGCCTTAATAGCTGTCATCTCGGCGTTGGTCGGTGCAATGCTGTTGCTGCTCTCGCGTTTCAACATTGCTTCGCTGCCGCTGCGGCAGGCCATAAGGAGCCTGCTTCGGCCCGGCAATGCCACCCGGGCCATAGTGGTGACGCTTGCCTCCGCACTGTCGGTGTTGTTGACCATTTATCTGGTGGAGTACAATCTGCATGCCACCTATATTGCCTCCTATCCTGCGGATGCGCCAAATCTTTTCTGCCTGGATATTCAGAAGAGCCAACAGCAGGGTTTTCTTCAACTCGTCGGATCTGATGTCGAACTCTTTCCCATCATCCGTGCCCGCCTCACTTCGATTGATGGGAAGAAGGTCAGCAGGAAAGAGGAAAGGCAAAAACGAGGCGACAGTCTTACCCGTGAGTTTAATCTTACCTACCGGCAAAACCTGCTTGACGATGAAATTTTCACCGAGGGTTCCTCTCTTTTTGGCGATAGCAGTGAGCAAGAGCAAAACAATGGGCTGGTGCCGGTTTCCGTGCTTGATACGGTGGCGGAGATGGGTGATATGCAGATGGGTGATGTCCTGCTGTTTAATATTCAGGGCGTTCCGCTGAAGGCTGAAATTCGCTCGATACGCAGTCGGACCAAATCTATGCTCTATCCATTTTTCTACTTTGTCTTCCCGGAAAAAGTTCTGCAGGCCGCCCCACAAACTTTTTTTGGGGCTTTGAAGGTGCAAAAGGAGAAGATCTCGCAACTGGAAAATGAAATTGTCAACAGCTTCCCCAATATCAGCACCATCAATATCAGTGAGACGGCTGCAGAACTCGAGAAAATTATGCAAAAGCTGTCGAGAATCATAAACTTTTTCGCGTCGTTTTCTATTCTGGCCGGTGCTTTGATTTTGGTCAGCTCGGTTCTGGCAACCAGGATGGCCAGAATAAAGGAGGCTGTCTTCTACAAGGTTCTCGGGGCCGATACTCGTTTTGTTCTTAAGGTCTTTTTTCTTGAAAATTTGTTGCTGGCGGTCCTTAGCGGCGGATGTGCCGTTTTTGTCGCACAGGCCGCGAGCTGGGGTCTTTGCCGCTTTCTTTTTGAAATTGACTATGATCCGAGCGTGTTCACCTGTCTTGTTATGTTGGCGATGACAATTTGTCTGGTGGTCTCGCTGGGACTGATGAGTTCGGTGTCGATTCTTCGCCAGAAGCCGGTGCGGTTTCTAAGAGAACAGATGTGATGGAACCGTTGGTGTTTATCGATGTCAGGATGGAGAGAATATGGTAAGAAAATTTTATGTGATTATGTTCATAACCTGGCTGTCCGTAGTCGCGTGTAGCCAGGAACAGGAGAAGAAACCAGAACCAGAGGATCGAAGTGAAATGATGCAAACTATCGTTGCTGTGGGAGATAGTCTGACAGCGGGATACGGACTTGATGAGAGTGAGAGTTATCCGAGCTTGCTTGAGAAAAAGCTCCAGGCTGCGGGCTATAAATACAAGGTGATCAATGCCGGAGTCAGCGGCGAGACCAGCAGTGGAACCCTTTCCCGCATGGACTGGATGCTGACCCTAAATCCGGATATAGTCATTCTGGAAACCGGGGCAAATGATGGCCTTCGTGGTGTTGATCCCCAGCTGGCTGAAGACAATATCCGGAAAATCCTGCAACTCCTCAAGAAAAAGGATGTTGTGGTACTTCTCGCCGGGATGAAAATGGTCTGGAATTTAGGGCCTGCTTATGTCGCACAATTCAATGGCATCTATCCAAAGCTCGCCGGAGAATTTGACGCGATATACATGCCGTTTTTTTTAGAAGGTGTGGCAATGAAGCGTGAGTTTACCCAAGGTGATGGCGTTCATCCAAATGCTCAGGGCTATGTAAAAATAACCGAAAATATCTATCCGTATGTTGTACAGGCGATCGAAAAACGAGAAGGGCGATGAAAGATTCCGCATCAATTGCCAAAGCTGCCAATGAAATAATTCTCGAATCCATCTCCGATGGGGTGTTCACCGTTGATCATAACTGGCGGATAATGAGCTTTAACCGGGCTGCCGAAGAGATCACCGGGACCGACCGTAGTGAGGCCATTGGCCGCTATTGCTGGGAGGTCTTCCGCTCGAACATGTGCGAGGGGGACTGTGCCTTAAAGCGCACCATGAAGGAGGGCAAATCCTTTGTCTCCAGTTCAACCTATATTATTAATAGCCGTCTGCAACGGGTGCCCATTGGTGTGTCGACATCGCCTCTGAAAAATGAGAAAGGAGACATTCTTGGTGGTGTCGAAACTTTTCGCGATCACAGCCTGGTGGAAGAGTTACGTCGGGAGCTGGTGGGTAATTTTGAAGTCGGTGACATGGTCAGCCGCAGCAAGGGGATGAAGAAAATCTTTAATATCCTCCAGCAGGTGGCAGAAAGTGACAGCACCGTACTTATTGAAGGGGAAACCGGCACCGGTAAGGAATTAATGGCCGCCGCCCTGCATAATCTCTCCCTGCGAAAAGATGAACCTTTTGTCGCCATCAACTGTGGCGCCCTCCCAGATACACTTTTAGAATCTGAACTTTTTGGCTATAAAGCCGGGGCCTTCACCAATGCCGAAAAGGATAAGCCCGGTTTGTTTGAGGCGGCGGGCAAAGGGACAATTCTGCTTGATGAAATAGGTGATACCAGCTCTGCCTTTCAGGTCAGACTGCTTCGGGTACTGGAAGAAAAGGAGTTCCACCCGCTGGGCAGTGTGGAAAAGGTGAAAACTGAAACCAGAATTGTCGCTGCCACCAACCGGGATCTCGGCACAATGGTTGAAAACGGAGAATTTCGGCGCGACCTCTTTTACCGCATCAATATTATCCGCTTCCAGTTGCCGCCCCTTCGTGAGCGAATGGAGGATATTCCCCTGCTCGTTGAGCGGTTCATCAAGAAAATGAACGATATCAAGGGTCGCGCTGTGTCCAATGTCAGCAAGGAAGCGATGGCCTTACTGCTTGCCCATGACTATCCCGGCAATATTCGGGAACTGGAAAATATCATTGAACATGGTTTTGTTCTCTGTTCGGAAGGAGAAATAGAGGTGTCGCATTTGCCGGCATATCTGGTGCAGCATGGGGGTGGTCAGTCGGCAACGCGCTTATCCATGGAGGAGAGCATGGGCTTGAGTGAAAAAGAGACCATTATCGAGGCCTTGAAGCGCAACAAATACAACAGGCTCGCGGCGGCAAAAGAGCTTGGCGTCCATAAAAGCACCCTTTTTCGAAAGCTAAAAAAATATCAGATCGTTCTTCCGGAAATTGATGGCCGTTCGGGAATCAAAGAATAGCCTGTTCAATGCTGAGGTTTCAGCAGGTTTGGGTGACATCAACAACGAAGAACTTTTCAAACTCCTCATCGGTGATGACCATATCGTGATGAGAATACATTGCCAAATCATTTGCTGTGGTAACATTTTTGTCGTGTGCAATTGAGTTTTTGACAAGTTGTTTGAGCTCTGCAATTAATGGCAGGACATTCTTCGTTGCTTCTTCTGAAGTAATGTTGCCATTATTCTTTTCGATAAGATTTGCGAGCGATTGCAGCTGATTTTTCAAATCCATGAAGCCTCCTCCTGCTTACTTTGTTACCTGAAGAGTTCAAACCACTTAAAAAATTAATAAGATAAGAATTAACTCAAAAGTAAGGTCATTTAAAGTCTAAAATTTTGTCAGGAGTCTGTCGGAATTTTGCAAATACTATAGTATAGTGTCGAACTATCAGAAACGACACAGTTTACACGGTCAAACGAGTAAACTGTAACAGGGACAACATCAATAAATTATTTTTTCTTTATTCCGCTGTTGCCGCCTGATTTCTGAAAACTGATCTTAGCATGTTGGCTCGTTTTTTAATCATTGTTCAATGAAAAGGAGACAGTATGAATATCGGCAGCCTGTTGACGCACCATGGTCGTTATCGTCCCGATCATCTTGCCTTTATTTGTGGTGAAGAACGTTTTAGCTATAAAATGTTTAATGCCTATGTGAACAAGCTTGCCAATGCGCTACTGGCCAGTGGACTTGTCAAGGGAGATAAGTTTGCTACTGTGCTGCCTAACTGCACAGAACTTATGGCGGCTTACTGGGCTGCAGCAAAGACCGGTCTGGTCATTGTTCCCAGTAGTACCATGCTAAACGAAAGTGGCCTCGCTACCTTGCTTAAAAACTCCGATACGGTATTGGTGATTGCCGATGCTTCCTTTGCAGATGTGCTGGAGAAAATTCGGGGCGATTTGCCGGCCATTGCAGATGATCGCTATATTCTGGTGGGCCAGGAGACGTCGTCCCCGGGATTTTGCAGCTATCAGAATTTTGTCGATTCAGCGAGTGAGGAGAACCCGCCGGAAATTTATATCGACGACCATGATATGTATAACATCATGTACTCCAGCGGAACCACCGGTGCGCCGAAAGGAATCGTTCACACCCATTATGTTCGCGCCATGTACTGCACCATTTTTGCCTCTTCCTGGCGAATGACGCCTGAGAGCGTAGCGTTACACGCCGGGGCCATCGTCTTCAACGGAGCCATGCTGGACCTGATGCCCTGGATGTTTTTGGGCGCCAAATACATTCTACACAAGAGTTTTAACGCTGAAGCTGTGATCGCCGACATTAAAAAGGAGAAGGTCACCCACGCTGTCATGGTGCCGGCCCAAATCATCGCCATCTTAAACAGTCCTGACTTTGATCCAAAGAAACTGGCATCCCTGGAAATGATACACAATGTTGGCGCTCCCCTGCTGCTGGAATACAAACACCGGCTCAATGAAGCTTTGCCCGGCCGATTCTATGAGTTGTACGGGCTGACAGAAGGGTTTATGACAGTTCTGGATAAGCATGATGCCATTCGGAAAGTTGGCTCTGTTGGTATCCCGGCACCGTTTATGGAACTGCGAATAATGGATATTGATGGCAAGGAGTGCGCCCCTGGCGAAATCGGCGAGATCTGTGGCAAAAGTCCGATGATGATGCCGGGTTATTACAAGCAGCCAGAGCTGACCGAAAAGGCTATTGTCGACGGCTGGCTGCACACGGGGGATGCCGGGTATGTCGATGAGGAAGGATATCTGTTTCTGGTGGATCGCATTAAAGACATGATTATTTCCGGCGGTGTAAACGTGTACCCTAAGGACATCGAAGAAATAGTCATCCAACACCCGGATGTTCGTGAGGTGGCGGTTATCGGCGTACCTGATAAAAAATGGGGAGAGGTTCCTGTTGCCGCTGTTTTACTGGTCCCAAATGCCACTGTCACTGCTCAGCAATTGATTAAATGGACCAACAGTAAGGTCGATGCTAAATTTCAGCGGATACATGACGCCATTATTATGGATTCTTTTCCATGCAATGTTGCTGGCAAAATGCTTAAACGGAAAATGCGCGATCAATATAAGACAACACTTACTGACCTCACTGAGTAGGTTCGACAGGATTGAGTTAAGTTGGTAATTAATACGATTCACGTGAAAACATATGGAAATATACTTGTCCATTTTTATAAACTGTAATTGATGATGCACCTTGAATGTAGCAATATTACATATAGCTATCCCGGCACTAAGAGTAAGGTTCTCGACAATGTCAATTGTGCTCTCAGTCGTCCGGGGTTCCATTCTCTCTTTGGTCCATCAGGGGTGGGTAAGAGTTCGTTCGCGAGACTTATCGCTGATGACAGTCGGTATGATTATCAAGGTAAGATAGAACGAACTCATATCCACACCACTCTTTATTCTTACAATCTGGAAAGACTGCCGGGCTGGCTGAGTGCCGGGGCGCATCTGGATAAGGTGGTCGCCAAAGAAAAGGAAGATTTAAAGCAGGAACTTATCAAAATTTTCAATCTCTCTTCCTTGCTTGGTTCCCGGTTCCACCAGCTTTCCATGGGACAGCAGAACCGAATAAATCTTATCAGGTACCTGCTTCAGGATTTTGATCTTCTCATCCTGGATGAAAGCCTGGCCAATGTCGATGAACAACTGAGACAAGCCATTATACTGACGATCAAAAGAATTTTTCCTGAGAAGATGTTCCTTTATATCTCCCATAATCTGATGGAGGTCTCGACCTTTTGCGATGAAATCGTGGTCTTTGGCAGAGCTGCCACGGGAAAAAGCTATTGCAAGATTCAGGGGCAGAACTGCCTGCTTGCTGACTCTATCGATCGAAAGAAAGTCGATGCGACTATGCTGGAGATAATGAATGCTTTTTAGACGGCTCTATCAGTTTCTTCTTGTCTATATGGCTGGAATTTGCGGTCTTTTGCTTGTGAAGCTCTTGCTGGGGTTGTCAGATTACGTTCTTCCCGGTGTCTCGCTTATCTTTGAGACGGCGGAAGAAACGGCAAAAGGTTATTTCTTTGATGTCCTCAACACCCTCGGGGTCACGGTATTGGGGCAATTCATTTCAATCATCCTTGCCTTTAGCGTGGGAATAGCTGGCCGGAAGTCCTCCTGGATTGGCACATTTATAAAAATTACTGCATATAATATTCAAGCATATCCGATCGTTGCCCTGGCACCAATCATATTTATCCTGCTTGGTGACGGCTTTCTTCCCCGGTTGATCATTGCTTCAATGATCTGTTATTTTCCTCTTCTTCTTTCTGTTCTTGGCGTAATGTCATCGCCGGTGAAAGACATAGAACATTTTTATATTATAACAGGAAAGATGAGATGGCAGCTTGAGGTGAAAATACGCGCCTTTGAAAACCTGAGCAAGCTGGCAACTGTCATCTCAGGCAGTGCAACACTGGCAATGGCAGGGGCAATTGTCGCTGAATTTATCGCTGCCGACGCCGGAATCGGTTATTCTATCCGAATAGCGCTTTACCAGAGCGATCTGGCTAAAATTTTTGTCGCTCTATTTATGATTGGTATAGTCATCTCTGTCTACCAGGGGCTGCTTGAAAGCGTCAGCAAGCGAATCCAAAAGGTCTGGGCCCTCTCATCAGAGAGTTAAGATCATTTTTTAAACAGTGAACCAATGCGAAAAAAACAACTGTCCTTCGGAATTCTCCTGCTTGTAATATTCTCAATACTGCTGTCAGTCATTACCACCCAGGCAGAGACCAAAGTATTGACATACCGCCTGAAATGGTTGTTCAATGCCTCTGTTGCCGGTGATATATATGCTGAAGATAAAGGCTATTTTAAGGAGGCAGGCCTTGAGGTCAAGCTCAAGGAAGGAGGCGTCGGGATAAACGCAATCAAAGAGCTTGAACTGGGCCAGGCTGATTTCGGGGTGGCCTCCGCCGACCAGGTGATCAGAGCTCTTGAGAAAGGGTCTGAAGTGGTTGTGCTGTTCCAGATTTTTCAAATCAATCCCATGCAGTGGATTTACCGAACAACCTTACCTGAAATAACCTATCTTGCTCAGTTAAAAGGCAAGAGTATCGGCATCACTTTCGGCGGCAATGATGAGAGCATCATGAACACCCTTTTGGCCAAAGGAGGCATCCAAAGAGATGAGGTAAAAATCGAAAGCGTTCGTTTTGATTTCAGTCCCTTTCTTACAGGAAAGGTGCAGATCTGGCCCGTCTATCGCAATTCTCAGGGAGTTATCCTCAAGGAGCGCCTCCAGGCCGAGGGGGAAGGTGTGCGTTTCCTCAATCCAGCTGATTTTGGTGTGAATTTTGTTGCTAATTCCGTCATTACCTCAAAAACAATGATCGAAAAACATCCGGATGTGGTCGAAAAATTTCAAACTGCCCTCATTGCTGCCTGGAAAGATGCAATGGCTCCGGCTCATCAGAAGAGCACCCTTGCGGCAATTGCAGCCCGGGATAAAGGCAACAATGCTGCAATCATTAAACTCCAATTAATTGCCACCCGGGAATTGGTTGGGACAGAGAAATTTGGATCTATTGACACAGAAGCCTGGATACAAACTGAACAGATAATGCTGAAAGAGCAGCAGATAAAAAAACCGGTGAACATACAAAACTCGCTCCGCCGATAAAAAAAGTCTTATTGTTTCTAAGAACATTCTATTACAGCCAGACTATCTTTCAGATAGTCTTCAAAAAGAAGTGCTGGAGCAGACCGGGAGCAGACCAGTTTGAGGCCCGGTAATTGGCCATAAGACCTCGACCAGCAGGAGAAACAGGTTTCCAGATAAATTCCAAAAACAGGAGGATGTATGATTAAAGTACTCGTTGTTTATTCAAGTAAGACCGGAAATACCAAAAAGCTGGCGGAAGCACTCTTTAGTGCCGTACAGTTCGAAAAAACGATTAGTCCACTTTCTGATAATCCAGATCCCACTGAGTACGATTTCGTTGCAGTTGGTTTCTGGCTGCAAGACGGAGAACCTGATCTTGCTACGCAGGAGTTTTTACCAAAGATAGGGAGCAAGGAAGTTTTATTATTTACGACTCACACTGCGGCCAATAATTCTGATCATGCGAAAGATGCCTTAAAAAAAGCCAAGGAACTGGCTGCTCCGGCGCGAATTTGCGCTGTTTACAGTTGTCCTGGAGAGGCTTCTGAAGAGATCCTGGCGCAAGCCGGCAAAGAAGACCCGCAACCTTCCTGGCTTGCAGATGCGGCTGCGGCCAAAGGGCATCCTGACGAAGATGACATCAGGCAATTTGTTCATTTGTTTAATAATTTAAATTTACCTTAAGCTGTCTCGCACTACAGGTTGGAGCATTCGCGGAGTAGAGATCTTCTGAGAAGACTCTTATTGCCATAAGAGTCAAACAAGATTCAGTCCATGGCCCCAAAAGACCACCAAATCTATGTGACGTGGATTGGGATTGACATCAGGGAGCGCACGCCTGCCGGGGTTGAAGCCGAAAAATTAAAGGCTCAGTTGGCTCAGGCCCAGAAGATGGAGTCTGTTGGCAGGCTGGCGGGTGGTGTTGCTCATGACCTTAATAACCATCCTGAAACGGCCTTTTTCCTCTGACTCGTCGTTACTCTTAAAATTTAATCCCCGGAATATCAAACATATGCCTGTGGTTAAATGTATCGAGGACCTGGATTGAAGAAAAAAATCCGCGTTTCAGGATGAAAACCAGATGGTTTTGCTACAGTGGATAGAATGATTGCTTGTTGAGGAGGGCTTTTATGTCATCATTAAGCCCTCTCCCATTCAGTAAAACCTGCGTATGCGATTTTCCAGGATTTCGCATCAACCTTTTTGAGTCTTGTCAGTTTTGGTTGAGGTTTTGTTCTCCATCTTTTTTTCAACTGCTTTGTTCGCACTTGTGGCAGCTACCGGTTCAACAAGTGAAACCGAGTCAACAATCAATCCATCTTCAGCATCTTTAAGAGCAAGATTCGCCTCGTAATATTTGTGCTCATCCATGAGGGTAATCGCTTTGTTGACATCGTTCATCGTTGCGTCAAGTGGCATTAGCATCCTGCCAACGGAAACACCGATATCAGCAGTGTGCAGTACATCGATGGCTTTATCTTTGTCGCCACTTTTCATCTGCTTGTTGGCTTCTTTTATCTTGGCAGTTTTTTCTGGAGTTGCCACGAAGTCTTCAGAGAGTACCAGCCAGGCATCAATCGGCACATAGTCGGCATTTTTGGTCACCTTTTCAGAAGAAATGGTTTTCTCGCCAATCTTGCTTTTCGTGTTAACAGTGACGATCAGTTCGGGTGCCTGTTTCTTGGCGGCTTCAAGGTTTTTTTTCACGCCGTCTAAATCTGTCCTTGCCAATTCCGTTTGCCCATCAAAGAGAGCAACTCGCGCCCAACGCAAATCACGCATGGCCGTGTTGGATTCTCGGGATACCTTGTCGAGAATTTTGGCCTCCTTGTTCTGGGTTGTGGCAATTGAGATAGTTCCTGCTATTGCGAACCCGATCAGCGTAATTACAGAGACGACCATAATTTTTGAGAGATGTTTGGTTTTCATTTTGTCCTCCTCCTTTGGCTATCAATGTGATCAAAAGTTTACGGGCCAGTTACAAAACGAACCCAGGCTACAACTTTCGATTTTAAGAACCGTACGGCTTGAACACCTTGAACTATAAATCGCTCACATTACCGTTTTCTTTCCTTGATATTACAAAGCCGTAATGTGTGTCACTGGACTCTACTGATCGAATGTATTGAGTGCACCGGCAGGACAGGCAGGACGGAGTTGAGTTGTTGACGAATGTAGATATTGTGCTACTGACTTGACCGCAGTGGGATATTCCATTTCTTCATATATTTCCAAATGGCGGTGCGGCTCACTCCGGCGCGCCGACCTACTTCGGCTTTATTCCAGTCACAGTCCGCCAGTAAGAGCAGCAGGCCTTCCTTGTCTAAAGCTTTTTGCTTTACTTGTTTTCCAGTGTTGTTGCTCTTCGATGTCGTTGTGCTCTTTTTAAACTGACGTATTTCAATGGGTAAATCTTTTAGTTCAAGCCTATCGCTTTTGCAGAGGACAAAGGCATGTTCAATGGCATTTTCCAACTCGCGAACGTTGCCGGGCCAGTGGTAATCCATCAAGGTTTGCAGAACCTCCCGTGAGGTATCCAGCACCTGTTTGCCGGTTTTTGTATTCATGAGACGAACAAAATGATTTATGAGGAGGGGAATATCTTCTTTTCGTTGTCGCAGGGGTGGGATGGTTATCGGGAATACCTTCAGTCGGTAATAGAGGTCTTCTCGAAACGTCCCTTCACTGACCAGGCTGTAAATATTCTGATGGGTGGCGGTGATGACACGGATATCAATTTTTCGCTTTTTCGACTCACCAACCCGCTCGATCTCACGTTCCTGCAGTACTCTTAAGAGTTTCACCTGGATAAATGAGCTTAACTCACCAATTTCATCGAGAAAGAGTGTTCCGCCGGCAGCTTCCTCAAATCTGCCAATTCTATCACGAAGAGCCCCGGTGTAAGCACCTTTTGCATGTCCGAAAAGTTCGCTTTCCAGTAAAGATTCGGAGAGGGCGCTGCAATTGACCGTCACTAATGGTTTTTCTTTGCGGAGACTGTTAAAATGAATGGCGCCGGCAACCAGTTCCTTGCCCGTGCCGCTTTCACCCTGAATGATAACCGTCGCATCGCTGGCAGCAGCTGCCTGAATTGCCGTAAAGACCTCTCGCATTGCCTGGCTCTTGCCAATAATGTTATCGAGACGGTGGATTTCACCGAGGCGCAGAGCTGCCTGTTCTGCTCTCTGACGCGCTTTGTTCAGTTCGGTGATATCGGTTACTGTTTCAACGACCCCAAGAATATTTCCATCATCATCTTTGACCACGCTGGCATTTTTTATAACGGGTACATCATAGCCATCTTTGTGTCGCAAATGGCACTCTTTCACCTCTATATGCTCTTGTTCAAAAATCCGGCATTTCTTAATGCCTGTCGGGCAGCTTTCACCAAAGCAGCGGCTACAGTTGAGCAAACTGCACTGCTGGCCTAGGGCTTCTTCGGCTGTATAACCGCTGATTCGCTCCATGGATTGATTCCAGGAGGAGATGTTGCCGTTACTGTCCATGGTAAAAACACCATCCGCCATGGAGTCAATAATCCTGCTGAGAAAGCGGCGATTCCAGATTTCATTGGTTTTCTGTTGCACGGTTTGAGCACTCCCTGGTCATGAAGGTAACGTTACCACCGTTACAAATCTATGATTCAGTATCTGTTAAAATATGTCAATATAAAAATATCACGAAAAATTAGCATTTTGTGTGAAGTGAATTATTGGCATGAAAGTTGATAGTAACGATTTAACAACCAGAAATAGAGATCCATTCTTTTCTGCTGCTCTTTGCCAGGTTAAAACGACATGTGAAGGAAACCGAGGGGTACCCGCTATGTTCAATACAAAGAATGTCTCTGTTACGAAACGGCCTCTTTATTACTGGATTATCAGTCGCTACCAGGGACTGCAACTGCTCTTACTGGCAGTTATTCTGCTCAGTGTCTTTTTCCGGGTGGTGCCGCTGGAACTGCAAAAAAGAATTGTTAATGAAGCCATCAGCAAGCGGGATGAACATTTGCTTTTGTGGTATTGCGGCCTCTATCTTGGTGCTGTTTTACTGGCGGGTCTCAGCAAATACCTGATCAATATGCTGCAGGTGATTATAGGCCAGAAGATTCTCATTGGGCTGCGGACAGAACTCTATATGCATGTCCTGCACCTTCCGCTGCAACGTTATCGAGGACTGCGGCCAGGTTCGGCAATTTCTGCAATAACCGGAGAACTCAATGCTATCGGGGCCTTTCTGGGGCAGGCCCTGGCTGTGCCCCTTACATCAATACTGCTCTATGGGGTGGTGTTCGGGTATATGTTTTCACTGAGCCACATGCTGACTCTTATTACGATAGCCGTTTACCCGTTTGAGATTGTTGTCATCCCTTGGTTGCAAAAAAGGTTTAATGCCTGGAATCAAAGAAGAATCACTACCGTGAGAGAGATGAGCGATACCGTCAATGAGGCCATCAACGGCATCGTCGAAATTCAGAGTTACAACAGATATCAATTTGAAAAAACAAGGATAGAAAGGTTAATAACCAAACTCTATCATATAACTATCACCCTCAATCTCTATAAGTTTGGGGTCAAATTCTCCGGTAATTTTTTCCAGGCCCTGGGGCCCTTTTTGCTCTTTTTGGTGGGCGGTCATCTCGCCATCAATGGTCAGTTTAGCCTTGGCGCCCTGGTGGCATTTCTTTCCGCCCATGAAAAATTGTATGATCCATGGCAGGAACTGCGCCTGTTTTATCAGGAATATCAGAATGCTCTTGTCAGTTATGAACAGATTACCCGTCTGTTTGATCATCAGGAAATGGTGCCGCCTCCTGCCACTGATCAAGTCAGTCCGCCGCCAGCATGTCTGGAGCTTGGTCACGTCTATTATAAGCTGCCGGGCAACATTACTCTCCTTCGTGATATCAGTCTAACGATATGTCAAGGCGAACATATTGCCCTGGTAGGTGCCTCAGGATGCGGCAAATCAACACTTGCCCTGGTACTGGCCCGTCTGTACCAAACTGTAGAAGGTACCATTTATCTCGAGGGCCGGGATATGAATCACTGCCCCGCTGAATTTATCAGCTCCCGGATTTCAATGATTCCCCAGCGGCCATTTATCTTTTCGGGGACAATTGCCGAAAATATTATGTACGGTCTTGATATGGCCACCAATGTTGATGCGTCCGCGGAAATTCGCACCCGTCTGCGTCATATTATTCATACTATTGGTTTGGAAAAAGACGTGGTGTGGCTGGGGATGAGTTCTATCCCGCCAGTGGAGAAAGCAGGCAGGCTCCAGAAGCAGGTCCTGCAAATGAGGCATATTGTGCACCATGAACTGAAGAGTCAGTTTGAGGAAGTCGTTGAGTTTTATGACCGGGAGCAGTTTCTTAATTATGCCACTCTCCGCGATAATATTATTTTTGGAGAATGCCTGAACGGCAAATATCAAATCGAAAAGCTGCCGACCAATGAGAATTTTCTTACTTTAATCGAGCAGACCAACTTGAAAAACGATCTCCTTGGTCTTGGCTTGGCTCTGGCCCGCATTATTTTAGAAACACAGCAGCAAACGACGATTGATACATCTGTCTTTGCCAATAGTCTCATGGAAGAATCGGAAGCTGACAAATATGCCGATATACTGGGCCGTCTGGACAGTGGTGCCACGTTGAGTCAGGTGGAAAAAGATTATCTGATAATTTTGGCTTTGCGGTATATCCCCAAAAAACATGGTCAAATCTGCCTGCAGCCGGAATTTGAAAGAAAAATTGTTTTAGCCAGAAAGCACTTTCTCTCTGAAATCATGAAGGTAAACAATTGTCATTGTCATAATGACAGTCTGAGTGATGTGTTGAACGGCCAAAGTGCCCCCCAGAACGATCAAGTGAATGAATTCAATACCTACTGTTATTCCGGTTATCTCTATAATCGTAATATTCGAACCAATATATTACTTGGCTCTGCCAGGAAAACATTTGAAGATATCCTGCAACTCAAAGAGCTGGCCTGGGATACCTTCAAACGAAATGGACTTTTGGAAGAAATTATCGATCTCGGTCTTGATTTTATTGTCGGCAGCCAGGGAAGTCATCTTTCTGGCGGCCAAAAACAGAAAATTGCCATCGCCCGCGCCCTGCTCACCGATGCTCCAATCCTCATTATGGATGAAGCAACGGCAAGTCTGGACAATATCTCCCAATCGATGTTTCAGGAGTATATTTCGACATCACTGAGAGATAAAACCATTATTTCTATCATTCACCGTCTTGATCTTGCTCATTTTTATGATCGTATCATTGTCATGGATAACGGTGCTATTGTTGAAGATGGAACGTACGATGAGCTTATGGCGTTGCAAGGAGCATTCCATCAATTGTATTACAATGCTTAAGGTAACGTTACCAGCGTTACCCTTTGATAGTTTAATTTCTATGTTGGTTTGTCGAAATCAGCAAGAGATGTTTATTCCTTTTAAGCGGAGCCGATGTTATGCTTCCATTTTTGCACAACCAGTAAGGACAATTAACAATGCCAAAATGTGTCAATCATAGAGATCGTGAAACCAGCTACTTATGCTCAAAAAAGAATATTTACCTGTGTGAAGAGTGTTTGGCCTGCAGTGATCCGGAACTGTACTGTAAATTCCGGCCGTCCTGTATGATCTGGTTTATGACCAAAAAGATAGATGGGATGGAGGTGAGTGCCAAGAAGGAGAGCTCTTGAAAAAGGCATAAATTTCGCCGGCAACGAACTCTTATCAACAAGACCTGTTTCTATTGAGTAAGCTGCCGGTTATCCCTCTTGATTTCGACGGCCACCATGACCGCCTCCACCCCGGCCTTTTCCGCCACCGCTGCCATCCCGGCGGCCTACTCCACCGCCTTGTCCTTTCCCTCTTCCAGTATTGCTTCGAGGATTGTTTCCCTGGTTGTTATCCTTGCATCTGGAGCTATTCATATTCTCAGGGCCGCTGTCATCTTTTTGTTGCATGTTTCTGCCATTGGTTGTTGTAAACATCCTGATTCGACTGATTATTGCCAGTGTTTGCCGGTACTAATCGCCAATACCCGCTTTGATTTTCAAAAGATGATCGTGGAGAACCTTCATTGCCCTGGCCTTTTTTTGTTCGGTAGTTAAAGAGGTATCGCTATATGTTTCGTCTAACTGATTAGCAATGGCTTCTGATCCACCGTCAAGATGTACCTGCAAATGTTTTTGATAGGCCATGGTATGTGCTGCTGGTTCAGAGCAGTACCAGTCATTTCCCATGTTTTCCCCTGCTGATGAGAGAATCGGGGTGGCAAGGAGCATTGCCGAGGAGAGGATTAATAGCCGTCTGTATAATGCATTCTGTTTCATTTTTAATCTCTCCGGTTGTTTGGGGTATCTGGTTTGTTCCTCAATAATATGACGAGGAGCCTCTTCTCGGACAAGCTCCTATTTGCATATGTGGTGCCAATCGGGGATCGAGTTTTGAGAAAAGTATAGGAAGGGTAGGCGCTGTGGCAACATGTTGAAATATAAAAGAAACTTCTATGTTGCTCTGGGGGGAGAAATAGACTGGGTACGTGTGAGAGAGCGATGCAGCGGGCAATTTGATCGGGTGTACATCACTTGCGTGGCATTGTGCTACACAAGTGTGGCAACATTTGTGTAGTACGGTTTGTCCTCACTCTGAGGGGTGCTTTTTCAATGCGACAAAGTGTTGGTCGGGCAAGCAACCGTTGTTTCTGATAATTGCATTTCGAAGAAAGAAAGCGACCAGCCTGAATAGAAAAAAATCTTGCTATTTTTAGTTGATAATTCGATAACTGTTTTACCAATTTCTTGCGTTCCACGACGAGTCATAACTCTTTAAGAAGTGATTATAATTGATTTGCGATGATCAGAACTTCCTGTTGCCTTCGTCCATTTTCCATACCCCGTCATTCTACTTTTCAGCGTATCCTCTGGTTTAATCGGCTGCTCGTCTGCGGTACTCTGGCCCTTGTTTTGAGCTTGGCTGCCTGCGGGGGGCATCAGGAGCGTACGGCGACTATTGTCAGTAAGGAGACGGAGAGCGTTGAAACGGTGGCAAAGCAACGTTTACCGGTGGGGGCCTACAGCGCAGAGTTTATCTCAGGTGATTATGCCGGGTATATGAGCCTGAACCTGTTTGTCGATGAAATGGTGCAAAAGCACGGTTTTGAGCGGGATTACCTGAGAGGGCTTTTTTCTCAGGCACAGCGCAAGAACTGGACGCTCAAGTATCTTGCCAAATCCGATCAGGCCCGAAAGAGCAAGCCTCGTCCCGGCGGATGGACCCGATATCGGGCGAAATTTGTCGATGAGCTTCATATCGCAGAAGGGGTGGAATTTGGCCACAACCATCGCGCCGCTCTCCAGCGGGCCACCCGGCAGTATGGCGTTCCTGAAGAGTATATCCTTGCCATCCTTGCTGTGGAAACCAGATTTGGCCGCAATGTTGGCAACCACCGGGTGCTTGATGCCCTGACTACGCTGAGCTTCGATTACCCCCGCCGGAGCGATTTTTTCCGGAGCGAGCTTGAATACTTCTTGGTCATGACCAGAAACGAAGGCCTTGACCCGGCACAACCGGTGGGCTCTTTTGCCGGTGCTATGGGACTTGGCCAGTTCATGCCCAGCAGCTTTTTAGAGTTGGCCGTGGATTTTAACGGTGATGATCATCGGGATCTCTGGGACCCCGAGGACACCATTGGCAGCATCGCCAATTATTTCGCCCAGTATGGCTGGAAACCTGGACAACCCGTGGTCACTCCTCTGATGGCCCGGCGTCCGGTTGCCCTGGAACCTGGCCTCAGCAGGCAGTATACCATGGCCGAAATCGAACAGGCAGGGCTGCATCCCGTACGCCCATGCAACAGCGAAGGGCCCTTCTATCTCCTGGTGTTGCAGCATGCTGACCTCGACCAATACCTCCTCGGACACGCAGACTTCTATACCATCACCCGCTATAACCATAGCATATATTATGCGATGGCAGTCCATGAGCTGGCCCAGGCGATTAAGCGGCGACTGTGATTTTATTCCAGCATCGCAGGGGCTGGGGCAGGGGGCAGATCATGCTCTATTATCGGCGGGAGCAGAGAACTGTCGATGTCCGTCTTGGTGAGACTGCTGTCGCTCCATTCGAAAGTCTCACCGTTTAAAATGATGTCTTCTTTATTGAACCAAATTGTCAAGTCGTCAGAATCCTGCTCCTTTTTTTTATCGTCGATGTTTGGGGTGCCAACTCCGAAGAGCTCATTGGTATACTTTATCGTTTTGGCTAATTGCTCGTCGGAGCGGATGATTTTGGATTTGAAGACCATCTCTATATCGTAGCCTTCTGCTTCGGTTTTGTCCGCTGCCAGCTTTTCACGAACAAGAAAGATGGAGATCTCCGCAGAACGTTTTTCCTTTATGAAAGACTTGATCGGCAATACATCTTCAAAGGTCAGAACAGTCATTTCCGGAAGTTTGGGCATGAGGGCCGCATCGGCAGGATAGAACTCTGTCTCCCCGTCCTCATCCTTTAAACGCAAGGTCACCAGGGAGTTTTCCGTCATCCAGCGCGTGGGCAAAAAAAGTGTAATATTGTCGCCCTTAAAAACATTGAGGGGGTTGAGCAGGGATCTATCCGCCACCTGCAGCAACACCCGGTCAAATTCAGGTTGTATTCTTTTTAAAATATCAATATTTCGTATTTGCCCATAGAGCCACAGCACATCGTAATTCTTCAGCTTATCGTTTTTCAGCACCATATCCATGATTCGATTGAAAACATCGGGCCGGGCATTGAGTAGCAAGGCCGGACCGACCTCCCGAATCGTATCAGGAGAGTCGATAAAGGCGATATGTCCGTTATCCAAATTACGTAAAATCAGTTTTCCAGCCGCGTCAGGATCTCCCATGCGTCCATATTGAACGGCCGCAAAAAGGATGTTCCCCCAATCAGCATCATCTGAATTGGCGACAATCAGTTCCAGATCGCTTTTAAGCATGGCAGGATCTGATTGTTCCCCATTGAGCATGGTTTTGCACATGGCAACCGAGGCCGCATATGGATCCTTTCGCAAAATCCTCTGATTGATTTGTTGAAACTGGTTGAAGCAATAAAGCGCCTCCTCATTTTTACCAATTTCCTGGGCGGCTTGACCCCGGTAATACCAGTAGGGCGGGAATTTTTGGAAACTGTTTTCGATCCGTTCCAGCTTTCGATACCGCCGGTCGAGGTCGGGCTCTTTCACAATATCCGTATAATCGCTGAGTTGTTTTTCATTTAATCGCCATTCGTCAGGCAAATTATATCGCCGCATTAAGTCCCAGGAATATTTCAGCAGTTTCTTGTAAAAACTGTTGAGCCCCTGCATGGTTTTGGCTTCAATTGCCCATTTACCTTCTTCTTTCTCTTTAGCGTATGTCTTCATTTGGGATCGATAATTAAAATAAAACGACCCTGTGTAAAGCACCGATCTCAAAATGCCCGTATAAGGGCTGAGAATCAGGTCGGTATCGAAAATGCGCGACCTCACTCTGTTTTTAAGCTCGGATTGGACATTTTTATCAAAGCGGGTCAAGAGGTATTCCCTTTCATGGTCTTCAATCTTCGAACTTGTAAGCAGATCCATGAGTTCTTGGAGCAAGGTGATGATGTCGGCATCAGGAATATTGCTCAAGTTGAGGTTATTGATGATGGTATTGTATTCCTGGTCAAGAACCACTTTGTCATTATACGTTATGATATGGGTCAAAGAGACGGCAATCAGGTTTAAGGATTGCAGCACCTGGAGCTGGGCCTGATCTTTTGCAGCGGGGGCCGCATGAATTGCCATGGGGATAAACAAGCCAGACAGCAGGCTGCATATAAGAAAGATAAACGACTGTAAATGTATGATAAGTTTTCTATGAATGATGCGCATATATATTTTTCCATCCGTTGATGAGTTGGCTTTTGGTTGAGCTATTAAAAACTTCAAACCATTTTTCTCAGATTCTCAGCTTCTATATGGTCGGAATACGCTTTTTGTCAAGCTAATCCGCAAGCGTTGCATGGCATCAAAAAGTACCAGACCGATATGGCATTTCTGCATGTTATTTATTTGATAACTTTCGTACTGTTGTATAGTGTAGTTTGTACTATTCAACAGTCAGTCATTTCTTTTCAAAACACGCAAACAGCATGCAACAGTACGACAGAGATAGTGTCACCGGTCAATGGCAAAACCTCGTTGAAGGGGGTGTTGTCGATCCGGTTTATGTCAGGCCGGAGATATTGAAATCGTGGCACTATTCTAAAAAGAAAGGCGTTGATGCCCACGGTGGAATGACCTATTGCCACGATACAGACATGCTGCTTGAACGTTCGCAAGAGCTTATTACTGCAGCAAAACCATTTATGGAGATGGTCAATGAGGTTATTGCCGGCAGTGGTTTACGCATCGACTGTATTGATCATGAAGGATATTTCCTTTGTTCCTGTGGGGATCCTGCTCTGCTGCAAGAGTCGGAATATAACGGTTTTGTCACAGGATGCTATGTAACTATTGATGCAATTGGCACAAATGCCGCTGGACTCTGCCTGGAACTTAAACGACCCATCCAGGTTCTGGGCCCGGAACATTACAATATTAACCTGCATAATCTCAACTGCTCGGCAACCCCGATATATGCTCCCGATTCAGAACTTGTCGGAGTTCTGAATATCTTAAGCTATATAACTCCACAAAATCGGCAAACCCTTGGCTTGACGACATCGATCGCCAAAGCGATTGAGAACCAGCTGGCCCTGACCAGGACAATATCGTCGCTCAAGATATCCAATGCTGAGCTGAATACCATCATGGAATACCTGCCTCAAAGCGTCATAGCCCTCAATAATTCAGGGGAGGTGGACAGTCACAATAAAAGAGCGCTGGAGATGTTTTCCATATCGAGCAAATCAGGTATGAGGCAACGCAAAGAACAGCTTGGTAAGGTCTTAAAAACACTGCAGATACGGCCCCGTGGAAAAGTCCATGGCGAACAGGAATATACCGTCACCATTGGCAATAGAAAAAAATCATTTGTTATCAATGCCCACTCTATTGAAAATGGGGCAAGGAAACTGGTCATTGTCGAAGACAGCGGTCGAATAATGAGTCTTTCCGCAGCCCAGTCGAACAGGACCAGCTACACCTTCGCCGATATTACAGGGAAATGTCCGGAAATTGTCAAAGCCAGGGAACTGGCGACCATGGTCGCCGCGACCGACTCGAGCGTTTTGCTTGTTGGTGAGTCTGGAACGGGAAAAGAGCTGTTTGCCCAGGCCATCCATGCCGCAAGTTCGCGCTCAAGGAATCCTTTTGTTGCCATCAATTGCGGTGCTATTCCGGCCGATATCATTGAAAGCGAGTTGTTTGGCTATGAACCCGGCGCTTTCACCGGTGCTCGTGAGGCCGGCAAACCAGGGCGGCTGGAAACTGCTTCGGGCGGCACACTCTTTCTTGACGAAATCGAAGCGATGCCGTTGAGCTTTCAGGTAAAACTGCTCCGCGCGTTTTCAGCCAAAAGCATGGTTAAAGTTGGTGGCATAGCAGAAATTCCCCTTGATATCAGGATAATTGCCGCCGCCAAAGTCGATCTTCTTGAAGAGGTAAATCAGGGCCGTTTCAGAGAAGACCTCTATTACCGCATTGCCACTTTTCCAATACACATACCGCCCCTCAGTCAACGAAGAGACGATATTCGCTTACTCACTCTGCAGTTCCTGAAACAACTCTCAACTGAATATTCCACGCCCCTTCAGGCAGATGAAAGATTTTTTGAAGCACTCTATAGTTATCCCTGGCGGGGCAATGTTCGTGAATTACGCAATATCATTGAGCGAGCTGTTGTCATGGGGCTGGGCCAGGATGTCCTGACCCCGGCCCAATTGCCACAGCCGATACAGAACGCCTGGATGACGGACACGCTCAAGCGGCGAACCCGAGCTTCCATAATAAAGAAAGCGAAGAAAGAGCCTGACAATGAGTCTTTGATAAAAATAGCTGAAATCGCTGCCATAGCAATGGTTCTTGGAGAAGAGGGGGGAAACATCTCACGTTCAGCCCGTAGGCTCGGTATTGCCCGCTCAACACTGTATCAAAAAATCCAGGCAACGCCTGACCTTCTCGGTGTTGTGAAATCGGACACTTCCATCAGCTGACCGATTTTCGAACACTTTTCTTCTTTTCCTTGCATATCCGCCCATATTGAATGAGTTAATCGCCGTCGGTTATATATCTCTTTATTGGTTAGTGTAGGATTTTCGAACAATTCCTTCTTCGCCAAAATTGTCTGGTCGCATGTTTTCCTTTTAAGACCAGCTCATTAGCAATATGGCACGACGCATGCTTATAACTTAGTCAGGCAACAGAAAATGCAATTCAATGTTAACTGAGGAGGCAGAAATGAAAGAGTACAAGCAGTTCATCAACGGTTCCCTTGTCAAATCCCATTCAAGTGAAATGATTGAAGTGGAAAATCCATACACTGGCAAAATAATGGCGCTTGCTCCCCAGGGGGATGCCGTGGATGCACAGGAGTCACTTGAAGCTGCAGCCAAGGCACAGGACAGCTGGGCGGCGCAACCGGCTGTTTCCAGGGCTGCTTTTTTGAATAAAATGGCCGACGTCATCCGGGAAAATCGAATAGCTCTGGCGCAAACTCTCGCCAGCGAGCAGGCTAAAGTTTTGCCGCTCGCTCAAGTCGAGGTCGATTTCACCGCCGACTATTTTAACTACTATGCAGGATGGGCCAGGATCTATGAAGGTGAAGTCATCCAAAGTGACCGCCCGAAAGAGGACATGCTCCTTTACCGGCAACCGATAGGCGTGGTTGCCGGAATCTGCCCCTGGAACTTTCCGCTCTTTGTTATGGCTAGAAAGGTTGCCCCGGCCCTGCTGACCGGCAACACCATTGTCATTAAACCCAGTAGCGAGACCCCTGCAACAACACTTGCCTTTGCAGAGCTTGTTGCAGGTATTGATTTGCCGGCCGGTGTGTTGAATATCATCTCCGGTAAGGGTTCGACACTGGGAGAAGCCCTTGTCCGTAGTCCACTTACCGGCATGGTTACCCTGACAGGGAGTGTTGAAGCCGGAAGACGAATTATCGCAGGATCGGCTGAAAATATCACCAAATGCTCACTTGAACTTGGCGGCAAGGCTCCGGCGATAGTTTGTGCCGATGCCGACATCGATCTGGCTGTAAAGGCAGTGGTTGCCTCGAGGGTAATTTTCAGCGGCCAGGTGTGCAATTGTGCTGAACGTGTCTATGTCCAGAAGGAAATCGCCGAAGAATTTACTGCCAAGCTGGTAGCTGCCATGAAAGCTGTCACCTACAACGATCCTTTCGCCGATCCGGCACCGGATATGAGTTGCCAGGTCAGTAAAGACCAGTTGGACAAGATCGAAGCAATGGTGGAACGAGCCAAACAGGCAGGAGCCGAAGTTTTATGTGGCGGTAAAAAGGCTGACATGGCATCCGGGTACTTCTATGAGCCAACCATCCTCGGTGGCTGTAAACAGGATTATGAAGTAGTTCGTCAGGAAATCTTTGGGCCTGCCCTTCCTGTTTTGACCTTCTCAGATTTTGACGAGGCTATCGATCTGGCCAACGACTGCGAGTATGGTCTGACGTCTTCAATCTACACCAACGATGTAAGAAAGACATTTGAGGCTATCAACCGTCTTAAGTTTGGCGAGACCTATGTGAACAGGGAGAATTTTGAAGCGATGCAGGGGTTTCATGCTGGATGGCGGAAATCCGGAATCGGCGGTGCTGATGGAAAACATGGCCTGTACGAGTACCTGCAGACACACGTTGCGTATATCCAACGGTAGCAAGACTGTATATAAAACCAATTGGTCCAGGTTGTATTAATAAAAAATAGTTAAGCCACCGGTTCTGCCGGTGGCTTAAAAGACTCTGGTCGATCTGCCTCTTCCCTATAGTACTTGATGATACCAGATGAAGATTAAGGGGTAATTGACAGCACCAATTCAAGCACATTCCGGTCACCCTCACGTCGATACCGGACATCGTCCATGAGGCTTTTTATGAGGTGAACTCCCAGGCCTCCTATCTTACGTTCGAGTAAATCGGCATTGATATCGGGTGATTCCACCGAAACCATTGAAAATGGCAGCCCCTTATCCTCAATGAGAAGAACCAGGCGGTCACCTGCTATCCGACAGGAGAGCTCAACATCACCAGGGGTCTCGGGATAGGCGTAACTGAAAATGTTGACCAGAGTCTCTTCCAATGCCAGTTCGAGATCGTTTTTCCTGTCGTCACTCAGATGATGTGTGGTGGCAAAGGCCAGCACCGGACCGAGAAATTCAGGTAAATTTTCGATACTGGCTGGCAAGCGGACCGAAACTGGAGGGCCGATCTGTTCAGGTTTCTGCAAGAGCGTCATCCCTGGTCTCATAATTTTTAAACATGGAGAAAAAACCGGAGATCTCAAACACCTTTTTGACAGATCCTGTCGTTGCCGCCAGACGGACCTCACCACCTTTTCCTTTAAGTGTTTTGGCCGTGCTGAGTATCACCCGCAAGCCGGCACTACTGATGTATTCAAGGTTGGAAAAATCAAAGACCAAGAGCTTTTCCTCGCCGTTCAAGGCCCCGGAAACTGCTTTTTCAAAATCTTGAGCCGAAATCGTATCCACCCGGCCATGTACTGCCGCAATAATGGCATTGCCTTCTATCTGTATGTCAACATTCATGTAATTTTTCCTTGTGTTCAGGTTTTAAGTTAAATCTTACCGCTGAGTTCGTTGCCAATCAGCCCGCACCCGGTCGAGGATCTGGGCACCACGCTCGGAAGCTGTTACGATGCCTTCCCAATCGGGTCGTTTGGTTGTCTTCTGCATGAGAAATCCATCGGTGTCAAACCAGCGAGGCAAAGCTCCACCGATGAAATAGCCACGTTCTCGTAGAATTTTTGTAGCTGCTCCGACCCATGGGCAATCAAGCCTCAACCATAATTGAATCACCGAGATACCTTCTTTTTGGAGGTTTTTCTCCAATGTATCCAGGCAGGTGGAAAAATCCGCACCGATAGCATGGAAGGCTACCCTTGCCACTGAGGCAAAGCCAAATATCTGTGGTCGCATATCGGTCAAGGTGCCGTCTGGGATAGGAGCTTCAGCCGTGCAAAATTGCCGTTCGTCATCAAAGCTGTCGTAGAAGAAACGAAAATCTTCGTTGTACGCAGGCGGTAGATAGAGGGTCTGCGGTTTGCTGCGAAAGGTCTTAAAACCGAGGAAGGCAGACACCCGGCCTTCAGCGCTTGCCTCCTTTTCATAGGCCGCCGCCGGCATTAGATCGACCTCCAGGGCTTGAGAGGAAAAACCGGATTTGATCATCAATTTCTGGCTGAAAGGATGATTGCAGACCGGTTCACCAAAGACAGTCTGCACATTCGGCATTGTAGCTGCTATTTCAAAGCCGTAGGTAACCATCCGGGTGAAAATTCCTTTACCTCCCCGATAGGCAGTATGAACCATACCCGCACCGGACTCAAAGGTCCCCGCAAATGGCGCGCTGTTAAAAAGGGCATTATGGCCAATGACAGTACCCGTCGCTGTTTTGGCAACTATAGAGATGGTTCGGAGGGCCGTATTTTCTTCAATGAGCAATGCGGAATCCATATATGTTTGGACTGGATAACTATCGCCATAGACGGACCGGAAAAGACTGACTACCCCCAGGGCGTCTTCTGGTCTGAAACGAGATACCTGCCACTCCTGACCCGCCTGGATTTCCTCTACTGTTTCTTTGTCTCTGTTCATATGAATTTCCCTAAAGGCGCTTTTTTTTGAAACCTTGAAAAAACATGAGTACCGCCGCCAGAAGGCTCATCCCGGCGCAGAGCTGATATATCATGCCATAACCCCCTTTTGCAAGCAAGGGTGCACCAATGATCGGACCGAGAAAAAAACCGGCCTGAAACATCTGCAGGCCCAGGTTGATATTAAAGGCGCGAAGCCGTGGCTTTGATATATCGAACATCAGGCCGTTGAAGACCGGCATGGCGATGCCCCAACCGAGGCCAAAAAGCAGGCCGAGGGCAAAAAACAGCCACATCCCAGGGGATTGGGCGAGCATGAAAAAGCATAGTGACAATCCGCCAAGCGTGCAGATCGAAAGCCGAACCTTATCCCACCGATCGAAAATAGATCCGGCCACGACCCGGATGCCGATCTCACCAACCGTTGACAGCGTTAAAAATACCCCGGCGTAAGCCACGCCGATGGATTTGCCGTAACCGTCAAGAAAGAAAAAGACCAGGGCATTGCCGCAGTACAAAAGAAGCATCGCCAGGAGCAGTAGAAGGACTTTGGGGTCCCGCAAATTTTCCAGAATCTCTTGAAGGGTCAATGCGGAGACAGCTTTTTTATCTTCCTGCCCCGCGCCCTGTTCCACCGACCATACCAGGGGAAACATCAGCAGGGTCAGGGCGGCAAAGGCCAAAAGAATTTGGTTGAAGCCGCCGAGCAGATGGTGGAGGAATGGCAGAAATGGCGGCACAAGGGTATTGGGGATAAGCGTTATTATCGCGATATAACCAAAAAATTTGGCACTGCTGTTTTTCGGAATAACCTCAACGATAAGGGTCATCAGTGCTGTGCCGACAACAGCGAAGGATATGCCGTGAAAAAGCCGGACCAGTAATAGACTCCAAAAACTCCCGGCAAGAGAGTAAGCGGCAAGGGAAGCCACAGCCAGTGAGGTGCCGAGAAACAATAGTGACCGGGCATTTCCGGCATGGACAAAGGGACTGATGATTGGCCGAACCACAAGGGCCACAGCAGCCAGTGCGCCGATCAGAATGCCGTAATCGGCGGGATCGATGGGCAGGGTTTGCAGCTGATCATAAAATCCGAAAAACACAGAGATGTTGGCATAGGCCAGAAATGTTGCCCCCATAAGACAGAAAAACTTACGGGAATGGAGCAGACCGATAAACGACTCATCCTTTTGGCATGATTGAGCATCCGCTCTCTTATCGCTCAAGGATTTTCCTCCGCCTGCAATCCTTCGGTAAGAGTACATGAGGAAGTATTCGTCGAATTGGTCGTTACCTGCAGTAAACGTAGCAATAGTTTCGCGGCTACCATTCGGCGGTAATCAGCACTTGCCCGAACATCATCAAGAGGGGCAAGCCCTTTTCCGACGAGTGGTATGATGTCATCGAGACTTTCCTGGCAAAGGGTTTTGCCGATCATGGCTGACTCCACGGCGGGGAGAGTCATCACTGTCGGCCCGACACTGCCCCAGGCCAGACTGGCCGATTCGATTGTGCCGCTTGAGGAAACAGTAATCGCCGCCGCAAAACTCGCTACTGCACAGGCCATGGCGCTCCGTAAGCCAACTTTTTCAAAATGCTGAAGAGAATTTCCCGCACTCTTTGGCAGAAAGACGGCGGAAAGGATTTCCCCCGACGTGAGAGCGGTCTTCCCAGGTCCAAGAATAAACTCGGCAAGCGGCAGCCGGCGAACTCCTGCGGCTGAATGCAACTCGACCTCGGCGCCAAGCACCTGGAGAGGTGGCAGGGTATCTCCAGCCGGTGAGGCGGTGACGACATTGCCACCAAGAGTGCCCATACGGCGAATATGTGGAGACCCCAAAGTCTTTACAGCCATGGCAAGAGCGGGGAAATATCTTTTAATGAGGTGATTCTCGAGCAATTCCGTGTGGCAGGTACCGGCACCGACCCGCACTTCTTTCATGTCTTCGCTGATCCCTCGAAGAGCCTCTATTTTTTCAAGACTGATCAATGACGGTGGATCTATCCGCTGGCTGCGAATCCATATTAAAAGATCGGTTCCTCCGGCCAGGACCCTCGCTTCTGGGTGTTCGGTAAAGAGCGGCCAGAGTTCATCAAGCGTGCGGGGAAAAAAGACAGGCCGTTTGGCAACGGTTGAGGAAGACGGCAGAGAGGGCATAAGCGACGTTTCCTGCACTGGTACTTTTTCTCTATTTTCTCTATGTTCTGTATTTAGGGCGCCGGCATCAACACCCTCCATGGCATCAAGGATTTTATGATACCCCGTGCAACGGCAGAGATTGCCGCTGATCGCCTCGGTCATCTCCTGACGGCAGGAATTTGGCTGACGGCTGAGAAATTCAGTCGCGGTGAGAACCATTCCGGGAGTACAAAAGCCGCATTGCACCGCTCCATGCTCAACAAAGGATTGCTGCACAGGATGCAGTTTTTCCGGACCGGGAGCAATTCCTTCAATGGTGGTCACCTGCACACCCTCCAGTTGACTGGCCAGCATCAGGCAGGACAGGCGGCTCCGGCCATTGACCAGGATCGTGCAGGCGCCGCATTCACCGGTCCCGCAACCCTCTTTGGTGCCTATAAGGCCGAGGTCTTCACGAAAGAGATCAACCACCCGACGATCGGCAGCAACGTCGAGGTGCGTTTCAACACCGTTTAATTCGAAAACAATTTTCATATATCTCCACCTCCCGAAAGGGCCAGCAGCACCCGCTCGGCGGTCATGGGAAAACGATACAGCCGGTGACCACAGGCATCCGCCACCGCATTTGCCACAGCCGGGGCTGGTCCATCAATACCGATTTCACCGGCCCCCTTGATACCATAGGGCCCTTCAGGATCGGCAAGTTGCACCGCGATGGTGCTCATTTTGGGGACATCGGCGGCCGTGGGGATGATATAGGTGGTCAGATCAGCGGTCTGCATCCTGCCATCGCAGGTACTGACCTCCTCGGAAAGGGCATAGCCCAAGCCCTGGGCGACCGCGCCTTCCTGCTGGCCAGCAAAGAGTTGTGGGTTGATGAGCCGTCCGCAATCACTGACTGTTAGAAAATTGGATACTGTCACCTTGCCGGTGAGCTCGTCCACCTCCACCTGAGCGAGATGCACGGCAAAGGAAAAGGTGGTGTGCGGAAATCCGTGCAATCGCAGGTTGGCATCATCTCCCAATATTTCCTTGGAAATTGCTGCCCGAAAATGATCGGTGGCGGTTCGTTCTGCTGGATTGAGGATGCTGCCCAGTTGCGACAGCGGCATCTCTTTTCCCGTCGGGATATGGCGTAGAGCGCCGGGGACAAGGGTTATTTCGGAGTGATCGCCAGCCATAAAGAAATCGGCGCCTCGTGCCAAAAGCCGTTGCCTCAAAGATTTGGCAGCGCCGATCAGGGCGTTGCCGAAGGTGTAGGTCGTTCTGCTGGCCGAAGCGGAACCGGAAGGAAAGGTTTGTCTGGTGTCCGGCAAGACCAGCTCAAGCGCATCGGGCGGCTGGCAGAGGATTTCTCCCGCGATCTGCAGATAGGTCGCGCCATTGCCCTGGCCCATATCGACCACGCCGCCAAGGACACGAAACATTCCTTCATTGGTCAGTTCAATACCTGCCGTGGCAGAATCCGGAACAATCGGGCCATAGCCCATGCCGTGCCAGACACAGGCAATTCCCGTTCCCCGGCGGCTAAACGGACCAGCCTCTTTCTTCCAGGCCAGGCGCTTTTGCCACAAGGGGTGATTTTTCACGGTCTCCAAACATGCGCTAAGACCAATGGATCCATTCCGAATGACACCGGCAGGGCACTTATCGCCTCGCACCAGACCGTTTTTCATGCGGATGGTAAGGGGTGAAATGTGCAGCCGATCAGCCAGGAGATCCATCATCGACTCCATGGCTGCGGCAACCTGCGGCACCCCAAAGCCCCGGAAAGCGCCGGAGAGAGGATTGTTGGTATAGACCGCCCAGGCCTCAAGGTGGGTGTGGGGAATGCGGTAAGGTCCACCGGCATGTTCCAGGCCAAGGGCTGCCACTGCTCCGCCCAAATGATCGTAGGGGCCGGTATCATAGTAAATTCGTGCCGAAAGGGCTTTTAAACTTCCGTCACTGTCAGCGCCAAGGCGGTAGTACAATCGGGCGGGATGCCGTTTGGCGCCAGCGATAAAACTTTCCTCCCGGCTCCACATCATCTTCACCACCCGACCGGGACAGTTGAGAGCGGCCAGGGCCAGAAGGCTTTGTACCGTAATGCCGTCCTTACCACCAAAAGCTCCGCCGCAAAAGGGGGCGATAATCCTGATCCGGCTTATTTCGATGCCAAGGGCCTCGGCTACTTCGAAACGATCCCGAAAAGGTGTCTGGGTGGAAACGATGATTTCCAAAGTGCCATCGGTTTGCACCATGGCCCGGCCGTTTTCGGTCTCAATAAAGACATGGGCCTGTCTTGGCAGATCAAACGTGCCCTCGACGATTGCCGCGCAGTTGGTAAAGGCCTCTTCCCCGTCACCGTTTTTAATAACGGCATGAAAGAGCGTATTGCCCTGTGGGTGGTCGTCATGGATAATTGGCGCGCTTTCCCGCAGGGCTTCCTCCGGATCAAAGACTGCGGGCAGAGCTTCAAGTTCCAATTGAATCAGGCCAAGGGCCGTAGCCAGTGCCACCTTATCTTCTGCCACCACCAGGGCCACCGCATCGCCGCAATGTCGCACCCGGTCATCGGCCAATACCGGTTGATCTTTACGGATGACGCCCTGGCGGTTGCTGCCGGTGATATCCGCTGCGGTGAGAACTGTAATCACCCCGGGAACCTGGCGCGCCGCCTCGGTCTCAATGGCGATAATCCTGGCATGGGGCGTACCTGCTCTTTTTACCCCGGCCCATAGCAGATCCTCACCGTAACAATCGGCGGCAAATCGCTCCTGGCCGGTGACTTTTGTGAGTGCGTCCGCTTTTGGCATATTTTCGCCAATTTGATACACTCTGTTGTCTCTGTTACCCCTAACGCCCATGCTGTATCACCTCTCTTAGAGCCGTCACAAAAGTTTCCATAACTTCGGGAAGAGCAAGCGTCACTCGAATCCAGTTGGGAAAACGAAATCCTGTCATACAGCGGACCATGATGCCATGGGTCATCAATTTACGGTAGGCGAGGGCATCATTTATCGGCAGATGGATCATCACAAAATTCCCTTCTCCAGCCACGTATTTAAGTCCCATGGTCTCAAGTTCGCGGATCAATTTACTCTTTTCCTGACGAATAAGCGCACGTGTCGCCGGGACATGCTCGGGATCATCCAATGCTCGCAGTGCCGCCTCCTGGGCCAGGCCGTTGACCGAATAGACGACGCAGGTGCGCCGGATGACATCAACCACCTCGCGGTCTCCTGCCAGATAGCCGATACGCAGTCCGGCCAAGCCGTACATTTTTGAAAAGGTCCTGAAAACGACCAGATTCGGGTATTCGGCGATTAGTCGCATGCCATCGGGAAAATCTGTTTTTTCGACAAACTCGCAGTAGGCCTCGTCAATCACGACAATCTGTTGTCCGCCTATCCGGTCGAGAAAGCGACGCAGCCGGTCTTCACTCCAGTAGGTGCCCGTTGGGTTGTTGGGGTTGCAGACAAAGAGAATTTTTGTCCGCTGATCGATCTGGGCGAGCATTCCCTCATCGTCGAAGGCATAGTCCTTTAGTGGCACAAGCCGGGCCTCGAAACCGGAAAACATCGCCACCCATTCATAGACGGCAAAGGTCTTATCGGCGGTGATGATGTTGTCACCCTCCTGGCAGAAGGCCTTAATGACAAAACTGATCACCTCATTGGCCCCGTTGCCGACCAGGAACTGCTCCGGGCGAAGTCCGAAAAGCGACGCCAGTCGATTGCGCAGATGGTAGGCGTCACCACTGGGATAGACCGCTGCCCGCGGGGGCGGATAGGCTTCGATGATCTTACCTGCCGCGGCCGGCGGCCCCAAGGGATTTTCGTTGTTATTCAAGCGATAGAGCCTGGAGCAGTTCGACATCTTCATCAAAACGTCATCGGGTTTACTCGGGATATATGCCTCGAAACGTTTGATGTAGTCGGGAACCAGCCGGTCAATATCCGGTTTTTCCATCCTGACATTCTTCATGGCTGTTCAATGTGCAATTCAAAAATCAACAGATCGCCGCTGCCGGCATGGGGCAGGATAATTTGCGGGGTGAAACCGAGTTTGAGGAGATCCGGCGTAAAATCGGCCTGCCAGGAAGATCCGAGATCCATTTCGAAAAGGACCAATCGTAATCCTTCATGGGCCATCAGATCCAGATGATTCTTAAGATTCTCCAGCCGGTCGGATCCCGGCCAGATAGGCCGTAGAGTTACCCGGTTAAAGCGGCGATCCATCTCAGCGCTCAACACCGAATTGGACTCGCCGGCTTCGCCATCTGTGGAAACCGGGCGGATTTCGCGAGGGAAATAGAGCCGTCGATATTCTTCTTCAAGAAAAGCGAGCAGCTCGGGATGAGCCCAGGCAACAGCCCCCATATCCTCATGCATCTCACGAAAATAGACGGTGAGTTTTTGAGGCGAACCATCGGCGCCAAGCATATTGATTGTGCCCAGTGGTTCGAGGTAGCCTGCCGGCAAATCTGCAGAGGGCATACGGTTTATCATGACCAGCGCAGAAGTCCTGGCAACATTGCCGATGCAACCATCCATCAGTTGGCGGGCCATGTCGGGGTTTGTTTTTTCATGGAAAATATAAGGCCCGAAGAGTTCGACGGTTTTCAACCCCTCCCATCGCCAGAGAATGCCGCCGCCAATCTCACCGCTGGGACTGACGGCAACGAGAATCCGGTAATCGCCGGCGGTGGCCATGTCGACAATCTTGCCGGGGTAGCGGAAATCTTTTGGAAAACTTGTGGCGGGACAAACCTGGTTGATGAGGCGTAGAAACCATTTGATCTGTCCGGGATCCGGCTCTTTGAGGCTGAAAAGCGAAAGAGCCGTCAGTTCCGCGACACTGTTATCTATTATCTCAGGATAGGAGAAGTCCTTAATCAGGGTAAGCTCAGGATTACCGTTGGGTCGACGGGAGATACGAAACTGATCGGCCATCCGCGAGGCAATGAGAAGTTCCATCTCATCCATACCGGAGTCATCATCCAAACTCACGGTGGCAGTCATGTTGAACGCGTGCAGGCCAACATTTTCCAGAGGAAAAGAAAAATCGGTCTGCACGTAATGACTGCCGGCCAAACAGCGAATCTCCACCTCGCCAGTCGGTGAGCCAACACGAACCAGATAGGCCATAACTTCTTCAGCCGCCAGTGAAATCTCGTCTGCGGCTTCCTCGTCAAGACCCAGGCCCATTGCCCCCTGGCCGACAAAAACTGGTGCAAGGCGGATAAAGGCTTGTTCCGTGGGGATTTTCATTAAAAGAAAATGGTTTGTCTTTCTTAGTGTCGTCATCTCAATATTTTTTTGGGATCAAGCGAGTTAGACTTTTTCTTCTTTCTTGTTGCAATACCACTATGCAAACTATATCAAAAAGTTATCTCTAATGGAAATGAAAGCAGAATTATTATCTGTCTGGAAAGGTACAGCGACACGGTGCCAATTTTTTGGCGAGAAGCGGTATTGGTGAAGTTGTCAGCTCTCAATAAGTTGTACCTTCATCTGACAAGCAGAGAACGCAAGTCCTTATCCTTTCATCTTCGATGACCGGCTTATCCGGGAGTCGTGCGAGGGCCATGTAGTAGGCTGGATCAGGAAAGGGGTGGATTGCAAGCTGGCATGGTACAAGGATACCGTTGTGGTGCAGGGTGATAGGCGAGTCGAACTGTATTTCGAGTTCTTGGGGCGGTAGTTGGAAACCGAGGCCTGTGGCTTTCATGTAGCTCTCTTTGAGGGTCCAGAGTTTGCAAAAAGCAGAAGGTTGATCGGCCTCCGGCAAGGCGAAAAGATGGTGCTGTTCCTTTTGGGTGAAACATTGGCGGGCCACGCCGATGACATCGGCCATATGTGGCAGGTGTTCAATGTCAATGCCGACGGGATGGTCGGCGATAGCGCAGACCGCCCATTTCCCGGCATGGGCGAGGTTAAATTGAAAATCAGGGAGATCCGGCAAAAATGGTTTGCCAGATGGCCCCTGAGATATTTGCGGAGGAAGAGTGTAGGCGGGGTGAATGCTGCGGATCGCATGGGCCAGCAGCAGACCCGCACCGATACAGCGGGCGCGGTCTGCTTTAAAACGAAAACGGGAGGCGGCTTTCAGTCGCGAACCATCGATCCAGCGCTGCCAACCAGGTTGTTCCGGGTTGAGCGTTGCAATATCCAATGCGAAGATAATAGGCGTCATCACCCAGCCAGATTTTCTAGGAGTGTTCCGAGCTTAAAAGAAAACAGTATCAGAATGCCTGTCAGCAGCACGAAGGAAATCGATGGTTTTCTTAGTACAGTAAAGCCATGGGTGCGTATGAGCACCACACTTGGCAAGATGAACAGGAAAATGGCAACGAGGGGTGAGAGCACCAGGCCGAAGAGACTCATAATGGAAGGATTGAGAAGGGATAAGATCCAAAGACTCACAAAAATAGAAAGTAAAACGACAATGTTGAGCCGTTTTTTTCCTTGAATTGCCGGCCAAACCTCTTTGCCGCTGCGTTGTGCAACAAAGGCCAGAAAACGCTCCGTTAGCTGAAGGGCAGATTCCTGGACAGCAAAAAAAACGCCCATGAAAGAAGTAATAAGCGCGGCAAGGCCGATTATCGGGCCAAATTTGGCAATGATTGGGGAGATCCCTGCTTTCGCGCTCAACAGTGCCAGGCAGTTGAGATTGGTTGTCGCCGCATTCTTAAACGCTTCGGGGGTGAGGGAGAGCAGACAGGAGAAGACGAAAAGGAGGACGAAGATTAAAAGCAGCGCCGTTGTTTTCAAAATGACGCGGTCAAGGCGTCGTGGTCCGCCATTTTCTTTTGCCGCGGAAGAGACTCGGAAGGCCGTCACCATAGAGGATGTTGCCGGGAAAAAGACGAAGGAAATTGTCAGCATCGGCAGAACCAGCAGGATATCATCGGTGAATTTAAATAACGATGGTTTCTGGATATACGGCATGATATCCCAGAAGGGGATCAAATAGACGGAGAGACCAAAAAGGACGATCAACAGGGCCAAGGAGGCGGTGCTCATGACGCGCAAGATAACTTTGGCTCCAATCAGGTAGAGCACACCAAAGCAGGCCACGACGACCAGACTGAGCCAGGATTGTCCTTCACAGTTGGTGGATGTCAGCCCGGTCTTGAATAAAAAATTTGCCAAATTGTCCGTCAGGCCGACCAGATAGGAGAAAAGTAGAACGTAAAAGGTGAGGAAATAGACGATGACGATACCTTCACCCCACAGATGACCAAAACGCCTGGCCAGGACATTGGCATAATCCGCTTCATCCTCCTCAGAAAGCAGCATGGTGACGACGGTTTTGTGCGAATAATAGATCAGCGGAAACAGAAAAACCGAGAGGAAGGCGAGCGACCAGAGACCGGTAACGCCCACCTGCACGGGAAGATAGAGAATGCCGGCACCAACGGCGGTGCCGAACATGGTGAGTATCCAGCTCCATTCACTGAATTTATTCAAGTGAGGAGCTGGTGCGAAAGAGGACTGGTGGCCCATATCACTCATGCCAGGAAGCCCTGGCGTTTGAGGTAGTCCACATAGAGGGGAATGAGGGTGTCATAGTCAGCCGCATAGTTGATGTCAAGGTCTGCCAGGGCAGCAAGTGTAGCCGTTTGTTCGGTTGGTGGCGCTTCGCCTGAGAGGTCACCGGTGTAGAATTCCTTGATCTGCGTGAGGCCGTTATCTTCGGCAAGGCTGGCGAGACGCTTTTGCCAGTCGGCTGCCGGTTCCGGGCGGGCCTGGCAGCCGCACTTGGCAAGAGCCTGGAAGAAGTCGTGCAGGCTGAGTTCGTTCGGGTTGGAGAGATTGGCGACAAGCATCTCAGTTCGGGGCGTAAGCGCCAGACCGGCAATTGCTCGGGCAAGCAGATCAACCGGCGTCATTTCGACGGAATTGGCTATATCCGGGTAGTTGCCAAGTTGCAGGCAACCCTGATTGAAGAGCCAGAAATGATTGTTGGCATAGTTGCTGAAACCATTGGCGCTGCTGCCGGTGATGTTACCGGCACGGGCAATGACGGTGGGCAGGCCATAACGCGAAGCGCATTGGGCAACGAGCTGTTCTCCAACCCATTTGGTTAGCAGATAGCCGTTATCCACCACAGGCGGATTGGGTAAAATGGCCTCATCCGCCTGGGTCGCACCTTCAATCGCGGTGGCGACGGAAAGGGTGGAGACGAAGCAGAATGTTTTTCGGCGTTTCGTGAGAGCGAGTTTCAGCAGTTCGATCGTGGCATCCACGTTGGCCGCCTTCATGGTGGCGTAATTATGCAGATGATGGACGAAGGCACCGCAATGAACAATGGCATCTATTTGCTCGGCAAGCCTTTGGTGGATCTCGTCGCTTAACCCCAATCCTGGTTCGGCAAGATCACCGGGGAGGATGCGTACCCGGTCAAAATCAGGCGTTATCCCCGCTTCTTTGGCCTGTTTTCGGAGACTTTCGAGACCATCGGCCTCATCATGACAGCGCAGGAGGCAGTATACGGTTTCGCAGCGACGGGTCAGTTCACCGAGCAGGAAGCAGCCGAGGAAGCCGCGCGCGCCGGTGAGTAGGACCTGACGCGGTTCCGCGACCTCTGCTGGTGCGGGCGCGGGATCGGCAATGACGAGTTCGGCCCTGGCGTCGCTGATGGCCTGTTGGATGTGGTTGACGCTTTTGCCGGCGGCCAGCGCTTCAATAGTTGACGCGCCGTAGAATTCTGCCATGGTGAACGAGATGCCAAGTTCCTTGTAGACTTCAGCCTGCATCCGGACGGCCAGCAGAGAATTACCGCCAACATGGAAGAAGCTGTCATCGCGGCCGATGCCGCGATAGCGCAATATCTGTTCCCAGATGTCGGCGATCTGCCGTTCAAGCCCGTCGTGCGGGGGATTGGTGCTGATCTTTCCGGCCACGGTGGGCAGGGCCTTGCGGTCAATCTTGCCGGTCGGTCCAGCCGGCAGGGCATCAAGGCGGACAAAAAATGAAGGAACCATGTAGTCGGGCAAAAACTGGCTGGCATGTTGGCGCAGGGCTTCGTCATCGAGTTCCTGGTCGGCGAGATAATATGCCGCAAGATAGCGATTTTCACCCTCACCCTTGGCGGCGCAGACAACATGATCAAGGCCGGGGAAGGTGCCGATGGACGCCTCAATTTCGCCAAGCTCGATGCGGAAACCGCGCAGTTTAATCTGCGCGTCATTGCGGCCAAAAAACTCGATGGTGCCGTCGGGCAGAAAACGACCCAGGTCGCCGGTCAGATACATCAGGGCATAGGGGGATGGGTCGAAGGGATCTATGACGAACCGTTCGATGGTGAGATCATCCCGGTTCAGATAGCCGCGGGCGAGATTATCGCCGCCAATGCAGATTTCGCCAACTGCACCAAGTGGAACCGGTTGTTTGAAACGGTTGAGCAGGTACATGCGATAGCCGGCGAGCGGCTTACCGATGATGCGCGGATTGGCATCCGGGAGCACTTGCCCGTGCGAAGACATAACGGTGATTTCGGTTGGGCCGTACAGGCTTAACAGGCGGGTGCGGCGGGACCACCAGTCGGCTGTCCGCTCGTCAAGTACATCGCCACCGAAGCCGAGCATCCGCAGTGAGGGGATTTCTTCCCGCGGCAGATTCTGGAGGACGACAGGCGAGAAAATACCGTGGGTGACGCCGATTTTGGTCAGCGTTCGATGCAGGGCAATGGGATCTTTTCGGTCCGCCTCGGGGATGACGGCGAGGGTATGGCCGCCAAGCAGGCAGGGGAATATTTCGACGACGCTGGCATCGAAATTCATGGAGGCGATGAGGGACGAAATGCTGTCGTCGCTGAGCTCAAAGGCGTCGGCAGAGGCCAGCGCGAGGCGTACAACGTTGGCGTGTTCGATCATGACACCCTTGGGCTGGCCGGTGGAGCCGGAGGTGTGAATGACATAGGCGAGGGTGTTCGGAGCCACCGGTGGCAGGACGGTTGTGGCTGCCACGGCCTCGGCCAGCGGATCTATAAAGTCGAGGTGGTCAAGGCCAATGGCGCAAAGCGCGGTATGGCTTTCGGCGTCGGCTGCGACATGGCGGACAGCACCATTCTCCACAAAGAAACGTACGCGATCGGCCGGATAACTGGGATCAAGCGGCACATAGGCGCAACCGAGTTTGAGAATTGCGAGCACGGTGGCGATGAGTCCATCGCTCTTCTGCATACTCAGGCCAATGCGATCGCCAGGCCTTACGTGCCTGGCAAGGCCGGCGGCAATACGGTTGGTCCAGTCATCAAGTTCGGCAAAGGTGCGGCGACGTTCGTTAAAGATGAGTGCCAGTCGCTCCGGATGGAGTTGTACCACTTCATTAAAACGCTCGGGAATAGAGGCGTTGTCCTGATCAAGGCGAGGCCCGCAGGCAAAATCCATGAAGCGGGCAAGCGTTGCGTCTGACTGGTAGGTTAGTTCGTTGATGCGCGTCTCGGGCTGGCGGGCGACAGCATCGATGATTGTTTTGAAGTTATCTAAGAATCCGGTGATGGTTTCTGATCGGAAGAGCGAGCTGTCATATTCGACGCGTCCCTCGATGGCGCCATCTGCACATTGGTAGAAGATGCCGGCCAGATCGGTCTTGGAGGTCTTTGAGGGGAATTCGTCGGCCTGATATGTCGCGCCACCGAAGCTGCCTTCAAGCCCTATACCGCTCTGCAGGCTGAAAATGAGGTTGAGGGAGTCGAGCCCGGCGATTTCCGCGTCAAGAGGAGTGGCGATCAGGTGTTCCTTGTCGTCGAGCATCTGGCGGTGGACGGCCAGCGCCAGGTCGCGAAAGGAGCTGCGCGGCTGCACGGTCTGACGCAGATATCCCACGGTCACAAAGGCGCCGTATATTTCTTCCGTTCCGGGGATGTCGCGTCCGGCATAGGGGTAGCTGCAGACAATTTCCTCCTGGCCGGTAAGACGCCAAATCCACGCGATATAGAGTGCCATAAAGAGGGGCGAGAGCGTTATGTTCTGCGTATCGGCGAAGGCCTTGAGGTCAGCGACGGTTTGTGGTTCGATGCGCAGATGGATAAAGGCGTTGGCATCGGGCCGTTTCTGGCGGGAATCGGTGGGTAAATCGGTGTGGGCGTCGACACCGGCAAGCTTCTTTTTCCAGTAGGCGATGGAATCGGCAAAAACCTGGCTGCCGGGCAGACATGGCGCCCAGGACCAGTAGTCAAACCAGGTCAGGCGGGTCGGGACTGTCCTGCCTTCGTAACGGGCAGCGAGTTCTTCCAGAAAAAGATTCAGGGACCAGCCGTCGAAGAGGGCGTGATGGATACAGAAGATCAGTGAGGTTTTGCCATCGGCGGTGCAATGAATTTCCGCACGGCAGAGGGGCGAACAGGTCATGCCCAGCGGTTCGCTGAGCAAAGCCTGGGCGCGGGCGCTAATGCCATCGGAGGATGTGTCGACAAGTGGGATGGCCGGCAATGCCTCTTCGGATGCGCGAAGCCACAACCTGCTCTGGTGCTCAGCGAAGGCTGCCCGGAAGACGGGATTGGCAGCAAGCAGTTCATGGTAGGCGCTGCGGAGAGTCAGTGGGTTGATTTCCCTGGAGAAATCGATGCGAACCACAATGTTGTAGGTGTTGTCACCGGGCTGGCCCAGGGTTCGGCTATACATCATGTCGATGAAGCGGTTGGCGACCATGGCCGAGGTTTTTCCGGTGGAGGTGAGCGGTGGTAAGGGATTTTTTTCCGGTGCGGTGCCTCGCACCTTGTCGCAGAAATCGGCAAAAACTGGATTTTCGAAGAGTTGTTTGGGGCGGAAGGTGTTTCCAAGCTTTGCTGACAGTTTGCTGCACACCAGTGCTGCAAGTAACGAATGGCCACCCAGATGAAAAAAATGGCTGTTCAGCCCCAATGAGGTAGCGGCAACGTTCAACACGCCGGCCCAGATGTCGCGAACCTGCATTTCAAGTTCGTCGAGCGGTACCGCCGAGACGGTTGCATCGTCGTCGTATGTGGGCATTGGCAGGCGGGTGCGGTCAATCTTGCCACTGATGTTGAGCGGAAAGGAGTCGATGGGGATCAGAAAACTGGGGATCATGTAGTGCTGCAGGCGTTGCTCCAAACGCTTGCGCAGCGTGTCCGGCTTGAGACCGGTGCCGGTGTACCAGGCCAGCAACTGTTTGCCACCGGCTTGTTCGAAGGCCCCGACGTAGACACCCCTCACTTCCGGCTGCTCAGTGATGGCGTTTTCGATGTCGCCAAGTTCCATGCGGAAGCCACGGATTTTTACCTGAAAATCACTGCGTCCCAAAAATTCGAGTTCGCCGCTGGGCAAAAAACGGCCAAGATCGCCGGTGTGGTAGATGCGACCGGGACCAAAGGGATTGGGGCGGAATTTCTCGACGTTGAGTTCAGGGCGACCGAGATATTCGCGGGCAACGGTGGGGCTCGCTATGACAATTTCTCCTATTCCGCCGAGCGGAGCCAGCTCTTCGTTGGCATCGAGTAGATAGACCTGGTAGCCATGCAGGGGACGGCCAAGATTATTGGCGGCCTTGTAACCGCCCATGCGATTGATCGTGGCCAATACAGTTGCCTCCGTGGGGCCGTAGATGTTGGCGAGGTCAACAGCCTTTGACCAGAAACGAACGGTATCTTCATCGCTTGCTTCGCCGCCGCAGAAGATGGCGCGCAAATCGGGAAGCTGGCGACGGGGCATCAGCCTGAGCAGGGCCGGTGGCAGGAAAGCGTGGGTGATGCGCTGATCGTTCATTAAGGTGAATATCGCCTCAGGATCACCGCGCAACTCGCTGGGGACAACGACCAGTTCCGCGCCATGGGTGAGGGGATTGAACGTTTCCAGCACGCTGGCATCAAAGTTGATTGAGGCAAACTGCGTCCAGCGGCAATCTGGTCCGCAATCCCAGACGCCTTCCAGCGAGGCGATGAAATGAGCCAGCATGCCCCGCTCGATGACGACGCCTTTCGGTTTTCCGGTCGTACCGGAGGTATAGATGATATACGCCGTCTGGTGGGCGATGGCGGTGGGATCGGCCGGTGGCGCGATGGGTGCCGGGCGGTCCAGCAAATCGGCGATGTTCAGCACCGGACAATCGACGACGGAGGCAATCAGCTCATAAGTCGTTGCGTCGGCAATCACTGCGGCCAGCTTGGCATCACCGGCAATAAAGCGGAGTCGTTCGGCAGGCATCTGCGGGTCCAGTGGCACATAGCCGGCCTTGGCCGCCAGCACGCCGAAAATAGTCTGAATCATCCGTTCGCTGCGGGACAGACACATGCCGATCAGCACCTCGGTCTTATCGCCGACATGAGAAGCGAGATGGGCGGCAACGGAACCGGCGGAACGGGACAACTCGGCATAGGATAGTACCGTTTCGTTGAAGCGAAGAGCGGGTGCCTCCGGCGTCCGGGCACAAACATCGGTAAAGAGTGTCAATACATCGGCCACGGGGGCCAGCAACGAACCGCCATCGGCCAGGGTCAGGGCCTTCTGGTGGAGCGGTGCAGTGAAGAGACGGATGTTCTCCACCGGCTGGTCAATGTCTTCGGGAAGATGATGGAGCATGGCCAGATAGTGGTCAAACGCCATGCGCAGACTTGAGGTATCCTGCGGTGAGCGGGTCAGGGCGTGGAAGGAGATGCTGTCCTGAATATCAAAATAGATGCCGATGTCCTCGATCTGAATCTGATGGGATATGCTTGGCAGCAAGGTAACGGTGACATCTTTGAGCTGCAATTCACGATAGGGCTGGACGTCTTCATCAAAGAGCACGTTGGAGAGCCGGTAATCCGGGTACTTGCGTTTCAGTTCCAGAATAATCTCGCGCGTGGGCAGGTCGGAGTTGTACAGCGCCTGCGCGTAGAGTCTCGCCGCCTGGCGCAGAAACCCCGATACGGTCTGGCCATCGGTCAGAAGGCTCTTGAATACCAGCGGATTTTCGTTGTAGCCGATCTGGTCGGGCAAGCCCGTGCGGATACGATGGCAATTCCGGGTCAGTATCATTTCGCTTCTGGTGACGCGAAACAGGAACAGATGAAATGAAAATAACAGCAGCTGGTTGAGGCCGATGCCAAGTTTCGTTGCGACCTCACCTAGCGCGGCACTTTCTTTTTCCGGCAGGGCAACATGGAAATAGGTGTCGGCCACATCGCTCTCGACACGGGCCGGACGCCACTCGAACGACGCCTTTTGCGTCAGTTGCAGCCAGAAACGCATGCTTTCATCGTAATAGTCGCTTTCCATCAGGGCTTTTTCGCTATCCAGCAAGAGCTGTTGCGGTAAACTAAGATTTTCCGGCAGTGTCTCGCCGTGATAGGCCGCAGAAATCGCTTTAAACAGTGGCTTGAGGGAAAATCGGTCAATGATTGCCGGATGACAGACAAAAACGAGATGGCTCTCGTTGCTTCCCCGCAAGAGACAGAACAGGTAGGGAGCACCGCCGTCCAGTCGAAAAAGGCGATTGCGCAGGGTATTGATCAGCGCCCGCGCGGTCTCCTGGCTGTCACCGACATCAATTGTCTCAAGCTCCCCCTCTGTTGAGTCGCTTTGGAAAATGCGCTGGGACTCACCCACCCGCAACACACGAAAAGAGAACGAGGGACATCGCTGAACCACCTGACAAACTGCCTCGCGTAACCGTTCCTCATCGAGTGCGCCTTCAAGCCTGAAAACGCAGCAGCGGTTGGCGATTCGGTCGTGCCATTCAATTATGGTTCGTTGATTCTCTGTCATTTTGTGTGTTGCAAATTGCATTTGTCGCTCCAGGTAAATAGTTAATTATTTCCAAGTTTTTTGTCCTAATGAAAGCTTATGTTTTGGAAAAACTATTGTCAAAGAAAAATCTGATTTTTACAAATCCTCAGCTTTTAGAATGCATCTGAGGATCTATGACAACGATGCAGCCGGGTGTAAAAGGCATAAAAAATTGTGGATAGAAAAGACCTGACAAGAGTATCGTAGAGGGTTGGAAAAAAACGTACTGGAGGAACCTGAAACCTGCTCTACCCACAACGTCGCATTGGTGAACGTGGTGCCGGTGGTTTTGAGCGGATATTCAATTAAAGATGACTTCAAGATGCCGTCTTTTTGACTGTTCTGCCGATTTCTACTCGAGTTCTTATCGATAGTGGTGTGGTTTGAAAAAACAAGAAATGAACTTCTAAGGTGTTAATGTCTGGTGAATTTTTAAGGCGAGATCGTTCAAGGAAAATGGTTTTGGCAGGAAATTCACATCTTCGTCCAAAACACCGTGATGAGCTATGACATTGGCAGTGTACCCGGAAGTGTACAAACATTTAATCTCTGGCTTGATGGCACAGATCAGTTTTGCCAGCTCTCGTCCGTTCATTTCCGGCATGACCACGTCGGTTATCAACAGTTGGATTTCGTCAATGTGGCTTTTTAAAAGGTCGATTGCTTCCCCCGGTGTGTCCGCACTAAAGACTATATACTCCAATTCTTTGAGCAGTATCTCAGCTACTTTCCACATCGCCGGCTGATCCTCCACCAGCAATATCGCCTCTCCGTGGCCTTTAGGTACTTCCATCATGATTTCGTCGGGGAGATCAAGCGCTTCCCCAAAGACTCGAGGCAGGTAAACCTTGAAAGTTGTTCCTTTATCGGTTTCACTATAGAGATTTATGAACCCTTTGTTTTGTTTAACAATACCGTAGACAGTCGCCAGCCCAAGCCCCGTACCTTTGCCCATCTCTTTGGTGGTTAAAAATGGTTCGAAAATGTTTTTTTGAACATCTTCGCTCATGCCACAACCGTTATCACTTACCGCCAGCATGACATATTCACCGGGGACGAAGCCTCGGTGAATCTTGCAGTATTCCGGGGTAAAGGTAATGTTTTTCGTCTCAATGATAATTTCGCCAACGCCGGAGATGGCATCTCTTGCGTTTATGCAAAGATTTATCAGAAGCTGGTCAAACTGTGACGGGTCCATTTTTATCTTCCAGAGAGCTGATCCCGGCAGCCAGGAAAGATCAATGTCCTCTGCGATCACACGGCGCAGCATTTTAGTTATTGCCGCTGACATATCATTTAAGTCCAGCACCTTGGGAGCAATAGTCTGCTTGCGGGCAAAAGCCAGGAGCTGCCTGACGAGTTCGGCGGAACGTAACGCAGCTTCCTCTATCTTCTTAAGATGAGGTGAAACCGTATCAGATGGGGAGCGCCGCAGCATGGCAATTTCGGCGTGACCGAGAATTGCTGATAACATATTATTGAAGTCGTGAGCCATACCACCGGCAAGATGGCCAATTGCTTCCATTTTTTGCGATTGCCGAAGCTGTTCAGCCAGGGTTTTACGCTCGGTGATATCCGAAGATGTTCCTGTGATACGTATGTTGCCGTCATCTTTTTCACCATGGACCGTCTTGCCGCGGGTAAGCACCCACTTCCAATCGCCGGATTTGGTGAGCAAGCGATGTTTAATCTCGAAAAGCGGAATTTTACCTTCAAGGTGGGCATGTAAGCGTTCTTCAGTTGTCGGCAGATCCTTAGGATGCACCAACTCCTGCAGGCTCTTTGGAATCTGTTCCTGTTCATCGGCCTTATAGCCAAGAATTTCACAGCTTCGCGGCGACAGATAATAATCGCCGGTTTTCATATTGAGATCTCATATTCCGTCATTGGAGCCTTCTAAGGCAAAACGCAAACGTGCTTCGCTCTCTTTAAGCGCCGCCTTTTTTGGGCAATCTTGAATAGTGAATAGCTTCAACAGGACAAAGAGGGAGGCAGTCACCGCAATTTATGCAGTTTATTTCTGCTGGTCGTGTCTCCATCGAACACTTTTTTCTACAGATATCGCAATCCGTACAGCTTTCATCCGCTGTAGTTTTAACCAGAGCAACTCGGTTGAAAATATCGAGTAATCCTCCTGTCGGGCAGAGAAATCTGCACCATACTTGTGGGATTACAAGACCTCCAATAAAAAAGATACCAAGTAGACCTGCCGTTTTATAGAGCCAGAGCGTATTGGCATGTTCAAAGGTCAACCAGATGGAATTAAAGAATTCACCTGTCCTGATAGGGATAGCCCAACGGGGGTTGTTGAGGACAAAGAAATAATAGAGCGTCAAGGCCAGCGTAATATATTTACCGGCAGCTGCGATCCTGGCTGCGAGTCCTCGCACTCTCATTGGTATCGTTGACACCATCGCTAGCATCTCGGCAACTAAACCGCCGGGACAGACCCAACCACAAAAAGCCCTGCCGAAGACAAGTGCCGAAGCTGCGATGGCTATCCAGCTCCACATCCAGAGTGAACGCCCAGGGCATTGGATCACAGGACATTGGCTGCAACCGATGTATGGTACAGCAAAAGGGCATCTGAAAATTCCGTAAAACGACCACTCACCTAAAATAGCCAGAGAAAAGAGTTGGGTCACCCGGCGCTTTACATTGGTGGCCCTGAAAAAATTACGCATCCTTCACTCCATATTTTAACGTGAGTCGCTCACCCATTTCAGAACGAGCTGCAATAAAGCCAGCGGCTGTGAAAAATGCCTGGCCTTCATCGGAGAGAATAAAACGAATATACTCTTCGGCGAACTCCCTATCTTTTGCCCACTTCATCAGCCCAATTGTAAACGGGATTGGTACCGGTGGATAATATGTCTCAGGGATATCGATCGCCTCAATTTTGCCTTTAAACTGCGGCAGCTGAGTCAGTCGATATTCAACAACGGCGACATCGCCTTTTCCGCTCACGATGTCAGGTACCGAAGTCTGAACACAGTCACCTTTGGCGACTGCGTTTTTCAAGGCAGCCTCCTGAACCCCAGCTTTTTTCAATATTATCATCGATGCACTGCCTCCTGGGGGAGAAGCATCGGGGATAAGCACAGGTTTTACATCATCCCGCTTTAAATCTAAAATTGTCTCTATTCCCGCGGGGTTGCCTTTTGGCGTAATAAGCACATAGCGCGTATAACAGAGCGGCGCATAGTGGACCATTTTCCCCTGTTCTTTCAGTTTTTGGGCCAGGCCTAAAACCCGTGGCGCAAACACTTCTGTCTGCGCTCCACCACCCAGCAATGACTTGCCAAGGGCTCCGGCAAAGGCACCGGTATAGGCAATATGACCGCCGTTTTTTGCTGTGAATTTTGCATTGGCCGGCATCATTGCCTCGGCCAGACCGCCGCATGACCAGACCTGCAGACTTTTAGCGGATTCTTTCGCCGCGCCGACAGTAGGCAATGCAGTTACAAGAGATGCGCCAATGGCAACACCTGCACTTTTTAAAAAAGTCCTTCGACTGGAATTATCCGACATCTTTTTCCTCTCTCCCCGAGATTCGCTCGGCATTTGCCGAGCCTTGTTTACATTTACTGAATTGAGGTAGAATTTGTGCAAACGTTCATACTGCTTAAGTTTTGAATTATCAAATTCATATTTCCTATAGATAGTCGGTCAATCTATAGGAAATATGATCAAGACCTTTGGATTTACGGCTGCACGGGCTGTGAAATCTTTATCTAGGGTTGCGATATTGCAACCCTGTATAGTCGCATAGAGTTGCTGCTTGGCGACTCTGTGGTGCCATCTTCTCTTCTTTTGGTCTCTTGTTGTTGTCTAACACTCTGAAATTAAACGTATAAAAAATTATATACCGACTGGTTCGCTGTTTGCACACATCTGTGTAACAAATGAAAAGGAGCATCGGTTATGAATATCGCCATTACCGTATGGGGTAATCGAATTTCACCGGTTTTTGACTCGGCCCAAACCTTGTTGGTTGTAGAAATCCGTGAAGATCAGGTCGTCGACAGAAGAGTTCAGTCGTTTCAAGCGACCAGATTTGACAGCTGTCTCAAATTGCTTGGCGAACTCGACATTCGAGTGCTGATCTGTGGGGCTCTCTGTGAAGGGCCGGTAAGGCTGTTGGAGGCTCATGATATCGAGGTAATACCCTTTATTACCGGAGAAGCAGAGGAAATATTGGAATGTTATGTCCAGGGTCAGGATCTGAGCGAATTTGCCATGCCTGGTTGTGGTCATGGCCGGTGTTGCCGGGTGCGGGATGGTCGACGTCAGGGGCGGAATCTAACGCCACTGATCAGGAAATGATTGAGAATACTCAGTGGTCACAGTGAAGTGAACCGGGGATGAATTGGAGAAAAGTATGTTGAATATATTGTTAGTCGGTAAAGATCTGGTCACTCTGACAGCTTTTGCCGACGAGTTGTCACAAAGAGAAGGGATTCGGGTGAGTAAGGCCGAATCGGCGAAGGAGGCCTGGGCATATCTTGGTAACCTCGAGGTTGATGTTGTGGTTACCGCTGAACAACTGGCCGATGGTGCTGCCTTGCCCTTTGTCCAAGAACTTACCAAAAAAATGCCACTTATCAATTGTGCCATGGTCAGCTCTCTTACTGCGGCTGAGTTTCATGAGGCAACGGAAGGACTCGGCATTTTCATGCAGTTACCGATCAATTCCGGGGCTGAAGAGGCTGCAAAAATGATGCAGTTACTCGAATCCATAAACGCCCTGATGGGGATGTGAGAGCAGGAGAAAGAGGACTATGATCATAAGTATTGCAAGCGGCAAGGGAGGGACTGGCAAGACCACTGTTGCCACGAATCTGGCTTTATCCATGGGAAAAGGTGCGAGGCTTTTGGATTGTGATGTGGAAGAACCGAATGCCCATCTCTTTCTCTATCCCGAGATTACCGAGACGGAAGTGGTGAGCACCAGCATCCCTGTCATTGATGACGCCTTATGCACCGCCTGTAAAAAGTGTGCCGACATCTGCAGGTTTCGGGCCCTCACTGTGGTGGCTAAAAAGGTCCTTGTCTTTCCAGAATTGTGCCATAGTTGCGGCGGTTGTGTCGAGGTCTGTCCGGAAAATGCTATCACTGAAGGTGAGCGTCAGTTGGGAGTTATGGAATCAGGACACTGCGGTGAGCTGGGCTTTAGCCAGGGTCGTCTCAGGGTAGGCGAGGCGATGGCACCACCTCTTATTAAAAAAGTTCGCACAAATCATAATGGTGCAAAAACCATAATAATTGATGCTCCGCCCGGTACGTCCTGTCCGGTAATTATGGCCATGAAAGGGAGTGATTTCGTTTTAATGGTGACCGAACCGACACCTTTTGGGCTGCATGATTTAAAGCTTGCCGTGGAAGCGGTGAAAATTCTCGGTATTCCCAGTGGTTTGATCATTAATCGCTCGGATATAGGCAATGATAGGGTGCTTGAATATGCCAAGCAGGAAGGTCTGCCGGTTCTGATGGAAATTCCCTTTGATCGAAAAATAGCCGAGGCGTATTCCTGCGGAAAACCGATAGTCGAGATTCTGCCCGAGTGGAAAGATAAATTTCGGACACTCTATAGCCGTATTGAAACCCTGGTGAACGGTGGAGGACAAGTCCAATGATCAGAGAATTAGTTGTGGTTAGTGGCAAAGGCGGCACGGGCAAAACCAGTATTGCAGCGGCTTTTGCATCTCTTGCCCAAAACAGTGTGCTCTGCGACGCCGATGTCGATGCCGCCGATCTTCATCTTTTAATGGCGCCAACGGTGAAAAAGACTACCGATTTCATGGGTGGCTGCCTGGCAGAGATAAGAAAAAATGACTGTGTGGAATGTGACAGGTGCCGCGAGTTGTGTCGGTTTGATGCTATTTCAAAAGACTACGTGGTTGATTCGATTAGTTGTGAAGGCTGTGGCGTCTGTGTTGACCTCTGTCCCGAGCAGGCCATCGATTTTACCGTCCAGAAGTGCGGCGAGTGGTTTATCTCTGACACCCGTTTCGGCCCGATGGTCCATGCCCGCTTAGGAATAGCTGAAGAGAATTCCGGCAAGCTGGTCAGTCTGGTCCGTCAGGAGACGAGAAAGCTGGCGGAGGAAAGGGGACATGAACTCATTCTGACCGATGGCCCTCCAGGTATTGGTTGCCCGGTGATTGCTTCGGTCGGCGGGGCAACGGCGCTGGTCATCATCGTTGAACCAACTGTATCGGGAATGCATGATATGCAGCGAGTCGCTGAACTTGCGGTGCACTTCAAGGTGCCGGGGCTTGTCTGCGTTAATAAATATGATCTCAATATAGAGATGACGGAAAAGATCGAAGCCTATAGCAAAGCGCGGAATATTACCCTGCTCGGCCGTATTCCGTTTGATCAGATTTTTACCAAAGCAATGATCGAAGGACAGAATGTTTTAGAACATGCACCGGATTCACAGGCAGCCGAATCGATCAGAGAAGTCTGGAAAAAGATAATGACCTTCCCATCTATGAATATGATGGGACTGAAAGATTTTTCAGCAATTATTCAATAAACAAACAGCAAAAAAAGTTAAACCAAAAAGTAAAAAACAAAAAAGTAAAAGGAGAATCAAAAATGGCAGTCGTACGTATTGCAGTACCCTCAGAGGGACAGGGTGGCCTTGACGGTCTTCGCGCCGGACATTTCGGACATTGTGATGTTTTTACCCTGGTGGATATCGAGAATGGCGCAATCAAAGAGGTTTCTATTCTGGCCAACAAAGAGCATGTGCAGGGTGGATGCATGGTACCTGTGCAGTTGCTGGCTGAAAATAAAGTACAACGACTCGTGGTCGGTGGTATAGGAATGCGTCCGCTGATGGGATTTAAACAGGTTGGTATTGATGTCTATTATGACGGCGAATGCCGGGAAATTCGTCCGGTAGTGGATGCTATGATTGCTGAAACGCTGCCGATGATTGGTGACGATCAGGTCTGTGGTGGTCACTGATACGAGTTGGACCTAAATAGTTTTCATTCTGAAACGGCCCTTTTATCCTAACTTTTCGTTGTTCTCAAAATTTAATCCTCGGAATATCGATTATATGCCTGTGGTTAAATTTATCGAACGCCTCAATTTAGAAGAAAATGGTACGTTTCAGGATGAAAACTAAAAAGAAATTTAAAAAGGAGATGTCATGAAAGTTGCTGTTACTGCAAAAGGAACGCACCTCTCCGACGAGGTGGATCCAAGATTTGGCAGGGCTCCTTATATCCTGATAGTTGATACAGAGACAATGCAATTTGAGTCTTTTGACAACAGTGAAAATGTTAATGCCTTTAAAGGCGCAGGTATCCAGGCCGCGACCATGGTTGCCGAGAAAGACGCAAAGGTTTTATTGACAGGATACTGTGGCCCCAATGCCTTCAAAACGGTTCAAGCTGCAGGAATGAAGGTGGTGAGCGACGTCACTGGGACAGTTGAAGAGGCTGTTAAAACTTTTCTGAGTGGCAATATTACCTATAGTGAAGACGCCAATACAGAAGGACATTGGTAGGCATTCAATGCGCATAACAGGCCAGGAGTTTTCTAATTCTCTGGCTTGTTTTGTCAAGGGAAGAATTCTCATGGATGATCAGGAATTTGATGCACTGATAAACAAAATTCAAAACGAAGTCTTCACCGAGGCGAAAAATGCCCTTGGTGAAAAGGGATTTGACCGCTGGCGAAATCCCAAATATTGCGGAGTGATGCAAGATGCGGACAGTCATGCCCGGTTGAAAGGCAGCTGTGGCGATACTATGGAAATGTACATTCGGGTCAAGGGTGACGTGGTCGAGCAGGTCAGCTATGTCACTGACGGATGCAGTTCCAGTTCTATTGCCGGTTCCTTTGCCGCGCAACTGGCAATGGGCAAGACCTTTGAGGAGGTGCTGGATCTGGCTGGTCCTGACGTCCTTCACGAGATCGGTACCTTTCCTAAAGCCGAAGAACATTGCGCGCATCTGGCCATAACGACTCTGCATGAAGCAATACATAGCTTTATGGGTGAACAGGTTAAACTACAAAAGCAGAGTAGTTGATTGGTATACACATAGATTACCGTTCCTGATACTTTCGAGATACCGGTTCAGGGTATGAACTGTTGCCGGGATAGAAAGAGGAATGGGAAACCGGAATTGTTCTTTGCACAATTCCGGTTTTTTTTGTAAAAACTAACGTCCTTATTTGGGTTATCTGAGGTCAAAGCGGTCAAGGTTCATGACCTTGTCCCAGGCCGCCACAAAGTCATGGACAAATTTTTCCTGCGAGTCGGCACTTGCGTAGACTTCTGCCAGAGCGCGCAGTTCAGAATTTGAACCGAAAACCAGATCGACGCGGGTACCGGTCCATCGAGGTTTCCCCGTTAGGCGATCGCTGCCTTCAAAGAGGTCTTCGTCACCGGAGACCGTTTTCCAACTCGTTGCCATATCAAGCAGATTTACAAAGAAGTCGTTGCTGAGTACATTGTGCTGCTTAGTAAAAACACCATTTTGAGACTGATTGAAGTTGGCATTCAAAACGCGTAAACCGCCAACGAGAACCGTCAGTTCCGGCGGTGTCAGCGTCAGCAATTGTGCCTTATCGACCAGCATCTCTTCTGCGGGTACGCTGTATTTGGTCTTCATGTAGTTCCGGAAACCATCGGCTTCAGGCTCCAGAGCGGAAAAGGCCTCAACGTCGGTTTGCTCCTGTGAGGCGTCCATACGGCCCGGCGTGAAGGGAACCGTTATATCGTGACCACCATTTTTCGCCGCTTGCTCGACGCCGGCGCAACCTGCCAAAACGATAAGGTCAGCCATGGAAACTTTTTTACCGAAACTGCTTTGGATAGTTTCCAGTGCCTGCAATACTTTTGCTAATTGATCCGGCTGGTTGACTTCCCAGTCTTTTTGGGGCGCCAGACGAATGCGGCCACCGTTGGCGCCGCCGCGCATGTCTGAACCACGAAAAGTCGAAGCAGATGCCCAGGCAGTTGAAACCAGCTCAGAGATAGATAAACCGGAAGCCAGGATCTTGCCCTTCAGGGTGGCAATATCGCTCTCGTTAATCAGTTCATGGTCGACAGCAGGGATCGGATCCTGCCAGATAAGTTCTTCTTTAGGAACTTCCGGGCCAAGATAGCGTGCACGAGGTCCCATATCCCGGTGCGTTAATTTGAACCATGCCCGGGCGAAGGCATCGGCGAATTCTTCGGGATTTTCATGGAAATGCCGCGCAATTGGTTCATAGATCGGGTCCATCCGCATCGCCATATCGGCGGTGGTCATCATGATCGGAACCCGCTTTTTAGGATCGTCGGCGGCTGGAGCAAGATTCTTATCAGTCGGCTCCTTCGGTGTCCATTGCTGGGCCCCCGCCGGACTTTTGGTTAGTACCCACTCGTTGCCAAAGAGCATGTCCAGATAATTCATATCCCATTTGGTCGGAGTCGGGTTCCACGCTCCTTCTAAACCACTGCCAATCTGATCAGCGCCTTTGCCGCTGCCATAACTGGATTTCCAACCAAGCCCTTGCTCTTCAAGACCCGCAGCCTCTGGTTCAGGCCCAACCAGCGCGGCATCGCCTGCGCCGTGGCATTTGCCAAAGGTGTGTCCGCCGGCGGTGAGGGCGACTGTCTCGTAATCGTTCATGGCCATACGGGCAAATGTTTCGCGCACGTCACGGCCAGATGCGAGTGGATCAGGATTGCCGTCCGGGCCTTCCGGGTTGACGTAGATCAGACCCATCTGTACGGCCGCCAGGGGATCTTCGAGTTTGCGGTCACCGGAGTAACGGCTCTTGGGCTTGTCGCTCGTCGCCAGCCATTCCTCTTCAGCACCCCAATAGATATCTTTCTCGGGCTCCCATATATCCTCGCGACCGCCGGCGAAACCGAAAGTCTTGAAGCCCATCGATTCCAGAGCAACATTGCCTGTGAGAATCATCAGGTCGGCCCAGGAAATTTTCCGGCCATACTTCTGCTTAATCGGCCACAGCAGCCTGCGTGCCTTATCAAGGTTTACGTTGTCGGGCCAACTGTTGACGGGTGCAAAACGCTGGTTACCGGTACCTGCACCGCCGCGGCCGTCGCCGGTGCGGTAGGTGCCGGCACTATGCCAGGCCATCCGAATAAAAAAGGGTCCGTAGTGACCGTAATCGGCGGGCCACCAGTCCTGTGAATCGGTCATCAGTTTATGGAGGTCTTTCTTTACTGCAAAAAGGTCCAGACTTTTGAACTCTTTCGCGTAGTTAAAATCTTTCCCCATTGGATTGAACTCACTGGAATGCTGTCGCAGAATATCCAGCCGTAACTGGTTCGGCCACCAGTTTTGGTTTGATGGGCCACTTAATGTTTGTCTATTCGTTTTGCCCGTTACCGGACATTTACCGCTGCTACTCATAATGTTACCTCCAATGTTTAATGTTTGTAACTGGCCGTAGACAGAGTGCGTTATTGACTGTATGTGTCAACAAAGAACCATTATCCATTGTGGATGAAAAAAGCCAATTACTGACAATCCGGACAAATTCCGTAAAAGTCAAGACGGTGCGATACTATCTTGAAGCCAGTTTCTGCCATCATCTTGCTGGTAATTTCATCCAGATTTAACTGCGATGGATCTATTATTTTCCCACATTTGGTGCAAATCACGTGGGGGTGCGGGTACGGCTTTTTGCCATCGTATCTGTTGCCGAGGTCACTGAACTCCAGTTCAAGGATCTCTCCTTCCCGCTTAAGAAGATTTATGGTTTTGTATACAGTCGCCAGACTCATTGTCGGATAATGGCTAATGAGCTCTGCGTGGATGCTCTCTGCGGACGGATGGTCAGGACTATTGGCCAGAACATTCAACACAGCGTATCGCTGCGGTGTGATTCTGTACTCATTGCCTTTAAGCCTTGCGATCATCTGCTCCAGGCGTTTCTCAGAAGAATTATCAGGTGCAATCGTCGTCATAGTTTTCCAATATTGGTTTCTTATTGATAATTACTATTAAGTATCGGTTCGGTATTGTCAACCAACAATGAATGAACCTACTTCCTGTAAAGCCAGAGGAAACGTGTTTTTTGGCACCACCAAATACCGCAAAGTGTTTCCCCATCACTACCTTGACAAGGCAATCAGGAGCCAATAATTTTCCAAATTATGACAAAAGAAGAAATATACGAAAGATATTGGAAAAAGCTTGTGGAGATCAGAAGAGTTTACACCGGTAACCATGCCGGCAGCACGACTATGTATGTCATGTATAAACTGCACGCTGAAAAGGAGCGGGACAGGCTGCTGGAAAAGCATGGCTTCAAACCCTTCTCACCTTGAAATAGTAAAGGTGAATCGTTTTCCAGCTTGTGAAAGTGCACTGACTGTCTCAAAAAAAAATGGAGCATCTTATGGATATAGCATACATTAAACCGGAAGAAGCGGTCATAAAGATTAAGGAAGGTGGATTGCTTATCCACACCCTTCCCTCGGACCACTTCGCTCAAGCGCATCTGCCTGGAGCTACAAATGCTTGTGTCTATCAGGTAACTTTCCTCGATGACGTGAGAGCCCTCGGTGCAAATAAGGACGAGGTTATTATTCTTTATGGTTCCAGTAGTCATTCCCACGATGCGGTTATGGCGGCGGAAAAACTGCACCGGGATGGATATCATCAGGTCTTTGTTCTGGATGGGGGCATGGCGGCCTGGTTGTCGGCAGGTTTACCGGTGGAAGGTGACATGGCAAAAAGAGATGTCAACCCGGAGACGCTGCTGCCATCGGTAGATGGCAAGTATCAGTTGGATACAGGGGCAAGCGTGGTGGAATGGGCCGGTCGCAATGCGAACAGCAAGCACTATGGCACCCTTCGCCTGAAAAGCGGCCATCTTGTCATTCAGGAACGGTCTGTTACCGGAGAGCTGGTGGTGGATATGGAGGCTATGGAAAACATCAATCTGAGTGGCGATGCACTGCAACCGGTGCTTATTGCTCACTTAAAATCAGACGACTTTTTCTTCACCAGATTATTTCCTACCGCTACCTTTGTCATCGAAAAAGGTGAGATTGCCGACGCACCCTACAGGACATGCACGAACAGCACCTTGAAGGGTTCACTCAATCTGCGCGGTGTCACGAAAGATATTGACTGTGCCGCAACCATCTCTCAGCGGGAGAATAATGGCCTTGCGCTGGAAGCCCATTTTGATCTTGACCGCACGCGCTGGAATGTCATTTACGGTTCAACCCGCTTTTTTGAACATCTCGGTATGCATACGGTCTTTGATCAGATAAGTATTGAACTGCGCCTTATTTTTAATGGCGTCTAAGAAAATCAGAAGTTAAAAACCTTTGATTCGGCTGCCATATCAATGAGGTGTGGGCCGCCATCAAGAACCATATTGCTGTGAAAGTTTGCTTCGTCAAGCTTTCTGTTTTTTGCACAGGGGGTACACACTCCGGTGGGAATCTCGTTTTCAACCAAATATGGCAGATAATCGCTGACGCAGTCACCGGTGGTGGTTTTTGTCGAACCGTCACGACCCTTAACAGCCCAGTCAACCCCGCCATCGATCAGGAAGATATTCACTTTGTGGTTTTTGGAATGAGCAATTTTTGCAAATTGGAAGCAGCGGGTTGCTTTTTCATTATCATTTGATCGCAATACAAAAAGAAAATTTGCCATGTTGACCTCGTCTGTTTTTTATGATTTTAAAAGAAGGTATTTGAACAGTTCTTTGTACCTTGAAAACAATGAAATAAATATACCTTACTGGTCTCTATTATTAAAGCCCTAATGACCGCTTATGTGTCGATAATGTAAGCAAATAGCTTGTTAATGGCAGAGAGTTGTGTTGCTCAACTATTTTGTTATTACAATGTGGCATCGATCGGCTTTTGCATTGGTGATTCTTGGCTGGAAATTTCGAGCGGTTGACCGGTAAAATATTCAGGTCTGCAAAAATATGCTGTCTGATACCCGTAGGCGGAGTAGAATAGCGCGCTTGTTATAACAAGGCATGGCGGGAAATAACAGGTGTTCTTTGGGAATGTCCCAAAATAACATTTGTGAAACCCTTACATGCCGATGATGGCATTTTTCTATGAATAATCGACTTTTTGGCTTTTCTTCCGTTATGTCGAGGCAAGCCACGGGCTGGCTCGCAGTTTTTGGTTCCACCTTCTGTTTCTATCTGGCGACTCTCATTATCCGCTGGTCGGCACCCTATGGAGATATCGGCTCGGCGTATTTTGTCTTTGCCCGTTTTTTGCTGGGTTTTGTGGTCGTCTCTACCACCATGATTCTTCAAAAGCAGAAGTTGCAGCCTAAAAAGTACCATTTCCTTATCGGTCGCACCGTGGCCAATACCATTGCGGTGTTCTGTTTTTATAAGGCCGTAGAGGTTGGGTCGGTGGCTGAAGCCAATATCCTCAATATGACTTACCCGTTGTTTGTGGCTCTGTTTTCCTGGTTTTTCCTGCGCAGTCAGAGAGATGTATTTTCCCTTGTTATCGTTGCGGTGGCCTTTGCCGGTGTCTGGATGGTGCTGTCGCCCGGAGAAATCAAGGTGAGATGGGAGAATGTCTGGGGACTCAGCTCTGGTATCACAGCCGCTGCTGCCATTATTTATCTTAATATCAGCAGGCGATACCACGATTCCCAGACCATTCTGTTTTTTATGTTTGGTTTGGGCACTCTTCTGATGTTGCTCTTTTTTCATAATTCACTTTTCTGGCCGACAGCCCCAGAACTGTTTTTTTTGCTGATCTGTTCGGTTGCAGGTGTATTGGGACAATACCTTCTCACCTATGGATTTTTGTATGTTACTGCCGTCAATGGCTCCATAATTTCCTCCAGCAGAATCTTGCTGGCCGCTCTTCTCGGACCCATGCTGGTGGCTGACCCTCACTTGACTATGAGTGGCTGGTGTGGAGCCTTGCTCATCTTTGCAGCAAACGCGGTGCTCGCCCTGAGGAGTTCGTAACCCATTATTTCCTTGATAAATTTTTCATTCCGATTTAATTGGGCAAAATAGCAATGCGGTTCTTGCTCGGTTGTAGCTGGCCGCTTTTTTTCTGAATAATTGGTGTCGTATATGAACAAAATAATGGATGAGGAACATTTACGAGAGTTGGCGGTCATGAACGACAAAACACCCTTTGAGCAGCTCTTGAAAGTGATCGAGCGGTACCTTTCTTCACAACGAAGTGGCAAATTCCTCGATTATCACAGTCCGGCAGAATTGAGTGAACTTCTCGACCTTGATCGACCGGCGCCGACTGAGGACTGGCAAGAGATTTTTCACTGGGTGGATAAATATCTCGCTTATTCGGTGAAGAGCAATCATCCGGGCTTTGTCAATCGGATGTGGGTGGGGGCCAATCTGCCGTCCATCGTTGGGGAGATCGTTGCCGCCGTCTCTAATACTTCGGCGTGCACTTTCGAATCGGCTCCTGTCTCGACCTTATTGGAAAAATATATGATTCGCCAGATGCTTGAGCTGGCTGGCTTTGTAAATGGCGAAGGGCAAATGACCACCGGATCGAGCAATGCCAACATGATCGCCATGATGGTGGCAAGAAATCTGGCAAACGAATCGGTCAAGCAGTCGGGACTCTTTGGCCAAAAGAAACTTTTCGCTTTCGTCGGTGCTGATTCCCATTATTCGATGGATAAGGCGGCAAATATTCTTGGCATAGGCACTGATCAGTTGATTAAGGTGCCACTCGACAGCCTTGGCTCTATGCTGCCGGACAAACTGGAACAGGCCCTTGATAAGGTTTTGCATGAGGGTGGGGTGCCTTTTTTTGTTTCGGCAACTGCCGGAACGACTGTCCGGGGAGCCTATGACCCTATAAATGCTGTTGCAGAGCTTCGGCAAAAATACGGTTTTTGGCTCCATGTTGACGGTGCCTGGGGTGGTGCTGCAGTGCTCAGTACAAGGTTGAGAGAAAAATTTCTTTCAGGTCTGCCAAAAGCTGACTCCTTCACCTGTGATTTTCATAAGATGTTGGGGGCATCGCTGATGTGTAACATCCTGCTGATAAATAAACGAACCCGCGCCTTGGGAAAGGCTCTCAGCGCAGGCGATGGCAGTTATTTATTTCGCGATGAAAACACCAATGCAACAGAAGATTTGGGGGCGTTCTCTCTACAGTGTGGGCGTCGCGTCGACAGCCTCAAATGGTTTTTGGATTGGAAATTTTTTGGCCGGAAAGGTTTAGCTGAGAGGGTTGAGAGATACCTTGAACTCTGCAAATATGCCGAAAACCGGGTAAATGAAAGTCCAGAGCTGGAAATGGTTGTTCCGCGGACATCTTTCAATGTTTGTTTTCGCTACAAGGTTGCCAAAGAAAGAAGTAACAGCTTTAATCTGACGCTCCGCAACCGGCTCTATCAGGATGCAACGAGTCTGGTTGGTGCTGCTTATATCGACGGCCAGGTGGTCATGCGTTTATTGATCTCCAATCCTGTAACGGAACAATCGGATATCGACAATTTTTTCAATGGGGTGGTGAGGACCGGACGCATCTTGCTTAAAGAAAAAATGGCCGATCAATGATATGAGCAGGGCGGTGACCTTTGCAAACATGGTAAAAGTCAGCTACACTATCCCGAGGAGCCTGTCCGAGAATGCCCTTTTGCCCAAACTTTTCGTTATTTTTATAAAAATAATGCTCGCAATATTAATTATATAGCTCCGCTTATTTTTATGAAAATGCCTCAATTTTGAACAAAATGCCTATTCTCGGACAAGCTCCCGGCAGTCTTGGGCAACAGTGGGTTTCTAAGCCCATTTATAGAGTTAAACCGTATCGGGTATAGAATTTCATGGGAAAATCATTTCAAGAACAGCTGCTGAAGTTGGGCCTCGTCGATAAAACAAAGGCGAGTAAGGCTAAAAAAGAGCTGCATCAAAATAAGAAACAGAACGCCAAGGCCGGCAAAAAAAATATTCCGGTGGATGAAAACGCGCTGCTCCTGCAACAGGTGGAGGAAAAGAAGAAGGCGCGAGCCCGAAAATTAAATCTGCAACGGGAAGCAAAGCTGAAAAAAAGAGCGGAAGATGCGCAAATTAAGCAGCTTGTTGAACAACACCGGTTGAAAAAGGATGACCGTGGAATCGCCTACCGTTTCACCGTTGCCAATAAGATTCAGCGTATTTTTGTGGCAAAGGATATTGCCGATCAGCTGAGCGATGGCCGACTTGGTATTGTTGGCCTTGCCGACCAGTACGAAGTCCTTCCCAGAGCCATCCTTGAGAAAATTCAGGCAATCAGTGATCGCGTCTTTGTCACCATCAACGCGGCGTCTTCCAAAAAAAGTTTTGACCCCGATGACCCATACGCCGGCTTTGAGGTCCCAGATGATCTCATGTGGTGAAAAAATTGGCCTGTGGCTCTGATTCTTTGTGCTACCCGATTATTGGGCGGTAATAGCAGGAAGCAGGCTAATTTGGATGGATTTCGATTTCGCCTCTATGTTGGCGACGGTGGTGTTAATGGTAATGGTTTTAGAACCAGCCTTGGCGATAATCGCGTCAAGCTTTTGCAATGTGACGGGAAACTCCCTGCCGTTCAAAAGTGCCACCAGTGCCTGACTTATTTCGGCGTTGGAGCCGGCGCCACTGGTGGAAACCTTATCTATTACCGGTTTGACAAAGAGGATCTTCTTTTTCGTATCAAAGCGGATTTCTGCATCGGTTTTAAAATCTACCTCGACAAAGCCCATTTTCAATCGTATTTCATGGCCGGCAATCTCGGTGAGGATCGCCATATTTCTGCCCGCTAAATGGAGGCGACAGGCAAGATGATGGTCTGTCAACTGTAGTTCGCTGATTTTGATTATGGTAATGTCGCCCTCAATTGACTTTGAGTGAGCGTCTATGCGTAAAGGAAAGATAGCCGCAGTCGCCTTGGCAATAACCGATTCCGGAAAATTGAGGGTGATGAAATCCTCTGCCATAAGTGGGGTGGAAAAGACGCTTGAAGTGAGCAGGGCAAAGGAAAAAAAGAGTAAAATATTTCGTATCATGATGGTCCTTATAGAGTATGGTGGGCGATAAATTGCGCTATTATTAACGATTGCAGCGATAAAGTGCAAGCCATAAAGATGCCATGGAAAAAATATGAGATGCGTCGCAGGCCTTCCTTTTGGCTATCAGGTGAATGGAGCAGCGCCGCTGGTGAGGAATATTTTGGTAAAATAAAATAGAACTTTGGCTGCTGTGAAACTAAGAATTCAATTTTTTCTCTACCTGCCATGGAATCGAAACTTACTGTAAGCTCAGATTGTGTTGTAACCGGAATTGATTTGGCCCTCGAAAAGGAATTGAAGAGCAGGCTGACTATTGATAATCCCCTGTATACCGCCGCTAAAAAATATGGCCGATGGGTGGGCAAAAAACTCAAACCCCAGCTGAAATATTATGAGCCTGTTCCGTCTGGACTGCGCTTCCCGCGAGGCTTTGCCAATCAGGCGGTGCTTCTTTGCCGTGAATTCACCGGTAAAAATCCGACAATTATCGACAAAAGAAGGTTGATGCCGACAATTGATTTTGCCTTTGACGGTGCCTTGCGACCTTATCAGCAGGAGGCGGTAGCGGCTGCGGCCGAAAAGTCCTTTGGCGTTATCGAGGCTGGCACAGGCAGCGGAAAAACAGTGATGGCCCTGGCTCTCATCGCCAAGCGTCGGCAGCCGACTTTTGTGGTGGTGCACACTAAAGAGTTGCTGTATCAATGGCAAGAACGAGCCCGGCAGTTTCTCGGTCTGGAACCGGGGCTGGTGGGGGACGGTAAATTTGATCTGGCTCCGCTTACCATTGGCATCGTCAACAGTGCCAGAAAGCGTGTTGACGAACTTGTGCCGCACTTCGGTCACCTCATCGTCGACGAGTGCCACCGGGTACCGGCAAGTCTCTTCACCGATGTGGTGTCAAAGTTTGACTGTCATTATCTGTTGGGGCTTTCGGCCACGGCCTATCGCAGCGACAACGAAACGACTAAATTAATTTATTTTTTTATGGGTGATCGGTTGCATCAGGTCGATCAGGAAGAATTGAAGGCCACCGGTGCAATCCTTGCTCCCCAGGTTGTTCGCTCGGTCACTTCTTTTACGTATCCTTATCGCGGAGATTACCAGGCCCTGATCAAGGCCCTGGTGCAACACGAGGGGCGAAATCTGCAGATTTTAGGCGATGTTTTGAAGGTTGCAGGGGAGCCGGATACTGGAAGCATTCTGCTGGTTTCCGACAGAGTAAAACACTGTCAGTTCTTTGAGGAAAAATTACAGCAAAGAGGAATCAAGGTGAAATTACTCTCTGGACAGCTTGCTCCTGAAACGAGACAGGAAATTGTCGAGGCGGTCCAGGCTGGCGAAGTTCAGGTACTGGTGGCCACTCTGCAGCTCATCAGCGAGGGTTTTGATTGTCCCGGTCTTTCCACTCTTTTTATTACGACTCCAATTAGTTTTGAAGGACGGTTGCTTCAGGTTATCGGTAGAATAATGCGTCCGGCGGCCAATAAAAGAGCCCGGGTTTTTGATTATATTGATGAAAATGTTCCAACCCTGCTTCGCTCCGCGAAAACCCGCAGTCTTGTTTTATCGCAACTTTAGTGGTTTATGTGAAAATCGTGGTTATTGTCTCCCCCATGTTGCGGTCCTTGCGTTTAGTTTGATTGTAGGGTAGACTGTGAGGTTTTTAACATGAGAAAACTGTATCGAAGGCACTGCTTATTGGGGCAAGTGCTTTTTTTGTTTATATAACCAGGTATTTACCCATTGTCGTTAGACGTGGGGTAAAGCCGTAGTACTCGGAGGCCTTACGGGCACAAGATGGAACAGAGTAAAATTCGTAACGTAGCAATTATCGCCCATGTTGATCATGGTAAGACGACGCTGGTGGATCAGCTTTTTAAACAATCCGGAATGTTCCGTGACAACCAGGAGGTATCCGAGCGGTTAATGGACTCCATGGATCTGGAGCGCGAGCGTGGTATCACCATCACCGCCAAAAACGGTTCCTATAATTTTAAGGATCACTGGATCAACATTATCGATACACCGGGACATGCCGATTTCGGTGGGCAGGTGGAGCGCGTTCTGCGAATGGCTGATGGTGCATTGCTGTTGGTCGATGCCCAGGAGGGTCCAATGCCCCAGACCTATTTTGTTCTGAAAAAGGCCTTGGAAAACAATCTGCCGGTCATTGTTGTTATCAATAAAATCGACAAACCTGCCGCTCGTTGTGAGTGGGTTGTGGATCAGGTCTTTGACCTGTTCGTAAAACTCAATGCCCCTGATGACATACTTGATTTTCCTGTGGTCTATGCTTCAGCCAAAAACGGCTATTCCCTGCTCGATCCCGAAGATCCCATCGAAAATGGTGGCAGCATGATCCATATTTCTCAGATGATAGTTGATCACACCCCGCCACCAGTTGGCTCACCCGACGAGCCATTGCAGATGCAGGTCGGTACCATCGATTATTCACCCTACCTGGGCAGGCTTGGTATCGGCAAAGTGGTCAATGGTACAATGAGTCTCAATCAACCAATCGTGGTGGCCCGACGTGATGGTACCATCAAGCCCGTGCGGATCTCGAAGATATTCAGGTTTGAATGTGATGAAAAAGTTGCTGTGGAATCAGCCGGGGTCGGAGAAATTGTTGCTGTCGCCGGAATGGAGGATGTGACGGTCGGGGTAACGTTTACCGATGCGGAAAATCCGCGTCCTCTGCCACTGGTCTCCATCGATCCGCCGACCATCTCCATGAATTTCATTCCCAATGATTCACCCTTTGCCGGTAAGGAAGGTAAGTATGTCACCTCCCGTCATATCAATGACCGCTTGCAGCGTGAAATTTTGGCCGATGTGGCTTTGCAATGTGAGCCTTTGGAAGACGCTGTTGGCTTTAAGGTTTCCGGTCGCGGTGAATTGCATCTTTCTATTCTCATCGAGAAAATGAGGCGTGAAGGGTATGAATTGCAAGTGACCCGGCCACAGGTTATCTTCAGACATGATGAGAACGGTAAGCTCTTAGAGCCTTATGAAAAACTCACCGTTGATGTCGATGAGCTTTATCAGGGGGCGGTTATCGAGAAACTTGGTAAACAAAAAGGCCAGCTTGAGGAAATGAATAGCGCCAACGGCATGGTTCGGATGGTGTTCAATATTCCAACGCGCGGCCTACTTGGTTATCGATCACAGTTCATGACCGACACCAAAGGAATGGGCATGATGTCCTATGTCTTCTCCGAATATGGTCCATACGCCGGCGATATCATCAATCGAGTAAATGGTGTGCTTTTGGTCAAAGAACCTTGTGTTGCTGTTGCCTTTGCCTTATTTAATCTTCAGGAACGAGGTAAATTGTTCATCTATCCAGGCGATCCTTTGTATCCGGACCAGATCATTGGAGAGTGCAGTCGTTCAGCCGATCTGGTTGTTAATCCGGCGAAAGGAAAAAAACTGACGAATATGCGCGCGTCCGGTACCGATGACGCGGTAATTCTGACTCCTCCGGTCACTATGTCTCTGGAAGAATGTATTGCCTATATTAACGACGATGAGTTGGTCGAGGTAACACCACAGTCCATTCGTCTTCGCAAGAGACCGGGGTTGAAAGTAAGGAGGTAATATCCTTATGAAAGAAGTGTTGGTTTTGGTGGCCGCCGGACTTGTCGGGCTGGTCACCTTTGGTTTTATAGCAAAAAAATATGGCAGTAACTGTCTACCTTGAGTGATGATCTATAGCTCCATAGGTATGGGGCTTTTCAGTTACTGGTTATTGCAGTATATACTTTAATGCATGGTGGATTATTGCTTCGTTGTCAGACGATAATAATCCGCCAGTATCTCTGCATGATCAAATGCCAGGCTTGGCAGCTTGTCTTTCTTGAAAAGCCCGGCCCGGGCGGCATCATCACCCGCGCTGGGGGTACCCTTGGCCTTGCCGATAAAAACGGTGGAGGCGGTGTGGCCCCGTGGATCCCTGTCAGGATTGGAATAGGTGCGAAACTGGCGAAGGTCCTGTACTTTCAGATGAGTTTCCTCTTCAGCTTCCCTTAATGCCGCTGTCTCAAAAGATTCACCGTAGTCGACAAAACCGCCGGGCAGTGCCCAGCCATAGGGTGGGTTCTTTCGCTCAATAAGTACTATCTGATCGCCGATTTCGATGATGATATCGACAGTTGGCGTCGGATTTCTGAAAGTTTCTATTTCGGCTTTGCAGTGAGGGCATTTCATGGTTGTTTTCATGGCTGTTTTCTTCCAGTTTAGTAAACGAGTGCCCGGATTTCCTCCCAGTTCGCCACCGTTTGCAGACTATGGCGGTCTTTGTTCCAGGGCTGGGTGAAGACATAGGGCGTGATGTTTTCCTGTACGAGTTGCTTACAGGTTTCAGCCCTGTCATCAATGAAATATTTCAAGCTGTGCTGATGGATGTGGCGAACTTTGTAATTATGGTCGCCGGTTGCAACCACCCGTATGTTTTGTTTGGCTTTTTTGCTAAAAAAATGATCAAGCCAGTCGAAAACAGGATTATCGAGTGGGCGGGCGGTGATAATGGTTACTGTGGATGTTAAGCAAAATTGCTCAATGCACTCCACTGCACCGGGCATTGGCTGTAATTGCGTCGCAAGAGAGTCGATGAGGATATCAGTAAAGATCTTTTCTACTTGCTGAGTGGGGATTTTCAGGCAATTTTCCAGCTCGAAATTGGTTATATCCTCCAGGGTAAAAGAGCAATAACCATATTCAGTGCAGGCAAGACGGATAAATGCTTCGGCGGTGTCGGCAATGACACCGTCGAAATCGAATCCTATCTCTAGCACCGGAATGGTTGTCCCGCAGGAGGGGGGGAAGCCGCTATCAAACATAACCGGCTTCAAGTTCTTTTATCTGCTTGCAGAGCAGGCTGTTTTCCGGGGTCTCTATTGCCAATGCTTTTCCCATGGTAACAACGGCTCCGTTAATGGCATCGATTTCTGTGCGACGCTTGTTTCGTACGTCCTGCAGCATCGAAGAAATATTATTTGCTGTTTTCTCGCAGACCAGCCGGGTCGTCTGATACGGTTCATCGACAATTTGGATTCCTTTTTCCCTGGCAACGTGCATGGCCTCGTTCACTGCGGCTTCCATCCGCTTGTCAATGCCATTGAGGGTGAGTAATTCGCCGTTTTTGCAGCCGAGAATAGCCGTCAGGGCATTTATGCCGGTATTGATAAAGAGCTTTGACCAAAGTCGGGGCAGAATGTTGTCGGCAATATGGACCTGCACTCCTCCGGCTGAAAAAATATCATGGGTTTTTTGCAAAAGCGTTGCGGCGTTTTTGTTTGGAGGTTCAAGAAAACCCAGGTAGGTTACCCCGCTGCCGGCGTGTCGCACCTGACCGGTACCAAGGAGCGTTGCCCCTTCGGTGGTGGTGCCGTAAGCGGCACTGGCCTGGTGAAGATGATGCTGCAAGTCCAGGTGGCTGATGCCGTTTTGCATGAAAATGAGTAAGGTTCTCTCCGATAAGAAAGGCTGGCAGAATTCCAGGCTGTTGATGACATCGTAGGATTTAACGCAAAGGATTACGACATCTACAGTATCAATCAATTTCGGGTCGGAAACCGCAGTGACGGGAACCGCTAGCATTTCTTCGTTGAGGTGATAACCGATGCCCTCCCTGTTGAGATGTCCTGCTCGATCTGAATTATAATCAAGAATTGTCAACTGGTCGTTGGCACTCATTCCTTTTGAGATAATGGAACTGAGCAAACAACCAAGGGCGCCTGGACCAACCAGTAGGAAATGCATTTTTCGCCTATTTACTGTTGTTTGATGATTGCGGCATCCTCGACTATGACAGCGTATTTATAGCCTGCCCCAAAATCTTTTTCAGCAGCCAGGGTGCCCTCGATGGTGATGACACTGTCAACTGCCACAGTTTCATTGCTGGTAACGACCAGATCATGGCTGTTTTGCATGGGGTCGCCGGTGCCATCCTGCAGATGTATCCAGTTTTTGCCCATGATCATCGGGTTGAATTTAACAACCTTGCCATGCACCTGTACCTTTTTACCGGCAAGTTCTTTGCCCTTTGTATAGATTTCCTCAACGGTGTAACCGTTTGCTGCTGTCGATTTTGCAATCGCTACTTCTTCAAGAGGGACAATCGCACCAGCACTGCCACCAGACATTTCCATTGTTGGTTGCGGCGCACCGGTGGTTTGCTCAGCTTTAACGGCAGCGGAAAAGGAATCCCCTGGTGCTGGGGAGTCTGACGGGGCGGATTCTGCTGACTGCTGAGTTGTGTCGGTGTCTTGTCCAACCAGTCCTGGGCTAAAAACTATGGCATCAAAGGTGCGGTTGAGGGTTTTGCTGGTGAAGTTATTCATCACCATTCCATCGTAATAACTCACTGTTGCACCCTTGGTGACTGCGGTGGCAGGAATGGCGACCCATTTTTTTTCTGTTCCACTCTCGACAAGCATATAGGTGTAACCGGAGGCGTCCATCGTCTCAACGATGGTCCCGGTCACTGTTGGTGCCTTGGCTGCCATTGATGCCTGTGATGCCGCCATAACATTCTGAGGCAGGAAGGCAGGATTGAAAGAAACCAGCACGGCAAGTATGAAGAACACAAGTTTATGATACATCGATATAACTCCTGAGTAGAATTGTTGTTATAAAGAACTTACGACGCACAACACTAGTCATTTTCGATGAGAAAGGCAATGTGCTCCAGCAGGGCTCTCGCCCATATTTCATAGGCCGTTTCGGTTAGATGGACTCCATCTTCGAGAAAGATTGGTTGGTTTGAGTCGCTCAATCGTCGGTGGGTATTGAGAAAGCAACAGCCTGTCTGCATAGTGAATGCCTCTATGTGACTGTTGAGATTGTCGATAGTGTGATCCTCCATCTCTGGAATTTTCATGGGTAGAAGACTACTGACCACAATTTCGGCTGTCGGGAAGTCGTGGCTGAGCTGGACGAATATTTTTTTTAAGGGGTTGATGAATTCTATATCGCCGGCGAGCAGATCATTGGTGCCCACCATCACCAATATAACGTCGGCATATTTGGCCTGTTGCTTGACCTTCGGAAGAGATGCAAGCAGCTCAGCAGTCATCATTCCGGGAACACCTAGATTAGTCACTTTATAGGATGGCATGCGGGATTGCCAGTCATGGTCAGCAACGAGTGAATCCCCCAGGAATAATACTTGTGTCATTGTTCTCCGTCCAACAGATGGCTAAATGAAATTTAAAAAACAGTATCGCTATTACAAGTTCCAAATTCTCAAATACATTAGCATATGGTGATTATGCTGCCAAAGATTTTCTCAGTTGGTGGTGATAGAAAATCATTCTTTGGCTTTAGCCACGGTGGACTGGAAGAAAGCCGGGACCCAACCCAGTATTAAGAATTCGATTGTAAAACAACGCAGCCAAAAGGAGGTATGTCGATGTCCTTTTTGAGCGGAATGTTACGAGCATCTTCAAAAGAGAGGAAATCTGCCGGAGAGTCCCTCGCCGTATCAATGATACGATACCAGCGCCTTTCTTTTTTTTGTGGCTCTGGAATTTTGAACTGCAAGGACTGCTCTTTGTTGCCGTTGATCATAATAAAGAATTCGCTCAAAATTTGACCATCTTCTGCCGCTCGAAGAAGAAAACCAAGGCCATGGCAGTCGGGTTCCCAGTTTTGCTCTCCAGGCGTGAGATACTGCCAGGTTATCTCCGCCGGCAACTTCTTTGAGGAAGAGGCATCCAGATACTGTTCCACAGACTGGAAAAAATCTTCCCTTCGAAAGAGTGCATGTTGTTTCCGTAGAGCTATACATTTTTTAAAAAACCGGTGGAATCCCGAATATTTTTCAATAAGCGACCAATCCAGCCAGCTGGTTTGGTTGTCCTGGCACCATGCATTGTTGTTGCCATTTTGTGTGCGGCCAAACTCGTCTCCTGCGCAGATCATCGGCACACCCTGAGAGAGCAGCAGCAAGACTGTGAATGTTTTTGCCCGGCGAAGTCTCAGTTTATGAATCAGTTCCGAGCAGTCTAGTCCTTCCTGGCCGCTGTTCCAACTCAGGTTGTGGTTTTCGCCGTCTCTATTTTCTTCACCGTTGGCCGAGTTGTTTTTTTGGTTGAAGCTGACCAGATCGCGGAGGGTAAACCCATCGTGGCTGGTGAGAAAATTGATTGAGCATAAGGGGCTGCGGCCACTTGACTGATAAAGATCAGAACTGCCGGCGATGCGGGTCGCAAGAGAAGTAACCATGTTATTATTGCCGATCATAAACGACCTTACATCATCTCTAAAACGACCATTCCATTCCGCCCAGCGGGGATCGGTGGAGAATGACCCCACCTGGTAGAGTCCGGCTGCATCCCATGCTTCGGCTATCATTTTAGTGTCACGGAGTACAGGGTCTTCCCCAATGACCTCAATCATCGGTGGGTTGGGGAGAACATGGCCTTGCTGATCCCGGCCAAGAATGGAGGCAAGGTCGAAGCGAAAACCATCAACATGCATCTCGGTCACCCAATAGCGCAGTGATTCCCGGATAAGATCGCGCACCACCGGATGGTTACAGTTCATAGTGTTGCCACAGCCGGAGAAATTGAGATACCGCTGTTCATGGTCAAGAAGATAGTAAATTGTGTTGTCTATGCCTCTAAAGCTGCTGGTTGTGCCATCGTATCCGCCTTCGCCTGTATGGTTGAAGACCATATCGAGAAAAACCTCGATGCCTGCCTGGTGTAAGGCCAGTACCATGGATTTGAATTCGTTGAGGGCCTGTTCTGGGTCGTGGGCATACCCTGAGTTGATGGCAAAAAAAGAAACAGGATTGTAACCCCAGAAATTCTTGAGTCGCGCGCCGGATTCCGGGTGGTGGAAAACGTTGTCGTTTTCGTCGAATTCAGTGACCGGCATGAGTTCGACCGCGGTAATACCGAGGCTTTTTAAATAAGGAATTTTTTCAATTATTCCCAGGTAGGTTCCCGGTGCAGAAACCCCGGAACTGGGATCGTTGGTAAAGCCCCGAGGGTGCAGTTCATAGATGATAGTTTCAGATAAGGGGATTTTGGGCGGTTGATCGTTTTGCCAGTCGAAATTATGATTGACGGTTCTGCAGCAGGGTTTTTGGCCATATTCGGCGGCTTCTCCCCATTTCCTCGGCAGAAGTGCGCGACTATAGGGATCTATGAGGATTGTGTCATAATCATAGACCAAACCCTTGGCGGACGGGCCGTCTATTCGGTAGCCGTAGCTGAAATTTTTTTGATGGGTAGTGAGCAGTATATGCCACATGTCTCCCGTCCGATTTTCGGTGGGATCAAGTTCAAATTCAAGGCGTGTTGGTTGTTTTGCGTTTTTAGGCCAGTAGTCAATAACAAGAGTTATTCGAGTGGCATGGCGGCTGAAAATTGCAAAGTTGATGCCTTCCTGAAGCCTGGTGACGCCTCCGGGAAGAGGGTATCCTCTTTTTAATATGTTCGTTCTTTTCTGGCTGGACATGATGATAATGGTTACTATTGTCTTTAAAGTAAGTAGTTGATTTGGACATGCGTTTGCCGATCAGGTGAACAATGTACTCCCGCTGTGAAGGTAAAAATAGCTATACAGCAGGAGTGAGTAGTATAGATATACTTTATCACAAATGGAGAAAATTATGGGCATGTTTCACAAGGTAAAAGTTGGCGATCAGGTAATTAGCCCTATAGATTGGGAAATGACCCCGGACATATCTTTTGGAACCTTTGAATCCTGGGGTGGTCGGGAAAGAGTAAGAAACAATGATGAATGTGTCTATTATTTTTTCGTCGATAACTGGGGAGATGAACCGAAGCTTTGTTTGATGGAAAGGGCGGTGAAACACGCCAAAATTATGGCGGAAATAAAGGTGCCGCCGGAAATTATAAAACAGTGCGTGAAAAGTCAGGGGAGTTCTTCCCTTTTTGAGAAAAGTTACGCAATTGATGAAACGACTAAAAAGTGGCTGATTGACAATATTCTTGACGGGGGGGATTCTCCATTGGTGGTGCCAAGAGTTGAAGTGGTTCTGGTAGAAGATATGGGAACGCCACTGCCGAGTGCTGCTGAAAAACAATTCAGCGGGGACGTAGTCCATTTGCCTTCGGAGCCTGAATTCATAAATGATGATGAGATTGCCGAAGTCAGCAAAAAATGGAATTTCTTTGATTCCGAATACAATCCGTCCGGCAGGTTTGACAACTCGTTTATCACCTCTGGTGACCCGAAGGTCATTATCGATCAGCGCACCTCGCTTATGTGGCAGCGGGACGGCCTAGATATCAACTCAATTAGGGCAATTCAAAGAAATATTGAAGAGGTGAATAAAAATAAATTTGCCGGATTTTCCGACTGGCGAATGCCGACGATGGAAGAGGCTTTATCACTTATGGAACCTAAGAAAAACACTAAAGATGTGTTTCTGAAGCCTTGTTTTTCCAAAGAACAGCCGTTTATTTTTGTGGCGGCTCAACGAAAACCGGGTGGCTACTGGTTTGTCGACTATAAGCAGGGAAGGGCTTTCTGGTCCTCGGGGACTATTCCTGGAGGCTTTGGTCGGTTGGTCCGAACGGTTGGTTGATTGCAGAATCTGACAGTAGGTGCGGAATTCTTGTTGCGTTGATTAAATTATTATTGAGGCCTTGTGGGATTTATCCACAAGGCCTCAATGAGTTTGGCTGTAGAGTGTAACTTAAAAGGAGATTCTTTCCGGGTCACCAATGGCTGAACGGACTAAAACTAAATTGATCTGAGAAAGCAGCTCTTCTTTTTTGTGCTCAAAGTACTCGTCCATGTTGTTAATATTAGAAATCGTTATTGTGATTTTGTCACTTCTGATTCTTTCTATTTCAACCTCAAGGCGGACTATTTCCTTCTTGAGATTCTTGATTTTTTTTTGAAGCAGTATTTTGTCATTAATGATGTCAGAATAGCTGGCAAAACATTCTCCGCTCTGCAAAGATTCCAGAATTCCTTTGACCGCGATTTTATCGCCATTTTTATATGCAGTGCTAAGGGATTTAAAGATTTTTTCAGCCTGCTGTTTTTTGCTTTCGTCAACTGTGTCAGGATGACATAAACGACCTGCTCGGCGATAATTTTTCTTTATTTCTTCACGATCCTGTTTTGACAGTTTAGCAAGTGGATCAAGGATGAATTCTTTATGCTCTTTTTCAAACGATTCCGAGTTACCCGTTGTCCCTTCGTGAGCATTTTTATGGGAGGCATCCAGTGTAGATGGCTTAATTAAACGTTCATTACGAAGTTTTATGAGCTTTTTGATAAGGTCGCCAAGTCTTCGGTTGTATTCTTCGTTGAATTCATTAATCATCTTGAGATATTCAGCCCTGGTAGCAGCGAGAGACTGACTCTTGCGCTCAAGGACTATTAGCTCAATGCGAAGTCCTGGGAGTGCCGCGTCTTTGTAAATCACAATCTCGCTCGATTGGCATTGGTTCTCTTCTGTCATTCAACAATTCCCGCTCGTTTTTCCCGATAACTCAACATGATAAAATCCGCACAATATTTAGATTTTGGCCTTGAAACAATATGCAGCTGTAGTGTGCTTGATCACAAAAAAGTCGCTGTTGGGCTAATAGTAGTTTCGAATCGATCTGGCAGTGACCAGATTTTTGAATATTCTTGGTTGATCGAATTGTAACTATTTACAGAAAAAAGACATCCTCAATTCGAAAAAATAACAGCCCGGTCAAAATTTACCTAATGGGGCTGATTTGTTTGACGTGACGAACCGGAAAATAAGTCAGACGCATTTTTTTCCAATACCCTTTAATCACAAGCTTGTTTTTTTGCTCAGGAAGAAGCTCAGGTATGCCTTCTCACGACTGAGGTAAAGGTGTTCATGGATAAGCTTTACTTCAAAATCTGTCTTTTATTGTTAGGTTTTGAGGAAGGCATAATCTTCTAGTATTTCGATTCGTTAATTTATTTACAATTAAGCAATCTCAAGGTCAAACTTTTTCCAACGATAAATAACCGGAGCAGAATTAATTTCTTCAATTCCCTTAAGAATTCTGGCCTTCAGTTCAGCCTTAGATGAAACGCGAATATGTCTTAAAAATGTTCTGGCCATTTTGGAAAAAGCGGCTTCAACTAAATTCAACCAGGATCCGTGTTTAGGAGTGTGCACATAAATAAATCTTCCAGGCCTTGACGCGAGATATGCCATCGTCTCTTTAGAGATATGAGCTGAATGATTGTCAAGAACTACCCGTATCGTGCATTCGGAAGGGTAGCGAGCATCAAGTTCTTTGAGCAACTCGATAAATTCACGACTTCGATGTCGTTCATGAACTTGACCAATTATATGACCGCTATGTAAGTCAAGAGCGGCAAGAATAGAAAGAGTACCAAGTCTTTTATATTCGTAATCTCGACTGACGGTTTTGTGTTTGCCCGGTTTTGGCGGCAAATCAGGGGCAATATTTTGAATAGCCTGCACTCCGGGTTTTTCGTCGACAGATACAGTAATGATTGACGGGAGCGTATCGCCTTTTTCGCCATTTTGTAAATTGACCTCTTGATACACCATGAGTACTTCCTGCATTTTTTGTTCAAAGTTGGGATCGCGACGCTCAAGGTAATATTCAAGTTTATGTGGTTTTACCGCATCAGCACTAAGAATTCGCCATATAGTGGCTTTTGCAGCTTTAGACAAACAGTGATGTCCTGCTTCAGGGGCATGTTGACGAGAATATTTGGCAAGCTCGCTCAGTGTCCATAATTCTGCGGCAAGGCCTTTATCTTTAGGCTTTGTACATGCAAGGTTTATAACCCAAGCCTTCGCTCCATCTGTAATAGTTGGCTCGAATGGCCTATGGTAGTAATCTTTCAAACCTGCATCCGGACCAGCGGCCAAAGCTTTATCAATGCATTTGTATATGGATGGCCTGCTCACTTTAGTCAGTTCTTGAATTTGACTGATTGGCAAATCATCCGCATAAAGTAATAATATCTGAGCCCTTTGGACTTCCCGTAAAGGGCCTTTGCGGGATTTACTAATTTGCTCAAGTTTGTTCTTTTGTTCCACAGATAAAGACAGTTGCGCACGTTCTGTTTTTCTGGCCATAGCTATCCTCCTCAGTTTTTTGGGAAAGGATAGCTTGAAAACGGCTTTTTGTAAATATATTATTGAAACTAAACACTAGTTACAGGACATGGTCAATTTCGAGTGTTTTTATTTTTTGTTCTGATTTGACGTGGCAACCTAACGTCGATTTTTTTTTCAGAAATGTCACTGGAAGTATTCTTCTATCTAAATGTGTTCAATATTAAGCCTTAGGTCTCTGCTCTCCTGCCAGTGGTTGCTGTTGCTCCTTGCCTTTTTCCTCAGGTATATACCGATATTTCTGTTAAAATTACTTCAATTATGATTATTTGAGGAATAATACCTTTGCCGAGAGGACGTTCTGGCGGTCCTCAACTGTTTGGTCAAGTGAATTGCCGACTATCGAAATGCAAAAGGAAACCGACTAGCAATGCCGTCGCCTGAGTGAATAACAGCAATACAAAAGTTTAATTAGCCAGAAAGGTGAAATTTTAAAATGATGAAAGTTAATATTCTGGATTTGATCGATTTCAGGCAAGTCGACACCTTGCTTGAAGGTTTTAACAAAACGACAGGGTTTGTAACTGCCATTTTAGATCTTGATGGCAATGTCTTGTCTAAATCGGGGTGGAGACAAATTTGTACTGAATTTCACCGTATCAATCCAGAAACTTCAAAAAAGTGTACCATCAGCGATACTGTATTGGCCAAGAAAATGGGTGAAGGTGAACTTTATCATTATTATGAGTGTTTAAATGGGTTGGTTGATGTGGCGGTGCCGGTTGTCATTAACGGGGAACATATTGCCAACCTGTTTTCCGGACAATTCTTTTTTGAAGAGCCCGATCGTATGTTTTTTAAAGAGCAGGCTGAGAGGTATGGGTTTGATGAAAAAAAATATCTGGCCGCGCTCGACAAGGTGCCGGTTGTTTCTAAGGAAAAGGTTAACACAGCGATGGATTTTTTGCTGAAGATGACCCTGCTTATCAGTGAAACAACGTTTCAGAAACTTGAGCAAATGCAACTGCATGATGCCGTCCTGAAAAGCGAAGAGCGGTTTGAAACTTTTATGGAGGAAACTCCGGTCTATGCTTACATCAAAGACGCTTCGTTACATCATGTTTTCAGTAATAAAAAGGTGCTGGAACTTAAACAATTAAATCAATGTGGACAAACAGCCAACTCCGCAAAAGCGATCTTCGATCCTGATATAGCCGATTACCTTGAGAATGCTGATCGAAAAATTTTATCTGGTCATTCCAATAGGATTGAATTGGAATACAAGGTAAAGATTAGCGGCCAGAACAGATGGCTTAACGATATAAAGTTTGCATTGAAACTCACTGATGGCACAAGGGGTGTGGGCGGTCTTGCCTTTGACATCACCGACCGAAAAAACGCGGAAGAAGCGCTGCGCGAGAGCGAAGAAATGATGCGCAATTCACAATCTGTGGCACATATATGTTCTTATTCAACCAATCTGAATGTAAATGAGATAGAGAAAAGTGTATGGGTATGTTCCCCAGAATTCTACAACATATTTGGAATAGATGAAACCTATCCTCATACCGTAGAAGGTTGGGTAAACCTTATTCATCCAGACTACCGCAAAGAAGTATTTGATTATCATGAATCTGTTGTGAAAGAAAAAAAATTGTTTAGTCGCGAATATAAAATAATTCGCATTAACGATGGGGCAGAACGCTGGGTTCATGGCACAGGAAAACTTGAATTTGATGAAAAAGGAACCCCCTTCAGAATGCATGGGGCAATACAGGACATCACCGAGCGCAGGCGGTCCGCTACGGAAAAAGAAAAACTCCAATCTCAGTTGGTACAGGCGCAAAAGATGGAATCAGTTGGCCGTTTGGCTGGTGGCGTAGCGCACGATTTCAATAATATGCTCGGTGTAATCCTAGGACATGCTGAACTGGCAATGGAGCAGTTGGATCCAGTTCATCCAACCCTTACCCACTTGCAGCAAATCCAACATGCAGCAGAGCGCTCAGCAGATATTACCAGGCAACTTTTGGCTTTTGCCCGTAAACAGATCGTTACGCCCAAAGTGATTGATCTAAACGAGACCATCGCTGGGATGCTGAAGATGTTGTTACGACTCATCGGTGAGGATATAGATTTCGCTTGGCTACCGGGAAAACGTCTGTGGCCGATAAAGATAGATTCATCACAGCTCGATCAAATTTTGGTCAATCTGTGTGTCAATGCCAGAGATGCTATTGCAGGTGTAGGTAAGATCACCCTTGAAACGGGTAAATGTACCTTCGATGAAGATTACTGTTCGACTCACGCTGGTTTCGTCTCTGGTCAATACGTGAAAATATCCGTAAGCGATAATGGCAGTGGCATGGATATGGAAACAATGTCCCATATCTTTGAGCCGTTTTATACCACTAAAGGTGTTAACAAAGGAACCGGTCTCGGATTGGCTACTGTTTATGGCATCGTCAGACAAAACAACGGTTTTGTCAATGTTTACAGTGAACCGGGGCAAGGGGCGACTTTTACGATTTACCTGAAACGACATGTGGCCACGACCACCACAGAGCAAATAGAATCTAACGCAGAACCAGCGATACATGGCAATGAAACCATCTTGGTAGTGGAGGACGAGCAGACGCTTCTGGATATGACCATGATGATGCTTCAACACCTTGGCTATACCGTGCTGATAGCTGGTACCCCCAGTGAAGCCATTCGTGTAGCTGGTGAGCATTCTGGAGAAATTCATCTAGTCCTGACTGATGTGATTATGCCTGAGATGAATGGTCGAATTCTAACGGAAAAACTTATGGTAAATCGACCCGGTCTGAAATGTCTATTTATGTCTGGATACACCGCCAACGTGATTTCCCATCACGGGGTGTTGGGTGATGGCGTGAATTTTGTCCAGAAGCCATTCGCTAAAAGAGAATTAGCTGCAAAAATTCGGCAAGCATTAGGCAATGGGTGAAGTTTCTTCCCTGAGAATCATTAATGTTTTTTGAAATGGCATTGATTTTCTCTTCACCTACCGTGATTTGCTAGTTGTAATCTCTATCACTTACATGTCGGGTTAGATTAAAGGTTGCTAGACTGTAATTCTACAGGGACATACATTATTATAATGATCGAGGCTAGCATTGGCAATGCTTACCATTTAAGCAAACCTGCAAATTAGTACTATTCCTGATAAGACAAATTCACCTACTCGCATGAAATTGTTAGGAAATGAAGTAACTGAAGACTGTAGCTTACCAAAGACTCTCACAAGTACAACAGCACTCCAATCTGGGAAGTCCACTATTGCTTTAAACGGGCGAGAAAAAGCTACTCGCCCGTAGATGTACTTCTATCCATGAAGCGTCTCAAGCCACCGAATGGCCTCGGTGTCATTTACTTTACCAAGATACCGCTGCGTAGTTGACAGGTCAGAATGTCGTAGAATAACCTTGCTGATGATATTTCTATGGGAGTTCCAGACCTTGATGCATAGGTTGCTGCATGTCGTATGAGGTCGTGTGGCTGCAATTCGATGTTGACTATTTTGCCAGACTTTTTCACCATCGACCATGCAGCGACATAGGAAATTGGGAAAATCCGATCGTTATCACCAAGTTCCTTAGTTGCTACATACCCGGTTAACCTTACCAATATTTTTTGTGGAACATAAACAGTCTCCCCGACGCGGCCACTTTTTGGGCTCTGAAGGGTCAGGCTTCGTTCTTGGATATCAGCTGGAGTCAAGTTCAGGACTTCGCCGACTCGCATGCCGCCTCTCGCCATCAATTCCAGCATGAGTCGATTTCTTGTGTTTGTGGTTCGAAAGATAATCTCATCAACTTTCTCTTTATCGACAATATTCCATTGAATAGCCTTTGGGCGTTTGAAGATCTTTCTGATGACAGAACCGTTGCAAGGATTGGTAAGTGCCGGGAGTCCGGTGTTGATTATGAAGTTGTAGAAAGATGAAAGAACTGAGTACCGATTCCGTTTGGTGGCCTGCTTGTTATTTTTCGTCAAAGAAAGAAGAAACTCTAAAACTTCCTCTTGGGATATGCTGGCGAGATCATGTTTGCCGAAACAAGCTGTGAACCGGTGCAGGACAAATTCACATGTCTTGATGGTATTTTTTTTTCGAATTGGCCTGGTGATACTGCAGATGAAAATTGACTGCTTGTGATACTTTCATGGTGCACCTCCTGTGGATGTGGTTAATGAGCAATGTGCCCTCACTGAAGTAGATGACATGATGTATAAAGGTGTTGGCAACGCTTACTGGGTGAGTGAAAAGTCGGTGTTCGAGTTCGAGTGTCACCGGGCTTTATCGATGGACGGGATGCGATGCAACAAGAAATCTTCAGCTTGCATTACGGTCGATGTTCCTTCAACCAGTCGCGAAGAGCGGAATTCATACGGCTCTGCCAACCTTTGCCAGTGGATTTGAAGGCATCGAGAATGTCGTTGTCAAACCTGACGGTAGTCGATTTCTTCTGCCCTGTTCCTGGTGGTCGGCCACGCAGGGCCTTTTTGATCGTTTTCTGTGCTGCATCACGAGAAACGACTTTTTCGCCGATCGCCCATACGCCGCGGGCAAAATCCTCGTCGGTCAGCTCCGGGGCGTCGTCTGGATCAATCCAGATGCTTGGAATATTTTTCTTTTTCGCGGTCATTTGCGTACCTCATTGAAATAACGCGGCGGGCTTTGCCACGCGGTGTCCAGACCAGAATTACCGCCCGAAGATCAAGCAGACCGATGGAGATATATCTCGTCTCGCCATAATCCCTGCGATATCCTCAATGGTGACAGTAACCGAAGCAAAGACTTCGCCAGCTCGTGCAAAGTCAAGGCCACGTTCCTGCAATGTTTTATCGTGCTTGTCCCGGTCGACTTCTATTTCTAAGAATTATCGTAGTAACCAAAAACATTAAAGTCAATATCACTGATGAAGTGGCGGTAGAGTTTGAGAAGCACCAGTAAATTTCTATAGATTCGGTATAATAACACCAAATCTCAAACAGCAGCGCTGCCGATTGAACGGCAAGCAAATATAACTGTAGACACCTTCAGTTCAAAATATGGCAAAAAAGCAAAATCTTCGATGTGGCAACATTAATTTCAAAGCTTCCGTTAGAGTATATTTCTCTCAAAAGAGGTTTTTTATCCACATTTTTCAACCTACCTCACTAAAGCCTGAATAGGCCTTGTAAGGATGTCATCCAGAGCTTCACAAATTTTTGTTAACATTACTGTATTGTAATGCTTTTGTAAGATCACTGTAATGATGGTTGTGTATATGACAGATTGTCAGCTGCAAATAATTTGACAAGCTCCTAACTTGGTTTACACGCACGAAACACGGAGTGGACTGAATTATGGTTATGGCGATTCTCCTCCGGCAAATCCATGAATCAGATAAAGGCCCAGGGCTACTCATGGACAATAGCTTCTACATCAACAGCACAAACAGATTGTACTCTTCACCATGCCACATCAATAGAGAATTAAAAAATTCTAAGTGAGCGAAGCGGTATTTAATCTGAACAAAATGAGCAAGCCAAGTCGCCAAAGATATCTGAACTATAACACCAAAATTACCAAGTTTTTAAAAGTTCTCAGCAATGATTTTACTCATTACTTTCACGATGATTAATTTTTACGAATGCATACAGCTTCAATTGGCAAAAAAAAAAATCAGCTTAGATGAACTTTACGGGATAAACAAAAGGAGACTACCATGGTCGAGATTATGCATAGCAATATCTTGGAGCTTCACGAGCTGCGGGAGCACGCCCTTGCCGGAGGTGGAGGCAAGCGCATTGAGGTACAACATCAGCGGGGAAAACTGACCGCCAGGGAGCGAATTCATCTGCTCCTGGATGAAGGATCATTTGAAGAAATAGATATCCTCAAAGTCGGCCGTGGCGATTCGGCCGGAAGAGGCGAGAGCACCCCCGGCGATGGGGTCATCACCGGTCACGGCAAGATCAGTGGCCGGGAGGTGTTTGTGTTCAGCCAGGATTTTACCGTTATCGGTGGTTCTCTTGGCGAGGGGCATTCACAGAAGATATGCAAGATCATGGATATGGCCTATCAGGTGGGATCGCCCATTATCGGTTTGAACGACTCGGGTGGGGCACGTATTCAGGAAGGGGTCGATGCGCTCGCAGCTTATGGCGAAATCTTTCATCGCAATGTCAATGCCAGCGGGGTCATCCCGCAGATATCCTGCATCATGGGTCCGTGCGCGGGCGGGGCGGTGTATAGTCCGTCTATCACCGATTTTGTCTTTATGGTGGAACGGACTTCGCATATGTTCGTCACCGGCCCCAATGTGGTTAAGACTGTTATCCACAAGGATATCAGCGCCGAAGAACTCGGTGGAGCCGAAGCACATTCGCGCAAAAGCGGGGTAGCCCAACTCGTCTACCCCAATGACATTCTCTGCCTGCGCGCCGTCCGGCAATTGATCAACTATCTGCCGTCAAACAACAAACAGAAGGCACCGATCCTCAATCTCAACGATCCGCCAGAACGTACCGATTTAACTCTCGATTATCTGGTTCCGCCCAACCCTAATCAGAGTTATGACATGAACGTGCTTATCTACTCTATTCTTGACGGGGCCGAGTTCATGGAGATTCAGCCCCATTTTGCCGGTAACATTATCTGCGGCCTTGGCCGACTGGGCGGTCAGACTATCGGCCTGGTGGCCAATCAACCGGCGGTTCTGGCCGGGGCGCTGGACAATAACGCTTCATTTAAGGCGGCACGCTTTGTTCGTTTCTGCGACGCCTTCAATATTCCACTTATCTGTCTGGTCGATGTCCCTGGATTCATGCCGGGACCCGAACAGGAGCATGGCGGAATTATCCGACACGGCGCCAAACTGCTTTACGCCTTCACTGAGGCCACTGTGCCGCGTATAACGGTGATTGTACGCAAGGCCTATGGCGGTGCTTACGTGGTCATGAACTCCAAGCATATTCACTGCGACATCAATTACGCCTGGCCGACGGCGGAGATCGCCGTCATGGGGCCACGCGGTGCCACTGAGGTAATTCACCGCCGGGAAATAGAAAAAGCCGCTGACCCCGAAGCCATGCTCAATGAAAAAATGGAGACCTACCGTAAACACTTCATGAATCCATTTCTGGCCGCTAAACGGGGATACATTGACGATGTCATCTTCCCTCGCGACACCCGACATCGACTGATTCGTACCCTCCAATTCCTGGAGAGTAAAAAGAGCAACCGACCCGATCGTAAACACGGCAATATTCCCCTGTGAGGCCATCCATGTTCAATAAAATACTGATTGCAAATCGTGGTGAAATCGCTGTTCGGATAATACGTACCTGTAAGGCCATGGGGATCGGCACCGTGGCCGTATATTCAGAGCCGGATTTCAGAAGTGTCCATGTTATCAAGGCCGATGAGGCCGTATTGCTGGGCGGTGCCAGACCCTCCGAATCCTATCTGGCAATGGATAAAGTCATTGACGCAGCACTCACCACCGGCTGCCAGGCCATCCATCCCGGCTATGGTTTCTTGTCGGAAAACCCAATTTTTGCCGAAAAAGTGGCCGCTGCCGGATTGACCTTTATCGGTCCTCCCGCCCATGTTATTGCCGCCATGGGCGATAAAATAGCCGCCAAGAAACTGGCCATAATCGCCCAGGTACCGACAGTTCCAGGCTATAGTGAACCGGTTGTTGCTCTTGAAGAAGCACTTGTGGCGGCGGCCGAGGTCGGGTTTCCGATCCTGCTGAAACCTGCTGCCGGTGGCGGTGGCAAAGGTATGCGGATTGTCGAGCGGGCCGAAGAGATGGCCTCCGCTCTAAAGCTCTGCCAGCAGGAGAGCATGAAATCATTCAGTGATGACCGGATCTTTGTCGAACGCTATATCAAAAAGCCCCGCCATATCGAGATCCAGGTTATCGCCGACCAACATGGCCATGTGGTGCACCTGGGGGAACGCGAGTGTTCGATTCAGCGGCGCTATCAGAAAATCGTTGAGGAGTCTCCCTCCTGCGCCCTCGACCCTATCCTCCGGGAAAAAATGGGGTCGCTCGCCTGTGAACTGGCTAGACGTGCCGGCTATGTCAACGCCGGTACGGTTGAATTTATCCTTGATGAAAACGGCGAATTCTTTTTCCTGGAAATGAACACCCGCCTGCAGGTAGAGCATCCGGTCACCGAACTGGTCAACTCCATGGATCTGGTTGAGCTGCAGTTGCGGATTGCAGCAGGAGAAACCCTGCCATTTAGTCAGAATGACGTTGCTTTGACCGGTTGGGCCATGGAAGTGCGAGTATGCGCCGAAGATCCGCAACGTGGTTTTGTTCCCTCCATCGGCCTGATCACCCGATATGCCGCTCCGCGGGGTAAACATGTCCGGGTAGATTCAGGTTTTGATGCGGGCAGTACTGTCAGTGTTTATTATGACCCTCTGCTGGCCAAGGTAATCACCTGGGGTGAAAATCGCGAGGAGGCCCGCAAGCGGATGGTTCAGGCCTTGAACGGCTATCATATCGAGGGGATCTTCACCAATATTGATTTTGCCAATCAGGTGCTTACCCATCCGGTATTTATCAAAGGCGAGCTCTCCACCGATTTTATACCAACCTATCTGCTGGATGAGAAAAGCAGACTGGCTCCACCGGCTGAGGTTTTAACTGCTATGGCCACGGCGACCACTCTTATATACCACCTGCGGGAAAACCTGGTCCAGCAGTCACTGCTGCCGCTGAAGGCCAAAGTGGGTGTGTCATCAGCCTCTAAACCCCACTATGATTATGTTGCTAAGTGTGATGAACAGATTTTTCATATCCGCTTGGAAAATAAAGATGACGACCAGCATTGGATGGTTCGTGTTAATGAAGTTGTCTCTATGGTTACCATTCCCCCCATGGAATTTTACCGACGGCGGCTGAAGCTGAACATCGATGGTGAAGATGCCTTTTTCCGCCTCAAGTATAGTGGTAATTTTATTGAGGCCGCCTTTTGCGGGGTGATCTCCTTCTTTGAAATCTACAATCCCCGAGAGTGGGCGCTGGCCGGATTTATGCCGCAGTCCGTCGAAAAAGCCGCCGACAATAAGCTTGACTGTCCAATGCCGGGTCTGGTCGTGGAAGTGAAGGTCAAGGCCGGAGAGCAGGTTTTCCGTGGTCAGGAGTTGATTATTTTAGAATCAATGAAGATGGAAAGTGCGGTGTCGGCGCCAGCTGACGGAGTGGTCGAATCTGTCTGCATAAAGCAGGGAGATGCTGTGGAAACAGGTATGGTACTGGTCCATTTCAGAAAAGACTAGCAGAGGTACAGAAATCACCAAGTTACCATTTTATGGGCGATTGTTAAAGCCAACCAGTATAAATTGCAGCGGGAGTAGTGCAATAAGTGCGAATGATAACGGGGATATCATAACCAGCCCTTATTTTTGAAGTACACATAAGGAGCTAATCCGGAAGCAATCATAGACAGCAGGGCTAGGGGGTAGCCCCATGACCATGACAATTCTGGCATGACCTTAAAATTCATTCCAAATATGCTGGCAATAACAGTTGGCGGCATAAAGACAACCGCTGCAATCGAAAATATCTTGATGATTTTGTTTTGTTCAATGTTGATGAACCCCAAGGCTGCATTTAAAAGAAAATCCAATCTTTCAGAGAGAAAGGTATTGTGAGACAGGAGCGTCTTTATATCTTCGAGGATGTCATTGGTGGTATTGATATTCTCTTCGAGCAGACGCCCTCGGCGAAGGATAAAATTCAAATCTCGCTGCCCATCCATAAGACATAAGCGAATTTTCCCATTTAAGTCATCCTGTCGGGAAAGATTGTCTATAATTTCCTCTTTGATAATATTCTGCCGGTTGAAGATCTGTCGACTTATTTTGTCTATGGCCAAGTGTGCTTCTTCAGACAAATCTGCCAGCTTTTCAATTTTATCTTCAATGAGTGCAATAATAGTTGTAAGGGGATCTACAATCAAATCACTGTTTGCTTGAGCACGTGCCTGAAGACGGCTGAGAATGGGCACTTCACGTGCACAAAGACTGATAAGACATCTTTTGTTGAAGAGAAAAGCCACATTGGTAATGGAGAATTGACCGTTTACCAGATGAAGAAACGAGCAGTTTACCTGCAAACCATCGGGATAAACTTCATAATGTGAACTGGCCTCAATTTCTTCTGTTTCCTTTATATTGGGTAAAGCCAGTGTACTGAAGAGCTCAACAGTTTTTATTTCGGTAGGAGTAGGATTAGTCAGGTCAATCCAAACAATGTTCTCGATATTTTCGAGGTTCGTTACTTCAGAGAGTGCAATCCTGTCTCCCTCACGTGTATAAACTGTTAGCATTACATTACCTACACATTAAGAGATAAATAGTATCAACGAAAAGTGATCTGCCAGGAGTGTATCTGCTGTTACAACTGGCAAAGATGGATTCTGATAATTATTTTTCGTAACGATAACAAAGTACTATTTTACTTAGACCACATATACTTGAAAGCAATCTACCGTAAAAGTAGGGGGCTTCAAGTGCACCCTCAATAATCAACTTACTATAGAGCGATTTACCAATCCCGGATACAATTATTCACTCATAGCAATAAAATTATCTTATCATGTTCAATGCGACTCTTGCCGAGACTCGCCATAATTAAGCAAAGACTGATTAAGGCGTTTTCTGGGATCACATCCGATTTTCCATTATCTCATTGAGTTTTTTTTTATCCCAATTTGCTGGCCTGGCTGCATTTTCAGGCCTGTAAAAACAGCTGGCGTAGCCCCGGAGTGGAGCTCTAATCTACAGCTGCTGATGTGGTATCAATCGCCTGTCTGGTTACGCTGCTGATAGAAACGATTTGCTTAGAGGTAGGAAGTTCGATAGAATTATTCAAGAATGGGCAATTTAAGATACATGGCGGTTCCCTCTTTGGTATCAATCAAAAGCAGCATTATTGCAGGCCGTTCCGTTCTTGATGCTTGATGAATTTGCCTCAAATGGAGTCTTGCAGGTGAAAAGCGGCAAAAGGAATATACTGATCATCATAGCCGTCTGGGTTTGCATTCTCGGCAGTTTTGCCTACTGGTTTGACATTAACAGTAGGCGAGAGAAAAGAGAGCTGGCACTGACAACTGCCAAAGCCTTTTTTCAGCAGGTCGAGATTAGCCGCTTGTGGAACGCCTTGCATGGTGGCGTCTATGTGCCACTCACCAGTAAAACGCAACCCAATGAATATCTGCCGGTTAAAAACCGTGACCTAACCGCCGAAAATGGCCTTAAGCTGACCAAGATCAATCCGGCCTACATGACCAGGCAGATATCTGAACTGTCATTAAAGAATGAACGAGGCATTCAGTTCCACATTACCAGCCTCAAGCCGATCAGACCCGGGAACAAGGCCGCAGCTTGGGAAGAGAGATGGCTACAGTCCTTCGAACACGGAGTGAGGGAGCAGGGCGAATTTGTCGACGATGGCAACGTCACCTGGTTTCGCTACATGGCACCACTTACTGTTAAAACAGAATGCCTGCAATGTCATGCCGAGCAGGGTTATAAGGAAGGTGACACCCGAGGAGGCATTAGCATTTCTTTTCCTTATCCCTCTCAAGACCACCTTTTCCCTGTTGCCAGCTATGGCTCGGTGGCCCTTGTCGGCCTCATTCTCATTTTATTCGGTGGCCACTTCTATGCCCGCAAACAGCGACTGTTCGACGCCACCTTCAATAGCCCAATCCCCACCTGCGTTACTGGTAAAGATTTCTCTATTTTGATCGCCAACGAGGCGTACTGGGCAATTTTCGGCCACCTCCCTGATAAGCAAAAAACAATAAAGTGCTATAAGCACAGAATAGGGAAAACGTGTCACACCGAACATTGTCCCCTCACCCGGATGATGAATGGAGAAAAATCATGCAAACACGAAGTCCTCAAGGAAGATAATGGGGTAATTAGGCATTTCATTATTAGCGCTAAACCCCTAATGGACTCCAGAGGTAGAGTGCTAGGCTGTGTTGAAAGTTTTTATGATATTACCGAGCGTAAGCGAATAGAGAAGGAGCTGGAGGATTCGAACCGCAAGCTTGAAGTGCTGAGTATTAGTGATGGTTTGACAGGAGTCGCTAATCGGAGGCGGTTTGATGAAATTTTGGAACAAGAATATGTCAGGCACAGCCGTTACGGGGCTAAGCTGTCGTTGATCATGCTGGATATTGATCATTTCAAGGAGTTCAATGATTGCTACGGCCATGTCGAAGGGGACAAGTGTTTGCAACAGGTTGCCCAGGTGATAGCTGCCTGCGTTCCACGTTCTACTGATTTGGTCGCCCGATATGGTGGTGAGGAATTTGCTTGTATCCTCTCCGTTACAGACGACGTTGGGGCGATTACGATTGCCGAAAAGATTCGTCAAGCCGTCATAGACAGGGCTATTCCTCATAAAAAATCACAAGTGGCAGCCTGCGTCACGGTCAGTCTTGGTGTTGTGACATCGCGGTGCCTTGCTGGAGGGAGTGCGATGGATGTTGTCAACCGGGCGGACGAGCTTCTCTACCAGGCCAAAGCCTCTGGTCGTAACTGCGTGGAATACATCAGGCCAAGCGAAGGTGGGGAGAAACCTCGAGGCGATTTTATTCAGTTGGTATGGAAAGATTCATACTGTTGTGGCAATCAACTCATTGACGCACAACATCAGTCCTTGTTTCAGACCTCCAATAAACTATTTGAAGCGATTTTTTCAGGCTGTTCAACCATAGAGGTTGCCCCGATCATCACCCGCCTTGTCGACGACGTTCGTCAGCACTTTCACGATGAAGAGGTTATTCTCGAGGCGGTAAATTTCCTCGGCAAGAGCCAACACATGGAAGAACACGTTAAACTCCTTGCGAAAGGTCTTGAACTGTCAAAGTCGTTTTCGGCATCCACTATCCCGATCGGCGATGTTTTTCAGTTTTTGGTATATGAGGTGGTTTTACTACATATGCTCAAGGAGGATCGAAAGTATTTTTCCTTTATCGAACCTGGCCTCCATAAACCGGATGCAATAAAACCGGTGTGACAGACTCTGAGGGAGGGGAGAACCGGGAATTTGCCAAAGGAGGCAACCTCAGGCTCGCGACAGGATCCTGGGAAATTTACCTAAATACAGTGTTGCAAAAAAGCTTCTTGGGTGGACTCTCTGCAATATTCCTGCAATCACAAATCCTTATGGTTGATATAAATTTTACTGTGATTGACTTTGACTTTTGCGAAAGATCTGACGTATACTTACACACAGACACAGGGAGCACACTTTTCGTTTTATAAGTCCTCACAGTTTGCATATTGCTCCCAGTTTTATAGAGGTGGCATATGGATTTGTCCCCGTCATTCTGAAAAAAATATTATCGAAATTCAAAATTAGTCTATTGGTGAACAACGTTGAACCAATAAAAAAGGTTTCTCATGATCCCTGAACAGGGATTGTCATCTCTAACATTCATCAAGGAGCCCTATTATGAAAACTTCTCCAATCGTCTTCGCACTTGTCCTTCTGATGGGTTGCAGTGTTGCCTATGCTGAAAAAGCACCACAGAAAGTCGTAGATCTGGCGAACACCACCCTATCTGCTTATGGCAGTGATCCTGTCATTGTTGATGCGGTGAAAGCTGAAAACGCCAAAGGAAAGACCCTCGACCAAATCAAGGTTAAAGACGAAGAATGGCGGGCTAGCGCCGGACTTGCTGATTACATGAAAGCCATTATGGAATCTGATTGTGGGCAGTACCTCAGGAAAATCCAGGGCACGGCGCCTTATTATGCAGAAATATTTGTAACCGATAATCAAGGTGCCAATGTCGCAATGACTGACAAGACATCGGATTACTGGCAGGGCGACGAAGCCAAATTCACAAAAAGTTTTGCCGATGGTTCCGGTGCAATTTTTGTTGACGACGTGGAATTCGATGACAGCTCGCAAACCTATCTTGTCCAGGTTTCTGTTCCTGTCATGGATGGCGGGAAGGCAATCGGTACCATCACCTTTGGCGTTGATGTTGAGGCCGTGCAGTAAATTCAGATAATACAGTTATGTGAGATGCTCTAAGCCGTCGTAATAGTCTGCATAACTAAAAGATCAGAGGTAGTGTCTATGGATTTTCTGAAAAATTTAAAAATTCGAACCAAACTTCTGGCCGGTTTCGGACTTGTTATAATGGTAATTTTAGTGTTGGGCGTGAGTAATTATAGCGGCCTTCATACTCTTGACGGAAACATGAACACTATCTTTTCTGCCAGAATGCCAGCCATTAGTTTGTTGCTGGAAATTGATAGGGATCTACAGCAGCTGCTTGTTGCCGAAAGGTCGATGATTTTCACCAATGTGAAATCAGACGAATTTAAGGCTCTGGTGAAAGAGTATGAGGCAAATTTTAGTCAAGCCGCCGAGCGATGGGAAAAATACAAGGGGTTGGACGGATTGTCCCCGGAAGAGCAAAAGCTGATCAGTGTGTATGATGCGGCACACGATGACTGGATGGCTGTATCACGAAGTATTGTGGACGGCAGAATTGCTGATACCCGTGAGGGAAGACGTCTGGCTCTTGATCTGTCCATGGGAGATGCCAGTAAAAAGTTTGAAGCAATGAGAGACAATATAAACACCTTAACCGAGCTTACCCAACAGTATGCACAAAGGGACCGGGATAGTTCAATTGCCACGTTTAAAAGAACATCTTTTGTCACTGTGGTAATGGTTGTAGTTGGAGTTGTGTTAGGTGTGCTTATTGCATTTTTTACGGCCAGAGGGATCACTCAACCGCTGAATAGAGCAATCAATGGTCTTAAGGATATTGCCGAAGGTGAAGGCGATCTGACCATGCGCCTGAAGGCTGATTCGCACGATGAAATCGGCGAACTTTCAAAATGGTTTAATGTCTTTGTTGAAAAACTTCAGGGAATTATTGGTCAGATCGCTTCTAACACGAAATCAGTTAGTGCTTCTTCGAATGAGTTGGCAGATATAAGTTCCAGCCTCTCTGCTAATTCTGCTGAAACGGCCAAGCGGGCAAATAATGTTGCCGTTGCAGCTGAGGAAATGACAGCCAACCTCAACAGTGTTGCCGCAGCAATGGAAGAGTCTTCGACCAATACTGCGATGGTTGCCAGTGCTTCAGAAGAAATGACTGCGACTATCAATGAGATTGCGGCAAATTCGGATAAAGCCCATGCAATTTCTGAAGATGCGGTCAAAAAAGCTGAAAAGGCCTCTGCTAAGATGGATACACTCGGAATAGCAGCTCAGGCGATTGGTAAAGTAACTGAGACGATTACCGAGATTTCCGAACAGACCAATTTACTCGCCCTGAATGCAACTATTGAGGCTGCGCGAGCGGGTGAGGCAGGAAAGGGATTTGCCGTAGTTGCCAATGAAATCAAAGAGCTGGCGAAGCAGACTGCTGCTGCCACTTTCAATATCAAGGGGCAGATTGATGAAGTACAAAGTACCACCGCTACAACTGTTACAGATATTCAGGAAATCACCGAAGTGATTAATAATGTAAATGAAATAATTTCGACCATTTCAGCCGCAATAACCGAGCAACAATCGGCAACTGAGGAGATTGCCAGTAATATTTCCCAGGCTTCACAGGGTATTGGTGAAGTCAACGAAAATGTCAACCAGAGTACTGTCGTTTCCGCAACAATATCTGAGGATATTGCGAGTGTAAATACTGCCGCAAATGAGATTTCGGGGAGCAGTGACACTATAAAAGCAAGTGCCGCAGGACTACAAAAGTTGGCAACAGAACTCAGTCAGTTAGTCAGTAACTTCAAAACCTGAAAATTAGTTTATATTCAGCTTTTTTACGGTGTTGTTTCTCTTTGTAACGGTGATTTCAAGGTTAATCCGGCAGGGTAGAGAACGGGATTCTGCCGGATTAAGCACACTTACATTGACACAGAGGGTTTTACAGGTTCAAGGGCAAGTTGAAAAAAGTCTTTTCTCAAGCCTAAAGTACGCTTAATCCGGAAGAAATGACAAAAGTTAAAGAAATACTCTTGTTTCCATGAGAAAAAAAGAGCAAATAGAGAGGAGGAATTTTTTTAAAACGGCAAACACTACTTTTAAAATCTGAATTACACTTATACACATGAGCGGTTTGGAAAAGTTGAAAGAGAAGCAACAAGAATTATGATGACACCGCTCAAATATTTTACCCTGTCCTTGTTCTGGCTGGTTTTCTCCACCTCTTTCGTGTTTGCGAAAGAGGTGGTTCTGCCCCTGACCCTTGACCACTCCTTATTGACGTCACTGCTGCGGCAGCACAGTTTTGCAAATGATGACCAGAGCGCTGCGGTCGTCGGGCGGCCTGGTGACTGCACGTATATCAGGCTTTCGAAACCTCAATTTTCATCAGCAGAAAAACTCTTACGCCTTGAATTGCGGCTTGATATTAAGGTGAGTGTGCCCCTGGGGGAGACATGCCTTCTCCCTGTTGAATGGCATGGATATCTTGAGTTATTGCAGCAGCCGATACTTGATAGTAAGACCTTTGAGCTTTCCTTTAAAACCGTCGATTCCAATCTTTTTACCTTATCCAGAAAACCTGCAATAATTGCCGGATTTCTCTGGAAATTTGCCAAACCGAAGGTCTCTAAACATCTTGATCAGGTGCGCTTGGATCTTGCCCCTCCGGTGGCGGAGCTGCGCTCCTTCTTGACCTCACTTTTGCCTGACGAGGTTCAGCAGGAACCCCAGGCTATGCTCGATAGTTTGCGCGGTGGAAAAGTCGATATCGGAAAAGATGCGGTCACTATAGAGCTGCTGGCCGAGGTCAAGGAAGTTTTTGTACCGGAAGATGATGAGGTGGACGTCGAGTTGACACCACAGGAACGGGAGCAGCTGATTCAGCTCTGGGACACCTGGGATGCTTTCCTGGTTCGGCTGCTCACCACCATGGCCACCGATTCCCTCCGCCCGGAAGATCGGCAAATTCTTATAGATGTCTTACTTGATACCCGCTACGCATTTACCGCGGCCCTTGAAGAGCAAGGGCTTGAAAAGGATTTTGTCAGAGTGCAGTTTGTTTGGGCCTGGCGGCAGCTGGCCCCGGTTTTTCGACGACAATTGTATTCTCAACCATCGGAGAAAAACTTTGGCTATCTGGCTTTTTTTACCGCGGCCAATGCCTTGTCGGTTTTTGATCAGTTGGGACCAACGTTTGGGATCGAAATCAGTCAGCAGGGCTTGTTGCGGCTGGCCAGAATGCTGGCCGGCAAGGATACGACCTTACCCTATGGGCCTCAATTGGACCAAAAGTTGAGAGAATTATTGCAGTTGCCGCCGATTGACGAAGAGGTTGAGCCCCTCGACAATATCAAAGAAATCGACGCACCCGATGAGGAGCCGGAGGCTGACCCCTTTGTCCGGATATCCGATTTTTTCTTCAAACCGGTCTACGGTGCCGAGTTGCCGGATATCGCTGAGATCCTTCGCTGGAAGGCACCCGGGGAAGATGTTGATGAATATGTGGCCAGGGTCAGAGCTGTGCTTATTGAAAGTTCTGACAAAGTTTTTTCGAGAGGCGAAATTCCCGATGAGTTCGAAGAGAGATTCCATGAACTCATTCTGGCAATGGCCTGGCAGGAAAGCTGTTTTCGCCAGTTTGTCACAAAAAATAAAAAACTTACCTATCTTCTCTCCTATAATCAGACTTCTGTTGGGTTGATGCAGATTAATGAGCGGGTCTGGCGGGGTATGTATGACCGCAATCGTCTCCGTTGGGATATCCGGTACAACGCCCTTGCCGGTTGCGAGATAGCTGAGCTGTATCTGCGTAAATATGCACTTAACCATTCGGTTTGGAAAAAGAATGACAACTCGAACCTTCTCTCCCAGGTCGTCTATGCCATGTATAACGGCGGGCCAACTCAGTATAAGAAGTTTCTCGACCGGGAGCGCGCAGCCAGACTCTATCAGAGCGATAAGCTGTTTCTCGAAAAACTGCAGTGGGTTAAGGACAAAAAATGGCAGCAAATTAACGATTGTCTGATCGGTAGCTAACCCCGGTAAACGGGAAATAAGCCGGGATAAGTACCTTCACGAAATTCATTCATACTCTTTTCAGTGCCCCCTTGAGGGGTGAAAAACAAGGAATGAATTTCTAAGGTAGCTAAAGGGCTTCCCCGGCTCTGGCATGTACTCCTTCCATCTTCGTGGAAGGCTCTGAAATTCAAACAAATCTCCATCGTATCACGTCCAGAAGAGTTGGCTTGTTTCTGAAAATTGTCTCATAGCACACAATGTATATTGACAAAAAAATATGTATATGTACAATTAGAAGAAATGTAAATGTACATTTGGAGACAATTATGGAACTCACAGAAAAGCAGACACAATTGTTGAGCTATTTGACCGAGCGGATGGATGAGGAAGGTCGCATACCGACTTTAAGGCAGGCCGCCGCTGATCTGGGTGTCAGCCATACCGCAGTGGCCCAGCTGATGAATCAACTGGAAAAGAAAAATGTCCTCCAGCGTGAAGGGTATTATGGCCGGACTATCCGGCTTTATCCGGAAGCGAAAGAAGGTGGCAGATCCCAGCTTGGACGGGAACTGCCCATCGTCGGTCAGATCACAGCGGGGCTGCCCATGTATGCGCAACAGGAGTGGGAAGGGACGGTGGTGGTCGATAGTTCCGTTTTTCCCGGCGACAATCTGTTTTGTTTGCGCATTAAGGGACAATCGATGAAGGATGCCGGCATTTTAGATGGCGATCTGGTGGTCTGTGAGCCGCGACAGTATGCTGAAAACGGTGAGATTGTCGCAGTTCTGATTAATGGTGAGGAGGCAACGGTGAAACGTTTTTTTCTCTATGCCGACCATATTGAACTTCGACCTGCCAACGACGACTATCAGGTCATGTGCTACCCTTTTAACGAGCTGCTGGTCCAAGGTAAGGTGGTTGGTGTAATGAGGGGCAAACATGCGGAGTTTGATGGTCAGCGAAAATAGGGGACATTGCCCGGGAAAAGTGGATATCGATGTTGCCGATGTCACTCTGGGGGGAACGGAAAGAACCTGTCCCGTTTATGTCGGCACCTGTGGCTATTCGTATATCGAATGGGTGGATAGCGGGTTTTATCCGGCAGGGACCAAGAGCTCGGAGATGCTGGGGCTCTATGGTCGTTGTTTCTCGGTGGTCGAACTGAACTATACCTGGTATCAGATGGCTCGGGCGGACGCTTTAGCCCGCATGGCGGCCAAAGCGCCTGCGCACCTGCTGTTTGCCGCCAAGCTGACCCGGACCATGACCCATGAGCGGGCTGACAACTGGCAGGAACAACTCCAGCAGTATCGGCAGGGAATAGCACCTCTTAAAAAACGACTGGTTACGATATTGATCCAGTTGCCTCCAGACTTTGACCGCTCCATTGCCAATCGTAACTATCTGGCCGGGCTTCTTGACGGACTTCATGATTTACCGGTTGCAGTGGAATTTCGTCACGGTTCCTGGGCGATCGATCCGGTCTTTGCCGAGCTGGAGCGGCGGCGGGTGACCCTTGTTACCGTTGACGAACCATCTCTACCCGGACTTTTCCCCTCCCTTGACGTGGTGACCAATCCGACTCTGTTCTATGTCCGCTTCCATGGTCGAAACCAAGAGGGCTGGCGGTCAGGCAATATGCAGAAAAAATTCAATTACGACTACTCCGATCAGGAACTCCGTGCCTGGTGCGATCATTATCTCTATCCCATGGCCGCCCGGGCTGAGCGGGGCATATTGCTTTTTAACAACCATGTCCGGGCGATGGCTCCGAAAAATGGCAAGAAACTGACGGCGATCCTTGCTGGTCGTTGCCGAGGGGAATCCTGATGTCCAAAGGGTTCAAACTGCGGGAGCGGGCGGTATTGCATTTTAACGTCGCCGATTTTGCCGTGGCAGTCGAGCGGGTTACCGACAGCAGTCTGCGGCAGCGGCCTGTCATTATTGCCCCCTTGCAGGCTGCCCGGGCGGTGGTCTACGATATGAGCGAAGAGGCATACGGCGACGGGGTGCGTAAGGGGATGCCACTGAGGCAGGCGACCAGAATCTGCCGGGGGGCAGAACTCCTTGCCCCTCGGGCCTCTTTGTACCAAAAGGCAATGCAGGCCTTTGTCAAGGAACTGCAGAGTTATTCTCCCCTTATTGAATGTGGCCAGACAGATGGCCATTTTTTTGTCGATGTCACCGGCACCCACCGGCTCTATGGACCGGCCCCCGATGTCGGTTGGCGGGTGCGTCGCCAGGCGCGCAGTAGTCTTGGCATCAATCCGATCTGGACCCTTGGCACCAGCAAACTGATCTCAAAGGTGGCTTCGAGGCTGGTAAAACCGGTGGGTGAATATATCGTCACCGCAGGGGATGAGGCGATCTTTCTCGATCCCTTGCCTATTCAGCTGCTCCCTGGACTTTCTGAAAAAGAGCTCCAAAAATTGCAGGAGTTTCGACTGACCACCATTGGTGCGCTGGCAAAGTTGAGCCGTCAGCAACTTATGGTACCCTTTGGCAGCCGTTGTGACTATCTTCACGCCGCCAGCCGTGGCGTCGATGACAGCAGGGTTTGCCTGCCCACCACTGACACTGAGAGTATTGATTATGAACACTCTTTTTCGGGCGACACCAACGATCAGCAACAGATAGAGGGAGTCGTTACTACGCTGGTCAGTCGGGCGGGGTTTCAGTTACGCGCACAGCAGCAGGTTACCCGGCGGGTGGGGATCTGGTTAAGATATTCCGATGGCGGCCATGTGATCCGCCAGGCTACGTGCAAGGTCGGCACATCCGGTGATGTCCTTTTGCATAGACTCGCCCTGACGGCGCTCCAGCGCGCCTGGATAAGGCGGACGAGGATTCGCGGCTGCCGTCTGGTCTGTGACCGGTTACAGCGCCAATCACCCCAACTGTCACTCTTTCCCGAGCCGGAGAAGAGGCAAGTTCAGCAGAAAAAGGTTACTGGGGCCATGGATACCTTGCGAAGACGCTTTGGCCATCAGGTGATTGGTGTCGGTCGGCAATATCCCCTGCATCTCCCGGCGGATGATTCCGGCGAGTTGCCCGTCCAGTAGTGGGCCTGGTAATAAATTCTTCCTCTCAGTAGCCTCTAATGTTTCCTCTTCGCGTCAGGTCCTATTATTCTCTTTTGCAGGGCACCGCCTCACCGGCGGTCCTTTGTCGCCGGGCAAAAGAGCTGGGCTATGCCGGTTTGGCCTTGACTGATAGGGATAACCTCTATGGCCTTTGGGATTTTTTAAAGGCGTGCAAAACGGAAGGCCTGCGGCCGGTTGTCGGGGCCGAAATCTCCGAGCCGGGATCGAAGTCAATTATCACCTGCCTGGTGCAAAGCGATACCGGCTACGCAAACCTGTGCACCTTGCTGACCAAGCGGCATATGGAGAAGACGTTCAATCTTGTGAGGGATGTGCCTCCTCTGGCCGCTGATTTGATCATTCTTTGCTCTGACCTTTCTCTACTACAGAAATATAGCGAGTTGGGGATGGTGGTCGTCGCCGACCTCGGGGCCCAGCCCAATGCTAGTGGTCGCACGCTTCGTAGCTTTGCCGCAGCGCAAGGTCTAAAAGCTGTGGCCACAGTGGACAGCGATATGGCTGAGGAGAGTGACAGGCAGCTTTATGATCTCATCCAGGCGGTCGGTACCGGCAGTACTATCAGTAAAATCAGGCAGCAGGAGACGCCGGCAACTGTCAACTGGCTGGCGGAGAAGGCTGTCTATCACGAAAAATTTGCCATCTGGCTGGAGGTGGTATCCGCCACAGAAAAACTGGCAGAAAACTGTCCATTTACCGGACCTGACTTTGGCATTGTGATGCCGCCCTGGCGGGGTGGAGAAGGGCTGCAACCGGCGACGGTTCTACGGCAAAAAGCCTATCTCGGGGCCAGAAACAGATACGGAGACGATCTGGGAGAGCCGGTGGTTGAGCGGCTGGAGCATGAACTGAAGGTGATTGAGACAATGGGCTTTTCCGCCTATTTTCTGGTGGTACGGGATATTGTCCATAGAAAGGGTACCGATGGCAAACGAAAAAAGCGAAGGATCTGTGGTCGTGGTTCGGGGGCGGCGTCCCTGGTTGCCTACTGCCTGGATATTACCAATGTCTGTCCGATAAAATATAACCTCTATTTCGAGCGATTTCTCAACCCTGGCCGGACCGATCCGCCGGATATAGATATCGATTTTTCTTGGGATGAGCGCGATGAAGTACTCGCCGACGTTCTGCAGGACTATAAGGGCCATGCGGCAATGGTTTGCAACCACGTCTTTTTTCAGCCACGTATGGCTATTCGTGAGACGGCGAAAACCTTTGGCCTGCCGGGGGGCGAGATCTCCCGATTGACCAAACGTATTTCCTGGCTGCATACCGGTGGGGCGGAAAGCCTCGAAGAGGGCCTTGGTTCTTTGCCATCACTCAGAGATCAGGATCTTTCGCCTCCCTGGCCGGAGGTCTTAGCGCTTGCAGAAAAACTCATTGGGGTACCGCGCTATCTCTCGGTCCATCCTGGCGGCGTGGTGATTACCCCGAAACTGATTAGTCATTATGTTCCGGTGGAGCGAGCCACCAAGGGCGTGCCGATTATTCAGTGGGAAAAAGACGGCGCTGAGGAGGCCGGATTGGTCAAGATTGATCTTCTCGGCAACAGGAGTTTGGGGGTTATCCGCGACACTATTGCCGCAGTCCACGAGGGTGGCGTCCATTTAGACGAGTTGAGCTGGCAGCCGGAAGATGATGCGGCCACGAGAATGTCCGTTGCCGAAGGGGCGACCATGGGCTGTTTTTATATTGAGAGCCCTGCCATGCGACTGCTGGAAAAAAAAGCAGGGACCGGGGATTTCGAGCAACTGGTGATCCAGTCGTCCATAATTCGGCCAGCGGCCAATGAATTCGTCCGGGAATATGTCCGCCGTTTACATGGCGGCAGCTGGCAACCCCTTTGTCCGGAAATCGGCGATGTACTCGATGATACCTTCGGTCTGATGGTCTATCAGGAAGATGTGTCGAAAGTAGCGGTTGCTCTCGCCGGTTTTAGCCATAGTGATGCCGATGGCCTGCGCAAGATCATGTCCAAAAAAGACAAAATTCTCAGGCTCGAGCATTATCGGACCATGTTCTTTGAAGGCTGTAATCGTCGCCATGTCGATCCCCTGGAAGTGGAACGAATGTGGCAGATGATGATGAGCTTTGACGGCTATTCTTTTTGCAAGCCGCACTCTGCTTCTTATGCCAGGGTGTCGTTTCAGGCCGCCTATCTGAAGCGACATTATCCTGCGGAATTCATGGCCGCAGTGATAGCCAATCAGGGGGGCTATTATTCGACCTTCGCCTATGTTTCTGAGGCCAAACGGCTGGGATTGAAAATTCTGCATCCGGATGTCCAGACAAGCCTGATCCGTTGGTCTGGACGAGCAAAAACAATACTGGTTGGGCTGCAGAGTGTCCATGGCCTGTCGACGAGCTTTTTGGACCGACTCCTTGTTGAGCGGGACAAAGGGCAATTTCGGGATGTCGGCGATTTTTTCAGACGGACGCAACCGGCGGATAATGAAGCCCGTGCGCTTATCCATGCTGGGGCCATGGACAGCCTCAGTCCCGATGCGAACCGCACTGTTCTGCTCTGGCAATGGGCCAGCTTTCAACACCTCTTGCACGACAAACGCTGCCTTTCGCTTTTTGAGGTTCGGCTTCCTCCGGCACCGCCACTGCCGCCACCGGATATAAAGACCAGTTTGCGGCGAGAGTATGAAATTCTCGGTTTTCTCTGTGATTACCATCCCCTGCAGGTTTTAAATTATCAGGGCAAAGGACTACAGAAAGTGGCGGCACTCTCGGAACGTATTGGCCAGCGGGTAGAGCTGCTGGCCTGGTTGCTCACCGGTAAGATGGTGTCGACAAAGACCGGGGAGGTGATGGAATTCCTTACCTTCGAAGATGAGACAGGACAAGTTGAGACAACTTTCTTTCCTGGAGTATATCGCAATAATGCGCATATTTTGAGGAGCGGGAGAGGTTACCTTCTTACCGGCATGGTGGAGGCGGATTTTGGTGCATTGACACTTACCGTGAATAAAATTAGTCTAATACGGTAAAAAAATAATTTGTTTTGAAAAAGAATTAAAGTACCGTATAAATATCAGAATGATATTCTCCAAAAGAGTATAAAAATTATACAACACATTGAAATGAGCAACCAAAAACGTATCCTTGTCATAGACGATGAACCGACAGCCCTCGATCTGGTGCGCAGGATTCTGGAAATGAACGGCTATGAGGTCTTGGTGGCGACGAATGGCCAGAAGGGCGTAGATCTGTTTTTAGAGCAGCCTTGCGATTTAGTCGTAACCGATATGGTTATGCCGGTCAAAGACGGATTGCAGACCATTCTTGATCTGCGGAGTCATGTCCCGGATCTTCCGGTTGTGGCGATTTCGGGGGGCGGAACCATCTCCAAGGAACGGTACCTTGCCGTTGCCGGGTATCTCGACAGAGTGATCACCGTTGCCAAACCATTTGCCCTTGAGGATATCACCGAGGCGGTGAAAAAGCTTTTGCAAGATCAGAATTCAGAGGATTCAGAAGAGATTTAGCCTCGGTAGCCGGGCGAAAATCATCATTATGTTGACTGCCCCTGGGGGGGAAGTGCTGGTACATAGCTCTAGAGAGGAGTAGATATGAATTCAGTTGTGGAAGTCGGCATGACTCTCAACTATGTGATCGATTCCAGCTGTTCAAAATATAAAGATAAACCTGCCATAGGCATGGCGATGGAAGAGCCTCTCACTTATGGTCAGTTCCTTGAGAGTATTTTTGCAGTTGCCACTCGTCTGCAAAGTGAGGGTATTGGCAAAGGTGATCACATTGCCATTCTCAGCGAGAATTCTCATAAATGGGGAATAGCGTACCTCGCTATTGTTCGTCTGGGGGCCATTGCCGTCCCTATCCTTCCCGACATGCCGGAAAGTGATGTGCATCATATTCTCAATGAGATGCAGGTCAAAGCGCTGTTCATCACTCAGAAGCAGATCGAAAAAATCTATGAGCTCCGCAAGGAATTGAAGGGGCCGATCATTACTCTGGATGACTACCATGCAGAGCTCAGTATCGTTCCCGTTATCACATTTTCAGCCTATCATGAAGAGGCCCTGGCATCATTTCGACAAAATCCGGCAGATCCTCAGTTTCCACCGGTGGGGGAAAATGACATCGCTTCTATTCTTTATACTTCTGGTACATCCGGCCATTCCAAAGCAGTCATGCTGTCCCATAAGAATCTGACCGCCAATGCTTATGCAGCCGCCGAGTTAAAGGATATCAAACCAGGATCGGTGTGGTTGTCTATTCTTCCCATGTCCCATACCTATGAATTTACCTGTGGTTTTATCCTGCCTCTTTTGTGCGGAGCTCGTATCGCTTATGCCGGTAAAACACCGACCCCGGCCATCTTGCAAAAGTTATGTGCTTATGAGAAACCTTTTGCCATTTTTGCCGTCCCTCTTGTGCTGGAGAAAATATACAAAAAAAGAGTTTTGCCGCAGATTGAAAAGAGCAGCCTGTTAAAAGGAATATGTAAGATTGGTTTGGGCAGACGCTTTATTCACCGCAAGATTGGCCAGAAATTGCTCACGTTTTTTGGTGGTAACCTCCAGTTGATGGGGATCGGCGGAGCTGCGCTCAATCCCGATGTAGAACAATTTCTGTATGAAGCGAATTTTCCGTATCTTATTGGTTATGGCATGACCGAATCTGCTCCTTTGATTGCCGGAGGACCGGCTGGTGACAAAACGATTACCGTTGGATCGACCGGCAAGCCAATTCCTGGGGTCGAAATTAAAATTGCCGATCCAGATCCTGAAACAGGCATCGGTGAGATAACCATTCGTGGTGCAAATGTGATGTTGGGGTACTATGATGATAAGGAAGGCACGGAATCGGTATTGACGAAAGAAGGCTGGCTTTCCACGGGAGACCTTGGCTTTTTCGATAAGGCCGGGAATCTGCATGTCTGCGGCAGATCTAAAAACGTCATCGTTTTATCGAATGGCGAAAATGTCTATCCAGAAGCAATAGAACATAAGTTGAACACCTATCACTGGGCTGTTGAAAGTATGCTTATTGAAAATAATGGCCAGATGGAAGCCTGGATCTATCCTGATTATGAATTTATCGATGACCAGACAGTTGGCTGTTCTCACGCCGACAGGCGTGCCTATATTGAAAACCTGCTGGAGTCAATGCGGTTGGAGGTGAATGGGCAACTTCCCAAGTCTTCCAGGCTGGCAAAAGTTTTTGAGCGCAGAGAGCCCTTTATAAAAACCGCCACCCATAAGATTAAACGTTATCTTTACCGCGGGCACGCCATGCTGTGATAGGCTAGCTGTGTCTTCGTTTTAAAAGCTGAGCCCATGCTCCTTCTGCACCGTTATCACTTCAAGTAAACCGTTTTTCTCTAACTCCTGCCAAAATTAATTATGGATATGTCAACGCAACACAAGACCATTTGTCCCTTGGATTGCCCAGATAGTTGCGGGATTATCGCAACCGTTGTCGGCGGCAAAGTGACCGCCCTGCAAGGTGACAAGGAGCACCCCTATACTAATGGCTTTATCTGTCGGAAGATGCGCCGGTATCCGGAACGCATGTACCATTCGCAGAGGATTATGTATCCACAGCTCAGGGTTGGCCAGAAGGGTGCAGGGCAATTTCGCAGGATTGACTGGGACGAGGCATTGGACATTCTGGCAACCCGGCTACAAGAGATTCGGCAGCAACATGGCGGGGAGTCGATTCTGCCCTATTCCTATGCCGGAAATATGGGGGCGGTACATAGATTCGCCGGCTACCCGCTGTTTCATAAGTTGGGGACCTCTCAGTTAGCTCAGACCATCTGCTCGGCTGCTTCAGGTGCCGGTTGGCAGAAGCAATGTGGCGATATTCCGGGTTGTCCACCGGAGAATGCGGCGGATGCCGACTTGATTGTGGCCTGGGGTATTAATATCAAAGTGACAAATGTTCATTTCTGGCAATATGTCACCGCCGCCAGGAAAAAGGGCGCCAAATTGCTGGTCGTCGATCCTTATCGAAATCAGACGGTAAAATCGGCAGATCGCCATATCCAGGTACGGCCTGGTGGCGATAGTGCGCTTGCTCTTGGCATTATGAAAGCTCTCATAGAAAAAGAGTTGTTCGATGGTGAATTTATCGAGCAGCAAACGGAGGGGTTTGAGCAACAGGCTGCTTATTTAAGATCTCGTAATTGGCATGAGTTTGCCCTGGACAGTGGTGTCACAAGAGAAGAGATTGAAGAGCTTGCTGTATTACTTGCCAGCTTTGCCAAGTCATTTTTTAGGATAGGTATAGGTCTTTCGCGCAATAGCAGGGGTGGAATGGCCGTGCGGTCAATTGCAGCCCTTGGCGCCTGTCTCGGGCTCTTTGCCGGGGGCAAAGGGAGGGGCGTGCTGCTCTCCTCTGGCGCTTTTAAAGGGGATAAGAAGAAACTCACCTCTCCAACTCTTGCTGAAAAATCGACAAGAACCGTCAATATGATTCAGCTCGGTCATGCCCTCACGACTCTCCAGCCACCGGTAAAGGCCTTGATCGTCTACAATTCCAACCCCTTAAGTGTGAATCCCGATGGATCAACGGTCCGCCGGGGCCTGGCCAGGGAGGATCTCTTTACTGTTGTCCATGAACAGGTGATGACGCCTACGGCCAGGTATGCTGATCTGCTTCTTCCGGCCACTACATTTTTGGAAAATCTTGATATTTACACCGGTTACGGACATTTTTATCTTGGGGTGGCAAAACCAGTCGTTGAGCCTGTGGGTGAGGCCTGGAGCAATTTAAAATTATTTCAAAGCCTGGCTCGGAAAATGGGTTTTGACGACCCGCCATTTCACCAGAGTTGTGAAGAAAGAATTGTCGATTATTTACAAGGAATGCAGGGACTGCCCGATGAGTGCGACGTTCAGGAGGTGCTGTCCGGCAAGCTGGTTCACTCAACAAACAGTTGCTGCGACGGGCGGGTCTTGGCAGGTGAAAAGAGGAAGTTTTCTTTTACTGCTGTGGACTCGGCGGCCGAGCCGGCTATCGCCTGTCTTACCACTGCCGGTGAATATGCTGATTTGGATTTGCAGTCAAGATATCCCTTCCAGTTACTTACCCCACCACATCCTGACCTTCTGAACAGTACCTTCGGAGAGTTTTATCCGGATAAGCGCGGCACAGTTCTTGTCCACCCGGATGATGCTACGCGCTGTAATGTTCAGGATGGTGATAAGGTTATCTTGGAAAGCGGCAGGGGGAGAACAACGCGGCTGGCGGTGGTGACAACCGATACAAGGAAAGGCGTGCTGGTTGCCGAAGGAATCTTTTGGCCAGTTGAGCCGGTGATGGATGAAGGAGAGGTGGCTAGCGCTATTAACGATCTCACCTCGCAAAAACTCACCGACATGGGTGGAGGGGCAACCTTTCATGAATCGCTGGTGTCGCTTACTCGAAAGTAGCTGATAGATAACTGCAATTATGAAAGCAGTAACGAGTTGGCAAAACTGATAACCGGCACAATTACCTTGGATAAAAGACCACTGAAGGCTAGGACCAGGATGATAATAAAGCCGAAACGCTCTATCCGCATATAGGATAAGGCTAAGTCGTTGGGGAGCAATCCCATGAGGATGCGGCTACCGTCCAGAGGTGGAATTGGCAGAAAATTAAAGATACACAGTACCAGATTAATCCAGACACTGGCTATCAGCATTTGATTGAGCGGCACCAGAATAGCTTCTGCGGCTGCCGAATAGGGCAGCGCAGTGGCGAGCAGCCAGATACCTTTGGTTATTATCGCACTGACCACGGCCAGGGCGAGATTGGTTACCGGGCCGGCCAGCGCCACCCACAACATATCTTTTTTGGGATTTTTAAAGTAGCGGGGATTAACGGGTACCGGTTTGGCCCAGCCGAATTTTATGATAAAAAAGGCAAGTGTTCCTATAGGATCAAGATGTTTTAATGGGTTAAGAGTCAATCTTCCTAAATCTTTGGCAGTTGGATCACCAAGGCGATAGGCGACATAGCCGTGGGCAAACTCATGGAAGGTCAGGGAAAAAAGGAGGGGTGGGGCAAGAATGATGAGCTGAATAATATAGTGGTTCATTATTTCTTCTTAATAAAGTGAGCGTTGTTTGCTTGTGCCGTATCCATAACAGCGCCAACAAACTAAGCATTGTTTCAACTTGGGCAAGCGATTGCCTGGCTATCGCGGGAATTTCTCTTTTACCAGTGTGGCCGCTTCTTCCGGGCTGAGTTCTAAATTGTCGAGCCGAATATTTTTTAGGTACAGAAGAATTTTCTTAAATTCCGGGCCGGGTTTGTAACCCATTTTCATTAATTCATTGCCAGAGAGGCTGGCCTCGACATGTCTCAGCGAGGTCACGTAGAGCGAAATAGCCTTCTTGACATGGTTCTTTTTGGCAATGGCCATCATGTAGAGCAGTCCTTCAAGGGTGATCTCTTCAAAATAAGCGACTATTTTGCTGTTTTTGTGGTTATTTTCCCGCGATAGCTGATTGACGGCTTTTTCCACTCGCTCTTTCTGGTCCAGTAGATATTCGGTAATTTTCGGGGTTTCTGAAAATCTTGTGCAGAAGGCCGAGAGTTCTTTTGCCCCGGATCTCGACATTATCGCCAGCAGGTAGACCACCCAGTTTCGGCAGGGTTCGTCCAAATAGAGCAAACGGAACCAGGAAATTGCCAGTTGTGCCTGGGTGAGAATGTGGGTGAATCGTCGATCAATTTCGTAGTGGGGTCGCAGATCAGGCCAGAGAAATTGGAAGAGATCGAACTCGGACAGCCGTTGAATGGCAGGCAGTGGATTCTCCTCCGATAAAATTATTTTCAGTTCCGATAAAAAACGCGAATCTTCACTTTTGCCGAAGAGTTTCATACTGACGGCATTGGTAATGAGCCGTTTGGTATGTGGCGATATCTGGAAGTCCATTCGTTGTTCGAAACGGATCGCCCGGAATATTCTACTGGGGTCCTCAACGAAACTGAGGTTGTGCAATACTTTAATAGACTTTCGTTTAAGATCGTTCTGGCTGTTAAAAAAATCTATCAGGGTGCCAAACTGTCCAGGATTGAGCTGGATAGCCATGGCGTTGATGGTGAAATCCCGGCGGTAAAGATCAAGCTTTATTGACGACAATTCGACCGTTGGCATGGCCGCCGGGTATTCATAATATTCGAGTCGCGCCGTGGCGATATCAATCTTGAAGCCATCGGGCATAAGGACCACGGCGGTCTTGAATCGATCATGAGTTCTGTATCTGCCTCCCAAATGCGCGGCAAGTGCTTTGGCGAAGTTGATGCCGTCTCCTTCAATGACAAGGTCAAGATCAAGGTTTGGCTTTTTCAACAACAGATCCCGAACAAAGCCGCCGACGGCAAAGGCGTTATAGCCCACCTTATCGGCCACTTCACCGACGACCTGAAGAAGTTGAATCATGTCTTTCGTCAAATAATCAACAATAAGCGCGTTCAGGTTCCTCTTTCTTTCAAGGGTGGGGTGGTCTGCTTCGTGCAGCAGGTTTTTCGGCAGATGGGCCGGATCATTAACCAGTCTATTGAGCAGATCGGTTCGGGTGATAACCCCCATAAGGGTATTGTTCTCGACAATCGGAATGAGTCGCTGCCTGTTTTCAATGATCAGTTCCTGAATATCAGCAAGCGTTGCCTTGAGCGGCAGGCTCTGCACATCGCTGGTCATATAGTCGCTGACCGGTCGGTGGCCAAGCGAATGGTGGCTTGCCTTTTCGACTATTTGCCGGGTGATTATCCCTAAAATAGAATGGTTGTCGGCAGATGCGAAGCGAATGTCAGCACGAACGGGAGCGGCTGTTATATTGTACCTGGTAAACAGTGCATTGGCCTCGGCGATGGTGGAGTTCGGGGTGATGGTAATGGCCGGTTTGGACATCATTTCGCTGGCTATAGGTTGGGGCAGGATATGTCGGTGCAGGGTTTGAATGAGCTTTTCCTGCGCTTCGATCAGGGTCATATCCCGTATCGTCGCCGAGGCCGCCGAAGCATGGCCGCCGCCACCCAGGTCGCGGGCGATGGTGCCGACATTGACATCGGCAATCCGACTGCGGGCAATCAGGTAAATACGGCCGCCCATGGAGATGAGGGCAAAGAGGACATTGAGATTTTCCATGGCCATGAATCGTCTGACGATGAGAGCAAATTCGTCGACGTATTCGAGTAGCGAGTGGGTCACCACGGCGATGGGGATATCCTGGATGGTATATTGCTTGGCACTTTGCATCAATTCATGCAGGATGGAAATCTGCTCGGTTGTCAGCTCGTGGGTGATAAACTGAGCGACTTCATCGAGTTTGGCGCCTTTTTCCACCAGCCATGCTCCGGCCATGAGATCTTCGGGAGTGGTGGTTAAGTGGGTAAAAGAGCCGGTATCTTCATAGATGCCAAGGGCAAACAGGGTGGCCTCCTGGCTGCTGATAGCTATCTTTTCCTTCTGTAGGATATTGGTCAGAAGTGTGGTGGTTGAGCCAAAATCCTCGATGACTTCAAGTTCGCCATGGAGGTCTCCACCGTTGGTAATATGATGATCGTACAGATGGAGTTTTATGCCAGGGTTCGTCAAGCACTCTGCAAAGACACCGATTCTTGCAGAGGATCTGGTGTCCACCAGGATGAGGGTGTCAATAGCTTTAAGATCGATATCTTTGATCTTGAGAAAATCATAGGAGTAGAGCAGGCTCTGCGCGATGAAGTCACGGACATTCTTTTCCTGGGATCCGGGAAAGGACAGGATGGCGTCAGGGTAGATTTTACTGGCGGCAATCATTGATGCCAGGCCGTCGAAGTCGGCGTTGATATGGGTGGTAATGAGGCGCATAGTTGTCTGGCTTGTTAGCCTAAGTAAAAAAAGTCGTAAGAATGGTATATTGTAGGGCATTTGCAACCATTTCGCCACCATGAGGAGGAAAGAAAACGTCTTTCTTATCCACGGGGATGAAACTTTTTATGGATACTTTTTAATCTGTCCTGATCAACGTGGGTGTATATCTGGGTGGTGGCGATGTCCGCATGTCCGAGCATCATTTGCACGGCGCGCAGGTCGGCACCATGGCTGAGAAGATGAGTGGCAAAAGAATGTCGGAGCATGTGGGGTGAGATATCTTTTTTGATGCCTGCGGCCAGGGCGGTTTTTCTGACAATCTGCCAGAACCTTAACCGTGTCATGCATGTGCCCCGGCCGGTGATAAAAAGATAATTGCTCCGCTTACCTTTTAGGATAAGTGGCCGTGCTGTTTTGAGGTACTGTTCGATTTTCTCTTTTGCCTGCTCGCCAAAGGGGATCAATCGTTCTTTGTCGCCTTTGCCGAGGACCCGGACAAAGCCTGCGGCAAGATTACAGGCAGAAAGAGGCAACTGGACCAGTTCGGACACCCGTAGCCCCGTGGAATAGAGCAGAAAGAGCATAGTGTTGTCCCGTCCGGCAATGGGGGTGGCAACGTTTGGTGGTGCCAGGAGACTGTTCACTTCGTTCTGGGAAAGTGCCTTGGGCAGACTCTTGCCGCTGCGAGGCAGGTCAATGGCGCTAAATGGATTGTGCGTGACTATTTTTTCCCGCAGCAGAAAAGTAAAAAATGACTTTAAAGCGGAAATGCGTCGGGCGTTGGTCCGGTTACTCACCTGATGCTGCTCTTGACATTGCTCAAGAAAACCATGAATCGCAGTGAGGTCTACGGCGTTCAGTGTTCTCTTTTTAAGGGAGGTGAGAAAAGTGAGAAAGAAGGTGATGTCAGCACTGTACGCCTCTACACTGTTCTCAGCCAACCTTCGTTCAGAAATAAGGTAATGGAGATACAGTTCGTGCGCTGCTGTGAATTGGGTGGAGAATTTTGAAGTTTTAATGGCGCCTCAGCTATCAAGCATTGGCTGCTTCGTTGGATGCGGTATTATTTGTAAAGCCTGACCGGAATCAGGCTTTAAGACGGGCAGCCAGTTAGAATGCTTTTTTCATACGGTTGAACTTGCGGAGTTTTCTGCGGGCTTCAGCCTGCTTCCGGCGTTTTTTGACGCTCGGTTTCTCATAGTACTCACGACGTTTCAGCTCTCTTTTAATACCGTCTATCTGTAGCTTTTTTTTCAGCTGGCGAATTGCGTACTCAAGATCTCCTCGGACTTCAACTTCTATCATTTGCGGCTCCGTTTAGGGAATTAGTCGATAATTTTGTAAAAAGATCAGATAGTTAGCTGTCTTTCTAGTAAATAACTGTAGTTTCAAGAAAACAATCTCGTTTATATACTAAACACTGGAAGCCTTTGTCAATGGATTTTTAAAGACCTGGGCTGTCTATTTCCACCTGACTCTGAGTGGATATACCAATAAATCGAGCCACAATCGGATGATGGCCAGAGCTTTCAGAGCTAAGATCGTTTGTTGCTCTTTACAACATTCGAGGATACTATTATACCATTTGGCAATGGATAATAGTTTGAGGCAATGTGCTTCCCGGTATCCCTGAAATCCCACGACACTAGTGCAGGAGATTTTTCAATTGGGTTTTCGTGAAATAACCTTTCAACTCCCCACCGACTATACCGATGATGCTCTGAAAACTGCTATTGGTAAGAAGCTCGGTATCCGTGAATTTTCCTGGCAGATCGACAGCAAGAGTCTCGACGCGAGAAAAAAAAGCAATATCCACTGGTTGATTCGCGTTGGTGTTCTCTCAGATGAACTTCAGGGTGGTGAACCTTTTGTTTATCCGACGCTGGCAATTCCCTGGAAACAAAGAACCACTAAAGCTTTGGTGGTTGGCAGCGGACCGGCTGGTTTTTTCACCGCTTTGGTTTTACAGAAAGCAGGTTTTAAAACCACACTTATTGAACGCGGCTCCAGGGTGGACCGGCGTGCGGTTGGTATCAGGGAATTTGAGTCTACGGGAACCTTTGATCCGATCAATAATTATGCCTTTGGCGAAGGCGGGGCGGGGACATTTTCCGATGGAAAACTAACGTCCAGAACCAAACACATCGCCCAGGAAAAACAATTTATCCTGTCCAGCTATATCCGGGCTGGAGCACCGAAAGAGATCGAATATCTGGCTCATCCTCATCTGGGCACCGATCATCTTCGGCATATCGTGGCAAATTTGAGGAAAGAGTTTGAAGAACTGGGGGGAGAGATGCGTTTTGAAACCCTCATGACAGACTTGACGGTAAGAGACGGAGAGGTGGTTGCTGCCAATACTTCGGCAGGTGAGATGCCAACAGACGTGCTGGTCATTGCTCCGGGCCACTCGGCCCACGAAACCTATCGCATGCTTATTGGCAATAAGGTCAGCTTTCGAACCAAAAACTTTGCCATTGGCTGTCGGGTGGAGCATCCCCAGGAACTCATTAATACCGCCCAGTGGGGCAAAGCCTCTCTCGCTGGCGTCAAAGCCGCAGAATACAGACTGACGGCAAAAGGGGATGGCTGTCTCCCGGTCTACACCTTTTGTATGTGTCCCGGCGGCAAGGTTGTCCCGGCAACAGCCTATGAAACTGCCAATATTGTCAACGGCATGAGCCGGTATAAACGCAGCGGCCGGTTTGCCAATGCCGCTTGTGTGGCGGGCTTTAATCTGGAATCTCTATTGGGAAAGGCGGTGGAGCCCCTTGAAGCCCTGGACTGGCTCGGCGATCTTGAAAACCGCTTTTACCAGTATACCCAAGGCTACCAGGCGCCATTTTCCACCATTGATGGGTTTATCCAGTGTAAAACACCCTCTATGGCACCAGAGTCCAGTTATCCTTTGGGGCTCGCTCCGGCGCCACTCTGGGATCTGTTGCCAGCGGAGATCAGCCGCTCGATTGCCTGTGGCCTCGGTGTTTTCAGCAAGAAACTAAAAGGTTTTGGCAGCGGCATCATTTTGGGGCTTGAGAGTAAAACATCATCGCCTATCCAGGTCATCAGAGAGTCGGACAGATGTTGTCAGGGGTTTTCCAACCTCTACCTAGCAGGGGAAGGCTCTGGCTGGTCCGGAGGCATCATCTCCAGCGGCGTGGATGGGATACGGACAGCTCTGGCCATTATCGAAAAAGAGTCGTAGTTCTTTGGGGTAGATTAGTGTTGCAAGTCCGCCGGTATCTATATAGTGCCTGGCAGAAAACCCCAAATTTTTGAAAAAATCGCACCGGCGCGGTCACAGTTAATGCGAATGAGTTTCTCTTCGGCAGAATCTTTTGTCATTTTTGCCTCGCAGATGACAATGATTCTCACCTGCTACGTAGGCCAGACATAGCTCTGCCATCGACTTTGCAGCCGGATGAGCCTGCTCTTCTCAGGCTGCTTTTTTGTAAGATCCGCGTTTGCGTTGAGCGGCCTCTTGTTCCTGTTGACGCAACACCGCACCCAGGCGCTGTATGTTACGTGCCACCACCGCCATGGCAATGTAGCGTTTAAATCCGTTGAGACCGTGATCGGGACATTTGTCCAGTCCGTGGACTTCAAGGGCGTTGATCGCCGATTCCACCGCCGAGTGTTGTTTGCGCAGATTGACAAATTCAGGTTCGCTTTCGCGAGCTTTGTCGGCTTGCGAGAGTTTACCCTTTTTGGGTAGTACCACACACTCAAGACGCGATTTCAGAACTTCCTGATTGGCGGGACTAAAGAAGCCTTTGTCCATGCTGACCGCTCGTAAGGTGGGGAACTTCTGCTTGGTTTCGCCCACCATGGCAAAGGCCACCTTGTCATCGGTGATCTTTACCATCACTCGGTGATGCAGAATAAAGCGGTCCTGGTCTTCCATAATGCACACACGCAGTCCCAATTCCACCGGAACGCCGGCCTTCCCTTTGCTGATCCATTCGGTATGCGGTTGAAACAGGGAAAACACCTTCTCGTCGTGAGGAATACGTTCACCCCGGAGCACCCGCCTATCAATCTGGTCGATCTGCCGACGGGCATGTTCCATAAAATCATTCAATACGCTGAGCCAAGCCACGGAAAGAGGGTCGTGCGGGCTGACCTGTTGGCGGGTGTGGTCCGCTCGGGTCAGATATCCCTCCGCCACCTCCAGGTAGGCACGATGAGCATCTTTAATCTCCTGATCTTTTTGCTGCTGTTTGCTTTCGTCTTTGGACGTGGAGTGCTTGAGCCGCTGTACTTTGCGGTACTGCCTTTTGAATTGACGCTGGTGGTAGCGGTGTTGCCGCCATCCCGGCAGTTTGTAGGTGGAGGACAGTTCAGCACTGATTTCGATGACCTTACGGATAGCGTCCAGGAGCAGGTTGATGTCGGTTGGAAAATGGACGTCTGTCTCCACCACAAAGGAATCACAACGGCCTACGACCTCCTCTTCCGTTTTTTTTTTAATGCCTTGTGTCCCGCTCCGACTATTACCCGGTTGAGCCGATCGAGGATTTCCGGAGTAAACAGCCGCAGATTATCTTTGAGGGTCTGCAGATTATAATACTTCTCGTCCGCCCAATCACTGTGACCGAGCATTTGCCGAAGGGTCTTGTGTTCGTTGGCCAACTCCTGGATACGGTCATAATCGGCGTTGAGCCCCAATCTGAGCACCCCCAGCACCAGAATCTGCCATTGTGTCATGCCGGGGCGACCGTTGTTGGGGTCGGCCTTGACAATCTTTCCTTCAATTTGACGCTCAGGCAACACCTCTTCCAGAATGGCAAATATCGGACCGCGCAGTTCAGGTGTGGTGTAGAGATGCTGGAGTCCTCGGAGGATTTGCGGGATATCATCGCGTGATTTAGGGTCCAGCTTTATGTCGGCGATAGCCAGTTCGCCCAACTTCATTTGTGGCACGATTACTTTACGCATGAGTTTTTCACCCGACGAAGATTTGGCGGTTGCAGTCGTTTTATCCCTTAGAGGCCCTGCTGAATGGTTTTACCGAAAAGTAATATACAATACATTACAACACGTTACATTATTACTCGACATCCGTCGCTATCTACGCGCTCATTTTCTTCGTTTGTGGGTTGTGATGTTATCGATTTGATTTTGTTAACACTTTTTAATTTTCTTCCAGGCACTATATAGGATTTTGGCCGGAGTAGACAGGATTACTAGGAGCTTGTCCGAGAATAGGCATTTTGTTCAAAATTGAGGCATTTTCATAAAAATAAGCGGAGCTATATAATTAATATTGCGAGCATTATTTTTATGAAAATAACGAAAAGTTTGGGCAAAAGGGCATTCTTGGACAAGCTCCTAAAGCCTTACAGTTATGCAAGTGATCCTGCAGATGAAAGTGTTGGCATTTTCCACTCTTTTTTTATTGGAAATTGGTCCAATCTTAGGATGTCTCATTGCTCGGTTACCTGATGGAATTGAGAGAATAGTTTTCGCATGAACACCTTTCTAACTAAAATATCGCAACTCCCTACTATTCAGGAGGTATTGCTGCTTTCTCCTCGTGGAGAGTTGCTTTTTTCTAACACTAAGAAGGGCTCTGGTGAAGTTTACGATAATGTTTCTTTATGGAATGCCATCATTGAAGGCTTAAATTCCCCTGTTGAGGCTACATTATTTTTTGAAAAGGGAGGCTATTATCTGCATTTTACCGGCATAGGCTATGTTGTTGTCGTTATGAATGGCTTTACTCGTCTGCAAAACCTCAAAACTGCCTGCGCAAATCTACAGGCGAAATTGAGTGATTCGACAATTTGTAAGAAAGTTTTACTCAGGATGTTACGCGAAGCCGATGAAGCGGTGAAACCGCAAATCGTCACGGCACTTCTGCCATTTGCCGACAATGAGATAGCAGGAAATCTGATTCCCTTACTTGAGAAAGAGGCTGCGTCTGGGCCGAAGAGTAGACTGAAAATGTTGGTTAATATTTGTCAGGTGTTGGGGCAATGCAGTTCTCCTGCTGCTCGGGATGCACTGAAAAAACTATTGAAAGAGCATTATTCAGGCCAAATGACTCTGGAAAATGAAGCGAGGTACGCTACCCAGGTTGCACTCGCACAGCTTGAGCTTGCATTGCCACCTGAGAGTAAAACACCAACTCTCACTGAAAACCACCTCAAAAAGGTGTTGCCCGAGGCCCCTCATGTCGTCAGCATACCAACTCCTCCGGAAAAAGGATACGCCGCTCAGATGCCAGAGGGACGGAGAATTCAGGAGTTGTTGAATAAGAGCAGGAAAGGTGAGGCGATAGCATTAATGCTCGAACAGATTCAGCTCTGCGCTGGCAAAAAACAATTTGATATGGCGGAGCAGTTGCGTGAATGGCTTATTCAAGTAGATTCTCTTTCTTTGCGGGAGATAATTCGTGCTGCTGAAATAATTGACGACGAAAAAAAAGCCTCAATCAGTAATGAACATCTCGCTGTCTGGACTAGGCTTGTTAACACACTATCGATGGAAGATTATTCCTCCCTGTATTATGCTACGGTCCGCAAAAATTACCACAATGGTGAGATTGTCGTCCAACAGGGGGAGTTTGTATCGACCCTGTTTTTTGTGAACAAGGGGCGGGTTCAGCTTTTTTCGGCAAATAATGGTGGAGAGTATGTGCTGAAAGTTGTTGAAGCTGGAGAAATATTTGGGGTCGAAACCTTTTTTGATATTTCAATATGGACGATGAGTGCAAGAAGTTTGGGTGCTGACCTTTCACTGCTCACATGGGAGCGTCTTTTGAAACTGAAGGAAAGCAATCCTGCTCTTCAAGCAAAGTTGATCGATTTTTGCTCTCAGTTTAAAGTGACTACTGGAGCCTTCAAAAAAGCCAGTAACTCCAGAAGACGGCTTGAGAGAGTTAACGTGTCTGGAAAGGTAGTTGCTTCATTGCAAAACAAGGCGGGAAAACAATCCCTTGGGATAAAGGGGGTTCTTTTAGATATCTCAAGGGGAGGGATGGCCTTCGGTGTAAGATTTTCTAACAAGAAAAATGCGATAGCTCTTTTGCAGCAGGATTTAGAAATGACTGTGCGCACTGATGTTTCTACTGAATCAGTACGCAGGAATGGTCTCGTAAAGGCCGTCCAATGTCACGACTATGTCGGCAATGATTATACCATCCATATGGAATTTGAAAATGAGTTGAGTCTTGAAGAATTTTATCAGGCTGTTGGCCGGAAACGATAGGATAACGTTTGGCCCAACTTCATCGGCAAGAGCATAAGTGACAGGTTTAGTACCTTAAAAATTCAATTCTTGTTTTTTACCCCTCAAGGGGGCACTGAAAAGAGTATGATCGAATTTTGTGAAGGTACTTATCCCCTTCAGAGCATAGGGACTAAAAAGAGTCCCGGCTTATTTTCTGTTTACCGGGGTTAGCTCTTTGAGCCATCGTTACTTAAAAGGTCGATGATTTTTTCAGCTGTGCAGCTTGGGGCTATATCAAGCACTGTTGAAGGTTGGCCGGATAACACTATCTTGTCGGTATCAGCATGATTAAGATATGCAAATCTAAATTTTCCAAAGCCATTTTGTTTACTGGGCTCTGCCAATTGTTCAATAACCTGAGTGATCTGTGTATCCTGAAAACATCTTTTCAGACCGAGCTCATCACCCAACTCCTTTTTTAATAGTTCTATGCTGGCAGAATTGGAGGAGCATGTCTGTCCATTATTTGAAATATCCTGGTGCGTCGGGGATGGATTATCTGACAGATGATCCTCGGCTTCGTCTTTCATCCCCACTGCTTTCATGATTATTGGGGTCAGTGCGCTATTGATGTTGTTTTTTCTTGGCTCGCAATCATTTCTCATAAAAATTGTTGCAGTATCCCAGGAAAAAAGCTCGTAAGCTGCCTGAATACCGTGCCGGTCACCTATTCTTACATCCAACAATTCACCGTCTTTGAAATAAAGAATACCTCCTTGAAGAGTTTTGTTGTCAAGTATTCGAATTGTGCATGATTTTGCATCCATTTCCATTAATTGAAGGAATACTGTGGGAGAGATATCGTACATGATACCGCCAGCAGCCTCTTGTTGTAGTGTACTTTTAATTATGGCAACCAGCTGTTCGGTTTGGAAAGGCTTTTTGAGATAGCCAACAATGCCCCTTTCTTTGGTTATCTCTTGAAGAAAGGTATCATCCATAGATGAAATAATAATGGCAGGGATGTCAGAATAATTGTCACAAAGATGGTTGACAAGGCTCATTCCACCCATTCGCGGTATCTTTAATTCCGTGATAATGAGCGAAACGGGCGTTTTTTTGAGTAGTTTGACAGCTTCGAAACCATCACACACCGTTACGAAAGAAAAACTCTCACTGTATTTTGCCAGGTTCTTCTTAATAGCATCACATAAGATTGCGTCTCCATCGACAAAAAGAATTTTTCTGACCATAATTACGTTGTAACTCCAACACTTTTCTCAATCTTGTAAAATTTAATCTCGGAATATCGTCTAAATGTCTGTGGTTAAATTTATCGAACTCCTCAATTTATAATAACTTCTGAGTACGTCATTGTTGCTGTAATTGCAAATGATATGCAAAAAAAACTGCTTTTTTACGTGATCTTGATCGTGGAGAAGAGTAGTTTACTATTGAGAGTTGCTGAATGGATATCTGTTTATTGAAGCAATGGCCCGTTTGGTAAAAGAGTATTGTCACAGGACACTCTTAAAATCAATCCGAAGATCAGAGGGACAAAGACTATGCCGAAAAAAAAATTACATATTGCTCTCATAGCTGGTGGGGTTTCAGGGGAACGGGAAGTTTCACTGAATGGTGCTGCGGGGGTGGAGAAAGTACTTGATCCGGAAAAATTTATCGTCAGGCGATATGATTCGGCCACGGATTTGGCCAAAATTGCCGCCGATGCAGCGGAGATCGATTTTGCCTTTATTCTGCTCCATGGATTGTTTGGCGAAGATGGTACTATGCAGGGCTTTCTTGATCTTCTCGGCGTTCCTTATCAGGGCTCCGGGGTACTTGGCAGTGCCATCGCCATGGATAAACAGCTGGCCAAAGAACTCTATACATTGAATGGTCTGCGGGTGGCGGATTCGCAGATTTTGACCAGCAATGACAAGATCGACAGTCAGGAACTGGTCAACCGATTTGGTCTGCCGGTGGTCATTAAGCCAGTTCATGAGGGGTCCAGCCTTGGCCTGTCCCTGGCAAAGTCAGCTGACGAACTCCTTGCCGGAATACAGCGGGCACTGCACCATGACAGCCATATAATGGTAGAAAAATATATCAAAGGTCGGGAATTGACCGTCGGAGTGCTGGGTAATGACAAGCTTGAAGCCTTGCCGGTGATCGAAATAGTGCCGGGAAAAGAGTTTGCCTTTTTTGATTATGACGCAAAATACAAGCCCGGTGCCTCAGAGGAAATCTGCCCTGCCAACCTGAGTGACGATCTTGCCCAAAAGGCTCAAGGTTACGCGGTCAGCGCTCATCAAGCATTACGATTGCGAGGGTATTCACGGACGGACATGATCTTGGCAGAAGACGGCGCATTTTATCTTCTTGAAACTAACACCATCCCGGGGATGACCGCCACCAGCCTTATGCCCCAGGCAGCTGCTGCCCACGGTTTGTCTTTTCCACAGTTTCTCGAGCGTTTAGTCGAGCTGGGGCTGGAAGGCCGGTCGAAAAAGTAGCGGTTCTCTGCTGTTGCTGGTCCTGTACCCGCGGTAGCTTTTACACCACAATGCGGTGAGGAGCGTTAAAAACGTTTAATCGATCTGGTCTGGCATACGCCACAAGAGTTGCTCCTGATCTTCTGGCAATGGCCAGGCCGAGTGATGAAGGTGCTGTTCTCGACATGATTATCGGGATACCAATCCGGGCACACTTAAGTACCATGTCGGAGGTCAGGCGGCCGGTGGTGTAGATTGCGCTTTTCGCAGTTGCCTTGCCAAGCAGGATGGCGCCCAGGACCTTGTCCACCGCATTGTGGCGTCCAACATCTTCATAAAAGAGCTGGAGTTTGCCATTTTGCCACAATCCGCAGCCGTGTATACAGTGGGTTTGGGGGCCTAAAGGAGAACTTTGCAGGCCCTCACGAATAAAACTGCTGATCTCTGGAAAGGTGATAGTGCATTCCTGCAGAGGTTCAAAGGCTCCTTCAAGCATTTCCTTGGAAATTTTTCCCGTTCCTCCGCAACCGGAGGTGATTATAACTTCTTTGGGCTCTGTCCTTTCTACATCGGCGTATACTGCAATCCGACCCTCGGGGCAGATATAAATTTCTTTAATTTCTCCAGGCTCTTTTATATAGCCCTGGCCGAAAAGAAAACCGGCACCAAATTCTTCAAGGCCAGTAGGCAGGACCATTGAGGATCCGATGGTCTCGTCATTTAAGGCAATGGAATAGGGTGTTTCTATAGCCAGCTGCTCTAACTGCTCAGATGAACCACTGGGGGTGACCACGGTTGTCATGTGGCTCATGGTGAGCCGGGTACTCACGGGCTGTGATGTGTTCATTATTGTATTTTTCGGTTGTATTTTTGAATTAAAAAGCAATATGTGGCCGATACCCTAAAGGGAGTTTTGGCGAAATTCAAGCAACTTTTTATCAGAGATCGCTGTGGTATCTTTTCTTGTCTGTTTTTATTCAGGAAGCTGTTCTTAAAATTGTAGTAGCTCCCTTTGCCACAATGTAATATTAAGAGAGGTAGCCTCGGAGCGCGACTTTGTCAATCATCCTGTTTGGAGCCAAGCCTGCGCCGGGTTTTGCTGTTGAGCAATTTAGAATGTGAGTTTATTGCGGAGAAATTGTCTGATGTTCAGATGTACCTGTCTTCTTTTCTATATTTTATTTTGTTTTTGTTCTGCGGTGCAAGGCGCGGCACTGAATCTTGGCAGTCCAATTGTCCTTGGTCAGTCGTGTGTGCTCAGCGGTCCTGCGCAAAATCTTGGTCTCGAAATGCGGGCCGGATTGCTCGCGGCTTTTTCTGTTGTCAATGATAATGGTGGAATTCACGGCCGGGAGGTACTGCTGCTGAGCCGTGACGACGGTTATGAGCCTGATAAAGCGGTGAAAAACACCAAGGCACTGATCTACGACGATCAGGTCTTTGCTCTCATTGGTTCTGTCGGTACGCCGACAGCCGAAGCGGTTGCGCCGATCGTCAGTGAAGAGGGCATTCCTTTTTTCGGCCCCTTTACCGGAGCTGAGTTTCTGCGGACGCCTTTTAATAAATACGTCATCAATGTGCGGGCCAGCTATTTTCAGGAGATGGAACAGTTGGCCTCCTATCTCATTGACCAGAAAAAACTGCACAGGATTGCCTGTTTTTATCAAAATGACAGTTACGGATTTGCCGGCTTGAAAGGCATCGAAATTGCTCTGGCCAAACGGGGAATGAAACTTGTTTCCAAGGGCAGCTATGAGCGAAATACAGTTGCTGTTATGGGCGCACTGCGAGATATTTATGAGGAGAAACCGGAGGCTGTGGTCCTTGTTGGTGCCTATTCCGCCTGTGCTGAATTTATAAAACTGAGCAGGACTAAGATCTCCCCGGATATTGTCTTTGGCAATATCTCCTTTGTCGGCACCGAGAGTCTCAGGGAGGTGCTTGGTGGCTACGGTCAGGGGGTGGTTGTCTCCCAGGTGGTGCCTTCCCCCTACTCTTCGGATATCGAATTGATTGGCGATTTTAAACGAGCAATGGCGAAATATCAGCATGATGCACCGATCAGTTTTACTTCTCTGGAAGGGTTTATTGTAGGTAGTCTTTTTTGCAAAATTGCCATGTCGGTGAAAGGGGAACTCACCAGAGAAAAATTTATTGCTACCATGGAGGATATCGGCTGGTTTGATTTGGGAGGATTGATGCTTCAATTTGGCCCTGGCGATCATCAGGGAATGGATACCATCTATCTGACCCATATCTATCCAACCGTGCAAGAGCTGAAGGACGGCAGTTGAGCTGTCGGGAGATGTGAGTTCTGTGGCAATACCTTCAATGCGATACTTTCGAAAAATCACCCTGTCCTCGGCACCTTTCTACGCATCACTGGTGGTGGTGACTTCGCTTGCTACCTTTATCGGCATCTTCTGGTCGATCAATGAATTTCAGGCCTATCAGGAGAGTATTGAGAATATTCGCTCTACCTATAAGCGCCAATATGAGGTTCGGGTTGAGGAGGAACTGAGCAATGTGGTGGAACTGATCAATTATCGGCGGCGGCAAAATGAACTGCGGGTTGAACTGGATATCCGGGAACGGGTGCAGGCGGCCTACACCCTCGCTTCGCATAATTATCGGTTGTACAAGGATGACAAGAGTCTCGATGAGATCCGTTCGATGGTTATTGAACAGCTGCGGCCCATGCGTTGGGATAACGGGCGCGGGTATTATTTTGCAGGTAGGTTGACGCAAAGGGTCATCGATCTCTTTGCTGATGAACCATTTTTTGAAGGCAAATCTGCAGCGGAGTTCAAAAGAATTAACGGCCAGGACGTGATCGGCGATATTATTTCAATTGTCCGTGATAAAGAAGCTGGCTTGTATCAGTACACTCTTATTAAACCCAAGTTCATTGGCGAAAAATTTGCCAAGATAGCCTTCGTCAAATATTTTCAACCACTCGACTGGTTTATCGGTGCGGGAATTTATACCAAAGAGCTTGAAGAGACCCTGCAAACCGAGATCCTGACCAGAATTCGCAATAAGCAATTTGGCAAAGACGGAGAGGTTTTCTGTTTTCGTACCGACGGAACCATTCTCAGTAATCAGGATGGGCGGCTTGTTGGCCGGTCAGTCAGAGATTTGGTTGATAGCAATGGAATGGAATATGGTGAGGCTTTTTTGCAGACGGCCACGACAGGTGAGAAGCAAGGTTATGTTCATTATGCAGTGCAGAATTCCGCAAAAGGAAAAACACACCAGGAACTTGGGTTTGTAAAGATCTATCCCGATTGGGGTTGGGTGCTGGGGACTTCGATGTTGATGGATTCCATGGAGCAGGCTATCGCCGACCAAACGGAAAGCTATCGGCGCATTGCCTTTAAAAATGTCTTTACCTTTATTGTCCTTTTTGCCATTGCCGTGGTCTTCCTGTTGCTGAGCACCTTTTTTTATTCGGTAAAAATTAAACAGGGGCTCAACCTTTTCACCAACTTTTTTCGGGAAGCAGCCGATTCGAATGTTAAACTGTGCGACGAGAATCTGGTCTTCAGGGAATTCGAAGATCTCAGTCATTTGGCCAATCGGATGGTGGAAGAGCGGATAAAGAGCGAGATCCTTCTGCATAGGGATGAATTGCGTCTCGACACCCTGCTGCGTCTGGGGATGATGGAGAAATATTCTCTTCAGGAAAAATACGATTTTATCCTCCGGCGTATTGTCCAGATCACCAGAAGTGAAGAAGGCTATCTGGCGCTGGTCAATACCGCCCAATCCCATATCACCATCTGTTCTTTCATCGTCTTTAATGAACAGGATGCCAAAGAGAGGGAAGGGGAGCTGCTCCTGCCCAGGTTGATAGAAGATGGTGGCCTTCCCGGCAGGGCGGTGATGAAGAAAACCGCGGTTATTGTCAATGCTATCAATTCAGAGAAAGAGGAGCCAATATATCCTTACCGGACGGCAGTTCACCGTCACCTTGACGTGCCTATTTATAATGACGGGAAGATTGTGATCGTCGCCGGGGTCAGCAATAATAACGAACAATATGACAATTCTGATGTTCGGCAGATGACCATGCTGCTGGAAGGTATGTGGCTCCATGTGCTGAATAAATGTGCCGAGGAGGAGCTTGCCCGGCTGGAGCGGCAGATTATTGCCATCAGTGAAGATGAACGGTCTCGAATAGGTCGAAATCTGCACGATGATCTTGGTTCACACCTGGCTGGAGTGGAGCTGTTAAGTAAGGTGCTGCAGCGGCAACTGCAGGATGAGGCTCCGGAGCGGGAAAAACAGTTGGCGATGATCCGTAACCTGATCAGAGATGCTATTGAAAAAACCCGGCGACTCTCCCATGGCCTTTATCCTGTACATGTCGTCGAATATGGCCTGGAAGCGGCAATTGATGAACTTGTTGTTGAGGTGGAAAGTATTTTTAAGGTTAATTTCGACCTTTCGTGGGAAGATGGCGGACAGACACTCGGTAAAAATACTGCTACGCATCTCCATTATATAATAAGAGAGGCTGTTTTTAATGCGGCCCGTCATGGCAAACCGACGAAAATTGGGGTGTATATGCAGTTTGAAGAGGACGGGTTTTCGTTGAAAATTGTCGATGATGGTACTGGCTTTGACGGAACTCCGGCCGCCACCGGTATGGGGTTTCATACCATGAAATATCGGGCCAAAGCCATAGGTGCGGAGCTGACCATCAGTTCGGGTAAAGAAGGCGGCACGATAATTTCAGTTACAGGCGAGGGGTTGGAATGAAATCGAGGGTAATAATAGTCGATGATCATCCCATTTTCAGAATGGGCATGGCAGAATTACTCAATCAGGAAGAGGACTTTGTTGTCTGTGGTCTGGCCGAAGATATAGCGAGTGCCAGAAAGGTCATACAGGAATCACTTCCAGACCTGGCCATTGTCGATATTACTCTTGCCGGTGATAATGGTCTCGATCTGGTGAAGGAACTGACAATTCAGAAAAACCCGATACGCATTTTAGTTCTCTCCATGCATGATGAACAGGTTTGGGCCGAAAGAGCCATCCGGGCGGGTGCCCGTGGTTTTATAATGAAAAAAGAGGCCAGCGAGAATGTCATCTCTGCCCTTAGAAATATCCGTTCCGGCAAGATACATGTTGGTGCAAAGATAATGGAGAAGTTGCTTGACAGACTGCAGCTCAAGGCAGATACACCGGCTAGTCGTACCGTCGATCTGCTGACCGACCGGGAGCTTGAGGTCTTTAGATTACTTGGCGCCGGACTTTCCACCCGGGAAATTGCCGATCAGATGAAACTCGGTATTAAAACAATCGGCACCTATCGGGATCGTGTCAAACAAAAACTTGGTATCAAGACAGCCGCGGAGCTTATTCGGCGCGCAGTACTATGGACAGAGCAGGAATTCTCCAATTCCGTTGACTCAAACAATGTAGGTTAATTCCCTACGTATCGAGTTGTATTTGCCTTACGAAACAAAAGGCGCCCTGCTGATTCTCTTTCTCGCTAAACTTTCTTATACTGACCAATAATTACACATGGCTCACTTTGCAATCGCCGGAGTGGGTTGTTCTGTGCTAGAGTTATACATTACAGTCTTTTCTGGGCTGTAATTTTCTGTGCCCAAAAAAAGTTGATGGCAGGGGCGGGTCCTGTTCAACGTGAAGCAAAGGTTTGGTAATTCATGCAAAAACTCTTTCCAACGTGTCTGCTGGTTCAGGATGGCTCGAATGTGCCCGAGCTTGAAATCACTGAGGTTAACCTCCACCCCGGTAGAGGATTTTCCTCTGATCAAGGAAAATCTATTCTTCTTGCCGGGGGTTTTTCCTCAATCACCCCGGAAAGTAGCTTTCCCTTGTCATCAACTCTTCTGCTCAATCATGCACTGGCGACTTTTGGTGCCAGTGAATTGACAGCATTAGCCCAGGCAGAGCTGAGACGCTTCAATGGGCTGGATTATCGCAGCTATACCGTGGAAGCTGATAACCGTGTCTGTGTGCTTGCCGATAATGCTGACCAATTGACTACGTTTATGGATACTTACGGTGGTGTGCTCAATATCGAGCCACTGCTGGTAAAAGGCTATCACCCGGAAATACCGACGGTGACAGAGTTACATATTGATAATCATGGACTGCAATGTCGCCTGGAATATCAGGTCCGGTCACCAATCAATCTTGAGCTCTGCACCTATTGCGGTGGATGTGGTCCGGCTTGTCCGGAACAGTGCATTTCCGAAAAATTGTTCGTTGATTTTGATGCCTGCACCTTCTGTAAAGCGTGTGAAAAAGTCTGTGCAACAAAGGCCATTGATATACATGGTGCGCTGAGCAAACTACTTGAAGTTCCTGCTCTTATCGTTCTTGGCACATTTAAGGTGGATTTGCCGGACGGATATGGAAAAGTCTTTTATGAAGACAAGCTGGCCGACTATTTTGCCACTCTCTTTTCCTGCCAGATTGATGAGGTTATTACCTGCAATAATGACCTTTGTCAGTATAGCGGCAATCTTGGCCGAGGCTGTGACCTCTGTTTGTCCAGTTGTCCCCATGGGGCAATAATCCAGGATTCCAGGGGAGTCACCGTAGACTCTTTTAAATGTGAGGAGTGTGGCGCCTGTGTTGCTGCCTGCCCCACCGGTGCGCTGCAAAACCAACGGTTTAATGACAGCGCTTTTGTTGAGTATTTTCACGATGTGTCAATTCCCCAAGATGGGACGGTGGTCATCGGCGACGAAAAAAGCCTGCATGGCCTCTGGTGGCAAGAGCAGGGCCAGAGGCGGGAATGTATTCTATTTCTAAACTATGACACGGTGCACAGTCTTTCCCTGTTTCATTTTATGTTTCTCTTCAGCCGGGGAGCCCGGCGGATCATTCTGCTTGAAAGAAAAGGACAGGAAGACGGAAAAGCCGCAGCTCAAAAACAGATCCGTCTCGCCAACGAAATGCTGAACCGGCTCTACGATATGAGCAACGCGGTGACGAGCTGTAGTTTGGATGATTTTCACTCTAGTATCGATACCTCATCTGTCGGCAGCTTCGGAAGCCCTGTTGGCAATGTGGATTTTGTCAATCGCCGGCAGTCACTGGTAGTGGCACTGGAAATACTGGTCAAAAACAGTGGCCGCGAGGTGACCATGCAGCCGGAGGGTTATATCCCTTTTGCCACAGTGAACTGCGATAGTGAGAAGTGCACCCAATGTATGGCTTGTTTGAATGACTGCCGCGTCGAGGCCATGAGGGCCGATCCGCAACAGCTTTCCCTGAATCATCTGGGGGCCATGTGCGTGGGCTGTGGACTTTGTGTCCATATTTGCCCTGAGAATGCTCTGACAATCGCCCCACAGTTCACCTTGGACAATGATTTTTTTGCGGTCCGCGAAATGGCCCAGGCCGAACCAATGGCCTGTAAAAAGTGCGGCAAGGTTTTCGGTACCAGGAAGAGCTTTGAGCGGGTTATGGCGATCCTGTCCAAAAAAGAAACTGTCGATACCAGTCATTTTGAATATTGCGATACCTGTCGGGTCGTGAAACTTTTTGAGTCGGAATAATTATGGATGAATTGAACGAACGGGATCTGTTTCGGGTACGGCTTCGCTTTATTGACCTTATTAAATCATTTTTCGTAGCAGAGCCCGACTCGGAGACAATGAGTCGCTGGCGTGGCACTTTTTCAGCGCTTGCCATGGAGCAGATAAGCCCCCGTTTTGATAATGCTGTCAAAGAAATATCCCGCGCCTTAAAGGAGAAAACACTAAAGGAGTTGCAGGAGGAATATTACAAACTCTTTGTGAATCCTTTTGACGGCACCCTGGTGGAGACCACGGCCTCGTTTTATTTGAATGGTCGCAGCTACGATCAGGCCCTGGTCGATGTCCGAAGTTTAATGACTGAGGCAGGAATAGAAAGGGACAAAGGGGTAACCGATCCCGAAGACTCGCTGGTTGTGATGCTTGATACCTTTGCCTCTCTTATTGAAGAGGAAAAAGCCGGTGCTGGTGATCAGGTCAGGCAACTGCAGGGAAGATTGCTTGAAGAATTCCTGGAACCCTTTGCAGATAAATTCACAGCGCTTCTAAAGGAGCAGAAGCATGCCGATTTCTATTATCTGTGTAGCCGGATTCTTTGTGGTTATCTCGATTTGGAGAAGAACTTAGTAATTTCTATGTAGTTTTTTGTTCGCGCTCTGATGTTGTAGAACGAGGAGTGTTATTGAAGAATAATGAGAGAAAATGGAGGGTTTAAGATGAAAAAAGAAGAGGACAAAAGGCGATCATTCCTCAAGCACATCCTGGCTGGTACAGCGGCTGTGATTGGGACTGCGGCCATTGTCAAGCCTGCAAAAGCAAAGTCTGTGTCCATTGTCAAGATGCCGGATGAAACGCTTTACCATGAGAGCGAAAATTTTAAAAATTATTACAAAAATTTGCGCTCGTAAGTCCGCTGAGATCTGCCGTTGACCACAAATGAAAAAATGTTGGTCACGAAAATGCTTTTACTCAAAAAGGAGAAAAATAAATGGCTAGAAGTAAAATACAGATTTCCTCTGGGAGCAGTGCAGTTTCCGCTGGTCGTAGAGTAACTCTCAATCCCAAGGTCGCCCGGCGATCTTTTCTTAAACTGTCGGCGGCCACCGCTGCCCTGACAGGGGTGGCTATGACCACCCGACTGACCAGCAAGGCTAAGGCTGCAACCGGCCCGAGTGAGCCATATGTTGGTTCCGAGAAAGTTAGAACTATCTGTACGTATTGTGCAGTGGGTTGTGGAATTGAAGCGGAAGTACATAACGGTGTCTGGGTTCGCCAGGAAATCGCTGCCGATCACCCTGTCTCTTACGGCGGGCATTGCTGTAAGGGTGCAGGTGCCATTGATATGGTTACCAGCCCCAAGCGGCTCAAGAACCCGATGAAGAAGGTCAACGGCAAATGGACCAATCTCACCTGGGAACAGGCAATGGGCGAGATAGGTGACAAATTGCTGGCCATGCGTGAAAAAGATGGACCGGATGCTCTGATGTTCCTCGGCAGTGCCAAGGTTTCAACAGAGATGGCGTTTCTGCAACGGAAATTCGCAGCTTTTTGGGGGTCAAACAACGTCGATCACCAGGCCCGTATCTGACACTCAACTACGGTGGCAGGTGTCGCCAATACTTGGGGTTACGGAGCAATGACCAACAGCTTGAACGATATGAGACATGCGAAGAGCTTGATCTTTATCGGTTCAAATGCACCAGAGGCTCATCCTATTTCCATGCAGCATATTCTGCATGCCAAAGAAAAAAATAACGCACCGATCATTGTTGTCGATCCGCGGCGGACCAAGCTTGCCGCCAAGGGAACGGACTACGTGCGTATTCGTCCGGGTACCGACGCCGCTTTTATGATGGGCTTGGTAAACGCTATTATTACTAATGGTTGGGAAGACAAAGAATTCATCAGGACCCGTGTGGCCGGCTACGAAGAGATGGTCGAGGTAGCCAAGGCATATACTCCTGAAGAGGTGGAAAACATCACCGGCATTCCGGCCAGTGAGACCGTACGCATCGCTGAGCTTCTTGCCAATAATCGCCCCACCAGTTTGACCTGGTGTATGGGTGGAACCCAGCATTCCATCGGCAGTTCCATCACCCGTAGTTTCTGTATTCTCCAGCTGGTTCTTGGCAATATGGGCAAATCAGGTGGTGGTACCAACATTTTCCGTGGTCATGATAATGTTCAGGGGGCAACCGATATGTGCGTTCTGGCCGACAGTCTGCCAGCCTATTATGGCCTCGCTGACGGTTCATGGAAGCACTGGTGCCGTGTTTGGGACGTCGACTATGAATGGATAGCCGGCAGGTTCAAAACAAAAGCAGACATGAACAAGAAGGGCTTTACTCTGGCGCGCTGGTATGAAGGTGTCCTCGGTGAGGAGAAAATTTACCAGGATACTCCGATTAAAGCATTGGTTCAGTGGGGCTGTGGTTCAAACTCCAACTCTCAGTATGCAAGAGTGAAGAAAGCCTATGATAAGCTGGACTTACTGGTTATTGTCGATCCATTCCCAACCATGGCAGCCGTCGCCTGTGAGACAGATAACGTCTACCTGTTGCCGAGTGCCAGCCAGTATGAGACCTCAGGAAGTGTTACCTCGACTTCCCGTCAGATCCAATGGCGTAATAAGGTTGTTGATCCGGTTCACAACAGTAAAGATGATTATCAGATTATGGAACTGCTGGTGAAAAAGCTTGGCTTTGCTGAACTTTTTTATAAAAATCTCAAACAGATACCGGAAGATATCACCCGTGAACTGGGTCATGGTTCGCTGACCATTGGTTATAACGGGCAGACTCCTGAACGTATCAAAAAGCATATGGAGAACTGGCATACCTTTAACATCGATACCCTTCATGCCATAGGTGGTCCATGCGATGGTGAGTACTATGGTCTGCCTTGGCCATGTTGGACGGAAGAACATCCCGGTACGCCGATTCTCTATGATGTTTCCAAATCGGTGGCCAAAGGTGGACTGCCGTTCAGAAACCGTTTTGGTGATGAGATGAAATACGATGGCAGCGGTCGGATTGAAAATCAACTGGCAGCTAAAGGCGTCTGTAACCCAGGCAGTGAAATTCAAGGAGGGTATTCGGAATTCAAGGATACTGTTCCCGGCACTAATTGGAAGACCGATCTTTCCCAGAAGACCATCAAAGATGCTATAGCCCGTGGTATGGCGCCGTTCGGTAACGCCCGTGCTCGCTGTGTCGTCTGGAACTTTCCCGATCAGGTACCGATCCATCGCGAACCTTTGCATTCGCCGCGTCCTGATCTTGTTGCCAAGTATCCGACCTATAAGGATAAGCCGGATCATTTCCGTGTTGATACCCGCTTTGAGTCTGAGCAAAACCCGGATCTGGTTAAAGAATTCCCCTATGTTATCACCACCGGTCGTATGGTGGAGCATATGGGAGCTGGCGCCGAGACCCGCAGCAATCAGTATCTCGCTGAACTGCAACCGGAGATGTACGCTGAGATCAATCCTCGTTTGGCCAATAATCTTGGTATCCGTGACGGTGCCATGATGTCGGTTGAGTCACCGGAAGGTGGCAAGATCACAGTGAAGGCCTTTCATACGGAGAGGGTGGATGAGAAAACCATCTTCCTGCCGTACCACTTCGCTGGTATTTTGCAGGGCAAATCCTATGCCGATAAGTATCCTGAGGGTTCCGCTCCATACGTTGTCGGCGAGATCGGCAACGTTGTCACCAACTATGGATATGACATTATCACACAGATTCAGGCCACAAAAGATGGACTGTGTAAAATAGCCAAGGCCTGATGAGGAGGATATGAAATGGCAAGAGTAAAATTTTTATGCGATGTTGACCGTTGCATCGACTGTAGCGGTTGTGTCGTTGCCTGTAAGGAAGGGAATCATGTACCTGTCGGTGTCAACCGCCGTCGGGTGATCACCCTTGATCAGGGAAAACCCGGTGAAAAATCTATTTCGATTTCGTGCATGCATTGCGCTGATGCCCCTTGCATTGCGGTCTGTCCGGTTGATGCAATCTACCAGCGTGATGACGGTATCGTGCTGGTCAACAAAAAGACCTGCATCGGCTGCGGCTATTGCTTTATGGCCTGTCCGTTTGGAGCGCCGCAATTTCCTAAAGGCAATGTCTTTGGGGCGCGGGGTGCAATGGATAAATGCACCTTCTGTGCTGGCGGTCCTGAAGAAAATTTCAGTACCGAGGAAAAACACCTCTATGGTCAAAACAGGATTGCAGAAGGCAAGGTACCGCTTTGTGCAGGAATGTGTGCGACCAAGGCCCTGCTGGCCGGGGATGCCGATGTGGTGGCTGATGTGTATCGCGAGCGTGTCTTCCAGCGTGGATCAGGTGTCAACGCCTGGGGCTGGAGCAAGGCATACAAGAAATAGTTGAGCCTATAACTTTTTACCTCGTTGAAGAATCCCGTCTCTTTTGCAGAAGCGAAAGAGACGGGATCTTTATATCTTTTATCAGGAGCAAATCATGCAGAGAGTTCATGCATCTGTGTTGCTGCTCACAATTTTTCTTGTGGCAGGATTCGCCGCGTTTGTTTCCGCCCAGGAAGGCCAAGCTCTCGCGGGTCTTTCGGCGGGGTCGTCGGCCGATTATTACGATTCACTTATGGGCCTTATTTCCGGCAACTGGCAGGAATATGGTCAATTATTTACTACCCTTCAGGGACAATGGTTCTGGAAAGCCTTTCTGGTGATCATTACAGCTGTTCCCGGAGTATTTTTTCTGCACTATCTGATTGTCGGCGCCAAGCACTTCGACCACGATGGCGAGCAGATATTGTTTTTCCCTCTTTTTGCGAGAATTGTCCATTTTATCGCGGCAGTCAGCTTTTCCCTGCTGGTTATCACAGGACTCATGATTGTTTTCGGCAGTTATCTCGGAGGCGGTGCTTTTATTCGTTTTGGCAGGTATGTTCATCTGGTCTCGGCGATGGTCTTTGTCCTTCCGGCCTTATTGATGTTTATAATGTGGCTGAAGGATATGCTTCCCCAGCTGCATGATATTGCCTGGATGTTTATTCTCGGCGGTTATTTAAGCAAGAAGAAAAAACCTGTTCCGGCAGGAAAATTTAATGCCGGGCAGAAAATGTATTTCTGGTTCGCCACCTTTGGCGGTGGAGTTATGGCCTATACCGGCTATGTCATCTGGGGAATGGGAGCCGGTGTTGATACCATACGTTTATATGCCATTATCCATAATGTCTTAGGCATGGGTATTGTTGCCTTCTATCTGACCCACGTCTATATGTCGGTTTTTGCCATTGCCGGATCGCTGGAAAGCATGAAGACCGGTTACAAACCGCAAGAGGAAGTGGATATTCTTCACAGTCGCTATAAATATTGATAGCGATGCAAAAAGGCAGGTCTTGGTTGAGGGAAATATTCTCGAAATCATTTGTATGAGTGACAAAAGGCGGGTGGTCCTAGTGATCTCCCGCTTTTTTTTATTTCTGCACAAATCTAAAGTGCGCTTATTATTCTTTTTTAAGAAGGTCTTACTTCAATATAGCATCCCATTGGTTAAACGAAAAACCCGGACCGAAGGGAATTCAAAAAGCATGGAGATTCAAATGAAAAAAATAGCCATTTATTGTGTACTGGCATTCTTTCTGTTGTCTGCTGTCGCTGCTTTTTGCAGTGAGTATACTGCGACAAATGAACCCCTGCCAGAACTGATATTGACGGTTCCTGACAATGACTTTTACAAAACCTACCTCGGCCTGACCGGCAAGGTTGGAGAAAAATTTACTCCTGCCGATATACAAGCCGACATCCTGCTCATTGAGCTTTTCAGCATGTATTGTCCTTACTGCCAGAACGAGGCTCCCCGGGTGAATGAACTGTATGAAAAGATGGAAGATGTTTCGAAAAAAGGGATCAAGGTGAAGATAATTGGCCTGGGAGCGTCCAATTCTCAGTTTGAGGTGGAACATTTCAAGGAGACGTACAATGTGCCATTTCCCCTTTTTCCCGATAAGGATTTATCTATGTATAAAGCCCTGGCTGGTGCCGGCACACCCGGTTTTATAGGCTGTCGATTGAAAGATGGTGGCGCGGTAACTATTGTTTTGCGTAATTCCGGAGGATTTGACAGTGCAGATGATTTCTTAAAAGATTTGATTAAAGAAGCTGGTTTGTAAGTCATTGTTAGCTGATTTTCAGGCTGTAAACTTAAAAGAATAAACAGGGGGATGTTGTGAAGATATTAAGGATACTATTTGCCTCGGGCATATTGTTGCTTTTTACTGCATGCTCTGTTTTTTCCAAGAGTGTCAGTTTGCAGGAATCCATTTATAATCCAGGGCATCTGAAATCCGTCGATAGCAGTTTGAAAGTTTCGGTTGGTCAGATGGCCCCGGATTTCACACTCCGGTCGATTAAAGGTGAGACCGTAAGCCTTAGTCAGTTTCGAGGGAAAAAAAAGGTCGTCTTATCGTTTGTTCCAGCCGCTTTTACCCCGGTTTGTTCGGGCCAGTGGCCTGGCTATAATATCAGCAAGAGTATTTTTGATACCAACAACGCGGTACTTCTTGGCATCAGCGTTGATAATATCCCGACTCTCCATGCCTGGGTGCAACAAATGGGCGGCCTCTGGTTTGATGTGTTGTCTGATTTCTGGCCGCACGGCCAGGTCGCTGCCACCTATGGTCTACTGCGAACCGATGGAATGGCGGAGCGGGCTCTGATTTTTATTGATACTGCGGGTGTAATCAGGACGATTGAAGTGGCAGATATTAATGTTCGACCACCGCTTGAGCTTGTGGTTGAAGCTCTTGAGAAGATGAATTGATGATTTTTTTCAATTTTACCATTGCTCGCAGAAGATACTTTTCAAATAGTTTTCAATTCAGTAAGTTCAAGCTGAAAGCATATTGAAACCATTGCTAAAAGGGCTTGTGGATAAACTGAAGGCTGTGATGCAACAATCATTTCATAAAGGGTGGACAAGGGGAAAATGTCATCTATTGTAACATTTATTGGCCGGCATGATAGCGGCAAGACCACCTTGGTGAAACGGGTTGTATCTGAGCTTAAAAAACTGGGGTACAGGGTTGCTGTCATCAAGTCGAGCAATGACTCGGGTATACAGTTTGACACCCCGGGAACCGATACCTTTATGCACAAGGAAGCCGGGGCTGACAGTGTTATGCTGGTTGCACCGGACCAGATGGTGCTCCAGACCAAAAACAGCGGCCTCTCGCTCAGGACGCTGGCCCATAGGTATTTTCCTGATGTGGATATCGTTATTGGCGAGGGTTTTAAGACCGCCAGGAAGATTCCCAAAATTGAGGTATTCAGGAACCGTGGCCAGAGACTCCGAGACGAAGTCCATGGTGTTATTGCTGTCGCAACCGACCTTGAAGGAGTTGCAGGGGATTATGTCTTTCGTCTCGATGAGGCCCCGGAAGTGGCGCTCTTTATTGAAAAAAGATTCCTGACTAGACAAAACAGCAAAGAGGCGACTGCATTACTGGTGAATGGTAATCAAGTGCCTCTGAAAGATTTTATCCAGGAAGCCTTAGCCGGGACCGTTCATGGTTTTGTCAAAACCCTCAAGTTAAACAAAGATATCAAAGAAATTGAACTGCGTATAAGGGTCGATGATCTGGAGAAATAAACCTATCGCAGTTTCCACTCAGGATTTCTCTTTGCCAAAAAGGCCGAGACTCCTTCCTTGGCATCATCGGTGGTACATAGTCTGGCAAAGGCCTCATTCATAAACTGAAACTGTTTTTGGTAGTCCATGTCCTCAGACTGATAGAAAGCGCTTTTAGCAATCTGCACGGCGAGAGGACTTCTTTGGGCCAGGTCTTCTGCCCAGTTCAGTGCGGCCTCATCAAGCTCTTCATGGATGACTATTTTATTGACCAGGCCGAGTTCGAGAGCTTCCTGTGCCTTCAGGAGATTTCCGTAAAGGAGTAACTCCAGGGCTTTCTTGCGTCCCACACAACGGGCTACAGGCAGTATCGGGCCAACACAGTTGAGACCGACATTGATTGCGGTGAGGCCCATCTTCACCCGTTCTGAGGCAATAACTAAATCTGCCGCCGCCACGAGTCCCATACCATTAGCTGTGGCCACGCCCTGCACCTGAGCGATAACAGGTTTTTTCATGGTGGATATTGCCACAAGAGGGTTTTCCATCCACTCAATCCATTCCCGATATTGTGTAGCGGTTTTGCCGGCAAGTTCGTTAACGTCGATTCCGGCAGAGAACGCCCGTCCGGAACTTTTCAGGAGAACAACCCGAACATTACTGTCTGATTCCATGGCAAGGAGTGCGGCATGCAGTTCTCCGGCCATCTGACTGTTGAACGTGTTCAGCTGTTCCGGACGATTCAGGGTAATAATGCCAACATGTTTTGTAGTAATTTCAACGAGAACTGTTTCAAACACCATAGATTCCTCCAATTGTGGATTTGTAATCACATGCGTTATGAAAGCGGGGCGGTAGAGCCGGTCGTTTTTGAGTCAGTTTTGTAAATGATAGAAAAGTGCAACATGCAGAACTGCATGTTGCACAATAGTCCTGCGACTGGTCTGGATGCAGATATTAAGCTATCTCAAGCTTATTTCGTCCAGACTTCAGGTTCGTAGGAGCCTGGAGTACAGTATTCTATCCGGTACGGTTCAATAACAATTATAGAATATTTGGGGTCGTCGGGGCCGTCGAAAATTGGCGCCAACAGATCATTCCAGAACGCGTGTCGCTCTACTTTATCTGTGGTTACCCGAGCTTGGCCCTGGATCTGCAGATATGGCTGCATCTCCATCAGACTGTTTACGCCACAGGTTAAATGCACATTAGGATTGCCTTCGATTTGTTTAACTTTTCGAGATTCAAGTATAGTCGCACACCGAATCACTAAATCCCCGTCGCCAATGGTCACCACATATCGAACCCAGGGATTGTTTTGCTCTGTTACAGTTGCTAAAGATGCAAGCTGTGGTTTATGAATAATATTTAGAATGCGCTGTTGTAGATCTTGCATTGAGGTTTCTCCTTAGATGATTTTTTTCTTGCCAAACAACAAGATAATAATCTGAAAAGTATTTAACTTTAAGATTATTTTACCTTGTCTCAAGATCAGTTAGAAACGGGTTTCAAAATAAGGTTCAAGTACCTCCGGCAATTTAATTGTACCGTCTTCCTGCTGGTAGTTTTCAAGGATTGCCAGGAGCGTTCTGCCAACGGCCAGGCCGGAACCATTCAGGGTGTGCACCAGTTTGCTCTTTTTCTGGCCATCCGGACGATATCGGATACCACCTCGGCGGGCCTGAAAATCGAGGAAATTAGAACAGGAAGAAATTTCTCTATATGTCTCCTGACCTGGCAGCCAAACCTCGATATCATAGGTTTTTGTGGCGGAAAAACCAAGATCACCGGTACAAAGGGTGACCACCCGATAATGCAGGCCGAGGAGCTGAAGAACCTCTTCGGCGTCAGCCAGCAAGTTTTCCAGTTCCTGTTCCGAGGTTTCGGGGGTGGTGAACTTGACCAGTTCCACCTTGTCGAATTGATGCTGCCTGATAAGGCCACGGGTATCGCGGCCATGACTGCCGGCCTCAGATCTAAAGCAAGGAGTATAGGCGGTGTATTTTATAGGTAAATCCTTTTCAGACAAGGTCTCGTCCCGATGAATATTGGTTACCGGTACCTCGGCGGTGGGAATAAGATAGAGGTCCCAATCCTTGATCTTAAAGAGGTCTTCCTCGAATTTTGGCAGCTGACCTGTGGCCGTCATAGATGGGGTGTTGACGAGAAACGGTGGCAGTACCTCGGTATAGCCATGTTTTTGGGTATGCAGATCAAGCATGAAATTCGTCAAGGCCCGTTCGAGTTTAGAACCAAAACCCTTCAAAAGGGCAAATCTCGATCCGGAAATTTTAGCGGCGCGTTCAAAATCGATGATGTCTTGTTGCTCGCCTATTTCCCAATGAGGTTTAGGAGTGAAGGAAAAGGTTGGTTTCTCACCCCATTTCTTCATTTCAATATTGTTGGAGTCATCCTGGCCGACAGGAACGCTGTCATGGCAGAGGTTGGGGATAGCCATAACAATTATTTGTAAGGATTGCTCGATGCTGTTCAGTTCATTATCAAGCTCCTTGATCCGTGCACTGGTTTCCCGCATTTCCACGATCAATGGCTCGGCCTTTTTTTTATCGTCGTCTGTCCCCCGTTTGAGAAGGGCAATCTGATCGGAGACGGTATTGCGCTGATTCTTTAAGCCTTCGACTTCGCTCAGAAGGAGCAGTCTTTTTTTATCAATGGCGGTAAAGTCATCAATGAGGGTCGTGTCCATTCCCCGACGAAGGCACTTTTCTTTGACCAGGTCAAGGTTCTCTCTGATAAATCGTAGTTCAAGCATAGTATTTTATTTGGTTTATATGAATAGTTATAAGCATGAAAGGTATTGTTTATCACGACTGATTGGTGAAATCAACTTCTATCAAATTGCAATTTTGCCATGCTTCTGATACCTTGTCGGACAGAAGAGAAACCGAGCGACGTTTTCCATACGACGACCGATACTGTAATCACCGGTATACCTGAATTTTCCAATGGCGGCACATACAAAAATTGTTACTTTTATAGTTGAGTTGCGAAAATCCATTCGCAATCTGGCCCTGGCCCTTTGCTGCTGCACTCTGGTGATATTTTTTCTCTCGCCCCATCTGTTGCACTTCGTTCAGGAGCATCTGGCTGAAAAACTCTATTTCTTCTCGGTGGCAGGACCTTTTCTGGCCCATGTGAAACTGTCTCTTTTTGCCGCTTTGTATGCCCTGATGCCGTGGTTTGCTATGGTAATTTGGCGAGCCATGGGGAAGCCGTTCGGGGTCTCTGGTGGGCAACTCTTTTTCTTTATCTTTTTCACCTGTCTGCTTTTTTACGCCGGTACACTCTTTTGTTATTTTGTCACCTTGCCGTTTGGTATTAAGTTTTTGCTTGGTTTTAGCTCTGAGGAGCTAAAACCGGTCATTTCTGTTAGTCGGTTTGTCAATTTCATCACAATTTTCATTCTTGCCTTCGGACTTATTTTTGAGTTGCCTATCTTTATGGTGTTTTTGGCCAAAGTTGGCGTATTTAAGCGAAGATTTTATGAGAAAAACAGGCGCTATGCCATTTTGCTCATTGCCATTCTATCGGCCATATTGACCCCTACTCCGGATGTCGTCAACATGGCACTCATGGGCGGACCCCTTTATCTCCTGTATGAATCGGGAATCCTAATATTGAGAGTGATGAGGATTGGCATATAAGTAAAATAAGGGCGGAGAATAAAAAAGCTCTGTCCAGAGGGCGTTAAAGTTCTACCACTTTGATATCGTGTGACTGTAGCAATGCCGCAGTCACACCAATTGTTCCAGTCACAGCACAGGAAGGGCTCTTTGCTTTGAGAAAAGCTAGGCGGATGTTTTGTGACCGGGCTATTTGCAAAACCTGCTCGGCTCCTCGGATAAATTCGGCGGTGAGATCGATACCATGTCTGGTAACAACTCTGGCCTTTCCGGCGAGGACATCCTGGCCGTCACCGTCGACTATCTGAGCAGCGTCACGAGGAGTGGCGAGGCCACCGAGTTGTTCAGGGCAGACGGGAATCCAGTTTGTTGTCTGTAACAGGTCCAGACAGTCGGAATGGGCTTTAAGTTGACCGTCGTAGCGGGTGCACAGTCCGACCAGGCAGGCACTGACCAGGCAGATGGAATGTTGTTTATGCATTGTCAAAGAGAAGAGTTTTTATGTCGTTTATGAAAAAGAAACCAGGGACCAGATCAAAACAGACGGTCTCTCGACTTCAGGAAGGCCGGGTGATAAAGATCATTATTGCCTTGGTGCTTCTTGCCTTGCTGTGGATTTTATTTGCTCCAGGATCAGGGGTGGTAAGCCTCATCAGTAAACGTTCTGAATTAAAGAAACTGGAGCAGGATACAGCGAAGATTGAACAGCAGATCAATGAATTGCAAAACGATATCGATCGATTACATAACGACCCTGAGTATCTTGAGGATATTGCCAGAAGAGAGTTCGGCCTCCTCAAAAAGAACGAAACAGTCTATGATTTCTCAAAGGAACAAACTGAGAAAAAGGATAAAGAATAAAGAATAAAGAACAAGGGGTTCTCCCGGAACCCGCTGTCATGATGCTCAGGAAAAACCGGACTTGCCGCCACAGCCGGAAGAGGAACATGACGGTATTGATGGGGCCGAATTGAGTCTGAAACTTCCAGCGGATAGAACTTTACTCACTTTCTCGCTTTTACATTTGTTGCATTGAACTTTTTCTGCATCTTTGCTTGAGGTGGTAAGAACCTCAAATATGCTGTTGCAATCGCTACATTTATATTCATATATAGGCATTTTGTATCTCCAAAATACGTTATCTACTCTTTCACATCCAGGATTCCTGTCCTGGGCAGGGAAGATGCCTGTCGGTATTTATAAAAAGCGGAAAATTATTTTAACAGATCGGTGAAGATATCACAGGATTTGCAAATTTCCAGCTTTTCTTTCTGGGTGGCGTCCTGAGTGCATTCGCATAAAGTGCCACACAGAAACCAACAAAGATGGCCACTTTGAAATTCCCAGGCGGGACATTGCTCTTTGATGTTGCAGAGTTTCTTTTCCCAGCAAGGAAGCAGGCTGTCTTTTCTGCCCCGCTGATTGATGAGAAGGAAGTAGAGATGTCTTTCGATGTGGGCCGGAATTGTCCTCCAGCCCTGCTCGTAACTATGAATAGTCTTCAGTGACATTCCAAGAAGTTCCGCCAGCATTTTTTGAGTTTTCCCAAGTTTCTTTCTGGATAAACTGAATTCTTCCTTGGTCAAGAGCTTTACCTCGTCGTGTAGTAATTATAGAGCTTTTTGAGACAAACTAGTCTGAAGCCATAAAATTAATTTCAGCCTCTGCTGAGAATAATAATCATATGTTCATTAAATACCAAATTTTAACAAAAATGGCTTTGCTTTTCCGTGAAAAAGCGGAAGAAAATATTGTTCCATCTACAGAGTAATGGTTAATATACATTCCAATTGGTATCCTGTCTCTTTTTGTTTAGTTTTCGGTGCATCTAATTTTTTTAAAAGGTAATTGATATGATGACTACTCATCGGCTTGAGAAGTTTTTGTCCGTTTGTATGTTGTTTGGCGTTTTGTTCTTATCCGGTTGTGCCAATTATCTCAAACCTGAGATTGGCGCAATTGCCAGGAAGGATGCTCGAATTGAGCTGGATAAGAAAGGTGTTCAGGATGGACTCTGGACAACAAACGATTTGAGTTTGACCTATTCTTATTCCCAATCAGGCAATACTTTCGACTTCTCTGGGGTGCTCAGCTTGGATCGGAGTCTGACTGACTCTTTTCCGGTGGTTAAAAGATTTTCTCTTAAAATGAACTTTCTTGATGGAGAGGGTAGAGTGCTTGATACGGTCGATATAACTCCGATGTTCAGCTATTCTGGCGTTGTGTCCGATCATTTGAAGATCCAAAGTATCAGCTCCTTTCCGGCGGGCACCAGTTTTCTTGCCTTCAATTATTTCGGGATATTCAAAGGAGGTGGTGGTGGCGGTGACGAAAGAGGTGGAGGTGATTGGGATATTTTTTATTTTCCGTTTGAGTGAAGATAAACTCTGTTTTTTTAACAGGCTGAGTTTAGTTGTTCTGATAAGTTGCACAAAAGGACACTAATACTTTTTATACTAATGTCGTTGATGGTAATTCGTGGCAAGAATTGCAGAGAAATGAAATATCTGCAGGAGGATAGTTTGGGTGAGTTGTGAATATTGAGACGGTTGATATTGTGACGCGGTTACAATCTTTGCTCAGATACCATGAGGCAATAGGTATCAGTCACTATCCGCGGACTTTGGGGCTTGAGTCGTTTCTGAGGGTTTTGCCCAGGCACCCCGTGAAGGTCGAGGACGAGGTTGCGTTGAAGATACCCGTGACCCGCCCGAAGGGATCGCTGCGAAAAGAGATGCCTGCAGCTACAAAACCACCTGTAAAAATTGAGGATATAGAGGCAGAAGTTGTTGCCTGTCGTGCCTGCGATCTCTATAAACAGAGGCTCTATCCGGTTTCAGGTCATGGTTCTGGGAAAGTTCGCCTGCTGATTGTTGGTGATTGGCTGTCTGCTGATGAGAACGGGGGACTCCCGCCGGGGCAGCTTTTTGGCGTCCTTCAGGACCAGATGCTCAGCAAGATGCTTCTCGCTATCAAATTACCCGTCAGCGAGGTGTTTATAACCAATGTAATAAAATGTGCGGTTCCCAATACATGTCAGCCCCAGGCTACACATGTTCAACGTTGTGTCTCTTTTTTGCGTCGCCAGATTGTAGTTCTCCGCCCAGAATTGATTTGCACCATGGGGATGGTCGCTGCTCGGGCCGTATTGGAGAGGTCACAACCGCTGTCACAACTGAGAGGGAAGTTTCATGAGTATGCGGTGGAGAAAAATGTGACTATTCCAGTGATTGCTACCTATCACCCCACCTATTTGCTGCAAAATCCTGAGATGAAACAGGCGACCTGGATTGATTTGCAGCTTCTTGCCAAGAGGCTTGGGCTAGAGGTTTGAGCCCGGTAAACGGAAAAAAATCAGGATAAGTGTCTTGAAAGTTAATCCATTGAAAATCCTGATCCAAAGCCACATCTGCATAATTCTTCGTATATCATAAAATATGAATACAGTTAGGTCGCGGATAGGAAAACTGGATCTGGTGTATATTGTAATCGGTGCGCCTAAATATGACGAGTCAGGTTTTATCGGTGTATAGAACTACTTTATCTCTTCCGCCTTTTTTTGCTTCATAAAGAGCTTGATCTGCCTTTTTAATCAGTAGACTTACTGAATCATTTTTTTGGAACTCGGTTACACCAAAGCTGGCGGTTACCTGTTCTCCTGTCTGATAAATGCAGCTTTTCATTGCCTCACGCAGCTTTTCTGTGATGAGCAGACACATTTCGCCATCGGTCTGAGGAACAATAATCAAAAATTCTTCGCCACCCCACCGCCCTGCAATGTCGGTGTTGCGAGTATTTTCTTTCAATACAGATGCCAGCGAAACAAGAACCTCATCACCGACATCATGACCATAGGTGTCATTGATTCGTTTGAAATGGTCAATATCCAAGAGAATTATCGACAAAGGAACTTTGTATCGTCTACTGCGATCAATTTCCTCCTTGATGGATTGATCAATATATCGTCTGTTGTAGAGGCCGGTTAGCTGATCGGTAGTAGAAAGAATCTCAAGCTCACGATTCTTTATATTCAACTCTCTCGTACGAGCCATGACCTTATGCTCCAGATTTTTATTCATATCGTCGAGTTTTTTGTAAATATTCACATTTTCCAACGATATTGCCGCCTGAGCAGCTATAACTCTTAAGACCTTCAAGCGGTCTTTATGGAAAGCTGCACTCATCCTGGAGTTTTCAAGATAAAGCACACCCCGCACCTCTTTCTGTTTCAAGATGGGAATGCAACAAATTGATTTGGGCCCATATTTCCCAATATACTCACATCGGTTGAATCGAGTATCAGCGAGGCCATCGTCTACCACAACACTCTCACCTGAGCGGATGACATAGTTCATTACCATGGGAGAAACATTTTTGTCCTGGGTGATGTCTGCCTCTAACCCTGATTCACGAACTTTATCAGCGACTCTCCCACACATTACTTCGACAAAGGAGTCGTTTTGCCGGAGAAGCAATACTGCTTTAGTGGCACCAGCGTTTTGCATCGCTAGGTCAACTAGTTCCCCCGCAAGTTTATCAAGCACGACATGCTGGGAAACAGCCTGGGATGCTTTAATAATCGACATAAGATCAAGTTGAGCAGAAAAATCCCTGGTTTCACTGGAAGTTATAGTATCGTCGCTCGGACTCATTCCTCCGGATGTTTTACTGGTCAGTCCCGGATAAGCTTTTTTCAGCTGAGTGACTTTACCGGATGCTCCCCAGCGGCCATATGCTGCAAGTGATTGTTCCAGGTAGGGGCCGGCCAGCCTCGGTTTATCCTTTCCCAGCCAGAAGAGACCGGCGAGTTCGTTAGCCAGCGCTGCATCCTGCATAAATGAGGAGGCATAGGCAGCATCAATGGCGTTATCGTACAGTTCCATGGCATCAAGTGCATCTCCACTGAGCCTCTTCCGTTCTGCGGCGATGAGTAAATATTTGTGTTCGAAGTTGGCCGGACAGAGTTCAGCCCAGTTCCTAAATCGTTCCAGATTTTCGTCTATCGCCAGAAGATAGGCTGTTTGCAGCTCTTTGGGAATTTCTTTGTATCCTGCTGCAAGGTGCAGAGTATAATAAAAATAGCAGTCGGCGTGAATAAACTGTCCCTGCATGGTCTGTTCAAACATTGGCATCCACTCGGCCATGATCTCCATGGACTGTATATTTCTGCCAATCAGGGTTGCGCGTAGCATTGAGTATGGTATATGACTCAGGAAGAATAAAGCCTCTCGGTGCTGCTTCATTAGCTGGTCGCAGTTGAACTGGTCATCGTCCAGTGTTCGGATATCCTTAGTCCGCCCGCGTAAATGCTTCACCGGCTGGGCAACGATTAACTCCAGCATAAAGGCGATATCATTCAACCCTGCCCTTGTGAGGTAATGACGACTTTCGGTAATCTGCTCTTCGACCCTGTCCAGCGGTGCACCGGATGCCAAAAGGACATGGGCCAGTTGCAGAAAAACCCAACCGGCATATGGTGAACCGGACTCCAGAGCCAGTTTTGAAGCCTCACGCCAATAGGAGTAACTGCTCTCAAGAGGTTCCAGCCAGTGGTTGATACTTAAGGCAAAGAGATGGTAGGTGTAATTCTTCAATCCAGCTACCCGGTACCTATCTGCCAGTTTGACTGCTACCCGTCCAAAACCATGTCCCACAAGATAGTTTCCACCTGCACAGAGACAGGTACCATAGTTGATATAACCGATGGACGTCATGGCGCAGGTGCCATGTTCCATTGAAAGCCGGGTACTGATGGCGGCGGCACAGGCAAGAAGAGCTCCGTGGCCCATGAGATAACCATCGGCGAAGAGATCAAAAAGAAGCTCATGGGTACGGGTCAATAGTGGACTAGTAATTTCCGGTCGGTTGAAGAGAGTCTCCGTTTCCCCTCCGCCAAGCATTTCGTCGATTTTCTTTCCTTCTGCCATAAAGAGAGCAAAGAGCTCTGCATCATCCTGAGGCAAGTCTATTCCCAACAGCCCCAACCCCTCTATCTCAAGCTTGATGGCTTCGGGATATCTCCCCTGGTGGTGGTACTGTTTTGCCTGGATGTTGATGAGAGCAAGAATATCATTAACATTTTTGCTCGATTCCCGGATCAGTTTGTACAGGTTTTCGCCTTTATCGAAATCGCCAACCAGATAACATGCCTCAGCCAATTCAAGATGCACTGCCAGAGTCAGTTCGTATTCAACTTGCCAACAGTCTTCTTCCAGTAAGCTCTGTGCCGCAAGCAGACATGCCTGGGCCTCGTTGAACGCGGCTGATTCCTTGGCTTTTTTGCCAGCACGGAGATTTAGATGCGCGAGCATGCAACGCTCATCGTCTTCCATCAGGGCAGAGCCCTGATTCAGGTTTGCTGTTGCCGCAAAGAGTTTTTGTCCGCTTTCTCCCTCGCCGAGTTCAGACAGAAGAAGCCGTCCTATCTGAAGATGAAAAACGGGTTTATCCACATCGGAAATCAGCATATAGGCAGCCTGTTGAATACGGTCATGGGTAAAACGAAAACTGATTCCTGGCAGATTTCGTGCCCTTTGCATCATCAACAGTTCGTAGTCTCCACCCTGGGGTTGGAGTAAACCGGCTGAGACCGAAGGTTGAAGATCTCTGGCCGCCTTAGCCCTTGATACTTTCGCCAGTCGGGCCAGATGCTCAAGCTCAAAAACATTACCCAGACAGGCACCCATTCCTAGCATGTTGGCATGGCCACCAGCAAGAGACGGAATTCTATCCTGCAGCATATCGACGACGTTGGCGGCATACGGGGTTGAGCAGACGGCTTTCTGATCCCAGGTCCAGCTTTTTTGTGCATAATCAAACCAGATAAGTCCATCGATATGGAGGTTGTCGAGCATTGTCTTGAAAAAGAGTGGGTTTCCTCTGGTCTTCTGCAGGAGAACATCGTTTAAAGGATTCAGCTTTGCCGCAGACAAATTCAGTGTATCGGACAGAAACTCAATCAACGAGTCCGGTGACAATTCCCGTAATTCTATCTCCGTAAAACTGGTTCCTGATTTTCGAAGTTCGCGTAATGAGATTGCTAAACGATGCGTTTCAGGTACCTCGTTACTGCGGTATGCTCCGATGAGCATCAATTTTTTATTCCCAATAGCGGTAGCCATTTCTTCGAGCAAGGAAAGGCTGGGAGCGTCTATCAAATGGAGATCGTCCAAAAAAAGAATTAGAGGAACATCAACGTTCACCAAAAGATCCCAAAAGCTTCTGAAGACATTGTTGAAACGGGTTTGAGCTTCCGCTACAGGTAACTCGTCGACCTCGGCTTGTGGTCCTATCAGAAGTTCGAGGTCAGGTATTACATCAATGAGCAGAAGAGCGTTCGGTCCCAAAGCCGCCAGGATATTTTCCCGCCACCAAGACACCCTGGCATCACTCTCGGCAAGTATCTGTCGGATAAAGCTGCTAAACGCCTCTGTCAGTCCGGTATAGGGTTGATGCCTCTGGTATTGATCAAATTTGCCGCTGGCTATATACCCTCCGTTCTCGGCAAGGGGTTTATAGAGTTCTTTGACCAGAGATGTTTTGCCAACTCCAGAGTGACCAGAAATGAAAACCATTCGTCCTTGACCATCAACCGTCTGTAAATACAGATTAAAAAGATCATGGAGCTCTGCTTCTCGCCCGTAAAGTTTCTCCGATAAAATAAAGCGGTCTTTGATATCTTCAGTTGCCAGCTCTATAACATCTTTCAAACCATTATTTGTAGCGAGTTTGGTGAATTTTCTAAGATCGGCTCGAATTCCTTCCGCGCTTTGGTACCTGTCTTCTGCATTTTTACTCATCAGTTTCAACACCATTTCTGACAAGGGTCGAGGCACCTCCTTAATTAAACAGTGAGGCGCTTGCGGTTGTTGCGCGATATGACAATGTACCAGTTCATTGTGGTCTGTGGCGGTGAATGGCAATCTGCCAGTAAGCAGACGAAAGAAAATCACACCAAGCGAGTAAAAATCAGTCCTGTAATCCAAACCTCTATTTAAACGGCCGGTTTGTTCAGGCGACATATAAGGCGGGCTTCCCTCAATGGAACTGGGATTGATTACTGCTCGGGCGTGACGTGGGAATTCCAGAGCAGCACCAAAATCAATAATTCGAGTTGTTCCGTCCGCAGGGTTGTAAAGAATATTTCCGGGGCTCAAATCCCTGTGAATCAGATCTTGACGATGAATGGTCACTAAAATCTCAGTGACCTGAAGCGCAATCGTAAAAAAGATGTCTAACTGCATGGGGCTTGTTGAAATGTAGTCGCGTAAGGCCGGGGCCTCGACATATTCCAGAACGAGCACCATCGATGGTCCTGCGTCGATGAGTTCAAGGGCCTTTGGAATATTCGTCAGGGTATGGTTACAGAGTATCTCAAATTCACGGCTCATTGAAGAGAGTTTGCGGGCGCTGGGAGCAATTTGAGCGGGAGTTTTCAGAGCCACCTTTATACCGTCGCGATCGCGGATCGCCCGGTAGACATGACTGTTGCTGCTCTGATGAATGAGTCTTAAGTCTGAATATCCAATGAGTTCCAGCATCTTCACAACCCCGACTGATGAAAATTATTCTTTCTAGCATCTCTGGCAGTCGCGCCAAATCTACATCCCTAAAACAGTGGGCAGACCCGTCCAATTTCTTTCTTTTTCCTGGGAGTCTGTTGGATTATGCTCTCTTCCCCCATCTCTGCGTTATTTTTTTAAATACCTTAATCTGAGAAAAAATTGCTGTAAGCCGACATACTTCTAGAGACTCTTTTCAATAGCCGTGGCAATAGCTTCACCTACTAACTGGCTTGACATGGGGTTATGGCCAGTTATCAAACGCCCGTCCTGCTGCACATAGCCCTGATTGACGCCGTAACATGAATACTTTGACTCTATTGAGATGAGTCGGTCCTGAAGGGCAAAGGGGATGTCAAACAAGGTGCCGTAAAAAATCTCCTCGGCCCTGGAATACCCTGTTACCCGTTTGTTACGCAGTAACAGTTTACCGTTTTCATCCTTAAGATTCAATAAGCCAGCCGGACCGTGGCACATGGCTGAAACAATACCCCCGCTGGCGTAAATAGTCTCGGCAATAGTGATAAGAGCCTGATTTTCAGGGAAATCATAGAGGCCTCCATGTCCTCCGGTATAAAAGATCGCCCGATACCTTTCCGGGTCAACATTCTCAGGGGCTGCCGCACCAACAATTCTTCTCATGGTTTCGGAATCGGATAACAGCCTTACCAGTGCCGGATCCTTGAAATCTGTGCCGGAAAGTGCAGGCCCCTTTCCTCCAGGGCTGGTAAAATCGACCTCGATGGAGTGGCGAACCATTACATTGTAGGGATGCACCAACTCCGGTATGTAGCAACCAGCAGGCTTGCCTTCTCCCATATCCGCATGTCCCGACAAGACAAAGAGTATTCTTTTCATATTTTTCTTTAAAGACTAATAAAGGTTATAATGGAATTCCGACCAGTCAACTTCTGCTGTATCTTGGTTGTTATCCAGTTATTTCAGCACCATGTCCGACTGGCCTGCCAGTCTCCATCTCCCAGATCACCCCGTAAGGATCTTGCCAATAAAAGAATGCCACTCCGGAGGAACCCAAGGGCGAAGGTGGACCATAGTCGGAGGAGGTGTTGATCATTTTTACATCGGGTTGTTGTTGAAGGTGTTCGAACACTTTGGTTAGATCTGTCACCTCTATAGCAATATGCCGTGGTCCGCCCATGTCATTTATTGCATACGCAGAAACATTCTGCAATCCTTCAGGAAAGTGGTAGACCATAAGCTCGAGATACAAACCGGCTTGGGGATGCCTGAGAAAGCGTATATCTACATCCACCTTTCCATCCAGAAAACCTGCATCTTTAGCAAATGCCGATGAGGTGTAGTGAGGGAAGTTGATAAGGCCCTGTTCGTTGCTTGCTGTGTAAAATCCCAAGGTGCGACGGTAGAATTCGGTGGCCTTATCGAGATCGTCCACAATAATGTTGACATGAGACAGACCCAAGGCCTCTACAGCCATATTCCACCCTCCCTTGAGGGTGCTGAGCAAATAGGCTTTGAATTCCTGATTGACCCCGGAACACCACTGGACTCTCCGACATTCTGTAAATTCATTGGACACAAGCAGGTGGTCTTTTTGGCTAGGTAACAGCTCCATGAGTTTAGGTTCATCATGGTTATGACATCTTTTAATACAGACCGGAAAGGTTTTCACCGTAAACATATCGGGGACCAGAAGATATCCGGAGGCCAGGGCGTCGAATGGGTTAAAACCTGGAGCTCCCCATTCTCTAACCCATTCTCCGGCCCATCTCTCCATATATGGCTCAAGATAGCGACCAGTCTCTTCCCCTTTGCCGACCTCCCTGGCATCTTCTTGGGTTAGCCAAATCTGATGGCTGCATCGAAACGGTACAAAAGTGACAGGAACATTGCTCGCCAGAATGATGCGCCAAGCCTCCACATCGGCCTCAAAATTGAGAGCGGGAAAGGGCTTAATCTGCCTCGGTCCGACAATGAACAATTCCTCGGGACTGGTACGGGATCCAGCCATAGCCACCAGTTCGTCTATCTGATTCACCAGCTCTGGATATTTTTTGACCACGACCCCAATATTGGTGGCGGAGCCAAGAGAAAGAATTGTCAGCCTCTCTTTGCGTAAAGCGGCGGCGAGGGCCTCAGATCCGTCGGAAACGGGAAGATTGCCATTAATTGGACCGCCTGCACCACGAAAGACTTCAAGACCCTCCGGGCCGAACCTGTTGACAAGTTCGGTGGCAATGCGAAATGAACTGTTCGTATCGGTATTGCCAAAGGTTGTACTTACACCACGAATTGTTACAGTCCGGCTGTTGAATAGGGAAATCATTGCCAAACCATCATCAATGTCTTTGTAAAAACCAGGTGCATGTTCCTGGCCAAGGGAGATATCGGTGTCTACCCAAATGTTTTTTTGGTAAGCCATTGCTCCTCTCTTATTTTAAGGGTATCAATTGTATTGTTGCAGGTTTTAGCAAAGCTCTCGACCAAGACCACTTGCACCATCATTTTGCGGACGGACTTTAACTGATCAGGATAAGCCCACGTCGACCAAGTTGACGCAGAAAAGTTGTGACTGAGATTTCAGCTTCCTGAAGAGATAACCCCGTTTGATAGGCAACTGCACAAACCACTGTCTTGACGTCTTTTTCACCATCAAGCATCTGCCAGACACTGCTTCCCATACCATCCAGTTGAAGTTTTTTGGTGGGCCTTTGCTCGTCTCCTTTGTGAAAACGGTTGGCCAGTTGAATAAAAAATGGCTTTATGTTTAAAGGATATTCAATAAGAATATCGCCGTTCTCAAGAATTTCCCAGGTAGCCGATGGTGACCTGTGGGGAATGCTGGCCAGGGCTTCGGTCCTGGTCGGCCTCTCAGCCTTTTTCTCAGGCCGTGCTTTTCTTTTGAACAATCTCATATTGCCTGCAAATTTCATGGGTGGTCGCCTGGGGGATCGGGCGATTGGATGAAAGAACAACGGTAAGGATGCGGTTGCTCACTGTGTCATGCCATATTTTTGCGCGGATAAATGGTTTCTCCCGGTGAAGCCGAAAGACCATCTGTTTTAGAATACTTGGACTCCTGTTTCCTTCAAAAGAAATATTGTTTTTTCCGGCAATAATATCCAGATCAGGACTGTCGGTCAATGTGGTGAGGATATCTTCAAGGGAATGTTGACGGAGCCGGGTGTTGGCCGGCCCAAGCGTACATGTTTGCAGTAGAAGATCGTCGTTGTAAAAAGACAACCGAGTGAGTCCGGCTCCGAAAGTGTAGTCCTGTAAAATAAAGGAGGAAGGAGTAACGAGTGAAAAATCCTGAATCTGCCACAATTTTTCTGCAGAGCCTCCTGAAGTGTTATGGCAGGACATCGTCGTTAGGCAAAAAACAACCTCTTCTAACAGCGATGGATCCGCTGAGAGCAGTTGAAAGAGAACCAGTGTGCGGCAATCGGCACAGAAGCAGAGCCCTCCAGTGACTATTCCCTTTTCATCCTGATAGCAGCTTACTGACCCAAATTTATTTTGAAGTTGTCGTAATGCCTTGGGCCACCTGTGTTCCGGGATCTCGCCACCAAGTTGGCCTGCAAGTTGTGTCAATCTTTTCTGAAGGTTACGGGGAGTACTGTGGGGCGACTGTTCCCAGCGGATTTGTAATTGAGGTTGGAAATCCTTTTCAAAAACGAGATGTTTTTTCCCCGAAACACGAGCGTCCCAAGCCTGAGGGATGTGTAAGAGGAGACCGTTCCAGGCAATGAGTTTGTTCTCTATTTCTCCTATCTCTACCGATGTCAGTGGCATTGCCTTAATTATCCACTATTGGGTTATCTGGGAACAAGGTGTGTCCAGTCCGATGTGTTCAGTTCCTCTCTTCGGTTTGCATCAATATTATTATGCATTTGTTGGCAGGCGTCCGCGAAACAGCACCTTTCTTCTTCTATCTTTTCCGGGTAAGAGATCTTGACAATATTGCCGATGGTTTCATCGGAATTTTTTCCGTTATATTGCAATGTCAGGCTGATACGGTCTCCTTTTTTATCAGTAAATTGCCATTTCCATAAATACATTACGCCAAACGAATCGCCATTCCACGTACCGGTTTCTTCAAATTCTTCACGAAACTGTTTTAACAATTTTTGGTAAAATTCCTTACTCTTATCCTGGTATTTCATGTCAATTTTCAGGATCTGATCAACATATTTACATGTGCCATAAGAGATGGTGCCTTTTCTAAAACCGTGCCAATCTGTAACAACAACTTCTTCTAAATAATTGTTCTGGGTGAGCTCCGGATAATCTTTTACGTTGGTGCCAAGAACGATACCCGCAATCCCATGAGGAACGTCTTTTGCTGTTGCCAGCAAGGGGAAAACTAAAAATGCTATAGTAAAAATAATGATCCGCCATTTTGCTCTTTTTATTCTTGCCATAAATATTCTCATCATCGTCAGGATTGTTAGTTGAACTCTTCCCTATCCAAAGAATATGGGCTTACGGGGTTAATTGTCAAGATACCTACAGTAGAGGTGCCTCATCCACACTCAATACGCCATATGGCCAAGTGATTTCATGATGAGGGCAAATCCCATGGCGAACATGCCGCTAAGACCCATGCCGCAGGAAAAGCCGGCAAGCAGAACTGGCGCGTATTGACGCCACATATGACCATATTTTTTCAGGAAAAAATATCTTCCGAGCAGGGCGCCAGCAACTTCTAAAATCATGCCATGGGGAGTGGACTGGCCTAATCCACGTACAACGCCATAGATGAGCAACACCGGCAGGCCGAATAGGCTGAGCAGCATATACATGAGCAGGCCGAAGCCCAGACCGGAAAAGACGGTGGTACTATTAAGGGCCTGATAGAACATTGAGTTGCCTTCAAGCGTTGAGGTCTGCATGAGTAAGGTATTCAAGGCCTGCAGGTGCCACAGCTCCTGGGCAAAAGGATAGTTGGCCGAAGGAATGGGGGCCAACCGCCAGATAAATTGGGAGAAGAGCAAACTGGCGATCATCACGATGGGAAAGACCAATAATTCTGCCTTGATAATGCCCCGTAGGGAGGTGCCGGTAAGCTCGATCTGGCGGAACTGAACCGTGGCCTCACCATAGTTGTGGATGGGGATGGGCGCATACCAGATTTCAATGCCCTGGTAGCCAAAAAATCGAGCACCAGCAATAAAGCTTGCCTCCCGAACAAGGGGCAGGCTGACGAACTGGCCGGCAATACCCTCCATTCGGGCAGTAATATAGGAGATGATCGGGGTGTAGATAAAGCCGTAGGCAAGAAAGAAGATCCAGGGGAAAGATGGCACCAGCCAAACACATAACCCGACATAGCTCAGCGTTGAAAAGAAATAAATACCAATAGCTATCCAGAAATTGAAATCTCCACGGCCAGCGGGCGGATGAAACAGGTCGTGGAGCGTCCCCCTGTTGCCATCTTTTTCCCGAAAAGAGCGAACGACAGACCAGACACCAATAAGACCAATGGCCAGACCGAGGCCGATGCCAAAACTCATATAGAAGTCGAAGTTATTGGCAAAAACTGTATCGACAGTGGCCATGCCCGGGTGCCATCTGGTCAGAATTCCGGCGGAATAAAGCATCGGGTTGAGGATGATGGTGATGATCAGACCAATGAGACCGCCAATGACCGCCCAGAAAGGCAGGACCATACCGACAAAAACAAGTCCGAGGTCAAGCTGCAAACCGGTGGCCACGGCGGGCAGGATATCTTCGGTGTAGCTGGTGAGTTCGATCCAGGGGATGGGGATGAGCCGGATCTGCTCGGTAAAGATCAGGCCGGAGATTATCGGCAACACAACATAAATAAAGCCGAAGGCCAGGCCAATGACCCCACCTATGGAAAAGACCCGCCATTTCCAGCTCTCTTTCTTTTCTTCGGCGGATTCGGCCAGCGCCATGGTTCCGAGTGCGGCAACTGGGGCCATGGGAAACGGCAGTTTTTCAACATCCGAGGTAATCCGGTAGAGGGCATAGCCAAGGCCAAAATGATCGATGCGCTGAATGATCTGGGACCCAACCAGCAGGAGGATTGGGATCAGCCAGTCCCGGTGGAAAAACGTTCTTTCCAGCATCGACTGGGACTCTGGGCCCGGTGCAATCCAGGTAGGGATGAATTCCGTGACGCCAAGCATCCTTGCTGCATCCGACTGGACCAGGTATTGGTTCCAGAGCAAACCGGAAAAAGGAGAGGCGAGTGCTGCTCCTGCCATATAGTAGAGGAGGAAAATCTCCTGTTGCTTGAGGTCTGAATGGGCCCGTTTGGCGATTTCCGCAAACAGGATGATGGTCACCCAGCGGGCGGCCGGGCCTATGCCCTGGCCGATCACCAACTGGAGATACATTGATCCCGGCATCATCAGAAAGCCGATGAAGACCGCACCGATGATCGTTTTCCAGTCAAACCCTTCTTCGAAGTGGTCTGGCGGTTTGAGTAAATCGCGATATTCTTTTAGTTCTTTATCGTCATACATATATAAGATCCCATAGTGGGAAAACCTGTCTTAAGGCTTCAGAAAATTAACCTAGTCATATTTATTAATCAGGTAACACTTGATAACTCATATCAGTAAACAGCCCAACCAGGGCCCAGCCGCCTCCCATCAGAAAATCACCGATTATCAGGCCAATAAAAAAATATTGCAGCTTTTTGAAAAGAGTAATTCCGCCATAACGCATGCACAGGGCGTTACAGGCCCAACCGATAAAAAAGCTGACCCAGAGTATGCGCATGGCAGAGCTGTAAGCAGTGAGGTAGCCAAGCGGATGGATGGGCCACCAGTAAAGTCTGTGATAACAGGTGACCAGGACAAGCATCACCAACGCACCCGCCAGGGCAAAGAGAAAGATTCTGCTGCCGGTGGTGGTTTCCATGGCAACCAGGCGGTAAATATTTTCATAAACCGTGGTTGTTGTCTGACTGGCCCAGTCCAGTTGCAGTTCCCGGATACCGTATTTATAGCAGAGTGCCATCATGGCCAGAATGGAAACTGTCATGGAAGCGACAATAGTTATTGCCAGACCGGAAAAAAGTAACAGGGCAGGTTTTTTATTCTGGTGAAGGTGTCGGGCATGAAGCAGAGACGGCATTAATGATTCGCGTAAATCAACAAAAAGGACTTTCTGGCTCATACCGGCAAGCAGACCACTGGCTCCGGCAAATAACTTGCTACCGAAAAGAGCAATCATGCCGTCGGTGGGGGCTGCAGTCAGGGTAAAGTAGGCAAGTCCACCCTGGCAGATGATGCGGGTGGCAACCAGCATAATCATGAAAAATGCGCCCACCACCATGACTGCGGTTACCGGGGCCATGCCGAGCCAGATGTACCACCAGATAATCGCCGCAAAGCCAAAAATTGCTCCCCAAAATGAGATACGTACATCAAACCATTCCGATCTCTCCGGGGAGGGTTGCTTGAGAAACAGTGATTGCCTGGTTACATCGAGCAGATGGAGTCGTGCCAGCCAGACGAGGAAAAGAAAAAAAATGCCGTATGCGCCAATCATCTGCATTTCTTCAGGGCGTGCCAAGGTAGGACCGAAGGTGACGCCCAGCTCTGAAACCGGGATGGAGTAGCCGAACAGGTCGAGGACGCCATATAAAAAGCAACCGCCAAGAAAGAAAAACCAGAAAGAAAAGGAGATCTGGCGGGAGGTCAGAAAAGCAAAGCCGATAAAGGATGGATAGAGGTAGATCTTTAGCTTCTGAAAGCCGGTAAGAATGCCACTTTCTGAAAAATAGGGCCCGGCCAGAAAGAGGGTTGGGATAGACGGGATTGTTGGGTAGTACAGGTTTAAACCATTTACCAGATGGAGAAAAATTGGAATGGAAAGCCCTGTTAAAAGAAAACGGTTGAGGAAAAATTCGCCAGTTTTTCCTTCACTGACCGCCTTGCTGATCATCTCTGGAACCTTCAGCAGGGGAAAGTTCATTCTTTCATTATGGATCCATTGTCTGGAAAGAATATTGATAAGAAAAAGCATGACCATATAGGAAAGTACGACAAATACTCCCCAAAGGAGCAGTGGCGGCAACCAGGCAGCCCATGGGATGGCCCCAGCCACCTCAAGCCAGCCCATATCACGACCACCGGCAAGACCGTTGTAAAGAAGCTCAATGGCTTTGTGGTCGGTTGGAATCAGAGCCGGAGGTATCAGTGGGTGCAGCACTTCGCCCCAGCGGTTGCCGGGGGAGGCGAAATGTATGGGGGCAGTCAGGTTAATGAGAAAAGTACGGGCAAAACCGGTGTAGGCAATGCCCGAACCAATAACCATTTCAATCCAGATAACGAGCAATTCAGGACCGGTCAGGAGCAATGAGGATTTAAAAATTCTGGAAATCAGGCTGATGCAGACGGCGAGGATCAGAAATATAAAAAAGGGTGCCAGGGGGAAATGTCCGCCGCCAAGAGGGGTTGCTCGCAGATAAATATTATTATATGGCGTGAGCAGACATATGGTTGCCGCGAGAAGAACGCCAATGATTGGCGCTCGCAGTCGGATAGATCGGGATGTCTGATTTTTAGGGGAATGTATCATATCAGTAGACCTCCGGAGCAAGGCCTTTGTCGGCGATAACTTTTTGAAAAGATAATTTTAACTCCTCATGGGCGTCATGGTCATAAGAGCGCCAGACCAGTAATTGTTTTCGTACTTCATGAAGAAAGGAAGTGTTTATCCGTTGCCAGACTGCTGATTCCCCTGATTTTCGTTGCAAAGTAATTTTAATTTCAAGAAATTCTTCACCTTCCAGGGCTGGACAAAATTGGATATCCACCGTCTGCATTATGCCGAAGTCAAAGGGTGCCAGCCAGACATCTGAGCGTATGTGCAAACATCTCAGATCGCCAGGTGAATCTGATTCAGCGACCATTTTATGGATTTCATCCACCGTTGAACAGCTGAATACCACCTCCACAGGACCTGTCGAAAATATGCCGTGCGAAACATCCCGGTGACTGGCCAGATATTCGTAGATGAAGCCGCCAATGCTCTCATGTTCCCGGTATTTCATTAAAAAAGGCAGGGTGACCTCAATTTTGTTATTGACCGGTTTGGGCAATTTGAACGTTCGGTTGACATCAGGGATGGCGATACGGGCCGCGACCCTGGCAGGATAGAGAACTGAAATGAGGACCACAGCGATGACCAGCACCATGGCGGCGACTCCGGCCCCTGAAGAATAGTTAACGGTGATTCCAGCCCAGAGCGGTGTTGATGCCAGAAATGCCGCAGAGATCTGGGCCACCAGGTAGCCGATCACCACCGAAATGACGGCGAGAGCCATAGCTTCGGCGACAAAGAGGAAGCCGACGTGGGAGGGTGCCAGGCCGACGGAGGTGTACACCGCAATCTCACCTTTGCGCTCGTAAACAGAACTGATCATGGTGTTCAGGACAATGAGGATCGAGATAAGCAGCGGGATGATGATGTTTGGGACACCACTGTAATTCATGGTGTCGCTGATATTGTACAGCCAGACCCCATCTGGTTCCCCGGTGAAAATCGCCAGATTGAATCTATCACTTAATAGGCTGACAATATCGCCGATCTCCGATGGATCAGCAGGTCTGACGGCGATATCTTTCAATTCGCCGCCGGCGGCAAGGAGCGTCTTGGCGGGGATGATAGCCGTTTGACTGGCGGGGATGTGTCGGTACCTACTCTGCATGGATCGGACATCGTCTCCTGACTCCAGCGCGTCCATCTCTTCTTCGGTCATTTCCTTACCAGCCTCGTCAGGATAGATGACAGGGGTGAGCGGCTCTCCATCAAGATCAATGGCCTGTTCAAAATCGTCCGCTTTGAATGTGCCGATCATGGTGAATGGAGTTCCCCACAGTAAGACAGTATCACCTGCAGTCACACCAAGTCGCGCGGCCATTTGGTCTTCAAGGATGATTGCTGTCTGGTCATCACTGTCAAACCATCGCCCTGTGGTAAGGAGGCTGTCGAGTTTGGTGACATAGGCTTCATTGGGGCTGAGTCCGATGAGGCCCTGAATGTTAATTTCGGCATCTCCGTGCCGTAGTGGAACGCTGACCGGACGGGCCGGGTCATTGCCTTCCAGCCAAACTCTCGGGGCGGGACGACTGATGGTCGACATGCTGTTGACCAGAATAGCGGTTGCCTGGGGCGGCAGGCTCTGACCGTTGAGGCGCTTGAGCAGAATACCCTGATAGGGGGCCTTGGGCTGAAAGGGCAGTCGGACCTGTTGCCGATTGGATTTAATGGTGGTGAAACTCATTATGGTAAAGGTGAGAATAATGAGGGTTGTGCAGGTGAGTATAGTCCGTAATCGTCTTCTTCGCAGATTGGAGACGCCAAGGAAAAATGCGGCGACAAATGCCTTCCAGCGACTGATTTCTTCCGGACGTTTGTGGCTTGCCCGGCGTTGGAGGAGGATCATTTCATCTTCAAAACGAAAGAAAATAATTAAGGTTACCATGGAAGAGAGGCCGATGATAAAAAAGGCCAGGATCACCACCAGCGGGCTGTAGGCCAGCTCAAAAGCCGGATGGACATTGTAAATAACAGCTATGAGTAGCACGAGAATCAGGCTGAAACCGATGATTCGTTTATATATGGTGGCGAAATTAAAAAGAAAGCGCTCCATGACAAAGGCAAAGGGAACGAAGAGAGCGATATAGAAGAGGACACCGAAAAGAACGTCTTTCTGGGTTTTTTCGATCTGCACATAAACTCTTGCCGCAAGAGCGAGGGCTTCTGCGGCCGCCCCACGGGCTATTGAGTAATCAAAGGCGGCAAAAGCGTTGGTGCTTGTCGTAAGAGCTGTTAACCCTTCGTTTTTCAGGCTGGCAATTCGTGGGTCGTAGATGCCGTGGCGCTCTAAATTGTCGATACGTGGACCGAGCAGTGTCCAGGCATCTTTTGCTGCGTGATAGACTGTGTTGGGGATAGTGGGATATTTATCAACCAGATAGCCCAAACCGAGTTTGTTGTCCTCAGAACTGTTGGTGAGAATCATCTTGTTGGTGAGAACCGTATCCGACAAGGTTAGTTTGAGGCGGGTCCCTGGTTCTGTGTAAATGGAGCTTATGATTGACTCACGGGTATCGATTCTGCTGAACCAGTAATGTTCCGGCGGGGCATCGCGTCTGCCATCAAAGAGATGAATTTTGGTCATGTAGGCAAAACTGCGGGGTTCAAGCAGGTCGAACAAGGTGGTCTGACAGCAGTTGAACATCACCAGATCAGTCTGCATCGATTTACGTAGCAGCTTTAACCGGTAATTGTCCTTGCCCGTTTCTTTCTTATCGATTGCCCAGATGACTTTGCCGGTTTCTTCGTCAAATCGGTATCCTTCGATGATAAGCTTGTCGAGGACATGTTTTTTGTCGGCTAAACCCTTTACCCTGAAATAACCGGATTCATCCACCATGGCATAAAATTTATTGCTGCCCTGGTAGGCGAGAATTGTTGTGTCCGTGGCGGGGAAATTGGCAAACAGTTCACCTTGCAATAAAAGGTTAGTGCGAGCGGTGACCGTGACAAAACCATCTCTGGGGGAATTATCGCCCTGGAGTTTTTTGGCCTGAACAAGGCCGAGTACCAGGCGCTCTACCAACTGAGCCTGATCATCTAGATAATGCCAATCAATCTGCTTCACCGTATCCGCAGGTGTTCCCCACAATACTCTGCCATCTCCCGTCGTCACCAGACTGAGACCAAGGTAGCCGGCAAGTGCACTGACTTCTCCGCCAAGCTGGGGCTTATCGAGAAACCAGGAATCCCATGTGCGCAGATGGCTCGGGCGAAGAGTGTCCTGATATGTTGCCCTGCCTATACCTGGTTTGCCAGCACTTTCGAGAATGTCAGCAATGGGGCTGTAGATCGATGTTCTGTTGATCGTCTGCTTGAGATTGTAAAGCCAGCCGCGATGAAACCCTCCCACACCATCACCATGGCTGGAGAGATGCAAACTAATGATGGCCGCCAGTTCATGGTCCTGGGCCTGACTACGAAAGCTTGAGACGGACTTAAGGGCTTTCAGTTGGAGCTTGGCATCCTTTATTATGCTTTTGTTTTTGGCTATGGCTTTGGGAATTATCTGTTTAAGAAGCTTGGTTTCCTCGACCGGAAGATTGTCAAAGCGCTCAGCCCAACCGAGTCTTCTGTAGAGAAGGCGCTGGCGAGCGGTTTTTTTTATCAAATCTGTGGTCTTGTCTGTTTGCTCGGCAAGTCTCAGTTGCATGAGTTGCCTTGAAATCTGATCGACGACCCGTTCGAGGCTTTGTTTAATGGCAGTACCCAGGAGTTGGTCTCGTTTGGTATCCTCGGTGAGGGGAAATGTCAGTCCCTGTAACATCTCCAGACTCGTATTGCCCCGGGTTACTGTCTTTTGTAACTTGCGTTTTTGGTCACGGAGGTCTTTGGACCTGACATTAGTACTCCAGAGCAGGTCCCGCATTCCTGCAAGGGACTGTGCTTGGCCGCTGGTGGCAACCAGCATTATCGATCGTTGCTGTGGGCTTTTAATCAACGACCTGGCAAGATCAAGGAGGGTGGCAATGGACGTGGCTGCATCGGCGCCGGGAGAATTGCCGGCGACAAATTCCTCATCATCAAAGAATGCTTCGATGATGAGGAGTTCTTGTTTCAGCTTTGGGTCTGTTCCTTCAATAACTGTGTAGATGTTTTTAGCGAGATACTTCTCCCAAACACAGCGTGATTGCAGTTCTACTCTTTGGCGAAGGGGCGTTTTGGTGTTTTGCAGTGGCCCGAAAAACTGTATTGCCTGATCCCTTTTCATCCAAAAACAAGGGAACTGGAGTGGGGTGAGCTCTTGTTTGTCAGAAAAGAAAATACGCCCCTGGCTGCTGTCATCCTGTAGGAAAATAGCGGCTTTTGCCCCTAACGATGCCAATACCTGCCAGTTTTTGCCGGAGTCGAAGTCGATGAGGACGATACTTCCTAGTATGTCTTTTCCGTCAAGTTCCTGCAGTTGACCTTTACCAACATAATAAAGTGGTGCGGAAATGGCGCCATCGGTTGCTTCGGGGGTGATGGCGTTATTGGTGAGGGGGATCAGATTGAGTTTTTTCTTATCCGAGATAAGTTCTGCGCCGAGAAATCGACGGATCGGAAGTTCGTAGAAATAAGATTGTGGCTCTAGGCCAAGGGTTTGCAGTTCCTGCTCGATAAAATCTGCCGCCTTCTCATATCCTGGCGAGCCGGTGGCCCTGCTGCCAAAACTACTGAGGGTCTCGATCGTTTGGCGCAGAGAATGCCCGGCTACAGTCGGTTCCGCGTGTGCAAAAACGACAAAATGCACAACCAGAAAGAGTAAGATGCTAAGAAAGAATGGAGCTCGTTTCATTGCCGATATACGGGACCATTGATATTAATGTTGAAAGTACATGACAGGGTGCAAAGATATCAGCTCTTGGCACTTTCCAGTCCGCCTGTTCTGATATCCAGTTCGTCTCTTTGTTGGATTTTATCCACATGACCGTCCCTGATCCAGACCACCTGGTCCGACACATTGAGCATTTTATAGTCGTGGGTTGCAGAAATAACGGTGACTCCCCGCTCCAGGCTGAGTTCTTTGAGTAACCAGATTATATCTTCCCCGGTGGTCAGATCGAGATTTCCGGTCGGTTCATCAGCGAGAATAATAGCCGGGCTGTTGGCTAGTGCCCTGGCAACAGCCACGCGCTGCTGTTGACCTCCGGAAAGTTCGGAGGGGCGATGAGCATGTCTGCCGGTCAGTCCCACCTTCTCGAGCAGTTCCATTCCCCGCTGGAGAGCGTCATCGTTTGACACCCCGGCAAAGGTCATGGGGATGGTAATGTTTTCCAGAGCAGTCATGACCGGGATAAGATTAAAGGTCTGGAAGATGTAGCCAATTTTTCGACAGCGCAGCCAGGCAAGCTCATAGGCATCCAATTGGGCGATATCCACCTCATCGATAAATACCTTGCCCTTTGTCGGTTTATCGAGACCGCCGATCATGTTGAAAAGAGTCGATTTCCCTGAGCCTGAAGGGCCCATGATAGAAATATATTTTCCCTCTTCAATCTCAAGATCGATGCCTTTCAGGACATTGACGACTATTTTGCCGAGATCGAAATCCTTGGTGACTCCGGTGACCCGGACGATTTTTTTCTTTTCGGTCATGTGCTTTAGACTGCCTTTTCCTGTTTGTTTTTTCTATTGCTCCACCCGCATTGCCTCCACCGGCTGCATTCTGGAGGCGACAATTGCGGGGTAGAGGACACCGAGAAGACTGAGGGCGGTTCCTATACCGATGGCATAAAGAACAGTTGTTGCAAGGTCAACCCATGGCATAAATGACGCCGAAGAGAGGCCAAATCTGAGTATTGATGCTGAAAAAGCCACAAGAACGCCAAGCAGCGCACCGACCACACCACCGGCCAACCCCTGCATTGTCGCTTCGATTACAAATATTCTGACGATAAATCGGTCAAGCGCTCCCAGGCACTTGAGGGTGCCAATTTCCCGGAATCGTTCAGTTACTGACATGAGTTGGGCATTAATGATTCCAACAACGCAGACCAAAAGGGAGAGAAAAACGATCCAACGCTGTTTGGCTGAGCTGGCTATCTTGGTCGTACCAGGAGTCACGTCATAGCCCATTTGGGTGAGGATTTGTATAAAGGCTGGATCCTGTGAGGCGAGTAAGCCTTTGGAGATATCGTTTCCGGCTTGGGTAAAGGTGAGAAAGGCTACGGCCAGGACCAAACTCATGGTGGTGACCAGTGAGCGAAAAAAGCGAACCCGGATTGACTGGTAGGCCATCTGGAAGGATTTGGAGAGCGGCAATGCAACAAGACGTCTCATGGCTTGGGGCTCCGGGTTTCAGTTACAGGTGGCCATCTGAGGGAACAGCATTGCCCAGATGGTCTTTATAATCCTCGAAAAGGCGACGAAAAGAGCACTCCTCAAGGGGAGTATTTACAGAATCCAGTTTATCAGGGGTGTTTCGGCAGGTTCGAGTAAGGTGCCGTGTTTTCAAATCTAGTTTTTAAACAATAGGTTGTCAATAAATGTTCGTTAAAATGATGTATGGATTGAAAATCTTAAAAAGAGGTCAGTCATGATCAACATAGACCGTCGAGGTATCTCTCCTGGATATGACGGAGAAAATACTTTGGATTGGTCGGTTCGCCGGTTGCTGCGCGAATAATGTCCTGGGAATCCATGGTCGAACCTTTGCTCCAGATTGTATTCTGCAACCAGTTTTTGATGAAGCTGATATCGCCCTGAGTCAGAAGTTCCTGCCAGTCTGGATGGACGGTGCGAATGGCGGCAAAGAGTTGGGCGCTATTTAGTGCTCCGATGGTGTAGGATGGGAAATAGCCAAAGGACCCATCTGTCCAGTGCATATCCTGCATGCAGCCGTCTTTGTAGTTATCGGCGGTGGAAAGGCCGAAATATTCCTGCATTTTTGTATCCCAGAGCTCGGGGATATCCTCAGCTTCAATTGCGCCATTGATCAGACTGCTTTCTATCTCATAACGGAGAATGACATGCAGTGGATAGGTGACCTCGTCGGCTTCAACGCGAATGTAGCTAGGCTGGACTCTCGTTGCCGCTGTCCAGAGTTGGGAAGCGTCGAACCCTGCTGTGGTGGGCAGGAAAGCATGCACTTTGCTGGTGAAAAATGAGATAAAGGGACGGGATAAAAAAATCTGCTTTTCAAAGAGCAGGCTCTGGCTCTCGTGAAGACACATGTTCCGTGCGCCGCCAACGGGCAAACCATCCCACTCAAGAGGTAAATTGCTTTCGTAGCTGGCATGGCCGGTTTCGTGGGCGGTGGCCATCAGCGTATCCAGAAAATCAGATTGCCGGAATCGGGTGGTTATTCGCTGGTCCCCTCGACAACCAGTACTGAATGGGTGGGAGCTGACATCCAGTCGTCCTTGATCAAAATTGAACTTCAAACATTTCATCAGTTCCAGGTTAAGCAGACGCTGCTGGTCGAGGGGGTATTGACCGGTGAGGTCAGGGGCCGAATCATCTTTCTGTTTATCGACCACCTGCTGTACCAGTCCGGGCAGGATCTCTTTTAGTTGTACAAAAACATCGGCAATAAAGCTGTTGCTGTCGCCGGTACAATACAGATCAAGCATTGCATCATAGGGGGTCGGGAAGCGGTCAGGGGTGACGGCGCGGCGAGCCTGTGCTTCCTGCCGGGAAAGGGCAACCACCTCATTGAAATTTTTTAGAAAACCGGGCCAGTCATTGTTTTGGCGTTGATTGCGCCAGTCATGCTCGCACTTTGAACCTGCCAGAGATTGGGCTTTGACCAGATCCGCAGGAAGACATATGGCCCGCTGGTATTCCTGCTCCATCTCTTGGAGGCTTCTTAGTTGTTCGGGTGCCGTGATGTGACCGGCAGCTTTTTGCAAGAGGTCTCCTGTCTCAGAAGAAGTCAGGATTTCATGTCTCATGGAGGTCAATTCGGCGATGGCCCTCGCCCGTGGATCACTACCGCCAGGTGGCATCATTACCATGTGGTCCCATTGAAGAAAGGTGAGGGCATGATCCAGTCGGGCGAGTTTTCGATACTGCTCTTCGAGCAAAAGGTAGGTGTTTGCCATAAATTTCCTCTTAACTTCAGATATTGAACTTTTAAAGTGCGATTTGCAGCAGTCTAAGACCGTCGTGTCATGTTATTTTATTGATTGCTGCTCAAAGTCTGCGATCAGATCGCCAAAGGTGACAGGTAGAAGCTGTTTGTCGTTCTTTATCAATTCGAGCAAGGTATCAAGAACTTGCAACGCCAGCCCGTTGATTCTTTGGTGGTGGATCATTATGCCGCATAAACCCGAGGCTAAACTCTCCTTAATTTCCGTCAACAAGTGAGTTAGGGCAATCTGGGGCTCGACCTCTTTTCGAGTATGCAGGTCGACGTTCACCTGAAAATCCGGCAGATTGTGGGGAGTTTCCGGGCGCGCGCCTTTACTTCTTGAGACTGCTTTGAAACCGAGCTCAGCCAGTGACTGCAAGGTGTCGCTGCTGCACCTGTTCCACGGTGGAGTAAAAACACGATGAAAGTCTTTATCAAGGAATTGTTCAAGCCTTTCTCTGCCTTTGACAAGACTGGTCTCTATGTCATCTCTTGATCGTTCGGGACCAAATTCCTGCTTTTTCCCTGCTCTTTCGAAGTTGCGATGGACTCGGCCATGCTGATGCCAATACCACTGTGGATTGTTTGCGCCGGTGAGTTGGTATAATTGTTGTATTCGCGTTTCGTTGAGCCAGGATGGAACTGTTGCCAGGCAGAGGGGCAGTCGGTGTTTCTTGAAACATTCGACAAGTTGCTGAAATCCGCGGGACGGAATGCCGATGTCGTCGGCCCGGAAAAATACCCGGGGACGATTTGCTGATTGTTGACAGCCTTTGTTAATGCTGACGGAGATTTGGTCGCGCAAATCATGGTGCTTGACAAGATAAAGGGATGATACCGGTTTAGTCATGACTACGTTGCTCCAGAGACCAGATTTCTATTTGCCTGGCAGTTTCTTCTGCGCCGCTCAGGTTAATATCGGTGAACAATCGTGGAGTTTCAAGCTGTTGAACCATTCTTCCCGAAAGTGGTTCAGGCGCAAGATCTGTCTCTTCGATGATACCAATCGGAGCCCTCTTGCCTAGCCTTTCAGCCCGCAATCGCTGTTCTCTGTTTTGCTTAAAGGGATAGACCAGCGCGGGAATCCCGGCCTGAATCAGGTTCATGCAGGTGTTGTAACCCGCCATGGAAATAGAGAGATCCGCCGCTGCCAGCCATGCAGGAAAGTGGTCGGTGAAACGATCAATACTGATGTTTCCTTGGGCGTAGTTTTGCAAATTTTTATATGCCTTCTCGTCACAGTAAAGACCACAGAAAAGCTGGAGGTGAACAGCTTGCGACTTTTGTAGCCTTGCAAAGGCCTGGACTGCGGCATGGAGTAATTCACTCCCGACATTGCCACCGCCGATACTGGCGACAATGAGTCTGGTACCAGGTGATAGAGACAATTTCTGTCTGATCTCTTCCCTGGCTCCTCGTGTTTCGGGTTCGGGGCGGGTCACAAAACCGGTATAGTGTAAAGGAGTGTGGATTTCACTAAGCCTGCTAAAGGTCTCATTCAGCCGAATAATTTTGGGGTCAGCATGGACGAGAACTCCATCAAAATATGAATTGACGGTCTGAACCACTCGCCGTTCAAATTTTTCCCTGCCGGTTTTCTTTTCCACCAGGATATCCCGTACACTACAGTAACAGGAGCAGTTTGGTAGCGAAGCATCGCGGATACCGCTCAGCAAGGGATCAAGCTCAAACCTGAAGGCCTTGCGGCCAAACGGATAGAGTTCGGTTATGAAGATATCGGGTTGGTTTTGCTTGAAATGATCAAGAAGGATTTTTGTTCGTGCGGCTTTTACCTCAGCAAGTGAAAGTTTGGAGTCGCAAGGCTCCAAACTTTCAAAATCACTATCCATTTGCAAGCCCGGTAGTTTGAGCACGTCAATATTTTGTTGGCTGAATTCAACCGGTGGACCACCGAGAAATAGGGTCGTTGGATGGTGGCGGGCTATTGCCTTGCAGATCTCCATGCTGCGATGAAAATGACCGATACCAAGAACATGCTGACAATAGTAGGCGACTTTCATGGCTCGGGGCTTCGCGGGATATTGAGTTCTGCCGGGCTGAATTTTTGCCGGACGCAGCTGATCAAATGCAGGCAGTTATGTTGCAGAAGCGGATCTTCACCGGGGAGAAACTCACGCTGAGTGATGGAATAGAGCACTGATTTGACCACTCCCTGATGACAGACCACCAGTATTTTTTGACCAGGCCATTTTTGCGCGCAGCGAAGAAGAGCCGCCAAAACACGATCCTTCACTGCAAGTCGGGTTTCGCCACCGGGAGCAGAAAAGTCCCACCCCATTGCCACCCGACAGGCAAGGTCTTCTTTGAAGTTTTCCTTGATAAAGGGGATGGTCAGTCCTTCCCAGTCCCCCCAGAACTGTTCGCGTAAATTCGGATCGAAGGTGACGGGCAGATCAAGTTCTTGGTTAATGATATCCACGGTCGCTCTGACTCTGCCAAGGTCACTGGCAATAATTTGGTCCCAGTCATACCTTTTTAAGGTCTCTACCCATTGGCCGGTTTCTGCTCTACCTTTTGTGGTTAAGGGGGAGTCTGCCGAGCCCTGTATCTTTTTCAGCACGTTCCACTCAGTTTGACCATGCCGCAATAAACCGAATGTTGTTATGTCTGCAATAGTATTGGTTGCGTCTACCATGGTGGCGATCACTGTTTAAGATTACAAAAAAAGTTTAGTACCTTAGAAATTCATTTCTTGTTTTTTACCCCTCAAGGGGGCACTGAAAAGAGTATGAATGAATTTCGTGAAGGTACTTATCCCCTTCAGAGCATAGGGACTAAAAGGAGTCCCGGCTTATTTCCCGTTTACCGGGGTTAGCGGAAAATAGCATTGTGTTGCCGAAATATTTCGGCCAGTTTTTGTATCCAATGGCTATTATCAAAAGAGTCTTTAACCAGTGCCTGCCCACCGTTGATCAACTGTCTGCGAAGCTTTTTATCAGTGAGTATCCGTAACATGGCTTTTTCAAGCTGCTCCGGCTGAGACGGTGGCACTGTTATGCCCGTTTCGCCGTTGATCAGGATCTCAGGTATGGCCGATACATTGGTGGAGAGTGCTGGGACGCCCATGGCCAGACTCTCCACCAGAACATTGGGGATGCCGTCCCGGTCACCGTTTTCGGCAATTTCGCAGCCAAGCACAAAAAGATCACTGGCCTTAAAGTGCAGCAGTACCTCTTCGTGGGTCTGGGTGCCTATCCATTTGCAGTGATCTTCGAGGCCGAGAGACGATATCAGGGCGAGGATCTTCTCCCGGTCGTCACCGTCGCCGATCAGGGTGTGCTGAAAATCTATGCCTTTACGGTGCAGTTCCGCCAGAGCTTTATAAATAGTCGGCAAACCTTTTTTTTGCGTCATCCTGGCGACTGTGAGGATTTTGAATGGATTGTGCGTTTCCGGGTGAGCTTCCGTTTGTTGGAAAAGATTCAGGTCTATGCCGTGATAAATACAATAGATTGGCGTGGAACATTTTCCGGCAATTGCCTGCAGGTATTCTTTATTGTGCCTGGTGCAAGTGACGACAAACTTCGCTTGGGCTATTTTTTTGTAAATTTTTTCTTTATCGGAGGTGTAGATATCTTTTGCATGGGCGGTAAAACTGAAAGGAATTCCAGAAAGTAGTGAGGCAAACATGGTAACTGAGGTGGGAGAATGGGCAAAGTGACCATGCAGTTGCGCAACGCCCGGATCCTTTACCAGATGAGTGTTGGTCAGAAAACCTGCTTGCAGAAGGTGTTTAAGGGTGGCTAGCCCCTTACCGTGACTGACACCTTGCGCCGCTGTTTGCAGTGTTTCTTTAAATTGTTTTGGTTTTTTGGCGGCCAAAAATATATTTGGCCGTAATAGTTGAAAAAAATCCGGAACCAGTTCTGTGGGGAGGTAATCTACCCGTGCTTTAATCTCTTTAACAGAGGCATGAGAAAAAGATTCTCGGGGCTGGCGCATGGGGAAGAGACGCATTGTAAAACCCATTCTTTCCAGGAGCAAAATCTCGTTGGAGATAAAGGTCTCAGATATTCTTGGATAGCCCTTCAGAATGTAGGCAAGGGTCGGAGCTGGATGTATTAATGCCATGTCGATCAATTGTGTCTTCGAATCGGATGATTACAGCACAGTGAGTTCGGGGTAATTAATAGCCTTCCCGATAACGGACGTCTGTGCCCTTAAAATGAGTCAGTCGGGCAAGCATTGTATCCAGACCGGAAAGCTTGAAGGAACTGATCGTTTCTATGTATTGTTGCTGTTCATTAAAAAGCGTAAAAATCTTCTCCCGGAGGAGCTGAGGAGTGACTTCTGTCCAGGGAATAAAATCAAGGAGTCCCTGGCTCTTCAATCTTCTGGCCCTGATGAGTTGTTCTTTGCGGGGTGTCTCCCTTGGAATGATTAAGCCGGGGGTTTGTTGGGTGAGTATTTCACAAATGGTATTATAGCCGCCCATGGAAATTACCAGATCAGCTGCTGCCATTAATTCTTCCATTCTTGGATGAAAAGGGAGTGTCTTGATACCATGTTTTTTTGCCCGTCTTTTGAACTCTTCTCTGATCTTTTTCGGCATGAATGGACCGGTAATGATGATTGATTTAAAGGGAAGAGATGTGGGAAAGTAATCATGCATGGCAAGGTAATGATCGATGACTTCCATGCCATCTCCACCACCGCCGGTTGTGACAAGGACGAACTTGTCTTCGGGCATCACCCGGTATCCTTTTCTAACGTTTGCCTTGATACCCTTTGACAGTGTTTTACGAGGGATGTAACCAGTGAATTTGACCCTGTCGTGGATCTCTTCAGGCATTTTGTACATTTCAATAGGATTGTAGATATTTTTGTTGCCGTAGACCCAGATCTCATCGTAGAGCTTGTCTAAATAGCTATAGACATTTTTTTCTTGCCAGTCATTTTGAATAACCTCAGAGTCATCGAGGATGTCACGCAATCCAAGTACTGTCATGGTGGAAGGGCTCTTTTCTTTTAACCATTCCAGGGTTGGCAGGACCTCACGTTTTAGCCCCAACGGTTCCTTATCTACAATAAAGAGATGGGGTTGGAAAGTTTTGGCTGTTGCCAGGATGATGTTGGTTCTAATGGAAAGAGCCTTCTCCTGTTCGATGCGAATGGAAAGTGATTGGTAATCATCGTTGGTTTTTTTGATCATTCCAGGAATTCGGACAAAGTCAACTTGTTGGGGAAATTGAAAACGCCCTGCAAGAGGTGATCCGGTAAGAATGAGCACATTGGTGTTGGGATCCCGCAAATGGTTGGCTATCGCCATTGTCCTGCGGATGTGTCCAAGGCCATAGGTATCATGTGAGTACATGAGGATGTTGTACGTGGGCGGATCGTTTTGAGTTTGCATGACCGGGAACTGATAAATAATGATATTACGAAGTTAATATAAATAATTAGCGATTCAGGGAACTTCCTGTATATTGGGACTAGTACAGTATGATTCTCTTATTCCAATCGAGTCAACTTGTCAAGTTCGTGGCTGCATTGAAAGTTTGTTGGTACCAGTCTCTCACCTTAAATTTGTCTGATTGTAAAGTGTTTTACTTCCTATTACAGTTAATCCTCCTGAAATTAAGCTGTAAGGATTTATAAATTTCTATTTTCAATCCATCTTAACAAGATTAGATAGACCATAATTTTATGGTGAATGCAGAAGATTTTGAGTCTCTAAAACCATTTGGGTGATAAGGTGCAAAAGTTAGAAGAATTGGCAATTGTATTGTGTTAAACCCTCCCCAACTGAGACACTAAGAAATATTATTTTGGAATAATCAAATGATCGAAGATGTCAAAACAAGTCAATTTGCTACAATTCCCTGCACTTTAGACGACAAATACAGTTATTCTAAAATTTTAAATCAGAAAAAAATCAACAAGGGCCAAACGAGATGGAATCAGTTTTACGACAACCTTTATCAAATCGCCCCGAAAACATTGACTGGGCCAATACTCGATTTTGGGTCTGGAGTGGGGTATTTTGTTCTGGAAGGTTTACGCCGCAATATGGAAATTTGGGGAGTTGATCTCCTCCCTGGTAAAATCAAACGATACAGAAAGCTTGTTGAGTTTACTGAAAGCCCGGATAATTGGAGAGATCGTTGTGTCGTTGGTAATGGTGAAGAACTGCCTTTTCGCTCAAATCAGTTTGCAGTTATAAGTTCCTGGTACGTTTTCGAGCATATTGAAAACCCAGGTCAAGTCCTTCGCGAATTGGTTAGAGTAACTAAAAGCAAGGGGATGATAGTTATTCGAGCCCAGGACGCCCGAAACGGTTGGGAAGGTCACTGTAAGATCCCCTGGATACCTTTTCTGTCAAGGAGATTAGCCAGGGTTTGGATTGAAGAATTTGGTAAATCAACCGAATCGCGTCGTGGGGTGTACGATATTACTCAGCCGCAAATTATCTCTGTTCTCAAGGAACTGGACTGCAAAATCGCCATCAAGGCTCCTGCCCCATCCATTTTGATACAAAATCATTGGAAACTTTCAACGGAAGAAGAAGTGCGTCTAAAAGCAAGGGAAACTAAAAGAGCATTTGAGAGGGGAGATTGGCAATCTCAAAAGGAAAACCTCTACATTTATGCCCAGAAAAAGTAAACCGTCCCCCTGTAAAAGATAAGTTTTGAAGTAATCCGATTTAACAGGGCGAATAAACAGACAATGATAATTGTGAAAATTTTCTGGAATTAGAAACTCAAGGTCAGTTGATTGCTTATCATAATGATATTTTCCACATCAGAGTAACTGCTTCTTGCTTTGAATAGATTACCCGTATCCATGTAACCAAAATGCAATTCGTAGGAGACGTTATTGAGGAACTTATAAATAATACCGAGATCGGCCTCCCAGCTTGGGTCGTTGACGTTACCTATTAAGTCGGGCGTCCAAAGATTACGGGTGACGCCGAAGGTGCCGAGTACGGATATCTTATCTGTGGCATCTAATTGGGCCGACAGGGCCATGCTATGTATATTAGTATTACGAGATGTAGCATCGCCAAGTGATACCGTTTTGTCGTATTCACTGTTGAGGATATCCGATTTTGTACTGGTAATTAATAGTGGTTTGAAATCCCGAGCTTGTTTCAGGTCACCATTGTTCTGAAAGTTCAGAATGGCCCCCAAATTATAAGAAGTAACCTTGTATGTACTATGAGTGCGAAGGTCCTGAGCATAGACCGTACCAACCTGGCAGATGAGCAAAAGGCAAGTTATTATAAGAAAAGCTATATTTTTCATCATAGTATACCCATAAAAATGCAATATCACGCAAACGACACGATAAAACGAGTTACTTAGAAAACATTCCCACCAGGAATTATTGTAAAGAATTGTATTTATCAACCCACTTTATATCTATATATTCTACCTAATAGGACTAAAAGTCAAGTGTAAAGTGGTTGTTAGAAGCTCTTGCCGTTTTTATTTTATTCTTTTAAACTAAATGGTTACTACGGATTCTAGCTGCATCAAGAACAAAGAGAAATTCTCTTCAAAATCTCTTTACAAAAGTGCCTCACGTTTACCTCTTAACTCTCCGCTGAACAAGATACTTGTCTTGCCAGTCCAGAAAATTTGCGATATATGATACTGTTTGTTTTGAGATGACTTTTTTGTATCTATTTGCAATAGATATGGTTGATAAAATGCAGCCCAAGATATGGTTGCGAGCACAAAATGATGGGAGAAATCATGCGAGTCCGTTTTATAATAATTATTCTGCTTTGCAGCACTCTGGCGTGTGTCGGTTCGGTGTTCGGTGATGAAGGTAAGAAGAAAAATGCAGATAATAAACAGTATAGGATTGTTTTTTCGATATTTGATAAAAGTTCAGCCGGGAAATATGCCTACCTGAGAGACAGTGTCCAGGCCATGCTTGCCAGCCGCCTGGCGACAAGAGATAGAATCACTGTGCTGGAGAAAACATTTACTGAAAAGGAATTGCTCTCTTTGAAAAATCAGGGGGCTCAGAAGTCTTTGACGATCGGCGGAGTCAACGCCGACTATCTCGTTACCGGTGCAATCTTTTCCCTCACCAGCGGGTTGGAGATAAAGGTCGATCTCTATCCGCTTGATGCCGATAAGGAAATTTTACACTTTTCTACACATGCCGAAACAGCAGATTCCCTTATCGCTGACATAAATCAACTCTCTCAGGATATTGCCGAGACAGTTTTGGGTGAGAGATCTCTTGTGCTCGAAGAACAAAGGAAAAGTGGGGATCAAGGAGGGGTTTCCGGCTTTGTTACAGCGAATCCTGAAGAGGCCTATAAACGAAATCACTATTTTGGAACGGTTGTTGACGTTGCTGGCAGTGGTGTGACGACTAAAGGCAAAGGTGCTCAGATAAATACCACACTACCGTTTGATATGACGGCTATGGCCGTTGGCGATGTCAATGGCGATGGAAAACAGAACATCCTTGTTCTGTCGAGTCGCAGCCTAAAAATGTTCAGCATTAAAGACCGCGCCATTGTTCAGACTGCGGACATCGCCTTGTCAGCATTTATTGTTCATCATGCGATTAATCTGGCTGATTTGGATGGTGATGGCAAAGATGAAATTTACTTGAGCGGAACAGATGGTATCTACATTTCGTCAATGATATTGAAATATGACAATACCCATGGTTTTGAGACCTTGGCCAGCAATATCCCCTGGTATATAAAACCACTGCTAATTCCAGGGAAAGGTTGGCAGCTATGTGGACAGGAGAGGGGAATAGAAAGGCTTAATCTCGTAAAACCGGGGGTCTATTTACTAAGCTTGGATGCTGAAAAGAAAATTAATAAGGGGGCACGTCTTGCTCTGCCAGATTCAGTGAATCTTTTCGATTTTGTTTATGCGGATCTTGATGGAGATGGTTTTTACGAAATAGTGGTTGTAGATCCGCAGGAGAAGCTGAGAGTCTATAGTCCGGCCAATGAACTGATGTGGGTTAGCGAGAACACGTTCGGTAACAGTAAAATTTATATCGGCCCATCTCGAAGCGGAGAAACATCTCGGCATAATTCGCGAAATTTCACTATCGATGAGGATAATGAACGTGACCTAATTTTTGTACCAGGCAGGATCATTGTGACAGACATAAATAAAGACAATAAAGAGGAGATCGTTGTCAGTGAAGGCAAAAAAGCAGGTTTTGGTTATTTAAATAAACTGCGTATTTATGATAGTGGTGCTGTTGTCAGTCTTGCCTGGAACGGTTCAGCGCTCTCTGAATCGTGGCGCACTGGTAACTTCTCGGGCTATGTTGCCGGCTATGGATTTACCTTGGTGAACGAGGCACCAGAGCCAAAGAAGATTGAAAACGCTGCAGCAAACAAAATAGAGTCAATTGGTCGACTGTTTGTTGGGAATCTGCCGAAAAGTGGTTCTCTGGCCGATTTATTACCAGGTGGGGCAGAGACAGATCTGACTGTTTATGACCTTGAATTTTTACATAAAAAGGCAAAATAATAAAAACAGTTTTTGGAAAAGTATAAAAAATTATACCAACGAGTAAAAAAATCTTGACAAGGGCTGAGGCTGAGTATATTATCAGATCAAATTCAACGTAGCTTTACCGATTTGCTTCTCGTTGTATGAAGTTATGGCTGACAGGCAGCCTGCTAATTGCGTAAAGAAAAATGATCCTTGATAAAAGGGTTAAAACAGTTTCAGGAGAGAGAAAATGAAGAAAATAATTGCTTCAGCAGTTGGCATCGTATTAGTCGGTGGTGTTGCTGTAACAACAGCATCTGCAGTTGAGAGTCAATTTGGTGGTTACTGGCGTACTCGGTCATATTTTGAGCATAATTTTAACCAACCCACTGAAGGGGTAAACACCGTTAACGCAACTGATACCCGTACTCGTTTGTATTACACCGCCAAATTTAGTGACGATTTCAAATTCGTTAATAAATTTGAGTTTAACACTACTTGGGGTGACAGTAATGGTGGTGATGTTGGTGCTGACGGTAAAGGCAACTGGAGAATCAAAAACTCTTATGTAGATTTCAAGCTTGGCAATGTTAATACGACAGTTGGTATCCAGGCTGCCACTATTAGTCGTGGTTTTCTCTTTGGTGACGATTTTTCTGGCGCTATTGTAACCGCTGATTTTGGCTCTTTTACATTGCCAGTACTTTACGGAATGGTATCTCAAGAAGATGCTAATACTCTCGGCTGGGATGGTTCTACAGCAAAAAATATGGGATTCTCTACTAATAGCATGAATCAGGGATTTACCTCTGGTACAAGTGGAGACATATACCTTCTTTCTGCGATGCCAAAGTTTGATATCAATGAGAACATAAGCCTCAACCCACAAGTAACCTATGCTAATATAACCAGTCAAGATACTTATATTTGGTATGTAGGTACTGATGTTGACGCGAAATTCGATGCCTTTTCTGCCTGGGGTACCATGTTACACAATGGTGGTAAGGTCGATAAAGATATAACAGGTGGCAGTAAAGATGCTGATATTAGCGCATGGTTGTTTGCTGCTGGTGCCGAGGCTGGAATAGTCCACGGTCAGGGTTTTTATGCCACAGGTGATGATGATGCAACCGATAACGATGTCGATTCCCTCGTCCTTATTGGTGGTGACGGTTACGGCGCCTCCTACTACTGGTCCGAGATTTTAGGATTAGGTACATTTGATAACCAAGTTGGTAGCAATGCTACCATGGGTGATAAAATTAGTAATATCTGGGCTGTAAATCTTGGTGTCACCCTCAAGCCTATGGACAAACTGACCTTAGACTTTGATGCTTGGTATGCCGAGAACGTTGAGCAAGTCCTCGTGGATGGCAAAATGGAAGACAAACTTGGTACTGAACTTGACGCCAAACTGTCCTATCAAATTATGGACAACCTGAAAGCTGATTTCATCTATGCTTACCTCTTTGCAGGTGATGCAGCTGGTGACAAAGACATTCAGGAAGGTGGCGTACAGCTTTCTCTCAGCTTCTAATTTGAGAATGACAACGGTTTAGTAATAGAGCGTTATCTTAGCCCGGTGGAGAATTCTCCACCGGGTTTTTTTTGTCATCTTTTTTGCTGGGGGCTGACCGTTAGTGGACGAGTATAATCCCTACCGCTGGCTTGTCTTGTCACTGGTTATGACTGGAGTATTCCTGTCAACCATGGACAGCGGCATGATCAACGTTGCTTTACCGACGATCATGCGCGCCTTTGATCTCAGTCTTGAGTCCGCCGAATTTGTCGTAACCTTTTATCTCCTTACTATAACAATTACCCTGGTTTTTTGGGGGAAGTTGGCCGATCGGCTGGGAAGAGGAAACATCTATCTTTCCGGCATGGCAATCTTTGCTCTTGGTGCTCTGGCTTGCTATTTTTCGACAGGCTATGAGTTTCTGTTATTCAGCCGGTTTATTCAGGCACTGGGAGCATCGATGATGATGTCTTCGGGACCGGCAATCATTAAAACTGTTTTTCCGACAGACCATCTTGGCCGTAGTCTCGGTCTGGTTGGCATTGCCACGGCTTGTGGCTTGCTCACCGGGCCATTTGTCAGTGGTTTGTTGCTGAGCATGTATTCCTGGCGATCAATTTTTTTGATCGCCCTGCCGATTAGCATTATCACTGTTCTTCTGGGAAAATTCTTCCTGCTTGAAAAGCTGAGTCAGGGAAAAAAAGAAGCACCTCAATCCTTTGACTGGCAAGGTAGTTGCTGTTGGGTGGTGATGGTCGTTTTCGGGGTAATTGCTTTTCATCGGCTTGATCGCTTTCTCAGTCTATCGAATGCACCATTTCTTTTTGGCTTTTCAGTACTTTTATATACTTTCATTCGAATTGAAAAAAGTGCCTCTAACCCAATCTTACCCATCAATCTTTTTAAAGAAAGATTCTTTTGGGCTGCTGTTTTGACTGTGACCATTTCGTTTGCCGTCTTATTTACTGTACTGGCCATTATCCCATTTTACCTGGAATATATTTTCTTGCTGCCAGTTGAAAGGGTGGGAAAACTAATGATGGCAGTTCCAGCCACCCTCATAGTCGTATCGCCCTGTTCCGGGTGGCTCTATGATAAAATCGGCGCAAAACTTCTGACAACCCTGGGTTTAAGTCTTAGTGCTATGGCTCTTTTGGGGTTGGCTTGGCTCTCAACTGAAAGTTCGTTGACAGAGGTTGCTGTAAAACTCGCATTGCTCGGGGCCGGGCAAGCAATATTTCTCTCGCCCAACAGTGCATCGGTTCTGGCACAGGTAAATGAAAATTATCTCGGAATCACCTCTGGAATTCTTGCCACTGCCAGAAACTTTGGCATGGTAATGGGGGCCACATTGGCTGCAGCACTCTTTTCCTGGTGGTATGGCTTTTTTAGTGGCGGGAAAAAATTGGCAGAATATGCCGCTGTTGACGCCAGCAGTTTTATTCTTGCGTTGCGACTGACGTTCGTCCTCACTGCCTGTTTGGCGTTCTTAGGATGTTTGGTTTCCGCTCTGCGACGGTGAAATCTTCGGTAGGCGTACCGAGGCCACTGTTCCCTTGGTGGGCGCATCATGAATGGAAAATATGCCACCATGTGCCTCGATTATTTGCTCCACCAGGGCAAGGCCCATGCCGTTACCATATGTTTTGGTGGTAAAAAAAGTATCTTTGATATGTGCCATGGTTTCACTGGATATGCCGGTGCCGGAATCAGTAAAAGAAATTGTGATAAAGTGATCGTCTTCTTGAGCTTCCACCTGTAACAATCCGCCGTGTGGCATGGCCTCAAGGCTGTTTCTGATAAGATGTAGGAAGACCTGACGAATCTTGTTTTCGTCTATGCTAAGAGATGGCCCAGCCCCCTCAAGCGCTAAGGTATATTCTATGTTCGAATTTTTCATCGTTGGGTAGAATATCATCACGCTTTTTCGAACAAGGGTAAAAATTGGATGAATGCCAAGCACAAGCTCTGTATCTTCAACGAAACTGAACAGGTCTTCGAGTATAATTTCGATTTTTGAGGATTCCTGGGAGATGATATTCAAAAAGTTCGAAATATAGGGGTCATTGGTCTTTTTTACCAGCAAACGCGAGGCTCCACCTATTGATGTCAAAGGATTTCTGATGGCATGCAGCAGTTGCCCGGATATATGGCCAATCGCTGAGGTACGTTCCGCTTTGACAAGAAGGTCCTTACTTCTTTCCAGTTCATGGGTGACAAGTTCAAGGGCTGATATTTTTTCAGCCATATCAGCATACAAATGGCTGTGTTCTATCGCCAGACTAGCCTGGCTGGCAAAAATTTCCAGGCCGTTTACATCTTCTGTGGAAATTGGAGCCCCTGTGACGAAATTATCGACGATCATCACGCCCAGCGCTTTATCCGGGCAGTAGAGAGGGACCACGACAAAGGATGATTCTCCAAGGAGGTGAATGAGTTCTTCGGGAATACTGCAACCTTTAGCTTTTCCATTTTCCACAAGTATTGATCGCTTCGTTTGGCTGGCATGGAGTAGCACATGATCTTTTTCTGAGCTTGAGATCCTTAATGTTTTGATTATTCGGTTAACTTCGACGTCTTCAGTGATGTTTTTGTGTTTTATGGTCGAGAGGATGTCGTCAAGTTGCAGACCTTTTTCTTTTATTGAACTCCAAACCTGCCCGGCCTGTTCCCGGGTGGCCGATCCGATGGCCAGCTTTCCTTCAAGATAACTGCCGTCTTCATTGTACAGTGCAAGGAAGGCCCTGTTGAACCGGAGGCCGTCGTCTGAGGTTATACCCACAAGGATGGCCTGGAGAATACCTTGCAGTTCAACGGTATTAAGATAGGCGGTGTTCATCTTTAGACTGAGATGATGAAGAAAGCGCATCCGGGTATTGGATTTTTCCAGTTCCTGTTGGAATAAGCGGTTGTTGATGGCGAGCCGACGCTTTTTAAGAGTATTTGAAACAGTATAGTTCAACTGGTTAACGATAATTGGCTTTGGCAGATAGTCATCGGCACCATGGCGTAAGCAATCCAGGGCGACATCGATATCAGTGGTTCCGGTGACCATAATAATTCCAAGATCAGGATGGGTCGGAACAATATCTTTAAGGATCTCATTGCCATTCTGATCTGGCAGGCCAATGTCAAGAAGAACAAGCGCTATATTTTCCGTGGCCAGCAATTGGTAAAACTTGCTTGCGCTATCAGCGGCGATCACTGTGAAGCCAAGATTGGCAAGGTAATGCGAGAGCAGCAAAACAATTTCAGGCGAATCATCAACAACAGCGATGACCTCACCGGCGACTATCAGTTCGGTCGCAGCCAGTGATGAGGCGGAGATTTGAGGTGAGAGAATATCAACCATGATTATAAATGTAAGGATAAGAGTGGAGTACACTCGCAAAGAATGAGATATATTATTGTTTTAGCACAAAAGGACGTTTATCTGCAAAAGTAATTATTCTTCCCCTATGATTTTTTCCACTTTAGGGTCGTCAAAAGATGAAAAATCGTATTACGGCACTATTGATTCTGTTGTATAGTGCGATCACTTTGCGGATCGTGAGAACGTGAGAAGAGCTGGCTTCCTCTTAAATTCCCCTTATCCGCCTTAGGGGCGAAAAGGGGAGAAGTGTCTTGCCGAGATTAATTGTATTCAAAATTACAAGAAAGAAGGGAAGGTTTTACATTGACAGGCGATAGTAATAAATGATGAATCTCGCAGATATCTTTGATCGAGGCGGCAGGCTTTCTCATTGTCTGGCAAATTTTGAACCGAGGGATGGGCAGATATCCATGGCCGAGTCGGTTGCTGACGTTCTTACTGGAGCATCGGCAGGTGAGGATTGCGGTGAACTAAAGGCACGGGTTTTAATGGTTGAGGCCGAAACCGGAATAGGAAAAACTCTCGCATATCTGATACCAGCCGCATTGTCAGGCAAGAGGGTTGTCATATCCACAGCGACCCTAAATTTGCAGGACCAAATCTTCAATAAAGATCTTCCGCTGGTTGAAAAGGTATTAGGTCAAAAGATCTCCGCACTGTGCATAAAGGGCAGGGAAAATTATCTATGTTTGTATCGGTGGTATCAGTATCGCTCAACCCCACAGCTCTCCTTGATAGATGATCCTTGGGTGGGAAAAATCGATAATTGGTTGAAAGATACTTCGACAGGTGACAGGGCTGAACTGGATTGGTTGAGTAAAAAATCGGGCTTGTGGTCAAGGATATCCTCTCAATCCAACCATTGTCTCGGTGGTGATTGTCCTGAGGGGGCTCAGTGTTTTCTTAATCAGTTGCGAAAAAAAGCCGGATCTTGTCGGTTGCTCATTGTCAATCATCATCTGCTGTTCTCTGATCTCGCCCTTAGAAAAGGTGGCTATGGAGAATTGTTACCCCGATATGAAGCTGTTATCTTTGACGAAGCACACCATTTGGAGAACGTTGCCTCCGCTTTTTTCGGCAAAAGCTTCAGCCAGTATCAACTGATTGATTTGCTGGGTGATATTGAGAGACAGGCCAAGGTCGATCTTCCTCCGGATCTGATTGATAGGTTATTACCTTCTTTAAATGGCTTAAAAATGCGCCTTGACGCATTTGCCGGATCTTTTCCTGTAAAAACCGGCCGATTTTTGCTTCAAACCGAGATCGATGCTCGGACGGTAAAACAGTGGAGAGAAGAAGTAGAGCACCTCTCCACCGGTATAACCGGGCTTGCTGATCGATTGACTGCATATTCCCATTTGGGGGAAAGCTGGAATGTCTTTGCCAAAAGGGGCGGGGCAATCAATGATAATTTACGTGACATTGCTTTCTTTTTCGACAACAATGATCATAAATACGTCCATTGGTATGAGCGGCGGGAACGTGCTGTTCTTCTTTCCGCAACACCAATCGAAGTGGCTGATGAGTTGCGGAAAAATCTCTATTCCGCCGTTGCATGCTGCGTATTAACGTCTGCAACTCTCTCTTCTGGCGGATCTTTTGCTTATATTAAAGAGCGTCTGGGGCTTGACGAAAGCGTTGAGGTGCTGCAATTTGGCTCGCCATTTGATTACCAAAATCAGACGCTTCTCTATGTCCCAGAGTCGAGTTTTCCGGAACCAACCACCTCTGAATTTCTTCCTCTTCTTGGTGATCGTGTGCTGGAAATATTACGATATAGTGAGGGACGGGCCCTAGTTCTTTGTACCAGCTTTAAAGGGATGGAATCGCTGGCCGCCTTTTTTGAGGAAACTCTTGATTATCCTGTATTTGTCCAGGGCCGGGCTTCACGTAATTCTCTGTTGCGCAGTTTTAGAGAAGAAACCAACTCCGTATTACTGGCTGTGGCCAGTTTCTGGGAGGGGGTTGATGTGGTTGGCGAGTCATTGGGCTGTGTGATTATAGAGAAATTGCCATTTGAGGTTCCCAGTGATCCGGTTATTCAGGCACGCATTGAAAGGATCAAGGATGAAGGTGGAAAGCCTTTTTTTGAATTTCAGGTACCCCGGGCAATATTGACCTTACGCCAGGGGGTAGGGCGATTGATGCGCTCGGTCAACGACAGGGGCGTTATTGCTATAATGGATGTGCGTCTATTCAAAAAAGGCTATGGCCGGGTATTTTTAAAAAGTCTTCCTCCATCTCCGATTACACGGGAGATGAGCGATGTTAAAAATTTTTATGCTGGCTCTGCTGCTAAGAAAAATTAAGGACCGTTAATAAATGTCAAACGTGGTTGATACGGAATCGATTCTCGGCGCTGTTAAAAAAGAAGCTGGAAAAATTGATCAATTCATGCGGGCTGATCTTGGTCGTTTCAGGTCCAATGTTGATGATTTGCTTCTGGAGGTTCTTGAATATGGACTCTTCAATGGAGGAAAACGTATTCGACCGCTGCTGGTAATTCTTGCCTCCAGGCTGTGCGGCAAGAGGGACGATGATGCTTACCGGCTCGGTGCTGCCTTTGAGTACCTGCATGCGGCGACTCTTTTTCATGATGATATAATTGATAAATCCGAAACCCGTCGGGGAAAACCATCCGTTTATCTCAAATTTGGAACGATTGCAGCGATTCTTGCCGGAGATTTCCTGCATGCTCATTCTATGGCCACTGTCGGTACATATGCCGGCCAACCTGGGCTGGAAGTTTTTTGTAAGGCAACCACCGGAATGGTGGATGGCGAGTTTATGCAGCTGAGAAATGCCGAGAAGCATAATCTGTCTGAGTTGGATTATTATGAGGCAATCATGGGCAAGACGGGATTGCTTATTGCTGCTGCCTGTGAAGTCGGAGCCATTTACGGTGGTGGAGATGAGGCGAGAGTCAAGGCCTTACGGGAATATGGTGTGCATCTGGGCTGTGCTTATCAAATTATTGATGATCTTCTTGATTATCAGGGGGATTCAGGAAAAACCGGAAAAGCTGTGGGAAACGATCTTGCGGAAGGCAAGATGACGCTGCCGTTAATTTTGGCTATCAATAAGGCTAATAATGAGGATCGGCTTCGCTTGATGCAAATTCTCTCAGACAGTTCCAAGAGAGCTCTCTGCGTCGAAGAAGTTTGTACCATTATATCGAAATACCATGGTTTTGCCGGGGCCAGGAAAAGAGCAGAAGACGCTGTTAAAACAGCAGTTGGCATGCTAGATATCTTTTCAGAGAAAAGCTCTGGTTTCGAGCAGAATATACTGACGGGACTTGCCCACTATGTACTTACCCGACAAAAATAATAACACTCTTTTCTCAGATATTGAATTTGTAGTTCTATGATTGTTCGCAAAAAAAGAGTAACTCGTAAAAAAGTAACCAGGAATAAAGGATCGGTTTTTCGTCTCCTTCTTCGATTGTGTTCTGTGCTGCTTTTACTTTTTGTCTTGTTTTTTTCTGTCTGTGCTGTGGGGTACGTGATTTTCTTTCGGACTGTTTTCGCCCAGCAAATACTGCCGGCATTTAAAAGCGCAATTGTCTTTGAAGAGTCTGATCCACCAGGGCACGTTGAGCCGATGGTGGAAGAAAAAATTGTCCGGATAGCGTTGCCTGAGATAGTCATTAAAAGAGAGGTGTCAGAGGTGAGCAGTAATTTGCCTCAGGTCGCCATCATTATAGATGACATGGGCTACCATGAATCAATGGATAAAGAGTTCTTGGCACTACCCTTTGAATTCACCTTTTCCTTTCTGCCTTTTGCACCCTTTACAAGACAAATGGAGAGGATTGCATATAGGTCAGGCAAAACAGTTTTTTTGCACCTTCCACTGCAACCTAAAGGAAATGCCTGGGACCCTGGCCCTGGTGCTTTGACCCTTAGCGATTCGCCAGGAGTACAGAAAGACAAATTTGAGAAATGTCTTGAAGAGGTCCCTCACGCTGTAGGAGTGAACAATCATATGGGGTCGCTGTATACGGAAAATGTGATGGCAATGACCAGGCTGATGCAGGATATTGGTGGCCACAAACTTTCTTTTGTCGACAGCTATACCTCTTCTGGCAGTATTGGTTTCCGTATCGCGCAGCAACAAGATGTCAAAAGTGCAAGAAGAAATATCTTTCTGGACAATATACGAGATGAGAAAGAAATCTGTGGCCAGCTCGAAAACCTGGTAAACATCGCTGAAAAACACGGCGTTGGCATCGGTATTGCCCATCCCCACCAGGTAACACTCGACTCACTTGCTGTCTGCGCAGAGCGCTATCGAACGCGGGTGCAGTATGTGAGCATCAAAAACGTACTTAGAACCCCTCACGGGGGGATCGAAAAGAGTCTCGCAGTTCAGCCGTAGTGTCTTACTGATTATTTTTAAAGAAAATAAAATGTAAGACACTCATTAAATCCGTATTGTTCCCGTTCTGTTTAATGTTTAAACGATCGCTGGCCTGTGAACATCATAGCCACCTGAGGATTCGCCTCGTTACAGGCCTGGATGGTTTCAAAATCACGCATAGATCCACCCGCCTGAAGAATTGCCGAGATACCTTGGGCTATACCAACATCTGCTCCATCCCGGAAGGGAAAAAACGCATCTGAGATCATGACTGAACCGGGGAGACCTGCACGGTCGTTTTGTACCTGTGTGTCAATTGCCTGTATTTCGGCTAAATCTCTTTCTCCCTTCTTGATTGCAAGTTCAAGATCGGCATAACCTATGCCATGGGCATCAAAGCAGAGAATATCAGCATATTTTTTGTATGCTTTGTGAACGGCAATTTCAGCGACCCCGACTCTGTCCTGCTCTCCTGTGCCGATACCAACAGTACAACCGTCTTTTACATATAACACGGAGTTAGAGGTGACGCCATGCTCCACTGCCCAGCCAAAAATCATGTCGTCTATTTCACTTTGCGTCGGTTGGCGATCACATTTATAGTTTTGGCCTTTCCAGGTGGCGGTTGCTGCACTCAATTTATCTATGCTGCGAATAGAATTAACCGCTGACTGCTGGACGATGATACCGCCATCTATAAGGCTCTTGAAGTCAACAAACCGGAATTTCTCAAAATCAGCAAGACGGGTGATATCAGCAATTTTAATAACACGGAGGTTTTTTAATCCTTTTAAGATTTCCAGAGTTCCCGCTTCAAATTCCGGAGCACACACAACTTCGAGATAGTTGCCAACAAGCAGTTTAGCGGTATCAATATCACACGCTCGGTTTAAAACCACCGCTCCCCCAAAAGCGGCAATACGATCTGAACGTAAGGCGCGGTTAAAGGAGGCGGCAAGATTATTTCCGGTGGCTACACCGCAGGGATTGTTATGCTTGAGGATCACGGAAGAAGGTTTATCCATCAAATACTTGATAATATTAAGCCCGTTATCAATATCTGTGAGATTAATTTTGCCAGGATGTTTGCCAACCTGCACCATGTCTTCGACATTAATGGCGGATACTAAACCGTTGCCAGGCTCAATAAATTTACAGTCACCGAGGGTGAGATTTCCATTCACAAGCTCGTAGAGCGCTGCCTGCTGGTCGGGATTCTCTCCATATCGAATCCCCCTTTCATCGACGGTTCCGTTTTCTTGGGTAATTTTCCAGGTTTTCTTTTTATAGACTAATTTCTGGTCTCCGAAAGATATGGTCATATCCATCGGAAAGCTGTCCCCTAAAATGTTAGAATACATTTTCTTTAAATCGGTCATAGATAATCACCTTGATTTTTAGAGATCTTTGATTTGACAAGTCAGCCGAGTATGCTTGAAATAAACGTGAGACTACGGGGGGTCAGGAGCCAGTTGTACTGAACGGGCCTAAGGTCGTATTGGCAGTAACCTCACAACTCCTAAGACAGCTGTATGCACCAATAATGCAATTGTCACCAATTTGACAGTTTTTTAAAATAGAACCTTGCTCAATTCTGCATGATTGGCCAATCTTGCTTCCATGGGAAAGAGTAACACCTGGTTCGATAATGGTATCTTTGCCAATGAAAGAATCTGGAGAGACAGTAATCGTCGTAGGCTGGTTCATGGTGACACCTTGCAGCATCAAATCTCTGTTTCTCCGCATCTGTAACTCACTTTGGGCGTCGGCAAGTTCTAGCCTGGAGTTGACACCTAGTACATCAATCGGTGTAGGCGCGATATATTTTTCAACGATGAGACCCTGTTGAACAGCGATTTTGACAATATCTGTGAGATACACTTCTCCCTGACTATTATTGGTGCCAACCATTTTTAAAGCTGAAAAAAGAAATGATTTTTCGACACAGTAGATGCCGGCATTAATTTCTTGTACCTTGAGTTGTTCCTCATCTGCATCCTTTTGTTCTACTATAGCCTGAACCTTGTTATTGTTATCACAGAGAATACGGCCATAGTTGGTAGGATTTGCAAGAACGGTGGTCATTAGGGTAAGTGATGCTGCCTGCTTAACATGGTGTTCATACATTTCCTGCAAGGTCTCTGGTCGGATCAGTGGGGTGTCACCACACAAGATCATGACATCATGTGAATTTCTATCTATTTCGTTTTCAGCAATAAGTACCGCATGGCCTGTTCCGAATTGTTCTTCTTGAACAACAAACTGCACATCAAATGATGAAAGTGCTTTCTGAACGGTGGATTTCTGGTGACCGACTATCATAATAGTTTGTGCAGCAAAGAGTGGCGAAGTCGCGGCGATTACGTGATGCACCATTGGTGCGTAAAAGACTTCATGCAGCACTTTGGCTTTATCTGATTTCATTCTGGTACCTTTGCCGGCAGCAAGAATGATAATCGAAAGAGGTAAAGAGGTCATTAGGGTCACGCTAATTGAATTTGTCTGGTAAATACTTATGACGCAAAGTGTGATTTCAGTATCACTGGATATGAGATAAACGAAGAATACAGAAAGCTTAGTACGAATGCTTATCAAGTTGGTATATATTAAAAATTAAAACACATTGCAAGATAGAACCGGAGAGAGGACAGAAGCGGAGCGATGACTTGAAAACTCTATGTGTTGAAACGACAAAAGCCCCAAGCGGAAAATCTGCTTGGGGCTTTTGCTATAATAAAACGGCGGTGACCTACTCTCCCACACAGTCGCCCGTGCAGTACCATCGGCGCTAAAGAGCTTAACTTCCGTGTTCGGAATGGGAACGGGTGGATCCTCTTTGCTATGACCGCCGTAAAACTGGTCAGTAAGGGTAGGGGAGAAGCATTTGTTTTCCCCTTGTCATTATGTATATTAGTCATCTCGTCCCCTGAAGGGGATAGACTTCTCTAAGGTAATCCCCCGAAAAAGAGGGGATTACCAAGAGTCGTCCAATAATTGAATAGTAGGGTAATCAGTAGAGTAATGATCAAAAAATATGGATAAGCCTCACGGCTGATTAGTATCGGTAAGCTCCATGTATTACTACACTTCCACACCCGACCTATCGACGTTGTGGTCTACAACGAGCCTTCAGATGGTTTACACCATGGGATATCTTATCTTGAAGTGGGCTTCCCGCTTAGATGCTTTCAGCGGTTATCCCTGCCGAACTTAGCTACCCAGCAATGCTCCTGGCGGAACAACTGGTGCACCATAGGTTCGTCCATCCCGGTCCTCTCGTACTAGGGAAAGATCTCCTCAAATATCCTGCGCCCGCAACAGATAAGGACCAAACTGTCTCACGACGTTTTAAACCCAGCTCACGTACCACTTTAATTGGCGAACAGCCAAACCCTTGGGACCTGCTTCAGCCCCAGGATGTGATGAGCCGACATCGAGGTGCCAAACCTCCCCGTCGATATGGACTCTTGGGGGAGATAAGCCTGTTATCCCCGGAGTACCTTTTATCCGTTGAGCGACGACCCTTCCATGCGGAATCGCCGGATCACTAAGACCTACTTTCGTACCTGCTCGAGATGTCTCTCTCGCAGTCAAGCTCCCTTATGCCTTTACACTCTACGGCTGGTTTCCAATCAGCCTGAGGGAACCATCGCGCGCCTCCGTTACTCTTTAGGAGGCGACCGCCCCAGTCAAACTACCCACCAGACAATGTCCTGGATCCAGATCATGGACCGCAGTTAGATTCCTAAGATAACAAGGGTGGTATTTCAAGGGTGACTCCATCGACACTGGCGTGCCGACTTCAAAGTCTCCCACCTATCCTACACATGTTATCTCAAAAACCAATGCCAAGCTATAGTAAAGGTTCACGGGGTCTTTCTGTCTAGTTGCGGGTAACCGGCATCTTCACCGGTACTACAGTTTCGCTGAGTCCCTGGTTGAGACAGTGGGGAAATCGTTACGCCATTCGTGCAGGTCGGAACTTACCCGACAAGGAATTTCGCTACCTTAGGACCGTTATAGTTACGGCCGCCGTTTACCGGGGCTTCGGTTCATTGCTTCGCTTGCGCTGACAAGTCCCCTTAACCTTCCGGCACCGGGCAGGCGTCAGACCCTATACTTCGTCTTTCGACTTCGCAGAGTCCTATGTTTTTAGTAAACAGTCGCTCCCCCCATTTCACTGCAACCTGACTATGCTCAATTAGTAAATAATATCACAATGCAGGCACACCTTCTCCCGAAGTTACGGTGCTATTTTGCCGAGTTCCTTAACCAGAGTTCTCTCAAGCGCCTTGGTATCTTCTACCTGCCTACCTGTGTCGGTTTACGGTACGGTCACATTCATAACTAGATACGAGGATTTTCCTGGAAGCATGGAACCAGCCACTTTGTTGTCTAAAAGACATCGTCATCACGCCTCAGTGTTGTGAGTGTCCGGATTTACCTAAACACTCCACCTACACGCTTAAACCGGGACTACCAACGCCCGGATGGCCTTACCTTCTCCGTCCCCCCTTACCATCAAACATTATGAAAATGGTACAGGAATATTAACCTGTTTCCCATCGACTACGCCTCTCGGCCTCGCCTTAGGGGCCGACTAACCCTGAGCAGATTAGCTTGACTACAGGAAACCTTAGGCTTTCGGCGACAAGGTTTCTCACCTTGTTTTTCGCTACTCGTGTCAACATAAGCTCTTGTGGAACCTCCAGCACTCCTTTCGGTGTACCTTCTCAGGCGGCCACAATGTTCTCCTACCATACCAGGTAACAGGGGACAGGGTACAGGCGACAAAAACTTACAGCCAACTCTTGACGAGCCCTTGTAACATCTTTGTAATCTCTCTATACTCTGAACTCCATCTACTCCAGGTACTTTCATCAATGTAACTAAGATCAAGACAATATCTTATCCAGACTC